>JAMPER010000009.1 GCA_023664945.1 Alistipes senegalensis | reverse complement strand
TCAACCGGATAGCGCAGACCACCACATTCAACGGCCAGCACCTGCTGGATGGGACGTTGGGCGGGCAAAACTTCCAGGTAGGTGCTAACGCAGGCGAGCTGATCACCGCCAACGGCACGAATTTCCAGACGCATGTGTATGGTGGGAACCGGGTGTATTCAAAAGCAAATGATGCGGCTTCGATAACGCCTGCTACATATAAAGATGATGGCGGCAAAGCTGTTATTGATACTCCTGCCAAGTTTCCTGGATTAACCGATAAAATTACAGTAGCAGGCCGTTTGGGCAGCTCCAGTGAAATCGACCTTTCCGGCAAATCTGCCAAGGAAGCAGCTGCACTGGTAAATGCCCAGACTGGCAAAACAGGGGTAACCGCTTCGGCCAAGACAGAGGCACTTTTCACAGCAGCAGCTGGTAAATCTTACAGTTTCAAGATCAATTCCAATAATAGCGATGCTGTCCCGATTTCCTTTACTATTGGCTCCAATCTGGATGCAGACGGCTATGCGGAAGCCATCAATGCCTTTAATGCACAAACTGCCAAAACTGGCGTCTCGGCAGAGTATTCGGAAGATCTGGGCGGAATCAAGCTGACTAATGCCGCGGGGGAAAGCATTAATCTTGTTCAAGATGTCGGGGATAGCAAGACAGCCACACTGGCAAGTATCCAGTATGACTCGAATACTGATAAGGCTACTGTTGGTACAGCAAAAGAGTTTGAAATAGCTACTGCCGCGGCACCTGCGGATCCTGATAATCCCACAGCTGCCGAACTTACTGCTATTGCTGCTGCCGAAGCCAAGGCATCTTTGGGCGTAGTCGGCACAATCACCTTTGATTCCCAATCCGGCTTCAATATCAAGACAACTGCTGCTGCAACAGCAACAGACTTTGCGGCAACTGCCAATTCATCGAAGCTGAAAACCGTAGCCAGCCTGGACGTCAGCGCCTTTGACAAGGCCCAGTTGGCCATTGCCATCTGCGATGCCGCCATTAACACTATTGACAAGGAAATGGCTCGCTATGGCGCACTGCAATCCCGTTTCAACTCAACGATCTCCAACCTGGAAGTAAACGCTGAAAACACCAGCAATGCCAGAAGCCGTATCCAGGATGCGGATTATGCTGCCGAAACGGCAGAACTCTCCCGCACAACCATCCTGCAACAGGCTGGTACCGCCATGCTGGCACAGGCAAACCAACGCCCGCAGACGGTGCTGTCCCTGCTCGGCTAAAACCGTACGGTTCAGGCCGGTTTCCCAGCCTGAACCAGGGAGGGTAAGATGGCTTCAATTCCTTATCAGAAACAGGCTTTTTCCGGTAAAAAAGGCATCAAGCAACCTTCTGCTTCTGTCAAACCGGGAAGAAAGAGCAACCATAAAAGAGGAAAGCTGCTGCAACAAACCGGCGAGGCTCTGTTATCTGAACCGGGCAGCGATACAGAGAAGCTGTCCCGTTTTCTGGCAGAAATGAAGGAGGATAAGTCAGGTAGCGAAGAGTGATACTCTTCTTGATACCCCGGTCAGGTGAATACCTGACCGGGGTGTTTTTTTGCCGGAAGGGAATATAAAACCATTAAAAAAAGCGGGAAAATCCCGCTTTTTTTGATAAGAAATCCCCCCCCCGGCTGGCTTGACACCGGATTGGTAATCCGGTCGCAAGGGTTGGCTGCCTGGTCAATCTCTGTTACCTGTTTAACGGAAGGCTTGCAAATTTATTTAGGGGTAAATGCCATTTTTTTTGAAAACCGTAAGCAATCCTGAACACTGGCAACATACCGGGCCTGATAAGAAAGGAAAGAAAGCAACGGCTCCCTCTGTCCTGAAAATCTGAAAAACAGCATAAAAAATCATCAGGCTGCCAGCCTTTTCATAGCAGGACAGGGAAAAAAGCGGCATGCTGCCTGCACCAGGCAGATCATCCAGGATAATTCAGCGCCGCCGGATACGGCAAAACCCTTTTCTGGCAAGGTATGGCTGGTTCTGTATAGGCTACCTGCGCATGATGGGAAACAGCATGTTGGATGTGATGGTTGCGAGAAAGCTCGCGAAGAGGCATAACTCAGCTGGAAAAACGGCCTGGCAAAAGAAAATCGCCATAAGGCGCTTTCCGGAAACAGGAATCCGGCATTTTCAGCTATCATGAAAACAGGCCATGCGCCAGGCTTTTGCCTGATTGCCGACCCCATTCCCGCCTGATAAATATTTGGTGCAACCCGCACCATAAAAACAGCCTGAAAAACCGGGCTGTTTTCACATCATAACGGGCCGCGCCATACCGGTGCAGTTTGTCAAATATTTTTCAATTTTCATATTGACAATATGAAATGGTTGCGAAGCAATATGATTTGACATGGCGGCAGCGTGGATCAAGTCATTGCGTTTTCACTTGGCTTGACGGCAGAATGTTGCCTGTCCCTATTCACCGGCCTGTAAAGCCGGTGTATGTGATGAAAATCACCAGGATGATGGAAGTTGATTATTGATGCGAGATATTGACAAATATCCTTTTGAAATTCGCCCGCTGACAGAAAAGGAAGGTGGTGGCTTCTTGATCTCCTATCCTGATTTTAATGTGTGCATCTCGGATGGCGCAACGCTTGAAGAAGCGATTGCTAATGGAAGAGAAGCGTTAGTTGAAACTATCACTGCGCTGGAAGAAGCTGGGTTTCCTATACCCGCGCCAAATAGCGGCGGGGTGGCTTCCGGCAAGTTCGTTGCCCGTGTGCCAAAATCGCTTCATGCGCAAATGACAGCCCGGGCAAAAGCGGAAGGGGTATCCCTCAATTCACTGGTGATTTCTTTCCTGGCAGCGGGAATGGCACGCTGAGTTTCTCTGCCCAGTAAGCACAATAAGTTAAGGGCGGGAATTCCCCCGCCCTTAACTTACGCTTTTCATTTCACAACAAAAAATTTGCGTTCCCGGGTTGCCGTTTTTCCCGTCCTTCGCCCTGTTTTCCGGTTTGCTTATTTATTAAAGGAATTGATGGTTGAGAGAAACCTGCCAGGGGCTTGCAGTTTGTGTCCATAGGTTCTGGCAAATTCATGTCTAACTATATAAAAAGTTTGACTTTAATTATTTTTTTCAAAAATTGAATTTCCCAACTTGACCCTATAGTAGCTACAGGCTTTACAGTCTGGGGGTCCGGTAATTGAAACTCTCAACCATTGGAGGAAATTCAAATGTCTAAAAGAAAAACCGGTTTGATGTATTCCGGCAATTTTGCGGATTACAAGGCAAGCGATGGCTACCTTTGCATGTCTGCCGGGTACAATCCATGGATAGCGACAAACGACTATTATGATACGCCGGAGCGGGTGGCAGAGGCATATGATCTTTTAAAAAAAACAGGCTTGCTGGACAAGCTGACATTTGTTCCCACCCGATTGGAAGACAAGGAAAAACTGGTTGGCTTCCATTCGCGTGAGTACATCGACAAACTTGATGCCCTGAGCAATGCCGGAGGCGGGGAAGTTGGCGAATACTGTCAGATTGGCCATAAGGGCCTTAACGTAATCCGCGAAGCAGTTGGCGGCGACAAGAATGCCCTGGACATGATAATGCAGGGCAAAATCGATAACGCATTTTGCCTGCAAAGGCCGCCGTCAGCACATGCGGAGCGGGACAAGGGCTTTGGTTTCTGTGTCGTCAATGATTTCAACATACTTGTTGAATATGCACGTCAAAAATACGGCCTGAAACGCATAATGATCATAGACTTTGACAATCACTACAAAAAAGGCATTGAGGATGCCTGGTACAACACCGATGAAGTGCTTTATGCGGAAGTTCATCAGACTGGCGCGTTTGAGGAAAATAGCGTAGCTGACAGAAATGCCGACATGATTGGAGAAGGCAGGGGGAAAGGCTACAATGTCGTCATTCCTATGCCATCCGGTGCGGGAGACGATGCATACATCAAGGCATTTACCGATATTATCGTCCCGGTCGCTGAACAGTACAAACCGGAACTGGTTGTTCTCATCGCCGGTTACGCCTCCAATATCTTTGATCCGCTTTGCCGTCAGCAAATAACTGCTGATGGCTATAAAAAGCTTGTGGAAATCGTTCAAGACATCGCGGATAACCATGCCCATGGACATCTTATTGCCATTCTGGAAGGTGGAAAAGGAAATTACATGTCATTTTGTATCCTCAAAAGCATTGAGGCAATGAGTGGTGAAGAAACGGAAGTGATAGATCCTGTCACCGGCCTGATTGTGGGTAACAAACTTACGCCCGATCAGGAAAAAGCCATAGAGGAAGTGAAGCGCATTCTTTCGCCTTACTGGAAATTCCAGGCAGAGTAACAGCAAAACCAATTTGAGGGAGAAAAAATGAAGCGTCTGATATTCACCCTGTCCCTTGTACTTACATTCGCATTAACCGTCAACCTGAACCTTGCGAAAGCGGCGGATAATGATTTGTCACTCCAGCATATCAGGAATGCCACCATAAAACTTGCAAGCGGCGACACTACCTTCCTTATTGACCCGATGTTCGCAGAAGTCGGGGCGTATGAGGGTTTTCCCGACACCTATCGCAGCTGGCTCCGCAATCCTTTAACCCCCCTGCCCATGCCTGTGAAAGATATTCTTGATGGCGTGGACGCGGTGGTTCTCACCCATACCCATCTTGATCACTGGGACAAGGCGGCACAGGAGGCATTGCCCAAAGACATACCTTTTTATGTGCAAAATGGGGAAGATGCGAAAGTTGTAAAGAACCAGGGTTTCACCAATGTGCGCATAATGAAAGAGTCTGACGAATTCGGAAAAGTAAAGATGGAAAGAACAGCCACGCAGCACGGCTCAAAAACCATGTATGCTGATCCGGCCCTTGGCAAAGCTCTTGGAGAAGTGATGGGAGTTGTCTTTACAACATCCGGCGGCAAAAAAGCGTGGCTTGTGGGCGATACCATCTGGTTTGAAGGTGTGGATGAGGCTCTGTCAAAGCATGCGCCGGATGTGATTATTGTCAATGCTGGTGGCGCTTCCATGTCTGTTGAAAAATTCAAGGACGCGCCGGAAATAATCATGGGCAAGGAAGATGTCTGGAAAATGGTGACAAAGATGCCCAAGGCTGATGTAGTGGCAATTCACATGGATGCCATCAACCACATGACAGTGGATCGCAAAGACTTGTCACAGTATGCCCGGAAAAAAGGAATAAGGGATAAAGTCTTGATACCATTTGATGGAGAAACACTTAAATTCTAATTATAACTGGATGCCAGTTATATTATTCTGGCTGGCATTCAGTATGGAACGAACTGATAATAAAGAAAGGAAGCTGTGAAATAGCTATTGAAGCGATTCCGTATACAGCAAGTCTATTATTTCCATCTCTTATATTTTCTATTCCAGGAATAACAGTCATTTCCACAACCTTACTTATTTTTGGTTTATTTTTAATGTATTTTTTCAAAATCCAAATTGGATATATCCTCAAAATAATAATATTCCAGTAAATCCTGCCAATAGCAAAAAACAGGCCCCCTACTGCTTCCGGCGGTCAGGTTGGCGCAGTTGCATGGCCGCCTGTTCCCCGCCGGCCCGCAAGGCATCCGCCCTGGCAGCTGCCTGCGTTTTGCCGCGCAACGCTGCCTTGTCATACCACCTTAACGCCTCGGCAATATCACGCGGTTTGCCCAGTCCCGCCTCGGAAAGCATCGCCAGCGAAACCATGGCATCTGCCTGCCCCTGTTCAGCGGCTTTGGCCAGCCAATGGCGCGCCTTGACATAATCCTGCCGAACACCCTCTCCCCGGGCATAAAACAATCCCGTCTGGTACTGGGAAAAAGCATCGCCCTGAAGCGCCGCCTTCCGGTACCATGCCAGCGCCTTGCCGGCATCCTTCTTTACACCGCGCCCTTCCTGATACATCCTGGCCAGATTGCGCTGTGCCAGCACAAAACCCTGCCCGGCCGATTTTGTAAACCACTTTACCGCCTCAGACTCATTTTTTGCCGTGCCGCATCCCTGCGCATACAGGTTGCCCAAATTATTCTGCGCCCCGGCATGGCCGGCCTGCGCTGCACGCAAATAAGCTGCCAGCGCCTGGCGGTACTGCCCGTTGCGGAAAAACGTGGCCCCATCGGCAAAATCATCCGCCCACCCCGGCAAAACCAGGCAAGACAAAAAAGCAGCCAGGCAACATGCCGCAAACAGCGGCGGACACCGGAAAAAACTGCCCATCCCTTACCCTATGCGCTCACAACAGAAATTCCGGCTGCTGCGGCTCGGCAGAATAAGCCGGCACATCCGTCCCTTTCAGCGCCGCCAGGCGCTGCCGGGCATTCTCGTCCCCCTGATCAGCCGCTTTCTTATACCACTCGGCCGCCTTGTCTGCATCCGGCGCTGCCTGCCACCCCTGCTCATAGAGCCGTCCCAGCGAATACTGCGCATCCACATTGCCCTGGCGAGCCGCCTTTTCAAACCAGTATATCGTCCGGTTAGCCGAAAACGGTACGCCGCGCCCATTGCCATAAAGCCATCCCAGGTTATATTGCGCCATGGCATGGCCCTGTTCGGCAGCCTTCCTGAACCATTGCGCAGCGCGGGCATAATCCGGTTCGCCCCCAATCCCCTGGCTGTGCATCACCCCCAGGTTAAACTGGGCTGCCGCATCCCCTTGCGCTGCCGCCTTTCCCATCCAGGCAAATGCCCTGGCCGCATCCTGTGGCACGCCTTCGCCTGCCGCATACATCAGGCCCAAAGCCGCCTCCGCTCCGGCATGGCCCTGGCTTGCCGCCCTTTCCAGCCAGCGCGCTGCCTCGGCATTATCCCTGGCAGTCCCCTGCCCCTTGCTATACATCAGCCCCAGGCTGTACATCCCCTTCGCATCTCCCGCCTCTGCCGATTTTTTCAGCCACTCGAGCGCCTTTTCCTCATTTCTCATCCATACGCCCTCGCCGTAAAGGTACATTGATCCCACCTCATAAAAGGCATCCGCATACCCCTGTCCGGCCGCCAGCTCAAACATCTTCATGGCGTCTGCGGCATCCTGATATACCCCGCGCCCGAACGCATACAACAGTCCCATGGTGTACTGCGCTTCGGCATCCCCGGCCTCCGCCGCCTTTTTATACAACCGGGCCGATTCCTCATCATTTTGCACCACCCCCTCGGCGCGCATATACATGCCGGCCAAAATCTTCTGCGCTTCAACATGGCCCTTGTCTGCCGCCTTTTCCAGCCAGCGCGCCGCCTGCGAATCATCCTTTGCCGTGCCCCTGCCGCTCCGGTACCAGCTCCCTACCAGATAAGCCGTATCCCCGTATGATTCGGCAGCCGCCTTGCGGTACCAGGAAAGCGCCTCCTCGTCATCCTGCTTCACGCCAATGCCATGCTCATACATCTCGCCCATCTTGAAAAACGCCATCGGGAAATTCTGCCCGGCCGCCTGCCGGTACCATTTCACCGCCTCCCGCGCGCTTCTCCGGGTCCCCCGCCCCAGTTCACACATCAGCCCCGCCGCCGTCTGGGCGCGGGCATCGCCCGCTTCAGCCGCCCTGGCCGTCAGCGCAAAAGCACGGCCATATTCACCAGCGGCATAAGCGCGTGTGCCTTCCTCAAAATCCCCTTCCTGTGCCGGCACAGCAGCCGCAAATCCTGCCAGCAAAGCAACTGCCAGGCATCCCTTTGCCAGAACCGGCCCAACCGTTTTTCCAAACCATCCCTTATTCATTCCCTTGTTATCCTCCTTCACGGCCAGGCATCACAGCGCCCCCTGGCTGGCCACCCGCCGTCACGGCTGCGCGGACAGCCGCTTCCATCTCTTCTTCCTGCTTCTTCAATGCTTCCAGGCGGGCCAGTGCATCCCCGTTTCCCATCGAAGCCGCCTTGCGGTACCAGCGCAAAGCTGCCGCCATGCTCGGCCGCACGCCCTTTCCTTCCTCATACATCGTGCCAACCCGGTAAGTCGCCGGCGCATATCCCTTGCCGGATGCCCACATATAAAGCGTACGTGCCTGGTAATAACTTTGCGTAACACCGCCATCGCCAGATTCATACAGCATCCCCAGCGCATATTGCGCCTCCGGCACCCCCTGGCGGGAAGCGCGCATATAATAATCCAGTGCGGCAGCCGTATCTTTTTCTGTCCCCAAACCGGCATAAAGGCTCGCTGCTGTCTCATACTCCGCAGGGCCATACCCCTGTTCTGCCGACTTCCGGCACCAGGCATACGCCTTTTGCGCATCAGGCTTTTTCATGCCCTGCCCGCGCTTGAACATCAGGCAAAGCCGGTATTGCACCTCCCTGTCTCCGGCTTCCGCAGCCTTGCTCATCAATGGCAAAGCCTGCTCATACCGCCCTTCTTCATATAACCGCCTGCCTGCCGCCGCATCCCCTTCTGCCTGCGCAAAGGCAACGCTGCAAAAAAAGCCCGCTGCAAAAAACAGCAGCCCGGGCCGATAGCAAATTCTCTGCGCCATCCTGTTCTGTTTAACCGTCATTGATTCCGCCCCTCTCTGCTTACGCGCCCGTTTCCTTCACCACTGCCGGAAAGCGGCGCATCCATCCGGGCACGAAGCCGGTGTACGGCAGGCACAGCCATCTGCACACCGGCTGAAGCAGCCGCCTCATACCATTTTAGCGCCTCTTTCAGGTCAACGGCCACCCCCCGGCCTTCCTCATAAAAACGGCCTGTCAGGAAAGACGCCTGGGCCAGCCCGCCTGTTGCCGCCCGGCGGTACCAGGCAAGCGCATCAGCATCGGCCCCTTCCCCGCTGCCAAGCCTCCTTCGTTCATAAAGCCGCCCCAGAAAAAACATGGCCTTTGCTTCACCCTGCCCGGCGGCCAGCCGGTACCATGCCCCGGCAGCTTCCGCGTCCTTCTCTATCCCCGCCCCGAGCTCATACAGCCGGCCCAGCGCCGTCTGCGCAGCGGCATAACCCTGCCGTGCCGCCTTGTCATACCATCCGGCCGCCCCGGCAAAATCCTGCCGCACCCCTTCGCCGGATTCCAGCATCAGGGCATAATTGAATTGCGCCTGCGCATCTCCGCTTTCTGCCGCCAGATGAAACCACCTGGCAGCATGGGGATAACTTTGCTCCACGCCGCGGCCAGACAAATACATCGTCCCCAGGTTGAACTGGGCCTGCGCCTCTCCCAGGCGGGCCGCATCCTCCAACAGCAACGCCGCCTTTTTCTCATTCTTTTTGAGCAGCCGGCCTTCGTAATACAACATGCCCAGATTCAGCAAGGCATAACGGTTGCCCTGGTCAGCCGCCTCCCCAAACCAGAACACCGCCTTTTCCCCGTCTTCAGGCGTGCCCCTTCCCTCAAGATACATCATGCCAAGATTATTTTGTGCCGGGGCATACCCCTGCCGCGCGGCCCTTTCATACCACATCAGCGCCGCCGCCTCATCTTTCGGCATCCCCCTCCCCGTTTCACAGGCAAGCGCCATCGCATACTGCGCGGCAGCCTCCACCGGCCCCGCCGCTGCTTCCATGCGGGAAACCGCACCGTTTTCCCCGGCTTCTCCTGCCCAGGCAACACAGCACCAAACCGCAGCCCAAAATACCAGGAAAACGGCCTTCCGGCCTACCATGCGCCGCCAGGCCAAACCAGCCGGCCTTGCACATCTCATCACTGCCCGCATGGCGGCCTACCACTCCTGCGGCATTGAAAGCAAAACCGGACGCACCAGCACTGCCTCGCCAGCTTTGGCCGCACGCACCCGCACAGGCGCCCAGTCTTTACCCAGCCACAGCGTACGCCGCACCTCCGGCGGCGATTCCAGCGTTACCTCGCCTGATACGCCTGCCGGCATCAAAAAGCGCAGCACCCCGTCCGGGCCTGTAGCCAAAAGGTGCAGCGGCACCCCGTCCAGCAACACCCTTACCGGATAATCCGCAAGAAAATGAACCGGATCATGCGAGCCTGGCACCCGCGTAAACCGCATCTCATACTCTGCCACCTGCTCTTCCGCATAGGCAGGCCGCATCGTCATCCCTGCCGGATCAGCCAAATTACGCTCTTTCGGGCACAACGTAACAAACCAGGAATCCACCGTCTGTTTTCCCGCTTTCCAGCGCTCATGCTGCGCACCTTCCACGAATTCACCCAGCGAAACCTGCCGTTTTGGCGCCGACTCGCGCGACAGGACAACAGTATCCGCCATATCCATCCGGCCGGCCCCGGCAAACCAGACCATCTCCCTTGCCCGCGGCGGTACCGAAGGCAAACGCAGCGGCTCCTTTTCCTGCCCGACAGTAATATCCACAGTATGGTAACAGCGGTTTATCACATACAGGCGGGCATATTCCCCTTCTCCAGCCACAGCAAAACCGGACAAGCCGCAGCAAAATGCGGCAATACATACCGCCTGTAACAACTGCCTCATGGCATCCCCGCCCGGTACGGCAGCACCGGCCTTGATGGCAAACGCCGGGAAAACTGGCTGACCGGCCGGGGCGCTTCCCTGACATCAATTTCCCTGCGCAGCGCATCTGCCGCTTCCGCATAAGCCTCATCCTTGGGCTGCCCATCCTCGCCGCGCCGGTAAATTCCCGCCAGCATCGAAAGGCAATCCACATTGCCCAGCCGTGCGCCTTCGCGCAATACCCGAACAGCATTTTTCGGATCGCGCTCATACACCCGGTAAATCAGCGCCAGCTCATAACCCGCCTGGCCGTCGCCCTGCTTTAGCGCCTTTTCCAGCCAGGCTTTTGCCTCGCTTCGCATAGCCTGGGCCTGCTCGCCCTTCTCAAAGCGGTTCTCAAAATACAAATTCGTTCCCCAGGCTGTCATCGCAGCCATTGAACCCTTCATTGCCCCCTCTTTTACCAGCTGCCAGGCCGTTAAAAGGCTGGCTTTGACTCCCCAGCCATTCTGGTAGGCTTCGGCCAGAAAAAGATAAGCGTCCGGGCATCCCATCGAAATAGCATATTCAAAAAGCGCCGCCTGAAAACGCAACCGAGGCGTGTAAAACGGCCGCCCGGCATAAGACTGCCGGTATAACCGGCCCAAATAAAGCGCGGCCCTCGCGCTGCCCTTGTCCAATGCCTGCTGGTAAAAGCGTTCCGCTCGGAAAAAATCCTGCTCAATCCCCTTGCGGGCATATTCATAATCCATTCCCGCCTCAAACAGCTTCTCCCCTGCCGCTCCCCCTGCAGGGCACTTCGCCGAAAACACCAGCGGCTGGGAAGAAGCAGCGTAAAGCGGAAAAACCGCCTGGCACAACCACACAGACAAAACAACAGCCGCCCCCCTGAATACAAGCGCCCCGGGCAGGAAACAGGCTGTCTTTTTCCCATCCTTCAACTGCAAAACTGTCCTCCCCTCCATCCCCGGAAAACCGGCCGCCGCCAGCCGCACCTGATTTTACACTGCCCATCCCGTGGGAGAAAACTTCCCGATATTCCCTTTCCTGCACAATCGCCCTGCCAGCCCCGGCATCGGCACCCTCCGGCTGAACCAGTCCGCAAAACAATACACTCCACCCACTCATCGGCCAGTCCCTCCTGCGCACAACAGATATCCCTCCTTATAAAAAATGCTTATTGCGCATAAAAAATAGCCATTTACGCCAATTATGGCTTGTTCTTCCTTATCCCGGCTGTTACCATCCACTTCTGACATTTAATACACTTGCGTTACCGTCCTGATGGAACCATGACAGCCACCCAAACCGGCAAAATCCATCTCTTCACTTTCGGACATTCCGAAAACAATGCCAGCCTGCCGCCTTTTTTCCATCACCTGACAAGCCGGCAGCCAGCTTCCCCGGCCTTCAAACCAGCTCGCCCGAAAACACAGCGCCATACGCCCGGCTGCCAGCCAAAACCGGTAAAGCACTTATCTGTTCTCCTGCAACCGGCACACTGCAACAGGAAAAACAGACAACATCAGGTGCCGCTCAAAATTGCCCCTTTCTGTCCTGCCGGCTGCACCCGTTTTCTCTTTCCCGTGTTTTCTTCCTTATCCCCGGCTCAAAGAAACCTGAAACGGTCTGGTTGGTCAAAAAAAATGTTGGGCAATCATAAAAGCCCATTAGTCCAAACAGGCTTCAATAAACCTGATTGCCCTTTGGCATACAGGGAAAACAAAAATAACCTGCCCGGCCAAAATCCAAAAGATAGACCACTTCCGGATTTTCATAAAGTCACAAATGGTTTGTTTTACCACCCATAATAAGTTCATGTATTGTTTTATGAAGAAAAAATCCAAGGATATCGTTGCCGAACGCCTGGACTATCTGATGAAGTCCCATCCCCAGCTGGGCACCCAGATGAAACTGGCTAAAAAAACAGGAATCGGTCAAACCACCATCGGCAGAATACGCCGGGGTGAAGTCAACGCCACAGCAGAAAACCTGCGCACCATTGCCTCTGCCTTTGACGTACCGGTTGGATTCTTCTTTGACGATGATGTTGTCTGGCCGGATGGCGTATCCGGCAGGCCTTCCTCACCACGTGAAGGGCAGCTGCCCCTTATCTCCTGGGTTCAGGCAGGCAAATGGAATGAAACCATCGACAATTTTCATCCGGATGATGCCGATGAATGGATATACAGCCCTTTCCGGCATACCGACAATGCTTTCGTACTCAGGGTTGTCGGCAAAAGCATGCACAACCCTGGCGGGGAACGTTCCTATAATGATGGCGACTACATTGTCGTAGATCCGGGACGCCAGGCCGTCAACGGCAGCATGGTTATCGTCCGGCTCAACAACGAGCACACCGCTGTCTTCAGGCAGCTTCTTATTGAGCCAAATGGCGAAATGATGCTGATGGCGTTAAACCCTGCCTGGCCAAACCGCATCACCAAAATTGAACACAACGTTGCCATCTGCGGTGTCGTCATCGGAAAATGGACAAATGAAATCTGACAGCCTTCCGTAAGGCACATTGCCTTAAAACACCAGATCAAGCTGGCGCGGCAGGATCTTTGCCGCGCTCTCTCGGCCGGAAATCACCTCACCAGACGGTATCTCATTCCATATCTGCCCATCCAGAAGCCGTCCGGCAGCCTGCTTGCCACAGCGCCGTCCGTCAGGCCCCCACTCCCCCCATCCGGCAAAACAAAACGGAATACCGGCGCAAACCGCCTGATCCCGGATGCGCACAACCCATTCCCTTCGCATCGGCCGCGCCCCCGGCCCGCTTTCACCGCCAACCCTGACCCAGCCAATACCTGATAAATCCAGTTCGCCGACATCCTCCAAAAGCGGTTCCATATTTACCATACGCAGCGGCGCTTCAACCTGCCGCAGCAATGCCATCCGGGGCAAACCGTGGGCCCGGTCCTCAACCGTCACCCCCAGCCACAAATTTTCCGGACAGGCGCGCCCGGCAAAATAGGCCGGCAAACGTTCGGCTCTTTTGGTCAACACCATATAAGTATGCCGGGGCGTTGCACGCATCACTGCCATCACCGCATCAAGAAAACTGTCCGGCACCGCAGCATGGAACAAATCCCCCATCGAATCGGCAAAATAAAACGCAGGCTGCCTGCGCCTTTTCGGCTGTTCCAGCCGTTCAGGATGCAAAACAGGCGAAAAACCGGCCGCATAACCCGGCGTCCCCTGCCGGCACAGCCGCAAGGCAATAGCCCTTGCATAACAATTCCGGCATGCAGGCGAAACTGCCGTACACCCTGTTACCGGATTCCATGTCAGGCTATCTTTCCTTTTTCCGCCACCCACTTGACTCCCCTCTGCCATGCGCCATCCTTTGTCTGCCCGGCCATCCTCCGTCCTTTCAGGCATCCTTCCTGGCAAAAAAACAATCCGTTTTTGTCCCCTTCCACAATCAGCGCTTACGCCTATAATTTTCCCATTCCATCCGGTAAAAAGCCATCATGATACTGCCTGCACGCCTTTTCACTCTTTCTGCCTTCCTGCTGGCGGGCTGCCTCCTGCCTGCCTGTGCAGCCTCCCTGCTTGGCATCGGCAGCGGAGATACCCTGACCGTCCTTGACAAAAACCAAACCGTCAGAATCCGGCTTGCCTGCATCGATGCACCTGAACCGCGCCAGCCGCAGGCAATCCAGTCCGCCCGCGCCCTCAGGCAGCTGTGCGCCGGAAAAGACATCCGGTATCAAACCCTCTTTACCAACCGGCAAAAAGAGGCCGTCGCCATCGTCCACTGTCATGGCATCAACATCAACCGGCAACAAGTCAGCACCGGGCTGGCCTGGTTCGATGGTTCATGCCCTAAAGACAATACCTTTGCAGCCCTTCAGGAAACTGCCCGAAAAGCCCGGATCGGCATCTGGCAATCCTCCATTGTCGTCCCGCCCTGGGAATTCCGGCGCAAAGGCATCACCGGCAGCGGCAACAGCAGCGCCGGTAAGAAGGAATAAACAAATATGCGTTATACGCATATTCAAAAAGGCATAAAAACAGGCTGTTCCACAAAGAATCTCCTCATCTTGCCTTGTCTGTTAAAAAAAATGGGGAAAACGCATATCTTCAGCCGAAAAAGGAAAAAACAGGCAAAACCCGCCGAACCAGCAAAAAACAGAAAAACCAATACCCTTTTCCGGTAAAAAACCGGTGGATAACCTCGGGATAACCAGGCAGACAAATGGGGATATCCCTGTGGAGAAACTGAGGAAAACCTCACGGAAAAAATATTCCCTTGCAACAGGGCAAAAAAATCCCGCCCAAAAGGGCGGGAAAAAACAGCAAAAATTACTCAGGCTTGACAGCCATAAAACGCAGCCGGCGGTAATCCGCTACCCACTCCCCCTGCTCATTGACCATCGCCTGCGCGGCGGCATCCCGGATCGCATCAAGAAAACGCTCATGTTCGCTCGGATCCCAGGCATCCATATAATGCCGCCCAAACATCTTCATCCAGTCCCGGACATCACCTGGCAGCACAGTTGGCCGCTCAATCAGTTCAACAGAACGGATGGCAAAACCCGCTTTCTCCAGCACAGCGGCAAACTCAGATACAGAAGGAAAATACCAGGAACGGACACTTTCCATCTCAATGCCGTTTTTAAGCATCACCTGCCGTATCGCTGCAATAATCTTAACAATACTTCCACGGCCGCCCAGTTCGCCCACAAACCGCCCGCCTGGCTTCAACGCACGCATAATGCCGGCCGCCACCCTGTCAAGATGACGCATCCAGTGCAAGGCAGAAACGGAATATACCGCGTCAAACTCCTCGTTAAACGTCATGCTCTCCGCATTGGCCAGCCGCGCATCCACACCCAGTTCCCGTGCAGCCTCCACCACACTGTCACTGATATCAATGCCCACCGTCCGGCACCCCTTTTCGTCCAGCAGCTGGCAAACCGCTCCGAACCCGCATCCCACATCCAGAATCCGCTCCCCCGGCTTCGGATCCATCAACTCGATAATGGGCATACCGAACGTCTTCATGAAACGCGACCGCATGGCAATCAGTTCCGGATCAATCCTGACTTTGTAACTCATCATCCCCCCTTTTATAAAAAAGAAAACCGGGAAAAACGGCTTCACCCTGCCGGATTCTTCCATTCAGATATCCACCGGCAGGCATCCCGCAGACCAGGCGGGACAAATCAACTTTACCATTAAATTCAGGCTTCTCACCAGAAAAAAACCATGCAGCCGCGCCATTTTGCCATTTTCCCGTTTCTGTGTATCCTATAGGTTTTCACCCCCCGAAGCGGGAGATCACAACGCACTTATGCCCGAGCACCCTGAAAACAGCCAGAACGCATCCAGACCCCACCGCACCCTTTTTGAGCGCCTTGCCGCGTTCATGTCGCCCGAGCCGGAAAGCCGTAGCGAACTGCTTGATATTCTGCACGACGCGCACACCCGCAAGCTTATTGACGCCGAATGCCTGTCCATGATTGAAGGCGTATTCCAGGTCAACGAACTGGCCGCCCGCGACCTCATGGTGCCGCGCGGCCAAATCTATGCCATCGACATTACCCGCCCTGTCGGCGAATGGCTGGCAGAAGTCATTGAAAGCGGCCACTCCCGCTTTCCTGCCATCGAAGGCGACCTCGACAAAGTCGTGGGCATCATCCTTACCAAAGACCTCTTGGCCTACTTCGTGGAAAAAGAATTTGACCTGGCCTCCATCATCCGCCCTGCCGTATTCATCCCTGAATCCAAGCGCGCCAACATCCTGCTCAGGGATTTTCGTGCCAACCGGAACCACATGGCGCTTGTCGTGGACGAATACGGCAGCATAGCCGGCCTCATCACCATTGAAGACGTGCTGGAAGAAATCGTTGGAGAAATCGAAGACGAATATGACGATGATGATGACGAATCCGAAATCCGTGTCATCAAGTCCGGCGATAGCCCAGCCTGGCGTGTTTCAGCCTTAATTGAACTGGCCGATTTCAACGCTGCCATTGGAGCCGGCCTTGATGAAACCGCGGCCGATACCCTGGGAGGCTACATCGCCAACACCCTGGGCAGCCTGCCCCATACCGGTGACGTCTTCGATATAGATGGCCTGCACTTTGTTGTCCTCCGGGCCGATGCCCGCCAGCTTCACTATCTCCTGGTAGAAAAACACGCAGCTCCCTCGCTGCAGGCCGGCGCGCTGTCCACATAAACGCCATGCGCGATGCTGCCGCTGCCCTGAAACGCCCTGCCGCCGCCCTGGTAGCAGGCGCGTTATTGGTCTTTGCCCTCGCGCCCTATGGCTTTTCCCTCATCCAGATCATCAGCCTTGCCTTCTTCTTCCACCTGCTGCTTGGCGCAACCACCATCCGGCAGGGATTTTTTACCGGCTGGGCCTATGGTACAGGCTGGATGATCGCCGGCGTACACTGGCTTTACTTTTCCATGCACCGCTATGGCGGACTCAACCCCTGGCTTGCTGCCGCTGCCGTTATCCTCCTCGGCCTTTTCATGGGCCTGTTGCCGGCTGCGGCTGCTGCGCTGGCTTCCGTTGTCCGGCTGCGCCTGACCGCCTCCGATACCGTCGCGGCACTCTTCATCCTGCCATCATCGCTGACCTTGGCCGAATGGGTACGCGGCTGGCTGTTTACCGGTTTTCCCTGGGCTGTGCCGGGCTATGCCCACACCGACAACGCCCTGGCTGGTTTTGCTCCTGTTCTTGGCCTGTACGGCATCACCCTTCTTGCCGCTTTTCTGGCCGGCTGTGCCCTCCTCCTCGTCAACCGCAGGCTGCCGCATCGCACCCTGCTCTTTTTTGCCGGCGCTGCCGTCATCCTCGGCGGCTATGCCCTGCGCTTCGTATCATGGACAACCCCGACAGGCGAACCGGTAACCATCCGCCTGCTCCAGGGTAACATCCCCCAGGAAATGAAATTCTCGCCCGACGCGCTTGCCAATACCCTTGAGCAATACGCAGGCATGATCACTGCTGCCCCGGCCGACCTGATCGTCACCCCGGAGACCGCCATCCCCCAATACCTGCACACCCTCCCCATTGACTGGTACCGCAAACTGGAAACCTTCGCCGTCAAGAATGGCGCCGCCCTGGCTATCGGCATCCCCGTTGCCGACAACCTGCGGCAATTCACCAACAGCCTGGTCATCCTCTCGCCCGAATCCACACACCCATACCACCTTGCCTACCGCTACAACAAACAGCATCTCGTTCCCTTTGGCGAATTCATTCCCCCCGGATTCCGCTGGTTTACCAACCTGCTGCATATCCCGATGGGCGACTTCACCCGCGGCCAGGAAATACAGCCTCCTTTTGCCGTCAACAGCCAGTGGGTACTCCCCAACATCTGCTATGAAGATATCTTCGGCGAAGAAATCGCCCGCCAGATCCATGCCGCCCGGCAGGCCGGCGCACCCGAACCCGGCATCCTGCTTAACCTCTCCAACATCGCCTGGTTTGGCGACAGCCTGGCCCTGCCCCAGCACCTCCAGATTTCCCGTATGCGGGCACTGGAAACCCGACGCCCCATGCTCCGCGCCACCAATACCGGCATGACCGCCGTCATTGACGCCAACGGCCAAGTTCTGGGAGAACTGCCCCCCTGGGAAAAAGCATCCCTTCAAACCACTATTCAGGGCAGAAACGGTGCCACGCCCTACATCCGCTTTGGCAATCATCCGGCCATCCTGGCCAGCCTGATCCTGCTGCTGGGCGGTGCCGTTTTTTCCCATTGGCGGCAAACCAGGCAGCCCGGATACCGGCCGCATCCGCTTGCCGGAAAAAACGACCTGGGCGAACTGTAGTCCATTCTCCCCTGATATCCGTCAAATCCATTCGGGAACCACTCCGTCCCGGCCTGTCCAACCAACACGCCCTTATGGCGCATCCCTGACAGCAAATTCCGAAGGAGGAAAAAATGAAAAAAAACGCCGCCATCATGGCCAGCTTCATAACAGCCGCTCTGGTCGCCAGCCTGGCACAGGCAGATCCGGTCAACTATGACACCCGCACCATGAAAGAACAGCAATACCGCACAAAAACCGAAAACCAAATCCGCGAAGCCAACAAACGTGATACAGTAAAAGAAAACAACAACGGCACCTACAGCACTGCCGAGCGCCCCAACTACGGCTCCCGCAGCACATCAAACCTGGACAGAAACCCCAATAAACCCATTAACCAGCAGCCCTGATTCCCCTTCCTGGGCCACAAACCCGGCCCCGGCCGGGTTTATTTCCTCTCCCCGGCCCGCACAGGCCGGCTGACTAGCGATCCTTCATAACCCGCTCATCCGCACCCAGCCGGATAAACGCCTCCACCACATCCGAATCCCGCCAGCCATACCCCATATTGATATCATACTGGCGCAGCTTTTTCGTCATGAAAGAACGGCGATCCCCGGCAGGCATCGTAAAAGGCGCACGCGCTGCCGCCTTAAGCAACAGCAAAATCAGCTCCTCCCTTGGATTTCCATCAAACGCGCCATTGCGATAGCGGCCGCTCACAGCAAAATCAATCGGCGTATACCGGAAACGATCCAGCGCATAAACATCCGCCCCCGCAGCCACCAATACCGCCGCTACCTCTCGCGCATTGGGATTGGTCAACAGCACCTGGTGCAGGGCCGTACGCCTGTCCGGCCCTGCCTGGCGGTTCACCGTTGCTCCGGCCAAAAGCAGCGCCCGCGTTACTTCCGGATCAGCGTTATAAGCCGCAGCAGCAGAAAGCGGCGGCATCCCCTCCTTTTCCGCATTCGGATCTGCCCCCGAAGCCAGCGCCTCCTTTATCGCTTCCGCACTCCCGCAGGCGCACACATACCCAAAACCCGAAAGCGGCACATCGCACGCCTTCCCGCCGCCATTACCAGCAGCCCATCCCGGCATCCCAATCAGCCAAACCAGCACCCACACCAGGGAAACGCCCCATCTCCGGCCCATATCGCCCCTCTTTTTTTCTATCGGGACATTATAACCTCACACCCCGATACCGCTTCTTACCTGCCAGCCCAATGGCTGACCTGTTTTTGTTGCGCGGCATTGTACCTGTCGCCAAAGCAGCAGTCAGGATAAAAAATCAGTGAAACGAAAACAGATATATTTCTCTCTTTTGATTGTTTTTTTCTCATTCCAAAAAAAACCAATAAACCGGGCGGCAGCCACGCCCCTTGTGCTGTAAAAGCCACCTTCATCCTGAAAAAATTGCATTGAAATGCAGCCCGCTTCCTGATACCAGAGCAATCCATAGCCTGATACAGCGCAAAACCCGCCTCACCGCCATACGCCATGATGCGGTTTTCCCTGCAGGAAAACAGCCATGATCCAGCAGCTCCTTGCCATCCTTGAGCGCAACACCCCCATCCACCTTGCACTCACGGCAACCATCATCCTTACCCTGGCCGCCATCCTGACCGGCGTGCGCTTTCTCGTCAGACGCCACCTTGCCCGCACTGTCCGGCATACAGCCGCCCGATGGGACGATATCCTTGTTGATACTGCCGCCTCCACACCAGCCGGTACCTTGCTGCTTCTTTCCTTTCTTCTTGGCATCCAGACACTGGAAATAAGCAGCGAACTTCACACTTTTGCTACCCGTCTGCTCCTGGCAACCATTCTCTTCCAGTGTGGGCTGTGGGCCAACCGGCTTATCCGGAACGCCATTGCGCTCCGTGTCGAAAAAAACAGCCGAAAAGGCCCGGTCACCACCAACTACGGCATCATCCGCTACACCCTGTACCTGATCCTGTGGTCTGTCATTACCCTCCTCATCCTCTCCAACCTCGGCATCAACGTCACCTCCCTGATTGCCAGCCTTGGCATCGGCGGCGTTGCCGTTGCGCTGGCTGTACAAAACATACTGGGCGATCTGTTCGCCTCCCTGTCCATCATGCTGGATAAACCCTTTGAAATCGGCGATACCCTCACCATCGACGATCTGACCGGCACCGTCCGCCACATTGGCCTGAAAACAACCCGGCTAGCTGCCGTCACCGGAGAAGAACTCGTTTTTGCAAACAGCGACCTGCTTGGCAGCCGTATCCACAACCACCGCAAAATGGAAGAGCGCCGTGTAGTCCAGACCCTGGGCATCGATTCATCCACGCCGCCCGAATATCTTATGCAAGTCAACCATATCGTCCAGGACATCTTCCACAACCTGCCGCAGGCCAGGCTGGAACGCGTCCACTTCTGCGCTATCGGAGCCTATACCTTCGATTATGAAATCGTCTATCACATCCTTGACGCCGACTACAACCTTTACATGGACATCCGGCAAACGCTTAATATCGAACTGGTCACCCGCCTGGGAAAAGCAGGCATCGGGCTTCCCGATCCAACCCGGACTATTCGCCTGCAAAAACTGTCATAAGCAGAAAAGCATGGGGAAACTGCCTGGATAATACTGCCTGCCGGCAATATCTCCCCGAAAAAAACCGTTTCATCCGGTAAAACCGGAAAAGGAAACAACATCAGGACAGGTACGCGGTAATCAGCCTAGCTGAAAATCTGCCCCGAAACCACATACGACAGCACCATCGAAATATTGAATACCACAAGACACAGCCACAGATAACGGCGTATCCGAAGCGAAGGATGCCCCGGATTGCGATGCTCAAAAAACAGAAATGTTGCCGCCAGCACAATCATCGAGCCCGAACAGATATACAGCACCTCTTTTAGCGCTGTCAGCGAAGACGGCAGGAAAAACGTCAGTAAAAACTCCACCGTAACCAAAATGGCCGTTAGCCATAACAAATTGGTTGTTGTCAGGTACCGTTCTCCCAACCGGTACTGTGGTTCCTCCGGAACCACGCGGGCCGCATATCTGCCCTCAGCCTCTGTCTTCTCTGTTTGCGGCGGCACTGCCAGCGGCGTTTCATCAGCCTGCGCGGCATCCGCCTGGGCACCCAGCTCCCGCAGCTCGCCAAACGTCATCTCCGGCCTGGCCTGCATAAAACCAAACCCAGCCGGGCGGTACAACCTGGCATCCAGCACCACCTCGTCATACCTGCCCGCAAACAGGCCAATCTCATGGAAAAATGCCAATGCATCCGGCCCGGAAAACACCTGCGGATCAGGAGTGCCCGGTTCCGAAATCATAATCTCCTCGCCATTGCTGGCCAGCATTTCCACCACCGCGCCTTCCTGCGGAACATGCCGCCTGAAAATAATGCGCGAAAGCGGTATCTCTCCCAGCATGGCTGCCATCTCTGTCTGGCTGATATGTCTCATTGCACTTTCTTTCTTACCCCACTTTCCCAGTATAACTGAACCGCCAGCCATCGCAAAAAACCCCCGCCCATTCCCTGCCAAAATAAGGTACTATTTCTCCCCCTGGTTCAGAAGCCTGCACTGCTTTTTCGCTTCTATGCAAAAACTGCCTGCCCTTGCCGCCATCCTGCTTGCCACCGCCCTGCCGCCTGCTTTGGCAGCGCCAGACAGCGCCTATGAAAAAGGGCAAGCCCATTACCGCAACGGCGAATACCGGCAGGCCGCCCAGGCCTTTCTCCAGGGAGCCAACCAGGGAGACGCAAAATCCCAATACCATCTTGGCATCGCCTATTCCACCGGCGAAGGCGTCGAAAAAAATGACCGCACCGCTTTTGCCTGGTACCAAAAAGCAGCCGAACAGGGACTGATGTACGCCCAGTACACACTGGCAAAATGCTATGAGGAAGGCCTGGGTGCACCGCAAGACTACACCCGTGCCGGCGCCTGGTACATGAAAGCTGCCGAACAGGGCCACCCGATGGCACAATACAGCGTCGGCATCCTCTTTGAAGAAGGCCGGGGCGATATCCAGGATTTTGCCGCCGCCGCCGCATGGTATGAAAAAGCTGCCGAACAAGGCCTGGCTACCGCCCAATACAGGCTGGCTGTCCTGTACGCCAGGGGTCTTGGCGTCAGGGCCGACCCTGCCCGCGCCATCATCTGGCATACCCGCGCAGCCGAACAGGGAGACATGCGCGCCCAGGCAGCCCTGGGCAAAGCCTACTTCTCCGGACACATCGTCCTGCGGGATTACGCCAAAGCCTACTACTGGAGCGTCAAAGCTGCCGAACAAGGTGACCTTGAAAGCTGTATGGCTGCCGGCGCTGCCCTCCGAAACGGCCTGGGCGTTCCCAAAAATCCGGCCGGTGCCCTCCAGTGGTACCTCCTTGCTGCAAAGCATGATTCCCCCCAGGCCTGGTACACCGTTGGCACCATGTACGAATTTGGCGAATCCGGACCGGCCGACCCGGCCAAAGCCTTTGCATGGTACGAAAAAGCTGCCGAACACGGCCACCCCAACGCCCAGTTCAGCCTTGGTATGCTCTATGAAATGGGCCGCGGTATCCCGCCCAATCGTGAAAAAGCCCGCTACTGGTTTGCCCGTGCCGCACGGCAAGGGCTAAGAGAAGCCGCACAGCTTCTGGAACTGACAACCCCGCGTAACAACACGCCTGCTGCTCCCTGAAATCCGGCATCCGCAGGCAGCTGCCGCCCACTTCCCTGCCATTTAAAAAAGCAACGTCAGCCTTTCCGGCCAACTCGCGCGGCAACAGGTCAATCCTGAAAAAACAGTCCGCATTGAATGCGGCTGGACAACAAACACTGCCCATCCCTTTCCACAGGGCGCGGCTTTATATCCCATCCGTTATATCTTGTCAAGAAAACAGAACAAAAGTATTGTATAAAAACGACACACAATTTCTCATATTGGTTACAATAAAATCGTAGACAGGGAAATAAATACTCAGAACTGACTACAAAAAGCGCAGTAAGAAGGGGAAAGGCAGATAACGCCTGTGAACGGTTTTCCGGGAAACAAAACATCCCCCGTACAACATGGCGCAGCCTTTCAGGAACAGTGTCCCATAAGGGCACGGGGTAACATGGCGGTAACCCGCCAGGGAAGCCGCCCGCGAAAGGAGAACACCATGTCTTCAGCTACACTGCCTCCAGGCTTCTCGCCACGCATCGTGCCGCGTCCTGCTGTCCGGCTTGCCGGTATCCGGATTCGCACCAGCATGGAAACCGCTCGGGAAGATATCGAAAAACTCCGGGATAACGCCCTGCCGCAAATCAGCCGTTTCATTTCCGGAAAACAGGATACTGCCGCTTACGGCGTCTCATGGGTAACCGATGCCGGAACATGCAGCTTCGACTACTGCCTGGCCTGCCGCCGGAACCGGGATAGTGCGCTGCCCGGCAGATTTGAGGAAATCGTCATCCCGGCAGGACTATATGCTGAATGCACCCTGCCTTCGCGCGAAGCCTTATACAGCCTTTACGACTACCTGTACCGCAAATGGCTGCCCGAACAGGAAGAAAGCATCGGAATAGGAGATACCCCCTGCTATGAAGTTTATCCTGACCACGGCCTGAAAGAAGGCCAGATGAAACTCTACATCCCTATCGTCAGTGCCTGACACCGCAGCCCGCCGGTACAACGGCGGGCGCCTCTGGTAAAAAAGCATGGCGTCCATTATAGTATCACCACCCGGCCTTGTCCGGATATTTCCCGTATTTCCACTCAATCCGGCAGCCCACCATGGAACAGCAATACCTTGCCCTCCTGAAAGACATCCTCGAAAACGGCGTTCTCAAAAATGACCGCACCGGGACAGGCACCCTTTCCGTATTCGGCCGTCTGTACCGTCACGACCTCTCCCTGGGCCTGCCGCTTCTGACAACCAAACGCCTACATGTGCGTTCCATCATCCACGAGCTGCTCTGGTTTTTGCGAGGCGACACCAATATCCGCTATCTTAACGAAAACGGCGTAACCATCTGGGATGAATGGGCCACGCCCGACGGTGAACTGGGGCCCATCTATGGCGCACAATGGCGAAACTGGCAGGGAAGCGATGGCAAAATCCACGACCAGGTTGAAGCCGTTATACACAGCATCCGGCACAATCCCGACAGCCGGCGCCATATCATCAACGCATGGAACGTCGCCCTCTTGCCGGATGAATCAAAAAGCCCGCAGCAAAATGTCAGAGAAGGAAAAATGGCACTGGCGCCCTGCCACGTCATGTACCAGTTCTGGGTAGCCAACGGGCGGCTTTGCACCATGATGACCCAACGCTCCGGCGACATCTTCCTGGGCGTTCCCTACAACATCGCCAGCCTGGCCTTTCTTACCCATATGGTTGCCCACCAGACTGGTCTGCAACCCGGTGAAATCATCCACGCCGTCGGCGACCTGCACATCTACCGCAACCACCTTGACCAAGTTCACACCCAGCTTGCCCGCCAGCCGCGGCCTCTGCCTGAACTGGCTTTTGCACGCAAACCGGACAGTATCCTGGACTATACCTACAATGATTTTCTCATTACCGGCTACGACCCCCATCCTGCCATTCCTGCCCCGATCGCCGTCTAGGCCGGAAGGATGCAAAAAAAACGCGCCCTGGCAAAGGCGCGTTTCTGGAGAGATGAGAAATATAGCCCACATACATAAAGGACATGCAGGCATTATAAGGTCTCTTCACCTGTAGTTGACACATTGTAATATCCTGTTACACTCTTTAGCTTCCTGCAATACTTTCCCTGTACCGGCATAAGCCGGGCAGGCCGGCTACGGCATAACCTTCCCGCACGCCCGTTTCCGAACGGGTAAACAAGCCGGTATTTTCGCCCGCCGCAGGCAATAGCCTGGCAGGCGACAAAACACCCGGCAGACCCGGAAAAAACACCGCAGGTGCCGGAGAACCGGCATGACCCTTTTTGACGAAACCTACCCGGACAAAAACGAATGAACAACAAGATTGCCACCGCCAGACTGGATTTCAGCAACTCCTCCCCTGCTGTTGACCTGCCGGTTTACAAAGGCTCCATGGGACCGGACGCCATCGACATGCGCGCACTTTACAGCAAATCAGGCAAACTCTCCTACGATCCCGGCTTCATGGCAACTGCGTCCTGCCAGTCCGCTATCTCGTACATCGATGGTGAAAAGGGTGAACTGCTTTACCGCGGCTATCCTATCGAGCAGCTGGCCGTTTCCTGCGATTACATGGACACCTGCTACCTCCTCCTGAAAGGCGAACTGCCCACCAAAGAGGAAAAAGCCGTCTTTACCAAAAACGTGGCAGACCACGCGATGGTACACGAGCAAATGCAGTTCTTCTTCCGTGGTTTCAGGCGCGACTCCCACCCCATGTCCATTCTCGTTGCAACCGTCGGCGCGCTCTCCTCGTTCTACCACGATTCGCTTGACATCACCGACCCGGCCCATCGTGAAATGGCGGCGCAGCGCCTCCTGGCCCACATGCCGACACTGGTTGCCATGTGTTACAAATATTCCATCGGCCAACCCTTCATCTATCCGCGCAAAGACCTGTACTACACCGCCAATTTCATGCGCATGATGTTTGCCACCCCGGCCGAGGAATACCGCATCAACGATGTGCTGGTACGCGCGCTTGACCGTATTCTCATCCTGCATGCAGACCATGAGCAAAACGCCTCTACCACCACCGTTCGCCTGGCTGGTTCCAGCGGCGCAAACCCCTTTGCCTGCATCTCCGCCGGCATTGCCTGTCTGTGGGGACCGGCGCATGGCGGGGCAAATGAAGCCGCGCTGACCATGATCCGTCAGATCGGCTCCGTCGAAAAAGTAGGTGAATTCGTCAAAAGCGTCAAAGACCCGGCCAACCATTCCCGCCTGATGGGATTTGGCCACCGCGTTTACAAAAACATCGATCCGCGCGCTACCCTGATGCGCGAAACCTGCCACGAAGTACTCAACGAGCTGGGCCTGCATAACGATCCGCTCTTTAAGATTGCACTTGAAATTGAACGTGTCGCCCTGGAAGACGACTACTTTGTCTCCCGCAGGCTCTACCCCAACGTGGACTTCTATTCCGGTATCGTCCAATCCGCACTTGGCATCCCCTCCAACCTCTTTACCGGCATATTCTCCCTGGCACGCACCGTTGGCTGGATTGCCCAGTGGAAAGAAATGATCTCCGACCCGGAACAACGCATCGGCCGCCCCCGCCAGCTTTACATCGGCAAACCCCGGCGCGATGTCCCGCCCAACCGTCCATAAAACCATCCTTTTCCCGGGGAAAGCCCTTTTGGCTTTCCCCCTTTGCGCCGCCGCAATCACCACTGGCACAGGCTGAACTCACAGGCAGGCTGCCTGTCCCAATCCCTGTCACTTTCATTTTCCGTTACACGCCATGATTCCGCGCGCCCGCCCGCTTCCTGCCATTTCCTGCCGCCTTCCCATGTGCCCGCCCCTGCCGCTCTCCTTATCGCCCGATACGCCACTGGATGACCAGTCTGCTGCCGGCATCCTGGATGGACTGTCAACCCGGCAAAACCAGGACGGCGGATTCGGCAGTTTTCATCCCGGCAATCAGGCACAATCCACCGCCTCTGCAACCTGCGCGGCAACCGAAATCATCCTCCAGATCGGCATCACCGGCCGCAACCATCCCCTGGCGTTGCACCCCGTTGTCACCGGTATTATCGACTATCTCCGGAACTACCCGCCCCTGGCGGCAAATACCCCCTATGGCAGCAAACCCGCTTCATGGGAACGGCCCAATGCGCCCTGGTGGAAAAAAAACCGGCCCACCCGTTTTCACCCGCTGGCCGCCCTGACCGGATTTGCCCTGTCTTTCGCCCCTCGCCGCCTGCCGATTTATGAAAACAGCCGCTGCCAGGCAGACCACCTTATCCGCGCTTTTATCCGTTCCCCCTTTCTGGACAATGCCGCTGAAATCAACAGCATCAAACGGCTTATCTCCCATCTTCACGCCGGGAAAATCCCCGTCAGCGATCCGCCGGCCCTCTACCACCTCAAAATCCGCCAGCAAATAAATCTCCTGGCACAACAACACCAGCCCGGCACACGCCACTGACAGCCAAAAAACTGCCATACACCGGAAACTAGCAGAAACTGTCCTGGATAATCTCCCTTAAAATGGCATAAAACGGGGCCGCCCCATACTTTTCCCGAAAAGGCACATGCCCGCACTGCGGCAGCAGATAATGCCTGAATGGAATGCAATTTGCCTGCAAAGGCAGCGTTATGCCTTCTGCCGGACGGGGATCATATTCACCATGAATAACATGCAGCGCACAACGTATATGCCTAATACGCCTTAACAACTCCCCGCTCTCGCACATCGCCTCTGCCTCCTGCCAGATTCTCAGGTACCCCTCCGGATTAAACGGCAAACGCACCTGCTGCTCCCCCTTTCCCATGCACAGCTCATAGTAATCCGTCTTTTCCAGCAATGCATCAATCTGCTGTATCAGCCAGCTGCCCTGTTCTCGTCGCGCCCGTTCCAGGCGAAAAACCAACCTGTTAAACAGCATCCATTCCTCCCTGCTCATTCTGGCGCGGCGGCAATCATGGATGCGAAAAGCATATCCTGCATCCAGTGGCGCGCATCCTACCAGCACTGCCTGCCGGACATCCTGGGGATAAGCGGCAGCATACAACAGAGACAACCATGCGCCCCAGGCATGTCCCACCAGTACAACCGGCCTGGTACAACTCCGGCCAATCTGGTCATGCAACTCCTCAATCAAGGCAGCCACACCCTGTTTTGATTGCAATGGTTCAACAACCCCTGCCAATGATGACAAATGCCTGGCTACCCCTGAAAGAAAACCCGGTGCCCCCGGCCCGCCATGAATGACGGCAACCCTGAAAGGCGGATCCCCGTATAACCGAATCACATTGCCACCTCTTTCCCGAAAAACAACTATTCTTCCGGCCCATCTTCCTTCATGGCATCAAGCCATTTTCCTGCAATAGTTTACCCTGTTACAGCAAAAACAGACCATATTTGCCTATCTCTATCCACAAAGCCACCCAAAAAATTTTCATGAATGGTCTGTCAAAACAAAAAAGAACCTCCTGCAAACCACCGTAGCCAAACTCGAACCTTCCGGTATTTTTCCACTTCACAAACTGATTTTTCACAGCCTAAAGAAAAATTCATGCATGAGCCCCACAACAAACAAAACATCATCTAACATTATTTTATTCGGCATCTGTTTTACTGAAACGATAATACCACAATAATAGACCGTTTTTGACTTATTAACACGCAATAAATCATATAAGGTCTATATTGCCTAGCCAGGTCAGAACAGAAAAAAACCGCATTCTTGTTGTATCATTCATCCATTCCAGGACGACACAGGAACTTTCATGCCAATCAGCCTGCCCTTTTCCTCCCGGTTCACACCGCTTCTTGCCATCCTGCTTGCCGCAGGCCTTGGCCTTGCTGCCCCGGCACAGGCAACTGACACCCCGGCACAGGACGCTGGCGTTTGCACCCAATATGCGCTTGGGCAAGGCGTGGAAAAAGATGAAAAAAAAGCCCATGCCTGCTACATAGCAGCCGCACGCAAGCATGATGCTGCCGCCATGTTCGGCCTGGGCGTTCTTTATGCAAAAGGAATCGGCGTTTCAAAAAATTATCGTGTTGCCGCCGAATGGTATCAGGCCGCGGCAGATCTGGGTCATACCGGCGCCATGCACAACCTTGGCAACCTGCATATCCTTGGATTAGGTGTGGAAAAAAATGACCAGGCCGCAAAAAACTGGTATGAGAAAGCTGCTGCCGCAGGCGATACCGGCTCCATGTGCAACCTCGGCCACCTTTATCGCTACGGTTACGGCGTCCCTGTCAGCTTCGCCACAGCCCGAAGCTGGTATCAGAAAGGGAGCGGCTCCTACAACGAATGCTGCCTGCTTAACCTTGCCTGGTTTACTTTTCGCGGCTGGGGAGCCCCGCAGGATTTGCCCGCTGCCTTCGAACTGGATAAAACCGGCGCGCTGATGGGCAGTCCGGCAGCAGCCTTTAACCTTGCACGCATGTATCATCATGGCCTGGGCGTTTCCGAAAACCCCGCCCTGGCCTGGCACTGGTACCAGCAAAGCGCTCAAAACAACTATCCGCCTGCCATGGAACAAATGGCCGAAATCCTTGAACATGGCCTGCTCGGACAGGAAACCAATACCGAAAAAGCCGATAACTGGAAACAACAGGCCAAAACTGCTGTCCGGGAAACAACAGCAGATCCCTTCTACTCTGCCGCCTATGGCCTGGAAATCCTTCTTCCCGTCATGACAGCACCTGAGCCCTGAACAAAAAAACCGAAAAGGAAACCGCATGGAATACGCAGCAGAACTGCCGGAAGACCTCCAGGAACAAATAGAAGCCCTAAGCGACCAGGGCGGAGAAGCCATGGAACAGGGCCGCTATGAAGAAGCCGTTGAACTGTATAACCAGGCGCTGGCCGCTCTGCCTGAACCTCGTGAAAACTGGGAAGCCTATGCCTGGCTCAAGGCAGCCATGGGAGACGCCTGCTTTCACATGGACCGTCTTGACGATGGGCTGGATCATTTCTATGAATCCTACACAGCATCCGGGCCGGAAAACGCCAACCCCTTCATCGTTTACCGGCTTGGACAAATATACCGCCAGATTGGCGATGAAGAGCGCGCCGTCGATTTTCTCGCACGCGCCTACCTGCTTGAAGGCGAAGATATCTTCGAAGACGAAGAAGACCTCGTTTACCTGCGCAACCGGGCAGACCTCCATGACAATGACGAAGACGAAAACGCCGGCGGATACGAATACGGCGATGAAGAAGATTATGAAGATAGCCGTTACGGCGCAGGCCGTTTTGATGATGAAGGATTCTCCCGCGGCTACATTCCGCGGGACGACTACGAAGAATACGGCGATGATTGATATCCTGCCCGAAACTCACATAACAAAAATCAGGGATACCAGGGCAAATTATAGGTATTCTTGACACGCACCGAACACCGCAAATAACCCGTCCACAAAGAAGCTATCAAAACAGAAAAAGCCACGCTGCCAACCCCCTGCCAAAAACTTCCTCCGGCGCACCCAACACGTAAAACCAGCTTGCCGGCAAGCAGCGATGCCAGATTCAGTATCGGACCAGCCAGCCATATCCCGTACACCGCCGCCTGCACAGACACCTTTTCCCGTACCCGGCAAAGGAGGTATCCCGTCAGTATGGAAATTGACGCGCTGGCAAGAAAAAACAGCCAGGTAATCGCCTTGTAATCCTCCCAGGCAGGCAAACCGGCCACACCAAACACCGTCTCAATTTTGGCCAGTCCGATATAAATCGTAACCAGCCCGCCCAACGGCCACAGCACCAGAAGATTGGCCGCAAGAAAAGCCAGCCAGCCTCCCATTCCCTGCCGTTTCAGGCTTTTTTCCCTTGACGACTCATACATACCGACAGTCCGTGAAAACAGGCTTTCCGTGGGACTGCCAAAGCAAGGGAAAACTCCCGAGCCACTCTCCTTTTTTGCCACAAGTCAAAAGAGCGCATACACAAAGTTGCCTGCGTATCCTGCCCTGCCTGAAAGCGCCGCTCCGTTTCAGCCCTTTATCACGCTTCCTCTTCTTCTCTGTTTGCCAGAAATGCCAGCGCCTGCCCAAGGCTCCGTGTACGGGAAAATGGCGGCAGGCTCTGCCAGACACGCCGCCCATACTGCCTGGAAACCAGCCGCCCATCACAAATCATCAGCACACCCCGATCTCGCTCATCCCGAATCAGCCTGCCCGCTCCCTGCCTTAAATTCATGATAGCCCCCGGCAGCTGGCAATCCATAAAACCGTTCCCCCCTTCCTTTTCCAGCACGGCAATCCGTGCTGCCAGCACCGGATCATCCGGCGGTGCAAAAGGCAGCTTGTCCACCGCGACCAAAGACAGCGCATCGCCGCGCACATCCACCCCTTCCCAAAAACTCTGGCTGCCCACCAGCACCCCGTTTCCTGCCTCGCGAAAACGTGCCAGCAGCTCCGTCCGGCTGGAATCGCCCTGCACAAAAAGCGGAAAAGACCAGCCGCGCAAGGCAAACGCCTCCTTAAAGTGCGCGGCAATCCGGTCCACCGCCCTAAGCGTTGTGCACAACACAAACGCCCGGCCGCCGGATGCCTCAATCAACGGCAACACCGCCTCTGCCACCGCATCCGGAAACAACGGCGCATTCGGCAACGGCAGCCCTTCCGGCACATACAACAACCCCTGCCTGGCATAATCAAAAGGGCTGGCCCAGCTCTGCGAGCGGGCAGATTCCAGGCCAAGCCGGGATGCAAAATAGTGAAAATTGCCGCGGATCGCCAGCGTTGCCGAAGTAAAAATCCAGGCGCGCGGCGGTCCTTCCTCACGCTGCCGGGTAAAAATGGATGCCACCGACAATGGCGTCTTGTGCAGCAGCAACATATTTCCCGATGCCTCCGCCCACAGCACATGCGCCATATCCGCTTCGCCCTTTGCCTCCTTTTCCCACTCGCCAAAGCGGCCTGCCAAATCCGCCGCCCGGCTATGGCACAATGCCAGCATCTCGGTCCGCTCAGCCTGTGTTGCCAGCGCCTCCTCCAGCCGGCCAAGCCCCTCTGCCATCTCCGCCACCCGCGCAAACAAGGGGTGAGTCTCCTCTATCTGGCCCACAGCCAGCTTCAGATAATCTTCCCTGAAAACCAGCCGCAAATCCCTCGCAGCCTTCTCCACACCGGATACCAGCCGCCCCCAGTCCGTCGCTTCCCGCGCATGAGCCAATCCTTCCGCCAGCGTATCCCGGCACAAGTCAAATACATGCGAAGTGGAAACCGTTTCCCCAAAAAACAGCGTTGCCGTCTCGGGCAGCTGGTGCGCCTCGTCAAAAATCACCGTATTGGCCGTTGGCAGCAACTCGGCCACCCCCGAATCCTTCAGGGCAATATCCGCAAAAAAAAGATGGTGGTTTACCACCACCACATCCGCCTGCTGCGCCTGCTGGCGCGCCTTTACCACAAAACAGTCCCCATAATGGGCACACTCGGCTCCCAGGCAATTATCCCGGGTCGAAGTCACCATATGCCAAATCATGGCGTTTTCCGGCACCTCGGCCAACTCCGCCTTGTCGCCAGTCTGGGTCACCCGGGCAAAACGGGCAATCGAACGCAAATAACCCGCATCCACACGCGAAGGCAGGCGGCCCTGCTCCAGCGTTCGCTCCAGGCGCAAACGGCATACATAATTGGCCCGGCCTTTTAAAAGCGTTACCGTCACCGGCGCATGCAATGCCTGCCGCACGACCGGCATATCCTTTAAAAAAAGCTGATCCTGAAGATGCTTGGTCCCTGTTGAAATAATCACCTTGCCGCCCCAAAGCAGCGCCGGAACCAGATAGGCAAACGTCTTGCCCGTACCGGTACCGGCTTCGGCCACCAGCGTTTCGCGCCGCTCTATCGCATCGGCAATCGCTTGCGACATCTCCACCTGAAGCGGGCGCATACGGTAACCGTCAACCACCCAGGCAAATGGCCCGGACGGGTCAAAAAAACGGGCTACCGCCGCATCATGCACGCCAGACGGCAAAGCAGTGGCATCATCAGCGTTCAGTACGGAATCAGGTATCTCGGTCAAGAAAAAACCCCAGCAGAAACATCAGGGAAAAATCTCCCATCCCCTATTATAGGGCATCCCAAACATACTGTACAAAAAATCAGTTAATTGTCCTTCCTCCCTTCGTTTTCCTGGAAAACTGCCTGTTACACACAGCCAGCCATCACATCCTGGACCATCGGCATTGGCCCAAACACCGGCAGCACCCCCTGTAAAAACCCCTCCTATTTTCCCTGCAAACCGCCGGCAACATCCACCTGTACAGGAAAAAACTGGTAAGCTTGGCGCATTATCCGTACTGATACCGGCAAACCAAAGGAACTCCGCCATGACCATGCCAGCCGCACTAAAACTCATCTCATGGAACGTCAACGGGCTGCGCGCCGCACTCGGCAAAGGCTTTCTTGATATTGCCCACCGGCTTGACCCGGATATCCTTTGCATACAGGAAACCAAAATGCAGCCCGGCCAGGCCGAAATCAACCTGCCCGGATACCGCCAATACTGGAACAGTGCCGTCAAAAAAGGATATTCCGGCACCGCTGTCTTCACCCGGCATGAACCGCTTTCCGCCACCTGTGGCATCGGTATCGAAGAACATGACAACGAAGGCCGCGTCATCACCCTCGAATTTGATACCTTCTATCTGGTCAACGTCTATACGCCCAATTCCCGGCAGGGCCTAGTCCGGCTGGATTACCGAATGAAATGGGAAACTGCCTTTCGCAGCTATCTGGCAACACTGGATCAGTCACGGCCAGTCATCCTCTGCGGCGACCTGAACGTCGCTCACCAGGAAATCGACCTCAAAAATCCCCAGACCAACCGGAAAAATCCGGGCTTTACCGATGAAGAACGGGAACAAATGACCCGCCTTCTCAACGCAGGCTTTACCGATACCTTCCGCACCCTGCATCCCGATGCCAGGGATGCCTACACCTGGTGGAGCTTCCGCAGCAACGCGCGCGCCAACAATGTCGGATGGCGTATCGACTACTTCCTTGTCTCAAACCGGCTCATGCCGGCTGTTGCCGCCGCTGGCATCCTGCCAGACATTGCCGGCAGCGACCACTGTCCCGTACAGCTTGAACTCAAACCGCCTGCTTGATACCCTCATCAGCCGCTTGTCCCCAACACTCCCCTTGCCGGGAAAAAGCGCTTTCCCCTTCCCGAAAAGCCGGGCCAACCGCACTTTTTCAGTCAGGATACCAGCGCGCTGTTGGGAAATTGCGCTGCAAAAGTACTGCCTCTTCCCACTTCCGAGGTAATCTGCAATTCCGCATGGTGCCTGAGCAGCGCATGGCGCACAATCGCCAGGCCCAGGCCGGATCCCCGTTCCTTCCTGCTGCGGTTTTTGTCCACCCAGTAAAACCGTTGCGTCAACCGCGGAATATGTTCCGCAGCAATGCCAATCCCCGTATCCGTTACCGTAAAACGCGGGCCATCATCTGTGCTTTCCCACCTGATACGAATACTTCCTCCCGGCGGCGTATAGCGTACAGCATTGCGTACCAGATTCCAGAATGCTGCCCGGATTTCATCCTCACTGCCAAACATGGTTTCCGGACCATTCCCGCTTTCCAGCACAATATGGTGGCGGCCATTTGAAACGGCATTGGCTTCATCATAAATCCCCTTCACCATTTCCCGCATCTTCACCGGCTCGTGTGCTACCGGGTTGTCCGGTGATTCCAGGTGCGTCAGCTGCAACATACTGTCCACCAGCCGCTGCATCTGTATTCCCTGCTCGCGCATCAGCTGCAAATGGGCCAGACGCGTCTCCCTGTCCATATCCGGCTGCGCCTCTGCCACCTCCAAAAACCCGTTTATCACCGTCAACGGCGTCCGCAGCTCATGCGAGGCATTCGCGACAAAATCCCGCCGCATCTTCGCAATACTTTCCTGTTCCGTCATATCGTATGTAATAAAAATCTGGCGGCGGTTCTCAAACGGAATCACCTGAAGCACCAGCTTCCTGTCATTTAACGTCATCTGTAACGGTCGTTCATAACGGCCCAGTATCAGGTAATCCATAAATGCGCGGTCATGCACCAGGTTGGTAATGCGCATTCCCTTGTCTTCCTTGTCAGACAGGCCCAGATGCTTTTCTGCCATCGGGTTGCACCACTCCAGAAACAACACATCATCGGCAATCACCACCCCTACCGGAAGCAGCGACATAGCCTGCCTGAACCGCACCAGCCATTCTGTCAGTTCATCCCGGCTCTTTTCCTCATCATGGTGCAGCTGCGTCAACCGCTCATAAACCGCCGCCCACGCGCCCCACCCCTCGGGCGCTTCGGCATGCTTCGGGTCATCCAGCCAGATATCCAGGCGGCAAAGAAAATACAGCTGCACAACAACCAGAACCGTCATCACGCCAAAACCGGCCAAAAGGCCAATAACCGGCCCGAAATAATACCAGAGCACACCTGCGCCAACCCAGGTCAGCGCGAGCCGCAATGCAGCAGGAATCCAGAAAAGGATATGGGGATTCATGAAAAGACCTTCCGGGAAAACATCATCAAAACAGCAAACAGTATATGACCGTTTCAAAACAAAATACAAACCTGCCCAACCATGCCGCACAGCTGCACCAGCTACTTCTTTCCGGTTCTTTTCCATTGATTGCGCGCAACCCATCGCGTTATTCCCGGAATCTTTTTTCACTGTCAGGCACTAATCCGCATCCCCCCATATCCTGTAAAACAACCATGAAAACCCAGATACAACTTTACCCGGATTCCTTTCCCGGCATCTTTTCCCTAAAACACAACAACCAAACCGGCTGTCATACACTGGTACAACCCATTCCCATCCGGCGCAACCCCAACCCTGCAAGACAACGCGCACCTGTTCCGGAACATCACCGCCAACCTGTTCCCATCCGCCCGCCCATTGTCCATCCCTCTCCCAGGCATCGCTGCCCCTGCCTGAAAAAAGAAGATGAAACCAGTGCCTTCCAAAAAGACAAAGGGAAACAACCCGGCATCCGGCGGAGTGTTTCCCATCCTGTTTTTATCATGAGAACAGAAGAATACCAAATCTGCGGATACGAGACAGAAGGTAAAAAAATGGCCCGTCTGATTCTGGGGGACGAAAAGGAAAATGGCGCCCTCTGTTACTGCGGATGCCTGCCCCTGGGAAACGAAGCAATGGATGAACTGGTTATCCGGAGCCATCCACGGCAAAAAACCTGCCCCTTTGGCGAAACAGGCAACCTAAAAAGCATCAAAGCCGTGTGGCTTATGCCCGGGCTTCACTGTCTTATCAGCAGCACAGAAAAAAGTCCGGAAGGTATCATTTTAAGCGCCATTTACTGCGCATTAAGAAATAACTGGCAACAAAAAAGATAAGCAAAACTCAGGAAAAAAGAGAATAAAAACTATCCGGAGACATATCCCCTGAAAGCACACTGGCCGAACCTTTCTCTTCAGGAAACCTCACCGGATTATTAAAGAAATACGATACACAGGAAATAATTTAAACGATTCCTGCCGTCACCTTGCCCCTGTGCTGAAATTGCTGAAATGTCTGCGGCAAGCAGAAAACAGGAGCGGATTCATTTGCCATGCCACCGTGCGCGGATTGTCCCTGCAAGAAGACCTGTCGTGCGGACTGCAGCATAAAGCCAAATCACTGTCATCAATATCCAGACTGCAAACGAAATTGCACCTGAAAAGGTAAACGCAAGCAACCTGGTCAATATGGCAAAAGAACCCAAAGGAAAAATAAAACTCCACCAGGCCATACTAAAAGTTAAACCCTTATGGATCAGGGCACGTATAGTCAGAAGCAAAGCCATAATAACCCACCAGGCAGCTGCGCCCCACGCCAGCAATGCGAAAAATTCCAGCGTTGCGCCAACTTTTGCCCCGCCAACCAACCGCCCCAGAGACAACATACTTATTGCGCCCCAACTTAAGGGGGCAAGATGAATCCATAAGGTTGGCGTCAGATAATCAGGTTCAGGTTCCAGTAAAAGATGCTTCTGGAGCATCAAGGCAAACAGTGCAGAATAAAGCAGCAAACCGGCACCCAGCCCAAAAACACAAACAAGCTGCCATACGGCATTCCACGGCCCTGTAAACTGGGCACTCAAACTGCTTCCTGCAACCGGAATGACCACCAGGCCAACTACCGGAATAAAAAAAACCGGAGACAACCCCTGTAATTCCTGCCTTTCAAGAAACACCTTGAAAACAATAGTAAAATTAAGCGCTATCGTAATCCCGCTTCCGGCAACCCAAAAAACGGCAGCCGGAATAACACCCAGTCCAAAAACCAGGCATTGGTTTGCCAAGACAAGCAAGGCGATTCCGGTTGTGGAAAAAAAAGCCATTTTGGCCGGAAGACGGTTTAATTCATAGACCTCCTTTCCCCTTCCTAGCCACGTTAAAAACGCGTAGGGCATAAGGCAGGCAAACAAAACAATATTAAACCAGTGAAGATATCCTGCCGGAATAACAAGAAACGGGCATATATCACTTTGAATAAATGTTGCACATGCCAATGCACCAGTGCCCATTATGATGGCAAAAGCAGCCGGCGGCAAAACAGGAAACCTGGAAAAGCAATTCGGGGCAATATTCATTTCCGATAATCAATATTGAAACACAGCGCAAATCATCTCCTGCTGTTTTTCAGCATAGCATGTTTTTTCACCATGCAGGTTTGCCAAACCATTCCCAGTCCCCCCAAAGAAAAAAAGCCCCGTCAGGGAATCAGGCTGACGGGGCGACCAGTGAGACAGGAATA
>JAMPER010000008.1 GCA_023664945.1 Alistipes senegalensis | reverse complement strand
GGCAGAATAATGCCGGGAAGCCCAACAAATCCCGCGGACTGTCCAGGCAAAACCGTGCCAAACACTGTCCCTGTTTTCCAACCACCAAACTTTGGCAACCCCTGCCTTTGCAGAGACAGGCCAGAATGAACCGCACAAAATATACAGATTGGATAACCTCGTACCAGGCAGCACACAACAGCCATAAACTGCCAGAGAACCAAAGCATCACCGCTCCCAGGCCGGGTTACCTGCCTGTAAAACAAAAGAGACCTGGTCAGACGATGGATAAAAACCAAAACGCGCAGCTTAATGCGCAAAGCCCGGCTTCATCAGGGAGTAACAGGCACAGAACCGGATGAAGCCGCCTCTTCAGGAAGGGAAACCGGTATTTCCGTCACCGTTTCGGGAATAGCGGAAAGCACCGTCAGCGAAACACGCCGGTTGCGGGCACGCCCTTCCGGCGTGGCGTTATCCGCAATCGGGTCATTGGCGCTGCGCCCTATTGCCACCATCCGTTCCCCCGCCACGCCTTCTTCCACAAAAAGGCGAACCACACTGCTTGCCCGTGCGGAAGAAAGCTCCCAGTTGGAAGGATATTGCACCGAGCGAATCGGCAAATCATCCGTAAACCCTTCCACCTGAATCGCATTGGGTTCGGCTTTCAGCACCCCCGCAACCGCACGCAGCACTTCTTCAGACTGGCGGGACAACCGCGCCTCTGCCGGCGCAAAAAGCACGCTGGCGTTAATCTCAACGCTGACACCCCGTGCATTCTGTACGACCTTGATTTTTCCCTCATTGATAAAAGGGGAAAGAATCCGCATCAGGTCGCGCCCGATGGCCTTCATCTTTTCGCGCTCTTTGCGGATTTCCGCCTGATTACCCTTGCGCGGCGCACGCATGATAACCGGCGGCGCAATAGAAACTGCCTGGCCGCCATCCATCGCGGCAACCGGCAAATTCTTCAGGCCGAAAGCCGCGCCGACAGCCATCGCCATTTCTCGGTACTTTTGCCCGTTGACAGTAGAAACGGCATACATCACCACAAAAAACGCAAAAAGCAGGGTAATAAAGTCGGCATAGGAAACCAGCCACCTTTCATGGTTATCGCGTTCTTCTTCCCGTTTCTTCCGTGCCACCGCGTCTTCCTTGCCTTGTGCCGAAACCCTCCCAATCCTGTTTGGGCAGGATGGATTTATCTCCCGGAAAGCAAAAGCGCCATCCGTTCTGTAATCACGCGGGGATTCTCGCCTGTCAGGATGCCGTGGAAAGCCTCCAGCAACATTTCCCGCTTGGCCACTTCACGTGCCAGCCAGGCTTTCAGCCGGTTGCCGATAGGCAAAAAAACCAGGTTTGCCAGCCCTACGCCATAAATAGTTGCCACAAAGGCAATGGCAATACCGCTGCCCAGCCTGGCGGGATCAGAAAGGTTTTCCATCACATGAATCAGGCCAAGCACCGCGCCCAGAATCCCGATAGTCGGCGAATAGCCGCCTGCGGCTTCCCAGATACGAATCAAACGCCGCTCGCTTTCCTCAAATACCTGGATTTCCGTCTCAAGCAGGCTTCTCAGCTTTGCAGGCTCAATATTGTCCGATACATAGCGCAACCCTGCGCGCATAAAAGGATGAGCCGTCTGGTTCACCTGGCCTTCCAGCACCAGCGGCCCCTCGCGCCACACCATCATGCTCCAGCGGCCGATATCCGCCTGCATCTGCGGATAATCATCTTCCCCGGGAAAAAATACCAACCTGCCGCGCTTGAAACCACGCCAGAATACAGAAAAACCGGATTGCAGAACCACCGCCCCCACTGTGCCGACAAACACAATGACAAAGGCTGCCGGCTGCAAAAGCGAAGCAATATGGCCGCCCTCCATGACCTGGCCTGCGGCAATGCCGCCAATGCCAAGAATCAGGCCGGCTATGCTTCCCCAGTCCACTTCATTTCCTTTAACCTGGCACGCATCCGTGCAATCGCCTGGCTGTGCAGCTGGCTGACGCGGGATTCCGTCACGCCCATGACAGCCCCTATTTCCTTGAGGTTCATCTCCTGCTCGTAATACAGGCCCATCAGGAGTTTTTCCCTCTCGGGCAAAGCGTCGATAGCCTCAATCACCGCCTGCCGGAAACCGCTGTCCATCAGCGTCTGCAACGGATCTTCTGCTGTTTCAGTCGTATGCCGGTCAAGGAAATGCTCGCTGGATTCAGCGTCAAAAAAATCCTCGTAATAAATCAGCTGGTGCCCGGCCCCGTCAGACAAAAGCTCCTGGTAAGCCTTCACCGAAAGATTCAGCTCTTTGGCCACTTCGGATTCATTGGGCGGACGCCCCAGACGCTGCTGAAGCGTATGGATGGCATCTTCAATCTTGCGCATATTCTGGCGCATCCCGCGCGGCATCCAGTCATTGCTGCGAAGCTCGTCCAGCATAGCGCCCCGGATACGCTGCATCGCATAGGTCTCAAACTGGGCGCCGTGCACTTCCTCATAACGGCTGGCGGCATCCAATAGCCCAATCATCCCGGCCTGAATCAGGTCATCCACTTCCACGCTGGAAGGCAGCCTGGCCCGCATCATATGCGCCAGCTTCTTTACCAGGGGCGCATGCTGAACCAAAAGCGCATTTTTATCAGTTTTATCAGATCTGCCCTGTATATTGTACATGCGTCATGCACCAGCCATTTCATATACCCCGTGCCGTGAAGCACCCATATCGGAAAACATGCCCGCAATGCGGCGGAAAGCAAACGACGACAGCGCCATCGGGAAAGCATCCACCACACAGCGCCCAAGGCTGGCGGCCTTCGCCATGTGGTCATCCTTCGGCACATACCCCAGGTCATACAGCTGGATGCCCAGATAATGCGCGGCAGCCTGTGCCATATTGCGGAAAATAGCCTGCGAGCGGTTCTCCTCACTTCCCGATACTAGCACACCAAACGGCATGCGTCCAAAACGGCCAGATACCCGCTTGATCAGCATATAGGCTTCCTTGATGGATTTCTCCGTATCTTCCACCAAAAGCACCTGCGCATTTTCCTCCATGGCTGCCAGCGGAAACCCGCCATCCCTGTCCAGGCAGGCATCAATCAAAACCACATCCGCTTCCCCTGCCGCCGATTCAAAAGACAAATTCAGGTTCTTCCTGAAAGAAGGCATATGCCCCACCTCGCCTGCCTGGTCTGCCAGGCAGACCACATCAAATCCCTGAGGCGTCCGGTAAAACACATCCTCTACCGCATACTCCCGGCGGGCAACCTGCGCCAGCGTGGCGCTGGTATGGGATTGCGGCTGGTAATGCCCCACACCGTCAGGAGAACAGGTCGCATCCAGCAGCATCACCGAACTGCCCGAGCGGCAAAGCGAAGCCGCCAGGTTGAAAAGCACATGGTTCTTGTTGTTGTGGTGCTGCACGGCAGAAAGGCAGGTATAAAGGCGCTGCCGGTGGTCGCCCAGCAGCCGCCTTAAGCCCTCTGCCTGGTCGCAATGGAAACTATCCACGGCTGGCTCCTCTTGCACGCGCATCTTTCCTGTTCTGAACCGCATGGGCAACCACCATCGGCAATTCGTCATTGTCAAACGTATAGGCCCGGCTCTGTTTCTTCATGCTGAAAGCATGGCGGATCAGCGCCTGCGCATCCGCCACTTCCAGATCTTCAGGCACCCGCTGGCCGTTTGCCACATAATAAAGCGCCAGCTTTTGCCGGATAATCACATCCAGCGCATTGCCTATCGTTGCCGCCTCGTCCGTCTTGGTCATAATGCAGCCTGCCAGGCCATTCCCCTTGTAGGCATTCACCACCTCGCTCAACGTCTCGCCGGTAGAAGTTGCGGCAAGGCAAAGCAGCCTTTTCACATCCTTGCCCGTGTTGGACAACATGGCAATCTGGTCGGCCACCATCCTGTCACGCTGGCTCATCCCCACCGTATCAATCAGGATCGTGTGCTTGTTTTTCAGCTCATCCAGCGCAATCCGCAAATCAGCCTGATCTTTTACCGAATGCACCATCACACCCAGAATCTTGCCGTAAATGCGCAGCTGCTCAAACCCGCCGATACGATAACCGTCTGTGGTAATCAGCGCCAGTTTCCCCGCGCCGTGCCGCATGACAAAACGCGCCGCCAGCTTGGCTGTCGTCGTGGTCTTGCCAACGCCCGTCGGGCCAACCAGCGCAAAAACCCCGCCTTTGTCCAGCATACTGTCCTCGCTGCCTACCGTCAGCAGGTTCCGCGCCAAAGCGCGCTGCACCCACCGTATGCCGCCGTCGGATTTTTCCTGTTCAGGCAGATTTTCCACCAGATAACGCGCCATCCCCGGGCTGAAACCGGCCGTGAGCATCTCGCGCATCAAATCCGCCCGGAGCGGTTCGCGTTCCTGCTTGCTTCCCCAGGTAATTTCGGCAAGCTGCGTCTCAAACATGGCGCGCATGGAGCGCAACTCCGTCATCACATGCTGCAAGCGGGCATCCACCACTTCCGGGGAAACACCTGAAAAAGCCGGAGCCGGCGCAGCGGCAGCGGCTTTTCCCGCAGCTTCGCGGACAGCCGGCTTGGCCTGGGGTGCGGCAGGCGTTTCAGCAGGCAGATATTCGCGGGCAATAGAGCGAACCTGCGCCATGAGCTGTTCCTGCCGCGCGCCGGGCTGACGGGAAGCCGCCTGCTTGCGCGGCGCGCGGGGAGCCACAGGTGCCGGCTTGATCTGTTCAGGCATGGGAGCCGCCAGCGCTTCCTTTTCAAACACCGGCGCGGTCAGAGAAGAGACATATTCATTGGCAACAGCCAGAATCTCGATATATCCGTTGACATTCCGGTTGGAAAGAATCACGGCGTCCTCGCCGAGCGTTTCTCTCACAAGACGCATCACTTCACGTGATGAACTGGCGGTAAATTTCTTGACATTCATGCCTGTCCTCCTACAACACTTGTCACTTTAATCGTTTTTGAATCCGGTAATTCATTATTGGAAAGCACCCGCATATTCGGTACTGCACGGCGCAAAAAGCGCGCCAGAAGCGGCCTTAAGGGGCCGGGCACCAGAAGCACAGGGGGATAACCCATTTGCTCCTGCTGCTGCGCCGCCTGCTGGGCCTGGTTCATAATCGTATCGGCCAGCCCCGGCTCCAGCGGGATATTGTCCGGGCCGCCTGTCTGCAAAGCCTGAAGCAAAATGCGTTCCAGACGGTTATCCAGTGTAATCACCGGCAATTCATCCCCGGACGGGTAAATCTGCTGCACAATCGAGCGTCCCAGCGCAATACGGATTTGCGCCGTCAGCATCATGGGATCTTTCGTCTGGTCCGCATTTTCCGCAATCGTCTCGATAATGGTACGCATATCACGAATATGCACCCCTTCCGAAAGCAGGTTTTGCAAAATCTTTTGCAGAGTCGGCAACGTCACCATATCCGGCACCAGATTCTCAACCAGCTTCGGCGATTCCTTCTGCAAATGCTCAAGCAGCGCCTGGACTTCCTGGCGTCCGAGCAATTCGGCGGCATAAGTTGTAATCAGGTGGTTCAAGTGCGTGGCGACAACCGTTCCGGCATCCACCACGGTATAACCCATCAGCTGCGCCTGGTCGCGCTGGGAAGCATCAATCCAGACAGCCTGGAGGCCAAATGCCGGATCAACCGTTTCCGTTCCCTGCAAGGGGCCTGAAACCACACCCGGATTAATCGCCAGAAACTGTCCCAGGAAAACCTCGCCGGTACCGATTTCCACCCCCTTGAGCAAAATACGGTAAGAAGAAGGCCGCATCTCCAGATTATCCCGGATATGGACAGACGGTGCGAGAAAACCGATATCCTGCGCAAACTTCTTGCGAATCCCCTTGATACGCTTGAGCAGCTCGCCGCCCTGCGCCTGATCCACCAGCGGAATAAGGCGATAGCCAACCTCCAGGCCCAGCGTATCCACCGGCACAATATCCTGCCAGGTTGCTTCCTCCACTTCAGGAACCTGAACCGAAGGCGGCGCTTCCACGGCAACCGCGCCGGATTTGCCTTTATCCCGGCTGGAAACATGGCCGCCGGCAATACGTTTTGAAAGCACATACGCCGCCCCGGCGAGCGTGGCGGCAAGCAAAATGAACGCCATGTGCGGCATACCGGGAATCAGCCCCATCCCGCCGACAATAGCCGCCGAAATATACATCACCTGGGGTTTTTCAAACAGCTGGATCAATATCTGGCTGCCAACATCCTCATCGCTGGCAACGCGGGAAACCACAATACCGGCCGCCGTGGAAATCACCAGCGACGGAATCTGTGCAACCAGGCCATCGCCAATTGCCAGCAGCATATAATTGCTGACCGCATCCGAAAACGTCAGGTTATGCTGGACCGTGCCGACATACAGGCCGCCCAGGATATTGACCACCGTCACAATAATGCCGGCAACAGCATCGCCGCGGACATACTTGCTCGCGCCGTCCATCGCACCGTAAAATTCGGCTTCCTGCGCCACCTGCTTGCGGCGGTCCCGCGCTTCCTGTTCGCCAATGAGTCCTGCATTCAGGTCGGCATCAATCGCCATCTGCTTGCCGGGCATCGCATCCAAGGCAAAACGGGCGCCCACTTCCGCAATCCGGCCTGCGCCCTTCGTTACCACGACAAAGTTGATGATCGTCAAAATCACGAACACCACGACGCCAACCGTATAATTCCCGCCAATCAGGAAGTGGCCGAAAGCCTCAATCACCTTGCCTGCCGCATCCGGTCCCGAATGGCCTTCCGTCAATACCACCCGGGTGGAAGCCACATTCAGCGAAAGGCGCAGCATGGTGCTCATCAGCAAAATGGCCGGGAAAGCCATGAAATCAAGCGGCTTGACCGTATAAAGGCTCGTCAGCAAAACAATAATCGACAAGGCGATATTGAACGTGAAAAACATGTCCAGCAAAAATGGCGGCAGCGGCAGCACCATCATGGCCAGCATCATGATAATCAGCACCGGCGCAGCCAGCGCCCGCGAATTCTGCCCCGTCATCCACGATGGCAAAGCGAACGTCCTCATACAGCAGCCCCTTGTTCAGCCATCGCCTGCCGCGCAGCCTGGCTATGCGGGTCCAGATAGGCCGGCACATCAATCCTTGCCGGCTTGGCAGGCCGTTTCCCGCCCAGGCGCCTGAAAGTACGCAGCTGGTAAACATATGCCAGCACCTCGGCCACCGCCGTATAAAGCGCTTCAGGAATCTGGTCGCCCAGCTCTGTATGGGCATAAAGCGCCCGGGCCAGCGGCGGCGCTTCCAGCATCGGCACATGGTGTTCGGCAGCTATTTCCCGGATTTTCGCCGCAACAAGGCCTCTTCCCTTTGCCAAAACCACCGGCGCGCCCATGCTGCCTTCACGATATTGCAGCGCAACGGCATAATGGGTCGGGTTGGTCACAATCACATCGGCCTTCGGCACTTCCGACATCATCCGTTTTCTGGCAATCTCGCGCTGTTGCTGCCTGATCTTGCCCTTGATTTGCGGATTGCCTTCCGAATCCTTGTATTCCTGGCGGACCTCTTCCTTCGTCATCTTCAGCTTGTTGGCGTAATGCCACATCTGGTACGGCGCATCAATCGCGGCAATCACCACCAGCGCGCCGACCGTCGCCAGGAAATTCACCAAAAGAATCTGCCCCATATGCTCCGCGCCGGTCTTTGCCGGCTGCAAACCCAGCGACATAATGCCGTCAAGCTGCGTACCAATCACCAGCCAGGCAACCGTACCAACCAAAAGCGTCTTGCCAACCGCCTTGATCAACTCCACCAGCGCCCGAACCGACACCATGTTCTTCAGGCCGTTTAACGGATTCAGCTTGCCAAAATTCGGCTGGAGCGCCTTGGTGCTGAAAAGCCAGCCGCCGATCAAAAGCGGGGAAGCCAGCGCAATCGCCAGCAACATCAGCGCAATGGGGGAAAATGCCACAATCACTTCATAAATACGGGCAATATTGCGCTCCAAAAGCAGCGGCATATCAAACACTTCCTCCCGGGAGAGGGTCAGCGCGCCGGATACCATCATCCTCAATTCGCGCATCAGCCCGCCGCCCATCATGAGAAAAGCCAGCCCGCCCCCCAAAAGGACAGTGCAGGTCGCCAGATCCTTCGATCGGGGAACATCGCCCTCTTCCCTCGCCTTCTCAAGGCGTCTGGGAGAGGCCGATTCGGTTTTCTCAAGATCGCTGTCTTCTGCCATGGCAAAAAATCCCGTTTTCTTGCGGAAACGCGCACAAAGCGCGCACTACCCCACAACATAACCGAGCCATTATTCCCTGAAAGAAGAAGCGCCCATTCGAAGAAAAAAGGCAAAAAAACCCTTTTTATTAATCGATATCAAAAAGAAATTATCATGAAGAAATCCCGCCAAACAGCCTTCCTTTCAGACAGTCGGCAAAAACAGTCCCCCGCTTCATTCCACGCCGGATTCACACATAAAAAAACAGGTTCCCGTTACCGGAAACCTGTTTGTCTTTTGCCTTTCCCCCCAAAGGCAGGGGAGAAAACGGGGCATCAACCTACTTTTGCGGCATCTTCTCGAAAATCTTGAGCAGCTTCTCATCCAGCGTAGCCGCCGTAAACGGCTTCACGACATACCCGCTTGCGCCGGCCTTGGCTGCCTCAATAATATTCTCCCGTTTGGCCTCTGCCGTCACCATCAAAACCGGCAATTTCGAGAGCGCCTCATCTGCCCGGATATTTTTCAGCATCGTCAATCCGTCCATATTCGGCATATTCCAGTCCGACACGACAAAATCGTACTTATCGCTCCTTAACTTGGTCAAAGCCTGCACGCCGTCCTCAGCCTCATCCACATTCGTGTATCCGAGTTCTTTCAGGAGATTGCGGACAATGCGCCGCATGGTCGAAAAATCGTCCACCACCAGAAACTTCATTTTTGGATCAGCAGCCATGTCATCTTCTCAAATCAGGTTGATAAAATCATTTTTTAGCATTTGCATATAGTACAACATTTTCCGGCAGCCACAAGACGCCTGTATCAGACACGCAGCGCACGGGAGCTGTTCTTCGCCAGATGCTCAAGCACCATCCTGGGCAAATCCCGCAAAGCGCCCTGCTCATGCACCCCGCCGGCAGCCACCGCTTCACGCGGCATGCCATAAACAATGCAACTGGCTTCATCCTGGGCAAAATTGTAGGCACCCGCATCCCGCATTTCCTTCATGCCCATCGCACCATCTTTTCCCATTCCCGTTAAAATCACGCCGACAGCATTGGGCCCGGCGGCAACCGCAGCCGAACGGAACAGCATATCGACAGAAGGACGGTGGCGGCTGACGAGCGGCCCCTGATCCAGCTTGGTCATATAATTTGCGCCGCTCCTTTGCAGCAGCAAATGCGAATGTCCCGGCGCCAGATAGGCATGCCCAGGCAAAACACGCTCATTGCCCTGCGCTTCGGTTACCTCAATCCGGCACAGCCCGTTTAACCGTTGGGCAAACGATTTGGTAAAACCCTCGGGCATATGCTGCACCATCAGGATACCCGGCGCATCCGCCGGCATTTGAACCAGAAAATCCTTGATCGCTTCTGTCCCGCCCGTTGAAGCGCCAATAATAATCAGCTTTTCACTGCTGATCATCGTTGTCTTGATAGGCGGCGGCGGAGCTGCATTGCGCGCTTGGATACGCACCCGTGCCTGCGAAGCTGTGCGGATTTTTTCCGCAATCATTTCCGCATATTCGCGCATCCCGCTCTGGATGGAAATCTTGGGCTTCGTGACAAAATCCACCGCGCCCAGCTCCAGCGCCCGCATCGTAATTTCCGAACCTCTTTCAGTCAGGGAAGAGACCATGACAACCGGTGTAGGACGAAGCCGCATCAGCCTTTCCAGAAAATCCAGGCCGTCCATCTTCGGCATTTCCACATCCAGGGTAATCACATCCGGATTCACCGAGCGGATCAATTCCCGCGCAATAATCGGATCCGGCGCTGCACCGACCACCTCCATATCCGGCTGGCCGTTGATGATCTCTTTCATGACGCCGCGAATCAGCGCTGAATCATCTACTACAACAACCTTGATCTTAGACATACCTCACTCCGCTTCCCCAGCACAGAAAAAATCATTCAATCTGTTATTCTGTCTCCGGCGGAACCTGCCCCGCCTTTAAGAAGGCAGCTTGGGCATCCGCCCGGGCACGGCGGTATTATCGCCAAAAAAACGCCGGCATGCAACGAACCTGCATACCGGCTGCAAGCCCGGCGCCGCCTAGGTACCGGCATCAATAATCTGGTTAACCCAGGCAATCGTCTGCCCCTGCGCCTTGACCAGCAAGTCATTCTTTCCCTTGAACATCGCGTCAACCAGCACATCCACACGCCGGCCGTCATCCCGTTCAATTGCCTCAACAAGATTAAGCAAATCCCCCAGAATCCCTTTCCTGTCCACAAGCGCATCACGCACTTCCTGTACCAGGCCAAGCGATTCCACCAGAACATCCATTTCCATGCCAAGCAGCGCTTCCATGACCGATACCATCCCGGCAATAAAAGCGCTCTCGGAAAGGGAAGCCCAGGCCTGGTCCGACAAGGCCAGCAACTCCATGAACTTCGCTCGGGCAGCTGCCTGATGCACCAGAACCGTCTGCCTGCCTTCCCGCTTGTGGCCTTTTTCCGTTACCAAAAGGAGAAGCAGCCAACGCTGCAACTGCCGTTGTCCCAGAAGCACAATAGCGCTCCTGATCGAAGTAATCTCATGCCGCAATCCGACCGAAGCCGAATTGGTCAGGCGCAAAAGCCCCACGCTCAACGCCGGATTCCGCTTGAATGCCTCGACAATCTTGCTGACATCCGTCTCCACCTGCAATACGCCAAGCACCTGCATAATCGCTGCTTGCGAAGTCGTAAAGCGCTTGCCTGCAACCCGTTCCACCTGGGAAAAGAAATACCCCTGGTACAAATTGAATCCCAGCTCAAGGCAGCAATGGAACGCCTCCTGGGTTTCCACCTTCTCTGCCAGCAGTACAACCTTCCTGTCCTTGATCTGGGCAACAACCTGCTTAATCGCCCCCTCGGACAACCCCTGGATATCCACCTTGATAATATCCACCAGATCCAGAAACCCCTGGTTTTCCGGCGTAATGCCACGGAAATTATCCAGCGCCAGCCTGAACCCCTTTTCTTTCAGCTCAAGACAGCGCCTGACTATCGCTTCATCTGCCTTTGCCGTCCTGATAATTTCCAGCACCGTCTTTTCAGGAGGAAGCAGTTCAATCACATCGCTTTGCAGGAAAGCGGCATCACAATTAATAAATCCTGCATACCGTCCCAAAATAGCTTCCATGCCAAAAGCAGAAAGCGTATCCAGAATCACTTCGGAAGTAGCAGCCGCATGATCTACTACATTCGCCTTGTCTGAACCTTTGGAGCGGAAAAGCAGTTCAAATGCATAAAGAGACTGGCTGCGGTCCAGGATAGGCTGCCGCCCCAGATAAATCTCTTCTGTCGGAACCCAATTTGATGAACCCATCTGACACCCTGACTATCTGTAATCCCAGGAAAACGAGAAGCCCAGCATACCATAAAAGCACCCAAAACCCCTCTGCCCTGCTTCCCTTTTCCACCCAAAACCCCTGCCGGCAGCCAAAGGACCCAAACGGGAAAAGCAGCGGCTCCGCTAGAAACCGCCAATATCGCTATTCAGGACATTGGCCCGCAACAACCCTGACACATCCACAATCAGCGCCACCTCGCCATCTCCCATAATGGTGGCGCCAGAAACATTAGGCACCTTCCGGTAATTGGTTTCCAGATTCTTCACCACCACCTGCTGCTGGCCAACCAGCTCGTCAACCAAAAGAGCGGCACGATTGCCATCTGCTTCCAGAATAACCACAATGCCTTCGGAAGGCTTCTTGGCGCGCGGCTCAATATTAAACACATCCGCCAGCGATATCAGCGCCAGGTAATCCCCGCGCACCTTGATCACCTTGCCGCGCCCGCTGATTTCCTTGATATCGTTCTCCGACGGCTGGAGCGATTCCACAACATGGCCCAGCGGCAAAATATAAATTTCCTCGCCGCTTCTGATAGACATGCCGTCCAAAATCGCCAGTGTCAGCGGCAAATAGACCGACAGCATGGTTCCCATACCATGGGCAGAACGGATATCCACAAAACCGCCCATTTCCGTAATATTGCGCTTGACCACATCCATGCCCACACCGCGGCCGGACACATCCGTCACCACTTCCGCCGTTGAGAATCCGGGCGCAAAAATCAGGTTCCAGACCTCTGAATCCGGCATATTGTCAGAAACAGGCAACCCGTTCTCCTGTGCCTTGGCCAAAATCTTTTCGCGATTTAACCCGGCTCCGTCATCATTGACCTCAATCACAATATTGCCGCCCTGATGGGAAGCAGACAAAAAGATCTTGCCCACCTCGCTCTTGCCGTTGGCAATGCGCACATCCGGCGTCTCAATACCATGATCCACACTGTTTCTCACCAGGTGGGTCAGCGGATCAATAATGCGTTCAATCAACCCCTTGTCAAGTTCCGTTGCCGCGCCTGACGTTACCAGTTCCACCTTCTTGCCCAGTTTGCCGGCAAGGTCATGCACCATCCGCGGGAAACGCGAAAAGACATATTCCATCGGCATCATGCGCATGGACATCACCGCTTGCTGCAAATCACGGGAATTGCGTGAAAGCTGGCTGACGCTGTCCAAAAGACGCTGGTAAACCATCGGGTCAAGCGAGCTGGCCTGCTGTTCAATCATGGCCTGCGTAATCACCAGTTCGCCAACCAGGTTAATCAGCTGGTCAACCTTGTCCACCCCGACGCGGATAGAAGTAGAACCGGCAGAAGCGCTGCGGGAAGCCTTTTTCGCCGCTTCGCCCCTGTTCCCTGCTTTCCGTTGTGCCTCCTCATCCGCTTTCACGGCCTCTTCATTGTCCTCCCGGCGGTATGGCAGGCTGATATTGTCGAAAAAGCCGTAACCGCGTTCATCATCCGAACGGTTGTCTTCCTCTTCATCAAGCGGCTTCTCCGTTATCGCCACCTCATCCGGGTTGAGGACAAAAGAGCAGAGCGAAAGAATATCATCCCGTTTTTTCGCACTGGAAAGACGGACAACCGTCTGCCCGTCTGCGCCCGTTTCCCTTTTCAGCTCGCCCAGGGTTCCCAGCTCGCCAACAAGTGCCTCAAGCTGCTCGGCTTCCATGGCAGGCAAGGCAATTTCATACAGTACTTGCCCTTCCCCGCTGCCTGGCTTGCCTTTCTTCGATTTATCTCCCCCGCCTGTCGCTTCGTTATGCGCATGGGCCAGCGCTTCCAGACGTCCCATTACCTCCTTAACCGATGCCTGATCCACTTCCGTACCGTACTGATGGCCGTCGCGCAGCATTTTCAGTACATCCTTCGCCATCAGGAAAACCTCAACATGCTCGCTTGTCAGCTTCATGTGGCCCTTGCGGATTTCGTCCAAAAGCGACTCCATCACATGGGTCACTTCCGCTATGTCCGTCAGGCCAAATGTTGCTGCGCCTCCCTTGATAGAATGGGCAGCCCGGAAAATAGCGTCAATATCTTCCGCATCCGGATTATCCAGGTCGATACCAAGGAGCAACCTCTCCTTTTCGGCCAACAGCTCTTCAGTTTCATCGAAAAAAACTTGATAGAATTGATTCATATCAATATTCACGATCAATTCCCTTTCCGTTCAGTCGAAAAACAACAAGCAAACACCACAGACTCCGCTTTTTCGCATGGTCGCCGGTTCATTCTGTCTCCGGCGCTGTAACAGGCAGCCTTAACCCAGCACTTTTTTGACCACTTCAATCAGCCGTTTCGGGTCAAAAGGCTTAACCATCCAGCCGTTTGCCCCAGCGGCCCGGCCGCGCGCCTTCATCTCGTCGCTGGATTCCGTTGTCAGCATCAGAATCGGCACCTTCCTGTATTGGGGCATCGTCCTCAAGGAGCTAATCAACGTCAGGCCGTCCATTCTCGGCATATTCTGGTCAGTCAACACCAGATCAAAAATCTGCTTCTTGGCCAGCTCAAGCGCCTCCTTGCCATCTGCCGCCTCAGAAACCTGGTATCCCACAGATTTCAGGCTGAACACCACCATTTGCCGCAATGAACCGGAATCATCCACAGCAAGAATCGTCTTCGACATCTTCACTCCCGAATGTATTCGCCGTACTATTTTTCAAATGCAATTTGATCATAATACACGTTTTTAAACCACCTCTTTCCCGGCAATCAGAAAAGCTCAATACTGCCGGATTCCATATGCTTTTGCGATACCCGCTTGGCATGCAATTCTTCCAGTTCATGCCGCCGCTGGGTCATTGCCTCCCCGGTAGCATGCACCATCATCTGGATATCGCCCTCGCTTTCTGCACCCGACACCTCCGAAGCCAGTTTGTCCACCTCTTCAATCATCTCCTGCAATCCCGTCACGCGGGACAATACCCCGTCAAGCAGCTGGCTGGTCATATCCTGAAACTGCATGGCTGTAATAACCGAGGCCACATTCACATCAATTTCCCGATTAAGCTCATCGAGCTTTTCCACAGCAAAAGGCGAACAATTTTCCGATTCCGCAAGCTGCCTGACAATCTCCTGCTGACGCTGTACATCCTGGCCAATCCGAACCACATTGGTTCCCAACTTGTTGATCGCTTCCATAAGAAGCAGATTGATTTGCAAAAGATCGCTTTCCATCTCGGAAAGATGAATGGAACTGTTTCCCGCAATATTTTGCAGCAGCTCCTGCAAACTTGCTCTCCAACCCATATTTTTCATCCGGCTACCTGTTTTTCAGCAAATTCACACCATTTACAGTTTTTCCCTGCTTCATTTTTTCCCGAAGTTCCGATGTCGTCACCGTCTTCTCGCGGAGTTCCGATGTGGTCACCGTCTTTTCCTGAAGCTCCGATGTCGTCACCGTCCCGGCACCTTCATCCCCTTTCAACACCGCCTCTTCCATCTTCTTGTTCATCACAACAATACTGATACGGCGGTTAACCGGGTTTTCCGGGTCTTCCTTGTCCAGCAAAATAGAAGACGCCAACCCGACAACCCTCACTACCTTGGAATCGTCCATGCCGCCGGCAACCAGCTCCCTGCGGCAGGCATTGGCGCGGTCGCTGGAAAGCTCCCAGTTGCTGTAGCCTCTTGCGCCGCCGGCAAACGGCTTGGCGTCCGTATGCCCGGAAATACTGATCTTGTTCGGCACATCATTTAACAGCATACCGATTTCGCGCAACACCTCCCGCGTATAAGGCTGAAGCTCCGCGCTGGAGAGGGCAAACATCGGGCGGTTCTGTTCATCCACAATCTGGAGCTGCAAGCCTTCACTGGTCAAATCCAGCATCAGCTGCTTTTCAAACAGCCTGAGCATCCTGCTGCCCTGGATAGAAGATTCAACCCGCACCTTCAGCTGTGAAAGCTTTTCCAGCTCAAGACGTTCCAGCTCCTCCTTGGCCGCTTTCAAATCCTTTGGACGGTTCCGTAACCCGTTGGTGCCGCCGCCCTTGCTGCTCTGGCCTTCCGTGCGGGACAAATCAGTTCCGCCCCCCTGCACAATACTGGAGGAATTTCCCAATGCCGGGCCGCCAGACAACACCATCTTGAGCGGCGTGGAAAAATACTCGGAAATCCCTTTTAACTGGGATTTGCTGACAGACCCCAGCAGCCACATCATCAGGAAAAAGGCCATCATTGCCGTCATGAAATCGGCAAAGGCAATCTTCCAGGCGCCGCCATGGTGGCCTCCCTGGACTTTCTTGATCCGCTTGATAACAATCGGCCGTAAATCGTCAGCCATGACCCATCCCAAAAAACCGCCCGGACATCAGCGGGAATTCTTGATATATTCTTCCAGCTCCAGGAAAGTCGGCCGTTCGGTTGAAAACAGCACCTTCCGCCCAAACTCAATAGCCAGCTGCGGCGCATACCCGTTCAGGCTGGCCAAAAGCGTCATTTTCACACATTCCAGAATCTTGCTGGAGTCATCCAGCTTTTGTTCCAGCGCTGTGGCAATCGGCCCGATAAAACCATACGAAAGCAAAATACCAAGAAACGTCCCGACCAGCGCTGCCGCCACCAGCATCCCCAGCTCCGCCGGCGGAAGATGAACCGATTCCATCGTATGGACCACACCCATCACCGCCGCCACAATACCAAAAGCCGGCATACCGTCCGCAATCCGGGAAATCGCATGCACAGGGACATGGCCCTCCTGGTGATGCGTCTCAATCTCGTTATCCATCAGGTTCTCAATCTGGGTCGCATCCATATTCCCCGTCACCATCAGGCGCAGATAATCCGTGATGAACTCCATCAGATGATGATCAGACAACACCTTGGTATATTTGGAAAAAATAGGGCTTTGGTCGGGAGACTCCACATCCCCCTCAATTGACATCATGCCTTCCTTTCTGGCCTTGACCAGCACTTCGGAAAGCATCGCCATCAATTCCAGGTAAACCGCCTTGGTATATTTTGCCCCCTTCAAAACAGTAGGAAGCGCCTTTAACGTCGCCTTGAGCTGTTTGGAACCGTTGGAGGCAATAAAAGCGCCCAGCGCTGCGCCGCCGATAATAATCAGTTCACTGGGCTGCCACAGCGCGGCGAGATGGCCGCCAGCCATCAGGAAGCCGCCAAGCACACAGCCCAGCACTACGAGATACCCGATAATCAGTAACAACGTTCCCTCCTTTTTGACGGGCGGCGCTTCAGAAAACCATCGCTACACAACCAGGGAAAAGACCTTCTTTTTCCTGTTCCGGCGCCGGAAAAACCTTTCTGCCCGGAAACCATCTTCTATTTTAAGAAAAAATGCGAGAAAGACAAATAGCTGAAACTGAAATCATGGCTTTTCCCCCATTATCCAGCCAAACAAAACCCGGTTTCCCACAGCGACCCGAATATCCGGCTCCACATCCTCCACAGCAAATTCAAAACTCAACAGCAGCGAACCGGGCCGCATCTCGGCTGCCGCTTTCATCCACAAGCCATCCATAACAAGCGGCGAAAGATAAGCAAACACCACATCATATCCGCCCAGATCCAGCCGCTCGTAATTGCCGGGTATAAAACGGGCTTTACTTGCCGAAAGCTTTTGCCGGATACGGCTTACCCCCCACAAAAAAGGCGAAATCTCAATCCCCTCAACAACGCAGTCAGGCCGTTTTGAAGCCAGATAAAACACCAGTCCGCCCAGTCCGCTGCCAATATCAATGATGCTGAGCGGGCGCGCCTTGGGCAAGGTATCCAGCACAGCATCCCAGGCTGCGCGCCCGGAAAGATAAAGCGGCACGCGCGTTACCACTGCCCCCCAGAAAAGCAGCAACAAAATAAAAAATGCACCCAGATACCAGGCAGGAGAAACCTGCAAGGCCAAAAGCAGAAACATTGCCAAAGGAAAAACAAACTGGATCGGCAGCCACCAGCGCCGCATACCGCGCACATGGGAAATAAGTGCTGCCAGCCCTCCCTGAAGCAAACCAAAAACCAGCGTATTGGCCGCCCAGCCAACAAACCGGAACAGAAGATGCAAGAGAAAAAAAACCAGGAAAAATGAAACCAGCTGAATAAGCAGCGCCTGAATCGGTGCAGAAAACCCCGGCAGATAACGATTGCCGCCCTGCCGGTTTTCCCTTTCGCCCGTCATGCCTCCTGCTGTATGAATTCGCCGTCCGGCAAATCAGGCCGCCTGGCGTTCCTGCGCAGCCTTGCGAGTCTTGCCGGCCCGGGAAGGCAAATTGCAAAGACCGCAGACAAACTTGTCATTCAGGTCATAGGTATGGGTAACAAAATGACCGCCGCATTTTGTGCATGGCGTCATCTGGAGCATTTTGCTTTCAAAAAAGCGGATCAGCCGCCACGCGCGCGTCAAAGACAAAACCGGCTCCTCTCCCGCTGCAACCGGCATCTGTTCCAGATACAGGCGGTAAGCCTTCAGAACCGCCGCTATACCGGACATACCGGCATGATCACACAAATAGCGGTAAATATTCATAAAAAGCGAAGAATGAATATTGGGCTGCCATGTCACAAACCAGTCTGTCGAAAATGGCAACATGCCCTTCGGCGGCGACATCCCCTTGATTTCCTTGTACAGCCGGATCAACCTCTCGCGCGAAAGCGAAGTTTCCTGCTCCAGAAGCTGAAGGCGAGCGCCATGACGAATCAGATCAATGGCGAGCTGGAGTTCTTTGGCGTCATTTAACAGACTTTTGGACATCACACTCTCCCTCTGTCAGCAGCAGCCTGATCAGGCAATTTGCTCAACCGGCTGTGAAGCCATCAGGATAGCCGCATGGGATTTGGCCTGTGCCCCATCCTTGCTGTAATCCGTCAGCATCCCCAGAATAATGTCATCGTCAAAACGGAAACGGGCCAGCATCATATTGGTTGAGGCCAGCTTCAACAGCTGCGCATTGGAAAGGCTTTCCAGCAATTCGGCAACCTCAAGGCTGACGCCAAGGCGAAAAACCGCAGCCTCCCTGTCGGCACGGATCATCTGCTGGGCGAGCATCAGATAGCTGAGGTTCAGTTCCCGAATTTCAGACATCATGCTGTCGATATTCATCTTCTTCTCCAGATATCAAATTTGCCTGATCCGGCAATTCCTAACACATTGCCGCTGCGAATAGTCCTATTATGCAATGGCCGAAGAACAAGAGGAAATAGGAAAGATACGGTTTGCCGGGTCGGGATTTTTCCGGCCGGCACATAGGAATTTGTCCTACAAAAACAGCTTTTTCTTCACATTTTATTTCAATATATTTCAATAACTTAATGGAAAACAACGAAAAAACCACTTCGCCGGATTCGTCTTTTTCCACCGGCTATAAACAATTGTTCTGACAAGCATGTCCGACAAAAAACAACAGAAAACAAAGGCGCTTTCTGCCATCTTCCCCGCTAACGGCCGCTTTCGCCAAAACTTGAGGCATCCCCGGTTTTTCTCCTCATGACGCCCATCTAAAGCGCCACATATTTTCTTTATCTGTATCAAAAATGCAACAAACGCTATCCCCATGCCAACAAAAAAGGCGGTCTGTGCCGCCTTTTTCTCCAGTCCGGCATGACGCCGGTTCACACATCCCGCATATGGCGCGCCAGATAAATACTCTGTCCAACAACAAACAGCAACATCAGCCCGGCCCCGCCAAACAACTTGAAGCTCACCCAGGTAGATGTGGCAAAACCGCCCCAAAAAGCCACATACAGATTCACAACACCCATGACGGCAAAAAAAACGGCCCAGGCATAATTCAGTCGGCCCCATACAGCATCTGGCAGCCGCACCTGTTTTTCCATCATCACACGAATCAAATTCTTGCCAAAAGCTAGGCGGCTGACCAACAGCGCCGCACCGAACAGCCAATAAAGAACCGTCGGCTTCCACTTGATGAAATCCTCACTGGCAAAATAAATAGTCGCTCCGCCAAAAACCACAATGACAGCAAGGGAAACCCAAAGCATCGGCTCAACCTTTCTCCGGGCAAACTTCAGATAAACAACCTGCGCCACCGTCGCGGCAATAGCTGCCGCTGTAGCCAGCAAGATCGGCGCGGCATCCGCCGCCATACCGGCATGGCCCGTCATGGCAAACAGATTGTCTGCCAATGCCTGCGCCTTTTCCGGGGACTTTCCTGCCCACGAAAACACACCAAAAAAGAGCAGCACCGGAAAAAGATCAAAAAGAAATTTCATGATAGATGGCCGAACCCTTCTGTTTTTTATGGATTTTACGTCTTTTGCCGCCGGGATTCAAAACGCATGGCCGCAGAATTGATGCAATAACGCAACCCGGTCGGCGGCGGGCCGTCCTGAAACACATGGCCAAGATGCGCATGACATACCGCACACAGAATTTCCGTCCGGCGCATCCCCAGCGAATCATCCTGCCTTTCAATGACATTATCCGGGTTAACCGGTCTGAAATAACTGGGCCAGCCGCAGCCCGATTCAAACTTGGCATCCGATTCAAAAAGCAGCGTGCCGCAGCAGACACAGCGATAAACCCCTTCTTCCCGATAAGCCCAGTATTCGCCTGAAAAAGGCGCTTCCGTCGCCGCCTGCCGCGTTACCTGATAAGACAGCGGCGACAGGCAGGCCCGCCACTCCTCGTCCGTTTTCCTGATCTTCGGTTCGCTCATCCGTTATTTCCTTTCCAAACGAGCCGGTCTTGTCCGGCTATTGGCATTCTTCTTTTCTGGAAAAATGTAGCAGGAAAACAGACTATACCTGCTGCAACCGGTCAAAAACGGCAACCGACTCCACATGAGCCGTATGCGGGAACATATTGACAACCCCCGCCTGGCGCAAGACATAGCCGCCCTCATTGACCAAGACGCCCGCATCCCTTGCCAGCGTCGCCGGATTACAGGAAACATAGACAATACGTGCCGGGCGAAATTCCGCCTCCCGCCCAGAAAGCCCGGCCAGCGTCCGGCATACCGCATCTGCGCCATCCCGGGGCGGATCAAGCAACAGGCGGTCAAACTTCCCGGCAGCCAGCCAAGCATCCTTGTCCATCCTGAACAGGTCGCAAGTCAAAAACGTTGTTTTTCCATCCAGTCCATTCAACGCCGCCGCCGATTTCGCCCGGTCAGTCAGCGCAGCGCTGCCCTCCATACCAACCGCTTCCCCGGCCAGCCGCGCAATCGGCAAAGTAAAATTGCCCAAGCCGCAAAAGAGATCCCCTGCCCGGTGATCCGGACGGATATCCAGCAGCCGCACCGCCCTCGAAACCAGAACCGGATTAATATGATGATTGACCTGCGTAAAATCCGTAGGACGAAAAGGCATCCGGACATCGAATTCCGGAAGCACATATTGCAACTGCGCCGTATCCGGATAAAAAAGCGCGGCGGTATCCGGCCCTTTTGGCTGAAGCCACCACTGCACGCCATACCGGTCGGCAAACCGCCTCAAGCCATCCTCATCCGCAGCCGACAAAGGCGCCATAATCCGCAGCACCATCACAACAAGGCCGCCATCGCCAACAGCCAGCTCAATTTGCGGCACCCTGTCATAAACAGACAAAGAACCAATCATCTCCCTTAAGGGAAGCAGCAAGGCCGAAACCTGGGGCGGCAAAACAGCGCAGCTGGTCATATCAGCCACAAAACGCGACCGGCGCTCATGGAAACCAATCAGAATGCCCCCTTTTTTCGGCACATAATTAACCGACAGGCGGGCACGGTAACGGTAACCCCAAAACGGGCCATACACCGGCCTTAACAAACAGCCCGGCCGAACCCGGCCAATATGCCACAGGCTATCTTCCAGAATGCGCTGCTTGACCGCCACCTGGGCAGAAGGCTCCATATGCTGCATGGCACATCCGCCGCAAATGCCAAAATGCGGACAACGAGGAGCCACCCGCAAAGAAGATTCGCGCAGCAAATCCGTCATTTTTGCCGCTTCCCAGCTCTTCTTTTTGCGCAAGGAAACAAAACTGACCCGCTCTCCCGGCAAAGCCCCTTCCACAAAAAGCGCCTTGCCCGGCGTACCGTCCGGATTGGGCAGATGGGCCACGCCGCGCCCCTCGGCGTCAAGCGACTCAATATCAACGATATCGGCAATCATCGTACAGAGAAAAAGCGCTAAAAATAAACGGGAAGGCGTCCTGGGCCAAACAGCCTATTGCTTTGGCAAATAAGCCAGGGGATCAACCGGTTTCCCCTGGCGCCTTACCTCAAAATGCAGCTTGACCGCATCCGTACCACTGCGCCCCATTTCCGCCACCTGCTGGCCGCGGGAAACACTGCTTCCCTGGGCAACCAGGTTCCGGCTGTTATGCGCATAAGCCGAAAGCAGATCATCGCTGTGCTTGATAATAACAAGATTACCGTAACCGTCCATCGTACCGGCATAAATCACCCTGCCTTCTGCAGCCGCCAGCACCTTTTGTCCTTCGGCACCGCCAATATCCACCCCTTTGCTTTGCTCGGAAAAACCACGAAGAATATTGCCGGTTGCCGGCCATGCCCAGACAATACCCTCAACCGTACGGGAAACGCCGTCATCCGCTTTTTCTGCTGCAAGCGACTCCCCTGCCGCGCCAATCGGCTGCACATCCCCGCCGGAATCGCTCACACTGGCCGTCTGCACAGCCGTGCCTTCAGCCCCCGGCGGTACCACGCGCAAAAGCTGCCCCTCATTAATCTCATTGGCATTGCCCAGATTGTTCCATACCACCAGATCAGACACACTTTGGCCATAAATGCGTGAAATACGATAAAGCGTATCCCCTTTCATCACCGAGTAATACCCCGGTCCGGCAAGCGGGCGCGCTATTGCCGCGCCGACAGAACGGTCTTCAATCGGCGCCTGCATCTCTGAAGTGCTGCACGCTGCCAGCCCTGCGCAAACCATAACCAGCAAAGGATAGACATGTCGTTTCATAAAGGTTTTCCCATTTTTGTCAGACTGTTCTCAAATCAAATCACGCCCTGTCGCAAGGGAACGAAATGGCATTCTTCCAGCATAACAGATTGCCATTGTCTCTCGCCAGTCCGTTTCGTTAACTGCAACTGCTGCCGCTTGTCGCCTACCGGCGCAACCATATAGCCGCCAACAGCCATCTGCAGGAAAAGCGCCTCGGGCACATCCAGTCCGGCTGCCGCAATCACAATGGCATCAAAAGGCGCAACCTGCGGCAACCCCAGCATCCCGTCCCCGTAATGCAGCCGCAAATTGGGGAGCCGAAGCGCCCGCAGATTCTGCTTGGCCTGTTCATGCAGCGCCTTAATCCGCTCAATGGAATATACCTGCTCCGCCACCTGGGAAAGAACCGCCGCCTGGTAACCGCAGCCGGTTCCAATTTCCAGCACCCTTGGCAGCTTTTTATTTCCGGATTCCTGGCGAACCGCCTCAATCATCCGCGCCACCGTATAAGGACGCGAAATCGTCTGGTGATGGCCGATAGGCAGCGATGTATCCGCATAAGCCTGCTGGGAAAGCGCCGACGCAACAAAAAGATGCCGTGGAATCGTACGCAAGGCAGCAAGAACCAGCGTATCCCGAATACCCAGCGCAGCGATTTTTTCCGTCATGGCAACCGCGCCGCGGGCCGGCTCCGGCCATCTTTTCGGGTTGCCTGCCAAAACCGGCACTGCTGCCGGAGAAGCGCTTTTCCCTCCTGCGGCCACCTTCGCCTTCTCCGGCATAAGAGGCTGCATCCGGTTCCTGACAGCAGTTTGCAGCGCCATCTCACCCCCCCGGTTTGCGCCGGAAAAGCGCTTTCCCGATTCGCCGCCTATCACGCGCGACAATGGCAGCGGAAACCCGCTGGGCTTTTCGCTCATGCCAGCACCTTGCGCAAATCATCCATCAATCGCTTTTCTGTCCACTCAAACTTCAGCGGCGTCACAGAAACATGCCCCTGCGAAACAGCATAAAAATCCGTTCCTTCTCCCCCGTCCCGCGTTTTTCCTGTCGGTCCAATCCAGAACATTTCCCGTCCGAACGGATCAAGCGTCTTTAATACCCCTTCCGAATGATGCCGCCTCCCGAGGCGGGTTGCCACTGGAGGCTTTAGCGCCTCATAAGGCAAATTCGGTATATTCACATTCAGCAAAAACGGGCCGGGCAGACTCTCGTACACCGTCAACACCAATTCACGCGCCATTTTGGCCGCGCTCTCCAGCTCCAGCCAGCCGCGATCCACCTGGGAAAAAGCAATAGCAGGAATATCAAAAAGAAACGCCTCCATGGCAGCCGCCACCGTGCCGGAATACAGCGTATCTTCCCCCATGTTCGCGCCATGGTTAATCCCGGATACCACCAGATCCGGCTTCCACGGCAAAACACCGGTCAAAGCAATATGCACGCAATCAGAGGGCGTACCGGTAGTATAGTAAAACCCGTTTTCAGCCTGAAAAACCGAAATCGGCTTTTCAAGCGTCAGCGAGCTGGAAGCCCCCGAGCGGTTACTGTCTGGCGCACAAACGGCCACCTCGGCAACAGGCGCCAAAGCGCGGGCCAGCGCATTAATGCCTGGCGCCAGATACCCGTCGTCATTGCTTATCAGAATACGCATATCCCGCCCGTTTACACAATCCCCGGCTTGCCGCCAGGCGTCGTCTGAAACAGATGCCCTGGCGCAAACAGGGCGCTATAAATGGCTGTCCGGCAGCGATAAAAGCGCCAAAACAGCCTCCAGCTCCGTACGCAAAGATGCCAGATCAACCCCTTGCACTGCCGCATTTTCAGGCTGCGGCAACGCTTCCTCCTGCCTGGCTGCCCTGCCGCCCGGCTCATTCAGGCGGTTTCTTGCCCCGCTGATCGTAAAGCCCTGCTCATACAACAACTCGCGGATCCGGCGAATCAGCAAAACTTCATGATGCTGGTAATAACGCCTGTTTCCCCGGCGCTTGACCGGCTTTAACTGGGTAAACTCCTGCTCCCAATAGCGCAAAACATGTGCTTTTACCCCGCACAGCTCGCTTACTTCACCAATAGTGAAATAACGCTTCGCAGGTATGGGAGGCAAAGAAGCGCTCTGGAGCTTGCCGGTTGACTCAGTCATAAAACCCCATCTTATTCATTTGATGCCGAATCCACCATTTCCTTCAGCTTCTGGCTGGCATGAAAAGAAACCACCCTGCGCGCAGTAATCGGAATTTCAACGCCCGTTCTCGGGTTGCGCCCCGGCCGCTCCGGCTTGGTGCGCAAAGTAAAATTGCCGAAACCGGACAACTTCACTTCCTCGCCACGCTCCAGCGATTCAATAATATGGCCGAAAAAAGAATTGACCATCTCCTTGGCTTCCCGCTTGTTCAATCCAACCCGTTCATAAAGCGTCTCGGCAATCTCCGCCTTGGTAAGCGTCTTGCCCTGGCTGGGGTCTTTCTTGTCGGCTGGCATACTGTTCATCTTGTCAAACTACTGGCTGGCAAAAACTGAAAAAGTAACGGTCGAACTATGGAATTCCATCCCATAAAGACATTTACGCCCGCAACCGGGCGCCGGCAGCTTCCTTTGCCGCAGCAACAAACGCGGAAATGGCAGCTTCCACTGCCTCATCCTGCAAAGTCGCCCGGCTATCCTGGAGCGTAAAACGGAAAGCCAGGCTCCTCTCATTTTCCTCAAGCCCCTTTCCGCGATAATCGTCAAATAAAACAACAGACTGCATAATAGCACACTGCGGATTCTTCCGACGCGCCATTTCGAAGATATCCATCAGGCTTGCCACCGAAACCGACTGGGGCACCACCAGCGCCACATCCCTTAACACCGGCGGGAAACGCGATATATCCTGGTAAACCGGCACGCCTTCAGGCTGAAGCGCTTCCACATCCAGTTCAAACAGAACCGGCGGCAACGGCAGCTCATACTTCTTCTGCCACAACGGATGCAACTCCCCTATGATCCCGACAGCCTTTCCCTCACGCAAAATCCTGGCACAGCGTCCCGGATGAAAAGCCGGGTGTGCAGTCTTTTCAAAACGAAACACCTGCGGGAAAAACAGTGCCTCCAAATCGGCCTTCACATCAAAAAAATCTACCTGCTTAGCCGGCTGCCCCCACTGTTCATTCTCTGCCGTGCCATACGCAACAGCCGCAAGGCGTTTAGGCTGGTGATACCCCGCCACCGTCTTTTCACCGTCAACCTGCGCAGAATCCTTCAAAAAAACCGAAGCAATCTCAAACATACGCACCCGCGTAGCGCGGCGGTTCAGGTTATAGCGTACATTGGCAACCAGCGACCCCAGCAACGTCGAGCGCATCACGCTCATCTGGCTTGAAATCGGGTTAAGCAGCCGGATAGGATCATGGTTACCGGCAAAATCCTTTTCCCAGCCCTCTTCCACAAAACTGTAATTCACCGTTTCCTGATAATCCATATCAGCCATCTGACGGCGAATATCATGCACAGAACGGCAGCTTTCCGGCAAAACCCGCATCACATTCGGCGCAACCGGCGGCACAGCCGGAATACGATCATAGCCATACACCCGTGCCACCTCTTCAATCAAATCTTCCTCAATAGCAATATCGAAACGATACCCGGGCGGCGTCACCACAAAAACCCCCGGCTCATGCGAAAACGGCAATCCCAGGCGCGTAAAAATATCCGCCACCTCCTTATCCGTAAACGGCACGCCGACCACCCTTTCCGCCCGCGCAGTCCGCATCCTCACCGGCTGCCTTGGCGGCAAGGCAAACACATGGTCATCCGTTGGGCCAACCTGCGTTTTGCCCGGTACCCCGCAAATTTGCAGAACCAGCGCCGTCATGCGTTCAACAGCGCGAACTGTTCCCTCAAAATCAACCCCGCGCTCAAAACGGTGCGCCGCATCCGTTGAAAAATTAAATCGGCGGCAACGCCCCTGTACCGCCTCCGGCTGCCAGAAAGCCGCCTCAATAAAAATATGCTCTGTCTCCAGCGAAACCGAAGAACGATCCCCGCCCATAATACCTGCCAGAGATTCCGCCCCCTTGCCATCGGCAATCACGCCAACCTGCCCGTCCACCTCAAGCGTACTGCCGTTAAGCAGCGAAACCTGCTCGCCTTTTTTGGCCCAGCGCACCTCCAGGCCCTGATCCAGCTTGTCCAGATCATAAACATGGTTGGGCTGCCCCAGCTCGAGCATCACATAATTGGAAATATCCACCAGGGCAGAAACCGGCCGCTGGCCGCTGCGAATCAGCCGTTGTTTCATCCAGTCCGGCGTTTCTGCCCGCGCATTAACGCCGCGAATCACCCTGCCGCTAAAACGGCCGCACAAATCCGGAGCCAAAACAGCCAGCGGCAGCTTCTCCTCCATCGTCGCCGCAACCGGCGCTGCATCAGGCATACAAAGCGGCGCGCCGGTCAGGGCCGACACCTCCCGCGCCACACCCAGCACAGAAAGGCAATCTGCCCGGTTCGGCGTCAGCTTAATCGTATAAACAACATCATCCAGATCAAGATAAGCACGCACATCCTGCCCCACGGGCGCATCCCCTGGCAAATCCATAATCCCGGCATGATCGTCCGATATACCCAGTTCCCGCGCCGAACACAACATCCCTTGCGATTCCACACCGCGCAACTTGCCCGGCTTGATAGAAAACGCCTTGCCATTTTCACCTGGCGGCAAACTGGCTCCCGGCAGTGCGCAAGCCGTCATCATCCCTGCACGCACATTCGGCGCACCGCAAACAATATTCAGCAGCGCACCAGTCCCGGCATCCACCTGGCAGACAGTCAGGCGATCCGCATTGGGATGTTTCTTCACCTCCAGCACCTTTGCCGCCACCACGCCGGAAAAAGGCGGCGCGACACAGCTTGTCTCTTCCACTTCCAGCCCGGACATCGTCAACAAACGGGCCAGCTCCTCCGTACCCATATCAGGATCGGCCATCGTACGCAGCCATCTTTCAGAAAATTGCATAACACGCCTTCAGCAGCAAAACGGCCTTCCCTTATTGAAAAGCCGGAACACACTTCAACCAAACTGTTTCAAAAACCGCAAATCGCCCTCAAAAAAGAGACGCAAATCATTAATACCATAACGCAGCATCGTCAAACGCTCCAGGCCGGAACCAAACGCAAAACCGACATGACTTTCAGGATCAATCCCCATATTCCTGAGCACAGCCGGATGCACCTGCCCCGAACCGCTGACCTCCAGCCAGCGCCCCTTCAGCGGACCGCTTCCGAAAGCAATATCCACTTCGGCAGACGGCTCCGTAAAAGGAAAATAAGACGGACGGAATCGGACTGCCAAATCGTCTGTCTCAAAAAACTCGCGGACAAAATTCAGATAAACCCCCTTTAAATCGGCAAAGCTGATAGCCTTGTCAATCCATAAACCTTCCACCTGGTGAAACATCGGCGAATGGGTTGCATCACTGTCCACCCGATACGTCCTGCCAGGCGCAATCACCTTCACAGGCAGACTGTGCGCCGAAGCATAGCGCACCTGCATCGGGCTGGTATGAGTCCGCAGCAAAAGCGGTTTGCCCGTCTTATCCTTTCCGTCCACATAAAACGTATCCTGCATTGAGCGGGCAGGATGGTTTTCCGGATTATTCAGCGAAGTAAAATTCGTCCAGTCATTCTCAATCTCCGGGCCTTCCGCCACATCAAAGCCAATTGAACGAAAAATGCGTTCCACCCGCTCCCAGGTTTTCATCACCGGATGAATTCCGCCGCGCATCCGGCCTCTTCCCGGCAGCGTCACATCCACTGCCTCGGCATTCAGCCTTTCAGCAAGCTGCGCCAGCGCAAGCGCCTCGCGCCGGGCCGACAAAGCATCCTCCACCTGCAGCTTGGCTGCATTTATAACCGCCCCGCGCGCCTTTCTCGCCTCCGGCTCCATCTTGCCCAGCGCCTTCATCTCTCCGGTCAAAAGGCCGGTCTTGCCCAGATACCGGGCTTTTGCGTTCTCCAGTGCCGCTGCATCCGGCGCGGCCAGAAAATCCGCCTTGGCTTTGGCAACCAGTTCCTCTAAAGAATCCATACCCTGCTTCCCCGTAGTGTGCCGAAAGCGCCGCTTTCAGCAAACTCAAAACAAAAAGCGGGACAGGAAAAGCTTCCAGCCCCGCTTATCGGTACCGCACCGTACAGCCGTACGGAAAATCAGGCAGCGGCAGCAGACCTGACCTGATTAACAATCGCGGCAAAAGCCGGCTTGTCAGTCACAGCCATATCAGCCAGCACCTTGCGGTCCAGTTCAATAGCTGCCTTTTTCAGGCCGTTAATAAACACACTATAGGTCATACCATGCTCGCGGACAGCCGCGTTAATACGCGCAATCCAGAGAGCGCGGAACACCCGCTTTTTGGCCCTGCGGTCACGATAGGCATACTGGCCTGCCTTCATGACAGCCTGTTTTGCCACACGATAAACCTTGCTCCGGCGGCCACGATATCCCTTGGCCTGCTCCAGCACTTTTTTATGACGGGCCCGTGCCGTGACCCCACGTTTTACTCTCGACATAATATCTCCTGCGAAGAAATCGGGATCAACCGTTCGGCATCATGCGCATAACCGACAAAACATCACTGCCGTGAATCTCCGTCGTGCCGCGCAGCTGGCGCTTGGTTTTGGTAGTTTTCTTGGTCAGAATGTGGCGCTTGAATGCCTGTGCGCATTTCACTGTGCCACCAGGACGAATGCGAAAACGTTTTTTCGCACTGCTTTTGGTCTTCATCTTCGGCATAATTCACCTGCCCCTGAAGGCAGCTCCCTTTCTTGTTATCACATGACGGCAGGTGGCAACAACCGCGTTGCGCTTTGCAGCCTGCAATCACTTGTCAACATCATGGCCGGGCCATGACTTCTGCTGCCTTGCCTCACAGGCAACACAGCAAAACCCGTCTTACTTCCTTTTCTTTGGAGCCAGCACCATCACCATCTGGCGCCCCTCCATCTTGGGGAACTGCTCAACCTGTCCATACTCGTCCAGATCCCCTTTCAGCCGCTCCAGCATACGCATGCCAATATCCTGGTGCGCCATCTCGCGCCCGCGAAAACGCAGCGTAATCTTGCATTTGTCGCCGTCTTCCAGAAAACGAACCGCATTGCGCAGCTTGATATGGTAATCCCCCTCATCCGTACCGGGGCGAAACTTCACCTCCTTGACAGAAATCACCTTTTGTTTTTGCTTGGCCTCATGCGCCTTCTTTTGCTCCTGATAGCGGAACTTCCCGTAATTCATCAGCCGCACAACAGGCGGGTTGGCATTGGGCGCAATCTCAACCAGATCCGTATCAGCCTCTTCAGAAAGGCGCAACGCCTCCTGAATGCTGACAATTCCCACAGGTTCGTTATCAATCCCGATTAAGCGAACCTCCTGCGCGGTAATCTCGCCGTTAATGCGATGCGACTTATTGGTAGCTATAGCCAGTCCCTCACTTAAAATCCATCAATCAGCTGCCCGGTTACTTTTTGGCGGCAACCTCCTCCTGAAGCCGGCCAACCAGCCCTTCTGCCGGCATAACGCCAAGATCGGCATTACCCCTTGCCCGGACAGCCACAGTATTGCTCTGCTTTTCCTTGTCGCCGACCACCAGCAAATAGGGCACATGCTGGGTGGCGTAATCGCGTATTTTATAGGTAATTTTTTCATTGCGCAAATCGGTTTCCACCCTGAAGCCCGCCTTTTTCAACACCCCGGCAACCTGCTCCGCATAATCGGCCTGCCGCTCCGAAATAGGCAGCACCGCAGCCTGAACCGGAGAAAGCCACAATGGCAGCGCCCCCGCGTAATTTTCAATCAGAATACCAATAAACCGCTCAAGCGAACCCAAAATCGCGCGATGCAGCATCACCGGCGCCTTGCGCGAATTATCCTCATCAACATACTCCGCTCCCAGCCGGGAAGGCATAGAAAAATCCACCTGAATCGTACCGCACTGCCACATCCGGCCAATCGCATCCTTCAGCGTATATTCAATCTTCGGGCCGTAAAATGCCCCCTCTCCCGGCGTAATCTCGTATGCCACGCCAATCTTTTCCAGCGAAGTAATCAGCGCCTGTTCCGCTTTATCCCACAACGCATCCGAGCCGACCCGCTTTTCCGGGCGTGTCGCCACCCGGTAAATAATGTCAGTAAAGCCAAAATCTGCATATACCTTCTTCAAAAGCGCCGTAAATGCAATACATTCATCCAGAATCTGCTCTTCCGTGCAGAAAATATGGCCGTCATCCTGGGTAAAACCCCGCACCCGCATCACCCCATGCAAAGCACCCGAAGGCTCGTTGCGGTGGCAAGAGCCAAACTCGCCGTAGCGCAGCGGCAACTCCCGGTACGAATGCAATGCCGAACGGTAAATCAGCACATGTCCCGGACAATTCATCGGCTTGACCGCATAAGTGCGGTTTTCCGACTCTGTGGTAAACATATTCTCTTTATAATTATCCCAGTGTCCCGATTTTTCCCAGAGCGACCTGTCCAGAATCTGCGGCCCCTTCACCTCACGGTAGCCATTTTCCTGATATACACGGCGCATATACTGCTCCACCTGCTGCCAGATCGCCCATCCTTTGGGATGCCAGAACACCAGTCCTGGAGCCTCCTCCTGAAAATGGAAAAAATCCAGCTGGCGGCCAATCCGGCGGTGATCCCGTTTCTCCGCTTCTTCCAGCATATGCAGGTAAGCATCCTGCTCTTCCTTCCTGGCCCACGCCGTACCATATATTCGCTGGAGCATCTCATTGTTCGAATCACCCCGCCAATATGCGCCGGCCAGCCGCATCAGCTTAAATACCCGCAGCTTCCCGTTGGAAGGCACATGCGGCCCGCGGCACAAATCTGTAAACGCGCCGCTGGTATAAAGCGATACATCCTCCCCTGGCGGAATAGAAGCAATAATCTCCGCCTTGTAATCCTCGCCAATCGATTTGAAATACGCAACCGCCTCATCCCGCGGCAGCACCTTGCGCGTAACCGCCTCATCCTTCTTCGCCAGCTCAGCCATCTTCTTCTCAATAGCCTGCATATCCTCCGGCGTAAATGGGCGCTTATAGGAAAAATCGTAATAAAAACCGTTTTCAATTACCGGTCCGATAGTCACCTGTGCATCCGGAAACAATGTCTTGACAGCATAGGCCAGAAGGTGGGCAGTTGAGTGCCGGATAATATCCAGCCCATCCGCATCCCTGTCCGTCACAATAGCGAGATCAGCATTGTCCTCAATAACACAGGAAGTATCCACCAGACGGCCATTCACCCTGCCCGCCACTGCCGCGCGCGCCAGCCCGCTGCCAATAGATGCCGCCACCTCTGCTACCGTTACCGGCTGATCAAACTGCCTTTCCGAACCATCAGGAAGCCTTACTGAAACCATCTGCCTCTCCACATTCACCCTGCGCCATTTCGGCGCAAACAGGGTGCGCTATTAAAAAAATGGCATATCACCTGCCACGCCCTGACACAAAACCGGGAAAACGCGGCCTTACCACAGAAAACATAGCCCCTATACAGAGGAAAACCCCATAAAAAAACCGGGCCCTGCTATCGGCATCACCCGGTTTCGTCTTTATTCATACAACAGGCGAACCTGGAAAAACTGCCCAAACAACGGTCATCCCGAAATGCCGGCTTTCCCGTCAAAAGCTGGGAAGATCAGCCAGCCCCATTTCGGGCGAAACCATCAGCTTTTTAATATCCATCAGGATTAACATCCGGTCTTCAAGCGCGCCCAGGCCAATCAGATTCTCCGTATTCATAATCGTTCCCATTGCCGGCGCAGGACGAATTTGCTCTGGTGCAAGCGATATCACATCCGAAACAGAATCCACCACAATACCAATAAAACGATCCTCAATCTCCAGAACAATCACAACCGTCAGCTGGTTATAAGTCGGCTCTCCCAGATTGAACTTAACCCGCATATCCAGAATCGGCACAATAATATCCCGCCAGTTCAGGAACCCCTTCAAAAAAAGCGGTGCATTGGCAACCTGCGTGCTGATCTCATAACCGCGGATTTCCTGGACAGTCAGAATATCAATCCCGTATTCCTCGCTGCCCAGCCAAAAAGCCAGATATTCCCTCGGCAGATTTTTATCGGCAGCCTGCTTGCCGGTTTCCGTCACCGCTTCTGCATTCATTGTCATTCACTCCACTTGTGATTATGCCAATCCCCTGACATGAAAATCATCTGTCCATGCGCAAGGCTGTCCTGGCGCCTGCCGAAACTGCCCGCCCCTAATCATATTTCCTTTAAAGAGGCTAATCAAGCCCCTTTCCCGGCCTGCCTTGCCCTGTGATCCTGCCTGCGGCTCATCGGGGCAAATACCCGTTTGAAAAAAAGACCGGGCAAAACCCGGTCTTTTTCCTGGTCAGGCAAACTTAAAACTCTTCCCAATCCCCGTCATCGCTGCTGGCAGGAATTGAAGAGGAAGAAGAACTGCTCTTGGCCGGCGAACTCAGCTGCCTTGCCGGCGCTGCCGGAGCCGGGCGTTTCAGCGGTGCTGATACCGGTTTCGGCGCCGGAGCAGAAGGAGCGGGCGCATAGGAAGCGCCGCCGCCCATACCGTTTCCAAGATTAAAAATACCAACCACATCAACCAGAATACGAGCCTGGTCTTTCAGGCTTTCAGAAGCCGCAGCAGCCTGTTCAACCAGCGCCGCATTTTGTTGCGAGACAGAATCCATCTCTGTCACAGCCTGATTAACCTGCTCAATCCCCTGGATCTGCTCTTGCGTTGCCATCGTAATTTCATTGCTGATGTCATTGACGCGGCGGATACTTTCGCCAATCTCGGCCATCGTCTCGCTGGATTGCTGCACCAGTTCATTGCCGGTACGGGTCTTCGCTACCGAATCATCAATCAAATCCTTGATCTCGCGGGCAGCTGTTGCACTGCGCTGTGCCAGGCTCCGGACTTCCGTTGCCACCACAGCAAAGCCTCTTCCCTGCTCACCTGCGCGGGCAGCTTCAACCGCGGCATTCAGCGCCAGAATATTGGTCTGGAAGGCAATGCCGTCAATCACACTGATAATATCTTCAATCTTGTTGGCAGAAGCGTCAATAGCCGCCATGGTTTCAGCCACACGGGCAGCAGCCTCGCCGCCCTTGGCAGCCACTTCGGAAGCCTGGTTGGCAAGCTGGTTGGCCTGCCGGGCGTTGTCGCCGTTCTGGCGGACAGTCGAAGTAATCTGTTCCATACTGGAAGCTGTTTCTTCCAGAGAGCTGGCCTGTTCCTCCGTCCGGGAAGAAAGATCCTGCGTGCCGGAAGCAATCTCGGAAGCCGCCGTCATAATCGTATCGGCACTCTGCCGGATCTGGCTGACCGAATTAAAGAGCGTGCTGCACATCTCCTTCATCGCTTGCATCAGCTGGCCGATTTCATCCTTGGAACTGGAATGCACATTGGCAGTCAGGTCGCCTTTGGCAATCGCCTGTGCAGCCCGCACAGCATCATTCAGCGGGCGGGTAATCCCGGCAGACAAACGCAGCGCAATGATGATAGACAAAATAACAGCCACCACCGTCAGCGAACCCATAATAATGGCAGCCCTGTTGCCGCTTTCCACAATTGCTTCAATCCTGTTCTTGGATTCAGCAATCTCGTAATCGCGTATCTTGTTGAAAATAGCGACATAAGGGGTGGCAAACTTGTCAATCTCCGCAGCCTTGGCAAAACTTCTTTCCGTTTCGCCCGCTTCCCTCAATTTGACAATTTCATTCACCACCTCCCGGTAACTGCTCCTGATGCGCGCGGCTTCCTCCATCATCCTTTTTTCTTCGGCGCTCAAAGGCAGCTCATAAACCTGCTTGACAATACGGTCAAGCTCAACGGAAAGCGGCGCCAGTTTTTCCTGGTGGTACTTAAAGGTAGAATCCATCCTGGACTGCGCCATGTTATGGACAGTCAGGTTAAAAATTTCCACCAGTTTGCCCATTTCCCGCGAATAGGCATCTGTTTTCATCGTGACGTTTTCCATGTGCTGCACATCCGCCGTCACGTCCCTAAACTCATAAATACCAACGCCTGCCACAATGCACGAAAGCACCACGACAGCGATGAACCCTGAAATCAGGCGCGCCCCAATTTTCATACTTTTCTCCGTTTCTGCACTATGTGACTTGAATAAACCTGTCTTCCAGACCCTTCCGGGCCGGTTACTCCTTCAGCGACATATCTGACAGCCCCATATCCGGCGATACCATCAGCTTTTCAATATCCACCAAAATAAACATCCTGTCTTCCAGCACACCAAGGCCAATCAGCTTGTCCGTTTCCATGAGCGTACCCATGGCTGGCGCAGGCCTGATCTGATCAGGGGGAAGGGCAATAACATCCGATACCGAATCCACCACAATCCCCACAATCCTCTGTCCGATATTCAAAATAATTGTCACCGTCAGGGAATCGTACTTTGGTTCCCCCAGATTGAACTTGATGCGTAAATCAATAATAGGAACAATCGCGCCCCTCAGGTTGGAAAGGCCCAGAATAAAAGGCGGCACATTTGCCAGCTTTGTCGTTGGCTCAAATTCGCGAATTTCCTGAACTTTCAGGATATCAATGCCATATTCCTCATTGCCCAGTCTGAAAGCGAGATACTCCCCCGGTGCTGCAGGCGCAGCAGAAGATATGCCGGTCGGCTCAGAATTAGCTCCCATTGTCCTCTTTCAGTAAAATCGACAACACAGGCATATTCTACTAATCATTTGTAAAAAAACAACCCTTGCCGGCGCTTCTGCCGTCCTGCCTCCCCGTACTTTGCCTCTGCGGCAAAAAGAAAACGCAAAAGAGGTTATACTTTTGCCTCGTCACTTTCCGGCAACAACACCCTTTCGGCGCAGACAATCCGCTGCCAGCCGAACAGTCCAGGGGCGTTTCGCCTTGCAAATCTCACATCCGGCAGAAAGAAAACATCATGAGCATACTAAATGAATTCAAAGCCTTTGCCATGCGCGGCAACGTCATCGACATGGCCATTGGCGTTATCATGGGAAGCGCCTTCGGCAAAATTGTCAGCTCCATCGTTTCAGACATCATCATGCCGCCCATTGGCCTTTTAATCGGCGGCGTCAACTTCACCGATCTCAAGCTCGTCCTCAAAGAAGCCGCTGTCGATGCCGCAGGAAACACCGTCCCCGCCGTAACATTCAACTACGGCAACTTTCTTCAGAGCACCTTTGACTTTCTGATCATCGCCATTGCCATCTTCCTGCTTGTCAAAGGCATCAACCGTTTCCATAAAAAACAGAACCCTGCGCCGGCTGAACCGCCGGCGCCCGGCAGGGAAGAAATATTGCTGGCAGAAATACGCGATCTGCTGAAAGCGCAAAACACCTTGCTTCCCGATCAGCCGCAAACACAACGGAAACAGGAACACCCCTGACAGGATTCAACCGGCGCGCCCGCTTTACCCTGCTGCAGGAACACAAAAGAAAACTGCGGCAGCAGGAAAACAATACCGGCATATCAGAACCGGCCGGTGTAAAAATTTATTTCCGGAAAACAGCTTGCAGAGCATCATAACCAGGGCTGACACCTGTCATTGCCAAATAAAACAATAAACCCTGCCCTGTCCTTGCAGCCAGCTTCCTGCCATCAGCCTGCGCGCGCATACTTCACAAAAGAGTAGGGAATAACAGCATCTATCTCCTGGCGAAACACCTCCCGAAACATCCCGGTTTTCCACGCAGGGAAAAACGTTTCCCCGTCGAATGGCTGATGGATAATAGACAAATAAATAAAATCCGCCCTGGCTGCCGTCTGGGCAAACAAATCGCCGCCTCCCCCAATCATGATTTCGCCATCCTTGTCCAAATCTTTTGCCAGCGCCAAAGCTTCTTCAAGACTATGGGCAACATACGCGCCGTCAGCCGCATAATCCTTTTGCCTGGTCACAATAACAGTCGTCCGGCCAGGCAATACCCGGCCAATAGACTCATGCGTCTTCCTGCCCATAACCAGCACCTTGCCCATCGTGTACTGCCGGAATATTTTCAGCTCCCCCGGAATATGCCATGGCATCCTGCCATCCTTGCCAATCACCCTGTTTTCAGCCATAGCGGCAATAAGAGAAAGCGTCGCCATCCTGTTTCCCCTATGGCAACCGCACACCCAGCCGCCGAATAGTCTCCTTTAGCGCCTCGCTTTCAGGATCCTTTTTCAGGGCTTCCATAAAAAACTGCCTCGCCTCATCCTGCTGCCCGGATAACCACAATACCTCGCCCAAATGCACCATCACGTCAGATTCCGGCAAAAGCGCATAAGCCTGCCGCAACAGCGCCTCTGCCTCATTCAGTTTTCCCTGGCGGAACAATACCCACCCCATACTGTCAGCAATATACGGATCATCCGGCGCCAGCTCCCTTGCCTTGGCAATCAGAGAATACGCCTCATCCAGGCGAACATTGCGATCCGCCAAAGAATATCCCAGCGCATTGTAGGCCAACTGGTTAGCAGAATCGATCTCCAGCATCCGTTTTAAAGCCGCCTCCATTTCTGCATAACGGCCCATTTTCTCGGACGCAAGCGAAAACTCATAAAGCAAATTCAAACTGGCTGGCGCCTTCTCTACACTGGTTTTCAGCAACACATACGCATCATGGTTCAAACCGGCTGTTCTCAACATCTGTGCCTCTGCCAGAACAAGGCGTTCCTCCTCATGAGGATATTCCATCCTTAAAGAAACCAGACTTCGCCTGGCATCCTTCACCTTGCCCTGTTTCATCAGAATTTGCGCTTTCTTGATTTGTGCCAGCATCCAGGCCTCGCTGTCATCCTCCTCGGAAATATGGCTAATCCACTCCAGCGCCGCCTTATAATTCTTCTGTTCCTCTGCAATCTGTGCCAAAAGAAAAATCGCCTGGTAAGATTCCGCATCAGGCTTTCGGGTTCGCCTGGCAACATCCAGATAATGCTTCAGATACGTTTTTGCACCACGGTAATCCTGCTGCTGGATAGACAACAACCCCAGCGAATACAACGTCATCATGTCATCCGGTTGCGCCGCAAGAACCTGTTCAAACGCCTTTCTTGCCCGTTCATACTCCTTATTGGCAATCAGCATCCGGCCCATTGAAATACGCACCTCATTCGAATCCGGATATCGTTCAAGAAACACCTTCAGTGTCTCCATCGACCGGACCGGATCTGCCTGCGCCTGTGCCAATGTCAGCACCGCCAGTTCCGAATCAGGTTTAAGCTCCAAGGCTTTATTCGCCTCTTCTTCCGCACGGGCATGATCCTTGTTGGCAAAAGCCATCTGGGAAAGAGAAATATGCGCCTCCGGCATATCCCGGTAAGGAAGCAAAACCTTTTCCATCGTCCTGAACGCTTGCTCCTTATCCTTGCTGCTTAGCAAAAACTGCTGATACTGATACATCAGTGCAGGGCGCTTTTCAGAGAGCGCATTTCCCAGCGAAGCAGACAACAGCGTTTCCAGCTCTCCCCATCTGTCCTCAATAACAAGAAAACCAATCAAATATTTTTCCGCTTCGGCAGAATTCGGCTCCAGCCTGTGCCACAAACGTACGGCATCCAGCGCATCACGCGCTTTCTTTTCCCTAACCGTCATTTCTGCGGCCCGTTTTGCCAGCCGGTAGTCCCCCGTCTTCCGTGCAACCGCCATCATGCCTTCAAAAGCCTGCTGGTAATTCCCGCGCTTATAGGCAAAATCCGCTGCCAAAATTTCATACAGCAAATCGCTGTCAAGGACAACACGCGGCAAACCAGCTTCCTCCTGAAGCTGTTCCTGTATAGCAGCATCAGGCTCTGCAACCATACCCTCATTCCCGGTCAGTACCCCTTTATCCTCACCTTGGGCAACCGCCTCACCGGCATAAGGCATAACTGCCGATTCTTCTCCCGTGCCATCGCCCACCGCGACACAAGCAGATAACAAAAATACCAATAAAAGAAAAAAAGTATGTTTCAAGCAACCGTCCCGATTCAATAACTGAAAAACATATTTTTCATTTTACCGCGCAACCAGCTGTTTATGCGAATCCCAAACAGTCATAGACTGATTCAGGACAGTCCCGCCAATTACCTTGTCCGCAAAAAAAGACAAGAAAAAACGCCTTTCCCAAATTTATCTGCTATAATATATATTTATGCGGCTGTAGCTCAGCTGGATAGAGTACTTGGCTA
>JAMPER010000007.1 GCA_023664945.1 Alistipes senegalensis | reverse complement strand
TCTCTACAGTTATCCCCCTAAATTCTTCAAAATACCCAGGATAGGTCTTCCTAACAACTCCTGCTTCTTTTATCCGCAATGCAAAGCCTCTGCGAAACTCTCCGGATAAACTCGCCAGGGATAAACTCATTGCCATCCTGTGGTCATCATAAGTATCTATCTCGATTTTCTCTTCGCTTTCGTCCATGCCTCTATCTACCGGCTTAATAACCAGGTAGTCCGTCCCTTCTTCCACTATAGCCCCAACCTTCCTCAATTCTTTGGCCATAGCAGCTATCCGGTCAGTTTCCTTAACCCGCCAGCTTCCAATATTGCGAAGCACACTCACGCCATCAGCATAGAGCGCCAGCACTGCAACCGTCATGGCAGCATCCGGGATAAGATTGAAATCATCGTCAATCGCCTTGAGAATCCCGTTTGAACGCGCCTCAATCCAGTTTTCCCCATAGGTAACAGCAGCCCCCATCTTTTCAAGGATTTGGGCAAAACGAACATCTCCCTGAATACTGTTTTTTCCTACCCCTTCAACCCGGACAGGCCCTTTGGCAATGGCACCGGCAGCCAAAAAATAGGAAGCAGACGAAGCATCCCCCTCAACCCTGATCACCCCTGGACTGCGATAGGCCTGCCCCTGCCTGATCTGGAAAGACTGCCAGCCGTCCTGTTCAATTTCAATGCCAAAACGGCTCATCATGTTAAGCGTAATTTCAATATAAGGCTTGGAAATCAACTCCCCGATCACATGGATAACAACATCATGCTCTCCCGCCATCAATGGCGCAGCCATTAAGAGCGCTGTCAGAAACTGGCTTGAAACATTGCCCTTCACATGCAACTCATGTGCACGAATCCGACCAGAAGAAATATGAAGCGGAGGATAACCCGGCTTCCCGGTATAGGTAATTTGTGCGCCAGCCGCATTAAGCGCCTCCACCAGGTCGCCGATAGGCCGCTCATGCATGCGCGGCACACCATGCAAGGTGAAATCTCCGCCCAAAACTGCCAGTGCGGCTGCCAAAGGGCGTATAGCCGTACCGGCATTACCCATAAAAAGCGAAGCCTGGCGATTCGGCAACACGCCCCGCACACCTTCAACCGCATATTCCTGAGAGCCGGCATACCGCTCCCATCTAACACCCAGCTTTTCCAGCGCATCCAGCATAACAGCCGTATCATCTGAAGCCAGCAAATCCTGTATTTTTGTTGTACCTTCCGCCAATGCCGCCAAAAGCAACGTCCGGTTTGATATGCTCTTGGAACCTGGCAGCCGCACCACGCCTTCTGCTCTGGCAGACGGCAACAGGTCAATATAGCTCGTCTTGGTCATGCGCCCTCTTTCTGTTTTTCTGCCGCCTCAATTGTATGAATCCAGTTCATTCTGGCCCGTTGCGCACTGGTATAAACCGCTTCCAGCCCCTGCCCGTCACCTCTGGCCAGCATATCGCGCAACTTGCCCAACTCCGCCAGATAGCCATCCAGCTCCAGCAAAAGCTGCTTTTGATTCGCCAAAGAAATATCCCGCCACATCTCCGGGGAAGACCCTGCAATGCGGGTAAAATCCCGAAAACCGCTGGCAGCATACTCAAACATCAAATCCGCCCTGACATGGCGCGCCGCCTGATCAACCAGGGCATAAGAAAGCAAATGGGGCAAATGGCTGATTAAAGCAAATATATTGTCATGATCTTCCGGAGACAAAAGGTGAATAATCGCCCCGCACTGCCTCCACATCGCAGCAACCCTATCAATATCCCGTCCGGTATTTTCAGGCAAAGGCGTAATCACCAGTTTTTTCCCGGCAAACAAATCATCCACCGCTGCATCAGGCCCGTTTTTTTCCCGGCCGGCAATAGGATGGGCCGGAATAAAACAGCCAATTTGGTTCCCCAACGCCTCATAGGCTGCCTGCACCACATCAGATTTTGTGCTGCCCACATCAGTAACAAGCGCGCCTTTACGGATAACCGGCCGGATAGCAGTCAAAATACCACCCATCTGGGCTACGGGTACAGCAACAAGAACCAGGTCAGCCCACCTTGCCGCTTCCGTCAAAGAAACCGCCGCCTCGTCAATCAGGCCAAGCTCATGTGCACGGCGCAGCGCTTCCTCACTCCTGTCAATCCCGGTAATATACCCTGCATAACCAGACTTGCGCAAAGCAAGCGCCAAAGAGCCGCCGATCAACCCAACCCCGATAATCAGGATATGTTGAAAACTGGTCACTTCCGTATCCTGCACTCAGGCCAGCGCTTCCTTAAGCGCAAGAACAAACGCCTCATTTTCCTTCGGCAATCCCACAGTAATGCGCAGCCATTGCGGCAGACCATACCCACCCACGGGGCGGACAATAATCCCCTTTTTCAACAAGGCCAGATTAACCCGCGCACCTGCCCCATCGTCATCGCCAACCCGCACCAAGACAAAATTGCCGTATGACGGGACATATTCCAGCCCCATTTCATCAAAGGCCCGAGTCAACTGGCGGTATCCCTGGGCATTCAGCTTCGCACTCTTCTCAAGGAAAACCTTGTCTTCCAGCGCAGCAACCGCAGCAGCCTGCGCCATGGCATTCACATTGAACGGCTGCCTGACACGATTGAGCAAATCTGTAATTCCCGGCTGCGCAAGACCAAAACCAACACGCAGGCCAGCCAAACCGTAAATTTTTGAAAACGTGCGTGAAACAAGCAGATTGGGATATTTTTCCACCCACCTTGCAGATTCATATTGCAAAGCAGGATCCAGATACTCGTTATACGCTTCATCCATCACAACCACAGTCTGCGACGGTACAGCACCAAGAAACGCCTCAATCTCATCCGGCGGCAAAAAAGTCCCGGTCGGATTATTCGGATTCGCAATGAATATCAGCCGGGTATCTGCCGTAATAGCCTTTTGCATGGCCTGCAAATCATGCCCGTAATTCTTGGAAGGCACACAGATACCCTTGCCGCCCACAGCCTGCGTAACCAGCGGATAAACCGCAAAAGAGTGCTGCGCATACATAACCGCATCCCCGGGACAAACCAGCGCGTGGGCTGCCAATTCCAGAATATCATTGCTGCCGTTGCCCAGGGTAATCCAGCTTTCCGGTATGCCATAACGGCCGGAAATCGCCTTCTTGAGCATAAATCCGTTGGAATCCGGATAGCGCGCCCCCTCCGCCATCATCCGGGCCACAGCATTTTGCGCCGATTCCGGCATCCCCAGCGGATTTTCATTGGACGCCAGCTTGATAATACCCGATTCATCCAGGCCAAATTCGCGGGCCACTTCGGAAATAGGCTTTCCGGCCTGATAAGGTGCAATGGCACGGACATATTCCGGCCCAAGTAAAGATGACATAATGCTTCCCGGTTTCTCTGTCAATATTCCATAGGATAAGATCCCAGATTCTTGAAATAAGCCGCCCGTTCCCGCAATTCCTTCAGGGCTGCCGCCATTTTTTCATCCTTCTCGTGCCCGATCAGATCCATGAAAAAATAGTACTCCCAATTACCCGTACGGGCCGGGCGCGATTCAAAACGCGTCATGGAAACCCCGTACTTGGACAATGGCTCAAGCAGCCGGTAAACCGCCCCCGGCTGATTCTGAACCGAAAGAACAAGCGATGTCTGATCCATAAAGCTGGGATCTGTCTTTTGGTAACCAACAACAGCAAACCGCGTCCGGTTTTGCGGATCATCCTGAATATGCGCATTCACAATCTGCAACCCGTAACGCTCGCTTGCCAATTCGCTGGCAATAGCGGCAACCGTTTCATCCTTGCTGGCAATCCGCGCTGCCTCCCCGTTGGAAGAAACCGCGTGGCGAAGCACATGTGGACAATACTGATTCAACCACCCCTGACACTGTGCCAACGCCTGTGAATGGGCATAAACAGCCTGAATACCCTCCATCTTTCCTGTCAGTGACATAAGGTTATGGTTAATAGGCAAGGATTTCTCGCCGCTTATCGTCAGCGGCGTCTGCATAAGCAAATCCAGCGTCCGGTTAATCGGTCCCTCAGCCGAATTTTCAATCGGCACAATCCCGAAATCAGCCGTACCAGCCTCTGCGGCGCGAAAAACCTCATCAATCGTCCCGCAGGAAACCATATCGACAGCATTGCCAAAATACGCATAAACCGCCTGTTCGGAATAAGTCCCCGGCGGCCCCAGATAAGCCACGCTAACCCGTTTTTCAAGCGCCCGGCAAGCCGACATAATCTCACGGAAAATACTCTGCAAATCTTCCGTCCTGATAGGCCCCTTGTTTCGCCCGGCAATCCCCCTTAGCACCTGCGCCTCGCGATCCGGCCTGAAAACAGGCAAATCCCTTCCCAGCTTCAGCTTGCCCACACCCTGCGCCAGCTTTGCACGCTGGCTCAAAAGCTCAAGCAGCTGCCCGTCAATTTCATCAATCTGGTCGCGCAACGGTTTCAGTTCTTTTTCCATAATCTGACCATTCAAAAATAAGTCGAAAGACCGTTGTTAAAACGGAAAAGCGCGCCCCCTGCCTGCCTTTTCCATTTCCGGCATAACATCATCAGGTATTGTATGTCATTTTCCATATAACAAACCAACTTCTGTCGCGCTACTGCCCCTTAGCTGACACGTTCGAATTCACGCATATAGGCCACCAGCTTTTCCACCCCGGCAAACGGCATGGCATTATAAAGAGAAGCCCGCATACCGCCCACAGAGCGATGCCCCTCCAGCTGCAACAAACCATTTTGCCTGGCCCCGTCAAGAAATGCCCAGTTCAGCCTCTCATCCCTCAGAAAAAAAGGCACATTCATCCTTGAACGGCACGATTTTTCAACCCGGTTTACAAACAAACTGCTGGAATCAATACAATCATACAAAAGCGCAGATTTTCTCACGGCAGCCTCCTCCATTGCCGCAACGCCGCCCTGCTCCTTCAGCCACTGAAAAACCAGCCCGCACAAATAAATGGCATAAACAGGCGGCGTATTGGGTACAGAATGCTGAGCTGCCAGCACACTGAAATCATAAACAGACGGGCAAACCGGCCGCGCATGACCCAGCAAATCCTCACGAACAATCACAACAGAAACGCCCGCCATTCCCATATTCTTCTGTGCACCGGCAAAAATCAGGCCATACTTCGCCACATCAACAGGACGGGACAAAATATGAGACGACATATCTGCCACAAGAGGCACTGCCCCGGTATCCGGCGTAAAAAAAAACTCGTTGCCGTGGATAGTTTCATTGCTGCAAATATGCACATAGGCTGCATCTTTTGACAGCCTCCATTCACGCACAGGCGGAATACAGGTAAACCGCTCCTGCTCGGACGAAGCGGCAACATTGACCACAGCATACTTACGTGCTTCAGCCAGCGATTTACCAGACCATGCGCCGGTATGAACAAAATCAATCACCGCCTGCCCGGCCTGCCCCGACAAATTCATGGGAATAATGGCATTCAAGGCCGTCGGGCTGGCCTGAACAAACAGGATACGGTAAGAAGGCGGGACAGAAAGCAATTCCCGCAAGTCACATTCTGCCTGCCTCAGGATAAACGCGAAACTGTCGCTCCGGTGACTCATTTCCATCACCGAAATACCCCGGCCCTGCCAATCCAGCATCTCATCAGCGGCACGCCTTAACACCGCTTCCGGCAAGGCAGCCGGTCCGGGAGAAAAATTAAACGGCCGCCCCATCAGGCTTTATCATCCGGCACTTTTTCCCCGTCGTCCGCCGATCCGGCTTCATCAACATCCGTGTCCATAATACGCTGGAGACCGCTGAGATTGGTACCATCCTCAACAGCAATCAACGTAACCCCCTGCGTGGCGCGCCCCATCTCCCGTATCTCGGCAACACACGTCCGGATAAGGACACCTCCCGTTGTAATCAGCATGATTTCATCTTTTTCATCCACCAGCGTTGCGGCAACCACCTTGCCATTACGCTCTGTTGTCTGAATGGCAATCATGCCTTTGCTACCGCGGCCATGGCGGGTATATTCCGAAATCGGCGTGCGTTTGCCAAAACCATTTTCCGTTGCCGTCAAAACAGACTGGTTCTCATCCTCTGCAACCAGCATGGCAATCACCCGGTGGTCCTCATCCAGATTCATGCCGCGCACCCCTCTTGCTGCCCGCCCCATCGGACGCACATCATTCTCATCAAAACGCACCGCCTTGCCGGCATCCGAAAAAAGCATCACATCATGCTTGCCATCTGTCAGCGCCGCGCCAATCAGGAAATCACCCTCATCCAGTCCAACAGCAATAATGCCTGTCTTGCGCGGATTGCTAAAATCTGTCAGCGGCGTTTTCTTCACCGTCCCCAAGCTGGTTGCCATAAAAATATAATGATCTTCAGGAAAATGCCGGTTTTCACCGGACAACGGCAAAATAACCGTAATCTTTTCGCCATCCTGCAACGGAAACATATTGACAATCGGCTTGCCGCGGGCATTACGCGACCCCTGCGGCACCTCCCAGACCTTCAGCCAATACACCCGTCCCCTGTCAGAAAAGCACAGAATAAAATCATGGGTATTGGCCACAAACATCTGGTCAATCCAGTCATCCTCCCGCTTGGCAGCAGCCTGTCTCCCGCGGCCTCCACGCCGCTGCGCACGGTATTCAGACAGCGGATGGGATTTGATATAACCGGTATTGGAAAGCGTCACCACCATATCCTGCGGCGCAATCAAATCTTCCGTTTCCAGGTCAAACGCATTCTGCTCAATCTCGGAGCGGCGCGCATCCTTGCTTTCCGCACCATATTCATCCACAACCTCACGAAGTTCCGTCTCAATAATAGCCAGCACCCGTTCGGGCTTCGCCAAAATATCAAGCAGCTCGGCAATCTTCGCCATCACCTCGCGGTACTCGCCCAAAATACGGTCCTGCTCCAGCCCGGTCAACCGTTGCAGGCGCATCTGAAGAATTTCCTGCGCCTGCTCTCCGGAAAGCCGGTACAGGCCGTCTGCCTGAATGCCAAACCCCTCGGCCAGATTCTCCGGCCTAAAAGCAGCAGCGCCGCCTTCATGCCCCTGCCCTGCCCTGGCAAGCATATCCCGCACAAGAGAAGAATCCCAGGAACGTGACATCAGCTCCTCGCGCGCAACCGGCGGCGTCGGTGCCGCACGGATAATGGCAATAAACTCGTCAATATTGGCCAGGGCAACAGCCAGCCCTTCCAGCACATGCCCCCGCTCGCGCGCCCGGCGAAGCTCAAAAACCGTCCGCCGGGTAACCACTTCGCGCCGGTGAGACAAAAAACACTCCAGCATCTGCCGCAAATTCAGCAGCTTGGGCTGGCCGTCCACCAGGGCAACCATATTCAGGCCGAAAGTATCCTGCAGCTGGGTCTGCTTGTAGAGGTTATTCAACACCACCTCGGGCATCTCATTGCGCCGAAGCTCAATCACCACCCGCATACCGGACTTGTCCGATTCATCCCGAATATCGGTAATCCCCTCAATACGCTTTTCGCGCACATGCTCGGCAATACGCTCCAGAAGAGACTTCTTGTTAACCTGATACGGCAGCTCATCAATCACAATAGCAGAGCGCCCGTCCTTGCCGATATTTTCAAAATGCGTCTTGGCACGCATAACCACGCGGCCCCGGCCGGTACGGTAGCCGTCATGCACGCCGGAAAGCCCATAAATAATGCCGCCGGTAGGAAAATCCGGCGCGGGAACAAAAGCAATCAGGTCATCAACAGAACACGCCGGATTTTTCAGCAAATGCAATGCCGCATCCACCACCTCCCGGATATTGTGCGGGGGAATATTGGTCGCCATCCCCACAGCAATGCCGGACGAGCCGTTCACCAAAAGACAGGGAATGCGGGTCGGCAACACGGCCGGCTCCTCTTCCTTCCCGTCATAATTGGGAACAAAATCAACCGTTTCCTTGTCAATATCGGCCAGCATCGTGCCTGCTATGCGATCCAGCCGGCACTCGGTATAACGCATGGCGGCAGCGCTGTCCCCATCCACTGATCCGAAATTTCCCTGCCCGTCAACCAGGGGATAGCGCATGGAAAAATCCTGCGCCATGCGCACCAGCGTATCGTAAATAGCCGCATCGCCATGCGGGTGATACTTACCCATCACCTCGCCCACAACACGGGCACATTTGACATAAGGCCGGTTCCATACATTATTCATCTCATGCATGGCAAAAAGCACACGGCGGTGCACCGGCTTCAAACCATCCCGCACATCCGGAAGCGCGCGCCCCACGATAACGCTCATGGCATAATCCAGGTAACTTTTGCGCATTTCCTCTTCAAGGGAAATCGAAATGGTCTCTTTTGCGAATGTTTCCATGAAATAGCTGCTCCGGCAGAAAAAAACCGCCTCACACTGCCTGCGGTCATATCAGCGGAATTGATCCTTTAGAAAAAAGAATATTCTACCATGCGGCGAAAGCTGCCCGTCCCTTTGGGTACATCAAGCCCCTTAATAAAAAACCGGCCTTCGCCCCTTTTGCCCTGCACCACGCAAAAATGCGGCAGAAACGCTCATCCGTCTTGCAAACATGCTTCATTTTGCTATCATCGGAAACGCTCATCATATTGAGTTTTTCCATCAGGCGGAAAGCAGGTTGTGAAAATGCAACAAAAATTCCTCAAATTGGAAAAAACCAAAATAGTTTGAGCGTATTAAGCTGTTCAAAGGCCGGCGATATGTCAGAATATGGTAGACGCATCATTCGCCAGACCGAACAATGCGAGTATCAGTTTTTTTGTTATCGTGAAGTAAGACTATGGATGCGCAGCCTGCTGCGGACATCTCAACCAAGAGGATAGTTATGAATAAATTGCTTAAAGTTCTTTTCGCTGCATCCGCAGTGGTTGCTGTTTCCGCCTCGGCACAAACAGCACAAGAGTTTATGGCCAACAAACCCTACAGTGCCTATGCCCAAACCGCTAACGGCGTTATTGTCCGTAATGCAACCGGCCTGTGCTGGCATACCGGTTACTGGACGCCTGCCGACGCTGTTCCGGGCTGCGACGGCCCGCTGGTCAAACCGGCTCCGGCTCCTGTTGCTGTCGCACCGGTTCCGACTTCCGAAAAAGTCACCTACGCAGCTGATGCCTTCTTTGATTTCGACAAAGCAACGCTGAAACCGGAAGGCAAAGCCAAACTGGATGAAATCGTTGCCGGTCTGCAAAACATGGACGTTGAAGTTGTTGTTGCTGTCGGCCATACCGACTCCGTTGGCGCTGAAGCCTACAACCTGAAACTTTCCGAACGCCGTGCCGAAGCTGTCAAGGCTTATCTGGTATCCAAAGGCGTTGACCCGCAAAAAGTCTACACCGAAGGCAAAGGCGAAGCCCAGCCGATCGGCAACAACAAAACCCGCGAAGGCCGTGCCAAAAACCGCCGCGTAGAACTTGAAGTCGTTGCCAATCGCGCTACTGCCCAGTCATAATTTTCATGACTTTCCCACCCCCGCTTCAAAGCGGGGGTTTTTTATTGCCTTTTCCAGGAAATCACCAAAATCAGCCTTCATCCTGTCTCCATCCTTTTTGCTATGCTATGCTTGGGCCATGAACGCTGACCAGGCAGAACTGCTGAAATTCAACACTTCCCCCGATACGTGGTGGAACCGGCAGGGTACTTTCCGATTCCTGCACCAACTTAACCCGCTGCGCCTGCAATGGATGGAAAGTCTCTCATCCCTGCACAGGAAAAAAGTGCTGGATATTGGCTGCGGTGGCGGCATTTTAAGCGAAGCACTGGCAAAACGCGGCGCAGACGTAACTGGCATTGACCTCGCCCCCCAAGCTCTCCACGCAGCCCGAATCCACATGGAAACATCCGGCCTGCCGGTTGATTACCGGCTGATATCGGCAGAAGCACTGGCACAGAAAACCCCGGCTGCCTACGATATCGTCACCTGCCTGGAAATGCTGGAACATGTGCCGGATCCTGCATCCATCGTTTCCGCTGCCGCCCGCCTGGTCAAACCCAATGGCACCGTTTATTTTGCAACATTGAACCGTACACTGAAATCCTTTCTCTATGCCATTGCCGGCGCGGAATATGTATTGGGTCTTTTACCCAAAGGCACCCACCGCCATGACCGCTTCCTGCCCCCGGCAGAACTGTCGCAATTCATCCGGCGGGCCGGCATGACCGTTACGGCCATAACCGGCATAACCGGAAACCTGGCAACAAGGCAATTTCACCTTTCGCAGGACGTCAGCGTCAACTATATGATAGCCTGTCGTCCTTTCCGCCCCTTACCACTAACAACCCCGTGAACACACCACATCACACACAGCTACCCCATGCCATCCTGTTTGACCTGGACGGCACGCTGGTAGATTCAGCACCCGATCTGGCGGCCGCCATCCACCGCGTTCAGTCTGACCATGGCATTGAACCAACCCCTTACGAACAACTTCGCTGCGTTGCCTCTGCCGGTGCGCCGGGGCTCATCCGTGCTGCCTTTGGCATAGCCACTACCCACACCGGCTATCCGGAACTGGCCGATGCCTTTATCCGGTACTATGCCGGCGCTTCTGCCGTTAAAAGCACACTCTTTGACGGCATAACCGAACTGCTGGATTTACTCCATACACAGCACCTTCCCTGGGGAATCGTCACCAACAAAAGAGAACAACTAACCCTGCCCCTGGTCAAGGCTATCGGACTTGAAAAAGCCGCCTGCATCATTTCCGGCGACACCACATCCCATCCCAAGCCCCATCCCGAACCCGTGCTTGAAGCAGCCAGACAAATTGGCGTTGCTCCCCAAACATGCTGGTTCATCGGTGATGACCCGCGCGATATACAGGCCGGGAAAGCAGCAGGAACCATCGCCATCGCCGCCAATTGGGGATACGGAACCGAAACAGATTCATGGCAGGCCGACTGGATAGCCGAAACCCCCTGGCAAATTGCCGAACGCCTCTGCCGCCTGTAACGACAATTCCTCTGCCAGGCCAATAAAAAAGGCCGGTCTGAAAACCGGCCTTTTTGTAAACCAGACAAAATTACTTCAGCCCGGCTGCAGCACGCAATGCCGCCGCCTTGTCTGTCCGTTCCCAGGTAAACTCGGGCTCTTCGCGGCCAAAGTGCCCATAAGCGGCCGTCTTGCTGTAACGCGGCTTGAGCAAATCCAGCATTTGCACAATACCTTTCGGGCGCAGGTCAAAATGATCCTGAACCAGCGCAGCAATCCTCTCATCGGCAATAACACCGGTTCCCCGTGTATTGACCGTAATATTGATGGGACGCGCAACGCCAATAGCGTAGCTGACCTGAATCTGGCACTGGCTTGCCAGGCCTGCCGCCACAATATTCTTGGCAACATACCGGGCAGCATAGGCTGCGGAACGATCCACCTTGCTCGGATCCTTGCCCGAAAAAGCGCCGCCGCCATGCGGACAAGTACCGCCATAGGTATCGACAATAATCTTGCGTCCGGTCAGGCCGCAATCCCCCATCGGGCCGCCAACAACAAACCGGCCTGTCGGATTAACCAGATAACGGGTATCTTTCAGCCACTCCGGCGGCATGACCTTCTTGATAATTTCCTCAATAACCGCTTCCTCAATCTGCTTGTGCTCCATCTCGGGTGCATGCTGGGTAGAAAGCACAATCGTTTCCGCACCAACCGGCTTGCCATCCACATAACGCAGCGTCACCTGCGATTTGGCGTCCGGCCGCAGCCAGGGCAAGCGCCCGTCCTTTCTCAACTGCGATTGCCGTTCAACAAGGCGATGGGCATAATGAATCGCAGCCGGCATCAGTTCCGGCGTCTCGTCACAGGCATAGCCAAACATCAAGCCCTGATCGCCCGCGCCCTGATCCAGATCAATGCCGCTGCCTTCATTCACGCCCTGCGCAATATCCGGAGACTGGCGGTCATAAGCGACCAAAACAGCGCAGCCGCGATGGTCAATACCATAGTCATTGTTATCATAGCCAATCCGCTTGATGGTCTCGCGCGCGACATCAATATAATCAACATTGGCAGAAGTCGTAATTTCACCGGCAAGAATCACCAGCCCGGTATTGCACAGCGTTTCAGCCGCCACACGGGCAACAGGGTCCTGGGCAAGAATTGCATCCAGAATACTGTCCGATATCTGGTCGGCCACCTTGTCTGGATGGCCTTCTGATACCGATTCCGAAGTAAAAAGATAATTATTGGACATACTGGCAGACTCCCTAAATAGTCAGTTCAACATGTCGCAGAAGAAGCCTGCGACGCTTTAGCGAAATTTTTATGCCGCCTCGCAAGTTGTCTATTAACTCAGCGGAAATTCCGGGTAGGTATTGTACGCCTGAATTTGGCTTTTTACAGGCTTTTCAAAAAAATATTTCCTTATGGAAACATCGGTCTTTTTCAGGCCGCCATGCAAAACAGGCAACAGGATTTCACCAAAAATTGCTAGAATCCTATCTGGCTGATCCAGCCATTTTTTTAATGCGTAAAACAACAAGCCCTTGGTATTCCCTGCCCTGTTTTTCCCGGGGCATTGATAACACCCCTGCTCTGTACCTGCGCCGTATCCTTATCATTCTATGAAACTGGTTGTTTTTTTTCTCTGGCTGATCCACTGGCTGCCGCTGCCGCTCCTTGGCAGAATCGGGAAAGGACTGGGTTCCATCACCTACTATTTCCTGCGCTCCCGGCGTGAAATCACGCTCACCAACCTGCGCCTGTGCTTTCCTGAAATGGATGAAAAAGCACGAATCAGGCTGGCCAAAGCCCATTTCCAGTGTTATGGCCGCAGCGTGGTAGAAAGGGGCATCCTGTGGTGGTCGCCGCGCAAAAGAATTGAAAAACTGATTGAACTGGTCCCGGCTTTCCCGATGGAAGAAGTCACAGCAGGCCCGGTCATCTTTCTTTGCCCGCATTTTGTCTGCCTTGAAGTACCCGGCGTAGTCGTGACCTTCCATACCGTTGGCAGCTCAATTTACGTTGAGCAGAAAAACAAAACCTTTGACCGCCTGTTGCGCAAAGGAAGAATGCGCTTTAACAAGGATGTGCTGCTGTTCACCCGCCGTCAAGGCGTCAAGCCCATTATCAGGGCGCTGAAAAAAAGCATCCCCTTTTACATGCTACCAGATCTGGATTTCGGAATGCAGGATGCCGAATTCATCCCGTTTTTCGGGCAAACAGCCGCCACCCTGACCGCCCCTGCCCGAATTGCTGCCGCAACAGGAGCCAAAGTCATACCGGTCATTGCCTCATTCCGGCCCAATTACCAGGGCTGGCGGGTTGAATTCTGCCCGCCGCTCGAAAACTTCCCGGGCAAAGATATTACCGCCGCCACCCGCCGGGTTAACGAATTTATTGAGCAACGTATCCTGGAACATCCGGCCGAATACTTCTGGACGCACCGGCGTTTCAAAACACGCCCGCCCGGCATGCCCGGCATTTACAGCGGAGCCGGGAAAAAATGAAAATCCGATTCACCAAAATGCACGGTGCCGGCAATGACTTCATCGTCATTAATGGTATAGACCAACCCATTAACCTGTCTCCGGAACAGCATCGCTTCCTGGCCGACAGGCGCTTCGGTATCGGTGCCGATCAAATCCTTCTGGTCCAAAAAACCCAAAAACCGGACGTCGATTTCCGTTACCGCATCTTTAATGCCGATGGCGGGGAAGTCGAACAATGCGGCAATGGCGCACGCGCTTTCGTCCGCTTTGTCACAGAACAGGGCCTGACAGACAAATCATGCATCACCGTCGAAACCTTGGCCGGCATCATCACCCTGCGCCTGGAAAAAGACGGCAACATTACCGTCAATATGGGTATCCCTGTCTTTGCCCCACAAAAAGTCCCTTTTGACACAACTGGGCTAACAGGAATAAAAGAAGGCAGCTGCACACTGTGGCCGCTTTCCCTTGCAGGAAAAAACACCCATGCTCCCATACGAACATTTGCCGTGCTTTCCATGGGCAACCCCCATGCTGTACAGCTGGTAGAACAAATCGAAACAGCGCCTGTTATGGAAGAAGGCCCGGCCATTGAACGGCATATCCGCTTCCCCAACCGGGTAAACGCTGGTTTTATGGAAAAAGTGGATCGCCACCATATCCGGCTGCGCGTCTATGAACGCGGAGCCGGAGAAACCCTGGCCTGCGGCACCGGTGCCTGCGCAGCTGCGGTATCAGGAATATGCCGCGGCATGCTGGATTCACCCGTTCAAGTCCGGATGGCAGGCGGAGAACTGCGCATTGCCTGGGATGGAATCGGACACCCCGTCATGATGACCGGTCCGGCTGTCAGCGTCTTCCACGGTGAAATCGAAATATAACTTACCTGTAACATTCCTTTGTTATGAAACACTTTTTTAGCAAAATGCGGGGAAATCCCCGGGTGTCCACTCACAAACCGCCCAGCGAAATCTTCTGGTCGTGGCTCGGCGGCTTTCTGGGTATTTATGCTGTCTGGCAGCTCAACCGCTACATGGGCATTCAGGAAAACGCCAACCTCTTCCTGATCGGTTCATTCGGTGCCTCTGCCGTTCTGATTTATGGCGTACCCATGTCGGATTTTTCCCAGCCGCGCAACCTCATCGGCGGCCATACCATTTCCGCCCTGACCGGCGTCATCATCCACCTGCTGCTGCCCAACCAGGTGGCCCTAGCTGGCGCCCTGGCCGTCTCAATTGCCATTGCCGCCATGCAGATAACACACACCACCCATCCGCCAGGCGGCGCAACAGCCTTAATTGCCGTTACCGGCGGCAATTCCGTCTTTAACCTGGGATTCAGCTATGTCCTGTCGCCCGTTCTGGTCGGCGTACTGATCATGCTGCTGACCGCACTCATCCTGAACAACCTGTCTTCCAGCAAAGAACGCCATTACCCCAAATTCTGGCTATAACAAGCAAAAGAAAAGCGTGCCCTGCAAGAATTTTCAAGTCGTGCTTTAATGTGAACCTAAACAGCCCGGCGGAAAAAACGCTTTTCTTGCCAGACTGAGATTCAACAATTACCAAACTGTCCACCAACAAGGAGTTTATCCATGTCATCTCTTATCAATTCCGAAATCAAGCCGTTCAAAGCCATGGCTTACCATAACGGCAAATTCGTCAAAGTGACCGAAGCCGACCTCAAAGGCAAATGGTCTGTCGTTTTCTTCTACCCGGCAGACTTTACCTTTGTCTGCCCGACAGAACTGGGCGACCTGGCTGACAATTACGAAACCTTCAAAAAAATGGGCGTGGAAATCTATTCCGTCTCAACCGACACCCACTTCACCCATAAAGCCTGGCATGATGCTTCCGACACCATCAAAAAAATCCAGTATCCGATGGTAGGCGACCCCACCGGCACCCTTACCCGTAACTTCGAAGTCATGATTGAATCCGACGGCATGGCCATGCGCGGTACCTTTGTCATCAATCCGGACGGTATCGTCAAAATCATGGAAGTACAGGACGGCAGCGTAGGCCGCTCCGCAACCGAGCTGATCCGCAAAATCCAGGCCGCCCAGTATGTCGCCAGCCATAAAGGCGAAGTCTGCCCTGCCTCCTGGAAACCGGGTGCAGAAACCCTGGCTCCCTCCCTGGATCTGGTCGGCAAAATCTAAACCCGCCATCCTTCCTGCTTTCTGCGCCTCATGCGCAGAAAGCAGGAGAACAATTTCGACTGTTGCCTGGCAAAAACCTGTTTTGCCTGTACTTTCCCATCCACGACACCAATACCCCGCTTGCCATGCTAGATCAATCCTTAAAAAACCAGTTAAAAACCTATCTGGAAAAGCTGACCCTGCCAATTGAAATTACCCTTTCTGTTGACGATAGCGACAAATCACGCGAAATGCGCCAGCTGCTTGCTGAAATCAGCGAACTGTCCTCCCGCGTACAGGTAACAGAACAGTCAGACAATCCGGGCCGCAAACCCTGCTTCACCATCAGCCGTCCCGGAGAAAATACCGGCATTTCCTTTGCCGCCATCCCAATGGGACACGAATTTACCTCCTTCGTCCTGGCCCTCTTGCAAACAGGCGGCCACCCGCCCAAGGCCGAACCGGAAGTCATTGAGCAAATCCGGAACCTGAAAGGAGAATTCCACTTTGAAACCTTTGTCTCGCTTTCCTGCCAGAACTGCCCCGAAGTCGTCCAGGCATTGAACCTGATGGCCGTTCTGAACCCCAACATCTCGCATGTCATGATCGATGGCGCACTCTTTCAGGAAGAGGCCGCCCAAAGGCACGTCATGGGCGTGCCCACCGTATTTCTGAACGGCAAGGAACTGGCAACCGGCCGCATGACACTCAAAGAAATCCTCGCCATGATTGATACAGACAGCGTCAAACGCGAGGCAGAAAACATTTCGGCAAAAGCACCGTTTGATGTGATCGTCATCGGCGGCGGCGCAGCTGCAGCTGCAGCTGCAGTCTATGCGGCCAGAAAAGGCGTCAGGACCGGCCTGGTAACAGAAAACTTTGGCGGGCAAATGCTCAATACCACCGCGATTGAAAACATCATCGCCATCAAAAAAACCGATGGCGTCCATTTTTCCGCCTTGCTGGAAGAAAACATCCGTGAGCACGGCGTGGATATCATGATGCCCCAGCGGGCAGAAAAACTCATCCCGGGCGACATGATCGAAATCCGCATGAAAAGCGGGGCATCCATCAAAAGCCGGACCGTCATCCTGGCAACCGGCGCCTATTTCCGCCGGCTTGGCATTGAAGGCGAAAGCAGCCACATCGGGAGAGGCGTAGCCTTTTGTGCCCATTGCGATGGTCCGCTGTACAAAGATAAGCCTGTTGCCGTCGTCGGGGGCGGCAACAGTGCAGTCGAAGCCGCCATTGACCTGGCCGGTATCACGCAACATGTTACCCTCCTGGTCAGAGGCAGCCAGATGACAGCAGATACCGTCCTTCAGGAAAAAGTCAGGAAACTGCCCAACGTCACCATCCTGCTGGAATCAGAGCCGGTTGAAGTAACCGGCGAAAGCGGCAAAGTCAGCGGCATTGCCTACCGCAACCGCCAGGAAAACAGCACCCATAACCTGAAACTGGACGGCATCTTTGTCCAGATCGGCCAACAGCCGGCAACAGACTGGTTAAAAGGCACTGTCAACCTGAACGAACGCGAGGAAATTATCATTGATGATCATGGCAGAACCTCGGTACCCGGTGTATTTGCAGCAGGCGACGCCACCTCCACGCCATACAAGCAAATTGTCATCGCCATGGGTGCCGGTGCCACGGCAGCGCTCAGCGCCTTTGACTACCTGATACGAAACTGACCTGATTTGTGCGAAACTGTCGTTAATCTTCCTTTTCCGTGCAAGGAGCATCCATGGAACACGATATAACGGCAGCGGCACAGCTTATCCGGCAGGCAGACGGCCTGTTAATCGGTGCAGGTGCCGGAATGGGAGTTGATTCCGGCCTGCCGGACTTCAGGGGAAATGAAGGCTTCTGGAAAGCCTATCCGTTTCTGGGCAAGGCGCGTATTCCGTTCATCCAAATCGCCGATCCGTCTGCCTTTTCCGACAACCCGCGGCTGGCCTGGGGCTTTTACGGCCACCGACTGCAACTGTACCGTGATACCCTCCCGCACAAAGGCTTTCAGATACTCCAGGCCTTTGCCGCAAACATGGCGCACGGCAGCTTTGTCTTTACCAGCAATGTTGACGGGCAATTCCAGAAAGCCGGTTTTCTGCCTGAAACCGTTCTGGAATGCCATGGCTCCATTCATTACCTTCAGTGTACCGGTCCCTGTTCTCGCGCCATCTGGCCTGCCTGCAACCTCACTGTTGCCATAGACAAGGAAAACTGCCGCTGGAAACCGGAGCTGCCACTCTGCCCGGAATGCGGCGCATTGGCCAGGCCCAACATCCTTATGTTCAACGATTGGGCATGGATATCAGACCGTACCGATTCCCAAAGCGGACGGTTCAACCAGTGGTGGCAAACCCTTCGCCATCCCGTTGTCATTGAAATTGGTGCCGGGCTCGCCATCCCTACCGTCCGCCGCTTCTGCGAATCAGTATCTGCACCGCTCATTCGGATAAATCCGGCCGATCCAGGCATAAACCGGCAAAACCCGCAGGCCATCAGCCTTAAGCTGCGTGGCCTGGAAGCACTGGAAAAAATCCACACCGCCTGGCTGGCTGGCTAAAATTTCCAACACCATCCGCTTTTCCAAACGGGACAGATTGATTTCCCGCTTTTCCTGTTATTTTTGCCGGCAGACGGATTTTTTCCTTCCCCCATCAAGTTCCGTCCCATACTACCGTTAAATCACCCATAGGTAAACTTCATTATCAGGTGAGGCAAATGGGTTCGCTTGAAATCATTCATACATACGAGCGTTTGGCAGGCCTGACGGCGCAAATGGCGGCGGCGGCAACAGCCAAAAACTGGCACGACTTTGAAGCACTTGAAAACCAGTGTGCAAGACAAGTTGAATATGCCCGGACACTGAAAAAAACACCGCTGACCGGCGAACCGCTTCGCCGGAAAATCCGCCTGCTCAAAGAAATCATGGCAAATGACCGGAGCATCCGGGAAATCACCGAACCGTGGCAGCAGCAATTGCCGGCTGCCATGCGGCACTAATCCTGTTACCGTTCCGGCAGCAGCAAAGCTGCCGGAATATCCCGCACTCAAACCTGGGCAAGCGCCTGCTCCAGATCCTCAATCAAGTCATCAATGTGTTCCAGCCCGATGGAAAGGCGGAGCATATCTTCGCTGACACCGGCTTTCTTCAGCTCTTCCGCACTCAGCTGCCGGTGGGTAGTAGAGGCAGAATGCGTAATGAGCGAGCGGGAATCGCCAATATTGACCAGGCGCGTAAAGAGCTTGACAGCATCCAGCATCTTCGCACCCGCCTCACGCGGCCCCATGCCCGCCGACGGTTTTACTCCAAAGGAAAGAATACTGGGCGCTTTGCCGCCCATATATTTCTGTAAAAGCCCGTAATCCGGATGATCCGGCAGCGCCGCACAATTTACCCAGGCAACCTTCGGATGATCCTTCAGATAACGCGCCACTGCCAGCGCATTATCACAGGCCCGTTCCATACGAAGATGCAGCGTTTCCATTCCCTGCAAAATCAAAAAGGCATTCATCGGAGAAAGTGCTGCCCCCATACTTCTTAACGGCACCACGCGCGCCCGGGTAATATAAGCGGCATTCCCCATCTCCTTGGTATAAACCACGCCGTGATAGGAAACATCCGGCTCATTCAAACGCTTGAAACGCGCCCCTTTTTCCGCCCAGGGGAACCGGCCGCTATCGACCACCGCGCCGCCCAGGCTGTTGGCATGGCCCGCCAGAGATTTGGTCAAGGCATGAACCACAATATCCGCGCCCCATTCAAACGGCCGGCAAAGATAAGGCGTCGGCACCGTATTATCCACAATAAGCGGCACATCATGGGCATGGGCCACTTCCGCCAGCTGCGCAATATCCGTTACATTGCCAAAAGGATTACCCACCGATTCGCAAAAAACCGCCTTTGTCCGGCTGTCAATCAGCGCGGCCAGGTTCTCCGGATAACGCGGGTCGGCAAAGCGCACCTCCACGCCATACTGCGGGAAAGTATGCGCAAACAAATTGTAGGAACCCCCGTAAAGCGTGCTGGCGGCAACAATATTGTCGCCCATTTCCGCAATCGTCTGGATAGCGCAGGTAACCGCTGCCATACCCGAAGCCAGCGCCAGGGCTGCAACGCCTCCTTCAAGTGCCGCCACCCGCTTTTCCAGCACATCATTGGTCGGATTCATGATGCGGGTATAGATATTGCCTGGCACCTTCAGGTCAAACAGATCAGCGCCATGCTGGGCGCTGTCAAACGCATAGGCAACCGTCTGGTAAATAGGCACCGTCACCGACTTGGTAACCGGATCGGGCGAATAGCCCGCATGAATGGCAAGCGTATCAATTTTCATGGTCGTCACTGTAAGGGAAAACAAAGGAAACAGTTTACCGCGTTTCCTCCCTGACGTCCGTACCTTCCCGTTTCCCGCACAGCCGTGCCGGGCAGGTATAAACTGTAAACCCTGTCTGCCGTACAAAAGCCGCCAGCGTCATCCCGGCATCCTGCGCCACACGCACAGCCAACGCCGTCGGCGCCGATATAGCCGCCAGCACCCTCACACCAACAGCCACACATTTCCGCACCATTTCATGGCTCGCCCGGCTGGTCACCAGCACAGCGCCAGAAGAAAACCCCTCCTTTTTTTGCGCCAGAGCGCCAATCAGCTTATCCAGCGCATTATGCCGTGCCACATCTTCCCTGATCAGCGTCACCTGGCCTGTGGCATCCATCCAGGCCGCCGCATGTGTGGCCCCCGTCTGCGTTCTTACCACCTGCTGCGCTTCCATCTGCGCAAAACCGGCATGAAGCTGGTCAGGTGTAAACAACCCCTCTTCCCCATAAACAGGAGCCGGCAAGGCACCGCAAGCTGCCTGCCCTCCTTCATCCCTTTTCCCGCAAGGCAAGGCAAATGAAACACATCGCTTCTCTGCCAGCCTGTCAACAACCTGCGCACCGGCAATCTGCAAGGCAATGCGCCACCCCTCCGGCTGCGGCGCTATCATGCCGACAGACAAATCCGCCGCTGTCGCAACAATCCCTTCTGTCAGGGAAAACCCCACCGCCAGGTCTGCCAGATCATCCGGCGTCGCCAGCAAAACCGTATAGGGGATCCCGTTGTATTCCAGAAAAACAGGCACCTCGGCCGCCAGCACATCAGCAACTTCCGAAAACTGCCCATGCCGGTAACAGCAAGCCGCCACCCGCACCGTTTTTTCACGCGCCATTAACACTCCCTTCAGGGAAACAGGGCAAGCGCCACAGCCGATTCATCAATCATGGCCCAAACCTGCTCCCCTTCCTCTATCCGGAGGGAAGAAGGCGAAAAACCCACCAGCTGAAGACCGTAATCCAGCTCAAGAAACAACTCATCTGCCTCTTCGCCCCTGGCAAGACGGCTGACCTTTCCCTTAAGGCAATTAGCGCCTGCCGCCTCATTCAGGCATTCCCTGCCAACCTTCACTGCCATCGCCTTGCACAGCGCGATAACCGGCAAACCGGGTCTTAATGCCAGCAATTCCGCGCTGGTCCGCGTAATACGGGAAGCCAGCATCATCGTATCCCGCAGCGCCAGCCCCACCCGCACAACCGGGCCTGCTGTCTCAAGGGATGCCACCCGGCATAAAAGATGATTGCGCATACTGGTCTGAACGCCCAAAGGCAGCAACCCTTCTTCAGGGAAAACGCCTTCCTCCCGCGCCAGCGATGCAAAAAACTGCTGCCGCTGAGCCTCCAGCCTGGCCGCAATTTCCAGTAAACGCCGTCCCTCTCCGGTCAACCTGGCTCCGCCGCCGCCAACCCCGCCAACGCTCCGGTCAACCAGCTTCATCCCTGTCAGGTTGGACAAAGTATCCACCGCCTGCCAGGCCGCCTTATAACTGATCCCGGCCAGACGGGCCGCCTGTGAAATAGAACCGGTTTCCTCAATACGGCGCAGCACCTCCATGCGTTTATCAGCGGCATGATATCCCAATGCCTGGGCTAACGTAGATACTTTCATACCGCTATTGTGCCCTGATTTTTCATGCCTGATTGTTTTTTGCCCGTTTATTTACTAAACTTACCGCTATTCCATTTTTGAATAGCGTGTGTAACCATGCAAAAAAACAACCCCTTTTTCAAACAACTGACCGCCCTTGTATTGAGCTTCCTCCTTATTGGGCTGTCAACGGCACAGGCTAAAACCGTCCGGGTAGCCGTTGCCGCCAACTTTACTATCCCGCTCAAAACCATCGCGGAAACCTTTGAAAAAGCCACAGGACACCATGTTGCCGTTTCATCCGGGTCCACAGGCAAATTCTATACCCAGATCAAAAACGGCGCGCCGTTTGATATTTTCCTGGCAGCGGATGACAAAACACCTGCAAGGCTGGAACAAGAAAACGAAACCGTACAGGGAAGCCGCTTTACCTACGCTGTAGGCAAACTGGCGCTTTGGTCAGCCAAAGAAAACATGGTAGATGCCAAAGGCGATATCCTGAAAACACAACAGTACTCCCACCTGTCCATCGCCTCTCCCAAACTGGCGCCATACGGCCTGGCTGCCAGGGAAACGCTGGAAAAACTGCAACTTTGGGATGCTGTGCAGCCCCGGCTGGTACAAGGAGAAAACATTGCCCAGGCCTACCAGTTCGTGGCATCCGGCAATGCTGAACTGGGCTTCGTTGCCCTGTCCCAGATATACAAGGATGGCAAAATACAAAGCGGCTCTGCCTGGATCGTTCCTGCAAAATATTACCGTCCGATCCGCCAGGATGCCGTTATCCTGAACAACGGAAAAAACAACCCGGCTGCCGCCGCATTCATGCAATACCTGAAAAGCGAACCGGCACTCAAAATCATCCGTTCTTTCGGCTACGCGGAAAAATAAGACTATCCGCAACCATTTATGACTGATTTTGATTATTCGGCCGTCTTCCTGACCATCAGGCTGGCCTTGCTGACAACCCTTATCCTGCTTGTCATCGGCACCCCTTTGGCCTGGGTACTCTCGCAAACGCGGGCCTGGTGGAAAGGCCCGGTCAGCGCCATCGTCACCCTGCCCTTTGTCTTGCCGCCCACCGTTTTGGGGTTTTACCTCCTCCTCATGATGGGACCAAACGGTCCAATCGGCAAACTGACCGGCAGCCTGGGCCTGCCGCCCTTGCCCTTCAGCTTTGCCGGCCTGGTCGTTGCATCGGTATGTTACTCCCTGCCTTTTGTCGTCCAGCCGCTCCAGAACGCTTTTGAAGCCATCGGTTCCCGCCCGCTTGAAGCCGCAGCCACCTTGCGCGCATCCCCGCTGGATACCTTTTTCAGCGTTATCCTGCCGCTGGCAAAACCCGGCTACCTTACCGCAACCGTAATGGGTTTCGCGCATACCGTAGGCGAATTCGGTGTCGTCCTCATGATCGGCGGCAACATGCCCGGCAAAACCCGCGTACTGTCGGTGCAAATCTTCGATTACGTTGAAAACATTGAATACTCGCAGGCGCACTGGCTTTCCGCCGGTATGCTGTTCTTTTGCTTTATCGTCCTGCTGGCCCTGTACCTCCTGAATCCGACGGGAAAACAATCATGAGCGCTATCCGGATTCGCCTTGAAGTCCACTTTCCAGGCTATTCGCTTCATGTCAACCAATCCCTGCCGGGAAAAGGCGTTACCGGCATCTTCGGGGTTTCCGGTTCCGGGAAATCCACACTTTTGCGCGCCATTGCCGGGCTTGAGCGCCCGGTCAACAGCCGCATCGTCATAGGCGATGAAATCTGGCATGATGATGAACAGGGCATCTTCCTTCCTCCTTACAAACGTCCCCTGGGATTCGTCTTCCAGGATGCCGCCCTGTTCCCGCATCTGACCGTCCGGAAAAACCTGGAATACGGATTAAAACGCGTGCCTGAAGCCGCGCGGTGCATTTCACTGGACTATGTTGCCGATCTGCTTGGCCTGGCTCCCCTGATGGACAGGAAACCCCAAACCCTCTCGGGCGGCGAAAAGCAGCGGGTCGGTATTGCCCGTGCCCTGGCAACCAGCCCGCGCATCCTCATGATGGATGAACCGCTTGCCTCCCTCGACTTGCCGCGCAAAACCGAAATCATCCCCTACCTGAACCGGCTCAATGCGGAACTGTCCATTCCCATCCTTTATGTCAGCCATGACCTGGATGAAATCAGCAGCCTGGCAGACCACCTGATTTTGCTCGAAGCAGGAAACGTCAGGGCATCCGATAAAATCGAACAACTGTTAACCCGGCTGGACCTTCCCCTGGCACACCGCCACGATGCGGCAGCCATCATCCAGGGAACCGCCATCGAAAGGGAAGAGCGCTTCCACCTCAATACCATTGCCTTTGGCAGCGGCCGCCTCTGCCTGCCTGGCGCGCCCATCCCGGCAGGCAAGCCGGTCCGCCTGCGTATCCACGCCAACGATGTCAGCCTGGCGCTTTCTCCCGCAACAGATACCAGCATCCTGAACCTGATTCCCTCCCGTGTTGCCGATATCCATGAAAACGAAAACGGGCTGGTCATGGTAGAACTCGATACCGGCGGTGCACGCCTGTTATCCCGCATCACAGCCCGATCCGCCTTCACACTGGGAATCAGTCCCGGCAAAACACTCTACGCCCAGGTCAAAGGCATCGCCATTCTGGACTGACTGCACCAGTACAACACGGCAAATCATCCTTATTACAGAACACAGCAGGAAAATCCGCTTCCCCATACAATGGAAAAAATGCTTCTTCCCTTTCTCATACATGGAGGTTCACATGACCCATCCCACCGACATCCCGCAACACGAACTGTTAATCAACGGCAAACCCGTCAAACCGGATAGCGGGCAATACTCCACCATTTTGAATCCGGCAACAGAAGCCGTCATGGCCAAAGTCGCCCAGGGCAATGCCAAAGATGTGGATACCGCCGTGACAGCCGCCCGCGCCGCGCTGAAAATCTGGAACGGCATGAGGGCGGCAGACCGGGCACAAATCCTCTACCGGCTGGCAGACTTAATGGAACAGCACCAGGAAGAACTGATCCTGCTGGAAACCCTAAATGCCGGCAAACCCATCGCCAGCGTCCGCCGCCAGGATATGCCGGCGGCCATTGATACCATGCGTTACTACGCCGGCTGGTGCGACAAAATCATCGGGCAAGTCATCCCTGCCCGGCCTGACGCCTTAACCTACACCGTCAGGGAACCCGTCGGTGTTGTCGGCGCAATTGTCCCCTGGAACTTCCCCATCATGATTGGCATCTGGAAAATCGCCCCGGCACTGGCCTGCGGCTGCACCCTGATAGCCAAACCGGCAGAACTGACGCCCCTAAGCCTCATCCGGATAGGCGAGCTGGCGCTGGAAGCCGGGTTGCCGCCCGGCGTTCTGAACATCGTCACCGGCCTCGGCAGCGTAGTGGGCAATGCCATGGTCGCCCATCCCGGCATTGACAAAATCACCTTCACCGGATCACCAGGCGTTGGCCGCGGCATCATGCAGGGCGCGGCAAGCAACTTCAAACGCATCACCCTGGAACTCGGCGGCAAATCCGCCAATATCATCTTTGCCGACGCCAACCTGGACAACGCCGTCCGGGGCGCAGCATCCGGCGTCTTTTTCAACGCAGGACAAGTTTGTTCAGCCGGTTCCCGCATCCTCGTGCAAAAAGCAATCTATGATGAAGTCGTTGACAGGCTTATCCAGCGCGCAAAAGGCATCCGCATCGGCGATACTCTCCAGCCGGAAACCGTCATGGGACCGCTCGTCTCTTCCCAACAGATGAAAACCGTACTGGATTACATTGACGCCGGCAAAAAAGAAGGTGCCTCACTGATTTATGGCGGCAAACGCTGTGACAGAAAAGGCTACTACGTCGAACCCACCATCTTCACCGACGTTGCCCATGAAATGCGCATCTCCCAGGAAGAAATTTTCGGACCAGTCGCCAGCGTCATCCCTTTTGAAGACATTGATGACGCCATCCGCATCGCCAACGGCACAGCATTCAGCCTGGCAGCCGGGGTCTGGAGCGCAGATATCACCCGGGTCCACCAGGTCGCGCATGAACTGCGTGCCGGCACCGTCTGGATCAACACCTACGGCTATACCGACATCCGCCTGCCCTGGGGAGGCACCGGTGAATCCGGCTTTGGACGGGAACACGGCGAAGCTGCCCTGGAAAACTTTACCGAACCCAAAACCATCTGGCTGTCACTGACTGGCAAGCAAAAACCGTCACACTGAAAACAAAAAAACCGCTGTGCTTTCTGCACAGCGGTTTTTCATCCAGACCCGTTTCAGGCCGCTTCAGCCACCTTAACAGCATCCCGCATATCAGCCTTCATCTTCTCGTAAGTTTCCGCCACATACCGCTCGGCCCAGGCCTGATCCGGAATAGCCTCAATCTTTACGGCACAATACTTGTGCTCCGGCGTCTTGGATATCGGATCAAGATGCTCGGCAGTCAGCTCATTGCAAGCGCCAATCCACCACTGATAAGTCATGTAAACCGCACCGGCATTGGCCCGTTCATTAAGATTGGCGCGAGTCATCACCCTGCCACGCCGGGAAGCAATCCAAACCAGCTCCTGATCCCTAATCCCCAGTTTTGAGGCATCCTCGGGATGAATCTGGACATATCCCGGCTCATTGGCCAGCGTCTGCAAGGCAGAACAGTTGCCAGTCATGGAACGGCAGGAATAATGGCCGACTTCCCTGACAGTACACAGCGTCAGCGGGAACTCCGCATCCGTTGATTCCATCGGGCCGCGCCATTCCGCCGCAAACAACAGCGCCTTGCCGCTGGGCGTATCAAACCGGTTACCTTCATACAACCAGGGCGTACCGGGATGGTCCTCATCCGGACACGGCCAAGGCACATAACCCAGCCCGGCCATCTTCTCGTACGTTGCCCCCCTGTACAAGTCACATATTCCCCGCAATTCATCCCATATCTCCTGGGTATTGCGGTATTTCATCGGATACCCCATGGCAGTCGCCATCAGGCTGTGAATCTCCCAGTCCGGCTTGACATTGCCCTTTGGCTCAACCGCCTTGTAAAAGCGCTGGAACCCCCGGTCTGCCGATGAATAAACGCCCTCATGCTCGCCCCACGAAGTCGCAGGCAAAATCACATCCGCCATCATGGCCGTCTTGGTCATGAAAATATCCTGCACAATAATCAGCTCCAGCTTCTCATACTCCTTGCGTAAACTGGAAAGATCCGGTTCCGTCTGAAGCGGATCTTCGCCGAAAATCCAGCAAGCCTTGAGCTTGCCGTCATGGATGGCATGCGGCACCTCCGTAAGGTGGAGTCCCACCTTTTCAGGAATCGATGGCACCCCCCACGCCCTGGCAAACTTTTCCCGGTGTTCAGGGTTCCACACACGGTAATAACCCGGGAGCGTACCGGGCAACGCGCCCATGTCGCAGGCGCCCTGCACATTGTTCTGGCCGCGAACCGGGCCGACCCCCACATTGGGCCGCCCCAGATTGCCCGTCATCACCGCCAGGCTGGACAAGCCTTTCACCACATCCACCGCCTGCCCCCACTGGGTAACCCCCATGCCCCACAAAATCGTTGCGGAAGGAGCCGAGGCATACATATACATGGCATCCCGGATAAGGTCAGGATCCAGCCCGGTTATCTCCGAAACATATTCCGGCGTATAACGGGAAACCACTTCCCGGTAGGCGTCAAACCCTTCGGCATACTGCTCGACATATTCCTCGTTATAAAGCCCTTCCTCCAGCAGCACATTGGCAAAAGCATTCACCAGTGCCATATTGGAGCCGTTTTTGAGCGGCAGGTGCAAATCCGCAATCCGGACAGTCTCAATCACGCGAGGATCGCACACAATAATCTTCGCGCCCTTTTCCTTGGCCTTGAGAATGCGGCGGGCAACAATAGGATGGGAATCCGCCGCGTTATATCCAAAAACCAGAATACAATCAGTATCCTCAATCTCGCAAATGGAATTGCTCATCGCGCCGTTGCCCAGCGTTACTTCCAGGCCGGAAACCGACGGCGCATGGCAAACACGGGCGCAGCAGTCAATATTGTTGGTCCCCACAACCGCGCGCGCCACCTTCTGCGCAATATAATTTGCCTCATTGCCGGGGCCGCGGGACGAACCCGTCATCATGATGGCATCCGGCCCGTACTTTTCCCGGACAGCCAAAAGGCGCGAACTGGCAAATGCAATCGCCTCATCCCAGGAAACCACCTCAAAATCCCCGCCTCTTTCCCGGCGGATCATGGGCTGGGTCAAACGGGGCGTCAACAGTCGGGTATCATTCAAAAACTCCCAGCCATAATAGCCCTTCAGGCACAACTCGCCCTGGTTGGTCACGCCGTTAGCGCCTTCTGCCCGGATAATTTTCCCATCCTGCACAACCAGATTAATCTTGCAACCGGAAGCACAATACGGGCATACAGTAATGACTTTTTCCATCTTTTGTTTCCTGCCTTGTCTGACTGCGAAAAAAAAGCGGCGCTACCGGAAAGCATCTGCCGGCATGGCAAAAGCGGATTTTTCGCGTTTCCTGCGCGTTTTGTTGTCTATCGCTTCCGTATCCACCAGATGAAGCGCATGGGTCGGGCACACCGCCACACAGGCCGGGCCGGTTTCCGTCTCAATACACAAATCGCATTTTTGCGCGACAGAAACCGTCTGCTGCACATGAAGCGGCCCCAGATCAGGCTGCCTGACAGGTGCATCCACCATTTCCATTGCGCCAAACGGGCAGGCAATCACACACGACTGGCAGCCAATACACCGCTCGCGCCGAATCTGAACCGTATTGCGGTCATAAACCAGCGCCCCGGTCGGACAAACATTCACACAAGGCGCATTTTCACACTGGCGGCATTGCACCGGCGCCGTTAACGTCAGGTTCTTGACCAGCCGGAGCCTCGGATGGAAATTTTCCGCAGAAAGCGCCACGCCATCCTGCTTCCCATCCCGGTGAGCCAGCACACAGGCCACCTCGCAGGTACGGCACCCTATGCACTTGTCCGGCTCGGCTATCACAAAACGATTCATCCCTCTCTCCTGGTATTTTCCTGGATTGCACAAACAGTACAGGCCGGCGATATGGATGCCGGAATCCCATTTTACCCGCAAAATAGAAAAAGCGCTTGCCGAAAAAGCCGTTCAGACAAAGTACCTGTACCGCCAGGCAACCCTTCCGGCATACAATAAGCCGGAAACAGGAAACCACCAAAAACACCAGCCCTTTTTGCATACCGGCAAGAGCATGTTATGTTATGCTTTTCACCTGCCTACCTTGCCGGCGCTGCCAGCGGGGCGTTTTGTATTGATTCAATTCGGATAAAAACAAGCTGATCATGACAGAAAAAAACAGTGCCCCTGAAAAAACAGTCTGCCCGGTAACCGAATGCCTAAAAGCCTTGCGTACCCGGCTGCACTCCCAGGAAAAACAGACCACAGGGGGGCGCATTGCCCTGGCCGAAGCCGCACGCCTCATCACAGAAATCAGCCTGGGACGGGCAACAGAAAAACACCTGGATACCTTGGCTCTTGCAGCAAAAGCCTTTCCCGAAAGCGAACAATCCCTTGCCGTCCTGCTGGAAAACTCGCTCAACCTCTCTCGTGAAACCTGGCGCGGGCATGTCACAACCCATACCTGTGAAGCCGGCATCTGTTTTGAGCCGCGGCGCGTTCCCTGCCAGGAAGCCTGCCCAGCCCATATTGATATCCCCAGCATGATCGCGCACATCGGCCACGGCAACTACAGCGATTCGCTTTCCGTCCTGCTCAAGGATACCCCCCTGCCCGATTCCTGCGGGCTCATCTGCCCCGCCCCCTGCGAAGACGCCTGCGTCCAGAAAACCGTCAGCCAGCCTGTGCTGATCAAGCCGATGAAATCCGTTGCCGCACGGTGCAGCACCTCCTATCCCATGCAGGAAATCGCCGCGCCAACCGGCAAAAAAGTCGCCATTGTCGGCGCAGGCCCCGCCGGCATCACCACCGCCTACTACCTGGCCCAGAAAGGCCACCACGTTGAAATATTTGATGAAAGGGAAGAGCCGGGCGGCATCATGCGCTATGGCATCCCGAACTACCGCCTGCCCAATGAAACCCTGCAAAACGAAATCAACCAGGTTCGGAAACTGGGCGTCAAAATCCATAACAACTACACAGTAAAACAGGTACGTGAATTCCAGGACAAAGGATTTGATGCCACCTTTATCGCCATCGGGCTGCAATTCTCCCGCCGCCTGGGCGTACCGGGCGACAGCCTGCCTTTTGTACTGGGCGGCATGGATTTCCTTTCTGCCGTGCGTGACGGCAAAAACCCGCAAATCGGCCCGCATGTCATCGTCATCGGCGGCGGCAACGTTGCCATTGACGCCGCCATGACCGCTTTTCGCCAGGGCGCAAAAAAAGTACAAATATGGTACCGCCGCACCCAAAAAGACATGCCTGCCAACCCGCACGAAGTCGCCATGGCGCTGGCAGAAGGCGTAGAACTCATCGAACGCTGGACGCCTGCAAAAATCACGGAAGACAACCGCATTGAATTCTCACGGTCAAAAAATGCGCCGGACGCAGCCACCGCCCAGCCCGTCACCGTCCATGCGGATCACATCATTGCCTGCATCGGCCAGGATGCCGATCTTTCCTGGCTTGATGGCAGCAACATCAAACTTGAATGGGGCAACATTGTCGCCGACCCTGTTACACTGGAAACCGGCGAACCCGGTATCTTTTCCGGCGGTGATATCCAGCACGGCGCCAGCACCGTTGTCGCGGCCATTGGCTCCGGGAAACGGGCTGCGGAAGCCATCGATGCCTGGCTGATGAAAAAAGAAATGGATCTGCCTTCGCTTCAGCCCCAGCGGCGCGGCAATGTCCCCTGCCTGCCGTCTGACGCCGCTTTCCGCCTTGGCAATAACCGGCCGCATGTTCCGGAAAAAGACCCGGACTCGCGAAAATGGACGCATGACTTCATCCAGTATGACTGGGATGAAAACGAAGCCAAAACAGAAGCCAGCCGCTGCCTGCGCTGCGACCTCTGCATTGGCTGCGGCCTGTGCGAACTGGCCTGCATCCAGGTTGGCGCAGAAGCACTGAAAATGGTTGAAACCGGCAACCGCCGCCTGGTATTTGAAGACTTTTTGCGCCCGGCCAGCCTGTGCATTGGCTGCGGCGCCTGTGCCGCAGTCTGCCCAACCGGCGCCATCCGGGTGGAAAACCGCAACGGGCAGCGCGTCACAGAAATCACCGGTACAGTCGTCAGAAGCCAGCCCCTGCAAACCTGTAGTTGCTGCGGGACCACCTTCTCCCCTGCCGTCCAGTTTGACCGCACCCGTTCCCGCATGGGCATGACAGGAGAACCGGAACATGCGATCTGTCCCGCCTGCGCAAGAAAACAGGCGGCAACCTCTCTAAACGAAATGCGCTGGAAACCTGCCGGCAAGTAGAAAAAAACTAGCGCAAAGAAGATGTGCCGGAAAGCAGCCAATCGCACAGGCTTTCCGGTTCATTCAAATCCAGCCAGTCCAAAAAACGCGGCAAATCCGGCGGCTGCGGGCAATCTGACGCAACGGCAACAATACTGTCTTCTTCCGGATACATGGCCGGCCGGCCAAGGCCTGGCCTGAAAACCTCAAGCCGCGGCATGGCCGCCGTCCTGAACCCTTCCACCAGCGTCATGTCAGCCGGCGTCATCCTGGCCACCAGCTCCGCCAAATCCGGTTTTCTCTCATTGCGCAATTCGCGTGCCAGCATATAGCGGTAAGGAGAAAACAGCATCACCTCTGCCGCGCCAGCCGCACGGATACGCGCGCTGTCCTTGCCCGGCGGCTCCAGTTCAACATCATGGTGGCTGCTTTTAATCACATTCACCCGGCATCCCCGTGCCGCCAGCCGGGGCAAAAGCGCCTCAATCAACGTTGTTTTTCCGCTGCCGGACCATCCGGCAATGCCAAGCAAAGAAAACTTAACGGCGGCCTTTCCATCTACATTTTCAGGCGCCGCCCTGCCCGCATCATCATTATTTTGCGCCACTTCTCCCCCTTTATCGCCTGAACCCACGCCGCCTATGAGTCAATATCCAGATACTGCCAGTCCGACTGCAAGACAGGATGCTTCTTGAACCCCTTTACCCAGGGGCGTACCAGCCAATTCCTGACACGGGAAACATGCAGCACCCAGGCCGTATCCGCTTCCATCCGGCGATTCATCTCTTGATACAGCGCCTCGCGTTTGGGGCCAGGCGGCAAAGACATGGCTTCCCGGTAAAGCCTGTCATAAGCTGCCGACTGGTAACAACCATGATTGCCCTGCCCGGCATTCGGGCCATACAAAAGCTGGAGAAAATTCTCCCCTTCAGGATAATCGGCATGCCACGCGCTGCCCCACATCATCAGGCGGCACTGGGTGGCATCCCTGACATTGTCCGCAAAATTGCCTACCTCAAAGACAACCCGCAGTCCGATCCTGTCCAGCCCGCGCTTCCATATCTCCGAAGCAACATTGGAACTGGCACTGGCTTCCGTACGGATTTTCAGCACAAGCGGCCTGCCGTCCGGCAAAGTACGATACCCGTCAGCCTGGTGCCGGTAGCCAAAATAATCCAGCAACCGGTTCGCCAGCTCCGGGTCATAGCCGATACTGCTCCGGTACAGGGGATCATGTCCCGCCACCCCGACAGGCACAATCATCTCGGCAGGCTCCGCCTGCCCGTTTCGCAAAAGGGCAATTTCCTCCTCAACGTTATACGCCATGGCAATCGCCCTTCTTAAAGCCACCTTCTCCTTGCTGCTGCCCCCGACAAGCGGATCCCGGAAATTAAAAATCGTAAACGTCACCTCCGGCTCTATCAAACGGTAAAGCTTCAAATGCTGCCTTTCATACTCCGGCTTTAACCTGCTGCCATCCAAAGCCAGCGGCGCCGCCAGCTGCGGCAGCTTGTCAAACGCAATCCTGCCTTCCTGGAAAGCCAGCCAGCGGGACTGCTCCTCCTCAATTATCGCAATCTCCACCCGTCCGATACGGGGCATCAGCTTGCCCCTCATCTCCCGGACAATTTCCTCATCTTCCGGATCGCCCGAAGGCGCAAAATCCCAGACAAAACCCCGGTATTCCGGGTTCGCCCGCAACACAATCCGGCTGCGCGGCACATACTCTTCCAGCATATAAGGGCCCGTGCCAACCGGATGCACCCGGCTTTCCGGCCCATACGCCTCAATCACCTCCCGAGCCACGGCCGCCAGCCCCCCGTAAGCCAGCACATACAAAAAATTGCTGTCTGCACGGGTCAGCCGAATCTGCAACGTATAACGATCCGGCGTCTGAAGCCCGGCTACCGGCGCATCATAATCAAAGCGGCCTGCCTTTGCCGCCCTGGCTGCCGCCTCGTCAAGGCCAACAATTTTGCCCATAACAAAATGCGACGAAGGCGAACGGTTTTGCGGATCAGCCAGCCGCTTGATGGCATAGGCATAATCCTGGGCTGTCAATTCGCGGCGCTTTCCGCCAAAAACCGGGTCGGGAGAAAAGAAAATATGCCTGCGCAACCGGAAAGTCAGCGTCTTGCCGTCAGGACTTATCTCCGGCATGGATTCTGCCGTATTTGGCACCAGCCGGGCAGGCCGTGCAAGATAATCATAAGTCAAAAGCGTCTCGAAAATCGCATCAGCCACCCATCCCGAATAATAATTCTGGGTACGCGCCAAATCAAACCCGTCGTCAGACGCCTCAAACACGGTATGAATCACCTTGTCCGGATCTGCTGCGGCAAAAACAACCGGCTGAAGCGCCGCTGATAACAGCACAGTGGCCAAAACGGATCCTATTCTGTTTATCACGGCGCCTTATCCTCTGTTCAGTTGAAAAACCTGCGCTCCCCTTTCCTTGCACGCCGTTATCCGAAACAACAGCGCCGGGCCGGAAAACAACCGAAGCCCAAGCCGGGTAAAAACAGGCTTAAGGCATTATAATGCTATGCTTTTAAAATCCTCTTCCCCAACAGCCCATGGATATCTTTCGCGGCCTGCCGTCCGATGCGCCGAGCCAGCCCTGTGCGCTGGCTGTCGGCAATTTTGATGGCGTACACCGGGGACACATGGTTTTGCTTGATCGCGTCAAACAGGCTGCAAAACGTCTGGACATCTCTTCTGCCGTCCTGACATTTACTCCGCATCCCCGCGAGTACTTTGCCATCCGGGCCAACCGGCCGGAGGATATCCCCCCAACGCTGACCCCTTTGCGCAGCAAGCTCAAAACCCTCTCCAATGCCGGTATCGGCCGCACCACTCTCCTGCGTTTTGACAATCAACTGGCCAACCTGCCGGCAGACAGCTTCATCCAGCGCATCCTGGTTGATGGCCTAAACGCCAAATGGCTGGTCATCGGCGAAAACTTCCGGTTTGGATACCGGCGCGAAGGAACCATTGACAGCTTGCTCGCCGCCGGAAAAAAATTCGGTTTTGAGGTCGAAATCATCCCGGCCGTCATAGACCACGGCCGCCGCATCTCATCGTCTGCCATACGGGAAGCCTTGAAACACAACGATTTTCCCCTGGCAGAACAGCTCCTTGGACAGCCGTACCAGATTTCCGGCCACGTTATCCATGGAGACAAACGCGGCCGCCTGCTGGGTTTTCCAACGGCCAATTTGCCTATGCGCGGCTTTAATCCCGTCCTGTCCGGCGTTTACCTTACCCGGGTTTACGGCTTGGCATCCGGGCCGCTGCCGGCAGTATCCATGATCGGAACCCGTCCCACCGTGGATGAAACACCCCGCATTGTGCTGGAAAACCATTTGCTGGATTACACGCAAAACTGTTACGGTGCGCTCATCCACGTGGAATTCCTCCAAAAATTGCGGGATAACCGGAAATTTTCAGGACTGCCTGCCCTCACAGAAGCCATCAGGCAGGATATCCGGGCCGCCCGCCATTTCTTCGGCAATCCGGCCAATATGGCGCAACGGCCACAAAAAAAGCAAAATTGAGGGCTGGCAGTCTGGAGTAGTAAAATAAACAGTTCATCCGCGATACAACCTGAGTAACAACATGTCCAACAAACAATCCGACGGTAAAAAAAGCGACAAAATCAAAAACAGCCAGAAAAAACCGGGATATCCGGTCAATATGCCGGACACCCCCTTCCCCATGCGCGGGGATCTGGCCCGCCGCGAGCCGCTGTGGGTGAAAGAGTGGCAGGAAAAGAACATCTATGCCCGCATCCGCAAAGCAGCGCAAGGACGTCCCAAATTCATCCTGCATGACGGCCCACCCTATGCCAACGGCGACATCCACACCGGCCATGCCGTCAATAAAATCCTTAAGGATATCGTTATCAAAACGCGGGGCCTGGCAGGTTTTGACGCCCCCTATGTGCCCGGGTGGGATTGCCACGGCATGCCCATTGAAATCCAGATTGAAAAAGCCTACGGCAAACACCTGCCGACAGAAGAAGTGCAGGCCAAAGCCCGCGCCTATGCAAAAGAACAGGTCGCACGCCAGAAAAAAGACTTTATCCGGCTGGGCGTCCTGGGGGAATGGGACAACCCCTACCTGACCATGAATTACATCAACGAAGCCAACGAACTGCGCGCGCTGGGAAAACTCGTTGAAAAAGGCTATGTCTATCGCGGGTTAAAACCGGTCAACTGGTGCTTTGACTGCGGATCAGCCCTGGCAGAAGCCGAAGTTGAATACCAGGACAAACGTGATCCGGAAGTCTATGTCGGCTTTGCCTTTGCCGAACCGGAAAAAATTGCGGCAGCCTTCGGCATGGATCGCCTGCCCACAGAAAAAGGCCATATTGTCATCTGGACAACGACTCCCTGGACCATTCCGGCCAACCAGGCGCTGAACGTACACCCCGATTTTGACTATGCCCTGATCGAAACCGAAAACGGCCTCCTCATCCTGGCAGACGAACGCGCCTCCCTTCCGGCAACAGAAGCTCCCGGAAAAACCTGGCTGCAACACCAGTTCGGGCTGTCACAATGGCACACCCTGGCAAAAACCAAAGGCAGCCGGCTGGAAAACATCCGTTTCCGGCACCCGCTCTACAGCCGGCATGAAGGCTACCGCCGGCACTCGCCTGTCTATGCGGAAAACTATGTCACGCTGGACGCCGGCACCGGCATCGTCCACTCTGCGCCAGCCTATGGCATGGACGACTTCTTTTCCTGCAAATCCCACGGCATGAAAGATGAGGAAATCCTCAACCCTGTCATGGGAGACGGCCATTATGCGCCGTCTCTTCCCCTTTTTGGCGGCATGATGATCTGGGATGCCTCCCGTGCTGTTTGCGATGCCCTGCGTGAAGCCGGCACGCTTTTCCGCCTGGACATGATGACCCACAGCTACATGCACTGCTGGCGGCATAAGACCCCCATCGTTTACCGCGCCACCTCGCAATGGTTTGCCGCCATGGACCGCCTGCCCGGACAAACAGGCCCTTCCCTGCGCGAAACCGCCCTGGCCGGCGTGGAAACCACCCGTTTTTATCCGGCATGGGGAAAAGCCCGCCTGCACAACATGATTGAAAACCGTCCTGACTGGACACTTTCCCGCCAGCGCCAATGGGGCGTACCGATGGCATTTTTCATCCATCGCGAAACAGGCGAGCTGCACCCCAGAACCCCGGAACTGCTTGAGAAAATCGCCCTCCGAATCGAAAAGGAAGGCATCGAAGCCTGGCAAAAAATCACCCCGGAAGAACTGCTGGGAGAAGAAGCCGGCCAATACGAAAAAAACCGGGATACCCTGGACGTATGGTTCGATTCCGGCGTTACCCATGCCACCGTCATGCGGGGATCCCATGCCGATACCCTGGCCTTTCCGGCCGACCTTTATCTGGAAGGCTCCGACCAGCATCGCGGCTGGTTCCATTCCTCGCTTCTGACAGCCTCCATGCTGGACGGCCGTGCACCTTACAAAATGCTGTTGACACACGGTTTTGTGGTGGATGGCAACGGCAAAAAAATGTCCAAATCCCTGGGCAACACCATCGCGCCGCAAAAAGTATTTGAAACCCTGGGAGCAGATATCCTGCGCCTGTGGGTCGCGTCCACCGATTATGCCGGCGAACTCTCCATTTCCGATGAAATCCTAAAACGGGTCACCGAAGCCTACCGGCGCATCCGCAATACCCTGCGCTTCTTGCTGGCAAACACATCAGACTTTGACCCCAAAAAAGACGCCGTACCCATTAACGAATTACTGGAACTCGACCGTTACGCCATCGCTTCCATGCAGGCGCTGCAACAGGAAATCATGGCGCATTACAATGAATTCGAATTCCACCCGGTCGTCTCCAAATTCCAGAGCTACTGTTCCGAAGAACTCGGCAGCCTCTACCTGGATATCCTGAAAGACCGCCTGTACACCTCGGCAGAAACCTCAAAGGCAAGGCGCAGCGCCCAGACAGCACTGTGGCACATTACCCATGCCATCCTGCGCCTGATGGCCCCCATCCTTTCCTTCACAATGGAAGAAGCCTGGGCCGTTTTTGCCAGCCCCAAAGAATATGCCGCCAGCGATGAAACCCTTTTTACCCTCACCGCCTACACCCTGCCCGAAATCCCGGACAGCCAGGCCCTGCTGGCCAAATTTGCCGTACTCCGCAACATTCGCGCCGAAGTCACCCGCAAGCTTGAGGAAGTGCGCATGTCCGGCGCAATCGGTTCCTCCCTGCAAGCCGAAGTGGAAATCCGCGCCTGTGGCGAAAAACTGGCCGTGCTGAAAAGCCTGGATGACGATCTCAAATTCATATTCATCACATCCGGCGCCCATGTGATCGAAGTCAGTACGCCCGAAGAAGAATCCATTACGGTAACGCCATCAACACATGAAAAATGCGACCGTTGCTGGCATTACCGTCCCGAAGTTGGCACTGACCCGGCGCATCCGCACCTGTGCGCACGCTGCGTATCCAACCTCTATGGGCCGGGAGAAAACCGGAAATTTGCTTAAAGCCGGCAAGCGCCGCATCATGCCGGCTTCAGCCACACAAAAAAACATACAGGAATGGGATCAGGAAACAACACCATCAAAAACAGCCCCCGGCTACTGCCGTGGCTGGCGGTTGCCGCTGTCGTTGTCCTGGCAGACCAGTTGACCAAACTCTGGATCGCTAGCCTGCTCAAGACCGGGCAAGCCATTCGCTTAAGTTCCTTTTTCAACCTGGTTTTGGCCTACAACAAAGGGGCCGCTTTCAGTTTTCTGGCCTCGGCAGCCGGCTGGCAGCGCTATTTTTTTACCGCCGTCAGCCTCGTTGCCGTCGTATTCATCCTCTATTTCATGCGGCGTCATGCCGGGCAACGGCTTTTCTGCTGCGCTTTTTCCCTGATTTTGGGCGGCGCCATCGGCAACCTCATAGACCGGGTACTTTACGGGCAAGTCACCGACTTCCTGGACTTTCACATCGGTGCCTGGCACTGGCCTGCCTTCAACATTGCCGACAGCGCCATCACCATCGGCGCCATCTTATTCGTGCTTGATGAATTCAGGCGCGTCAACAGGAACCGGAATCCATGACATCATCATCCCTTACCCCGTCAAACAACACCTCGCCGCTCTCCGGCAAAAAAATCGTGCTGGGGCTCACCGGCGGCATCGCCTGCTACAAATCAGCCGAATTTGCCCGCGCACTGGTACGCGAGGGCGCGTCAGTCCAGGTCGTCATGACCGACAGCGCCGCCCGCTTCATCACGCCGCTGACCATGCAGTCACTGACAGGCCGCCCTGTCCATACCAGCCAGTGGGCCGCGCCGCCGGAAGGCATGATTCCCCACATAGACCTCACGCGCGGATGGGATGCCATTGTCATTGCCCCCTGTACCGCCAACTTCATGGCAAAACTGGCCAACGGCATTGCAGACGACCTGCTGTCCTCCCTGTGCCTGGCACGTCAGCCCCACATCCCCTTCATGGTCGCACCGGCCATGAACGTCGAAATGTGGCGCAATCCGGCCACCTGCCGCAACGTAGCCCGGCTAAAAGAAGATGGCATAGGCATACTGGGCCCTGCCTCCGGCTTTCAGGCCTGCGGCGACACCGGCATGGGCAGGATGCTCGAACCCCACGAACTGCTGGAAGAAACCATCGCCGCCTTCCAGCCCAAAGTGCTGGAAGGCAAGCGTGTACTGGTCACAGCCGGGCCCACCTTTGAACCTATCGACCCGGTTCGCGGCATCACCAACCGTTCCTCCGGCAAAATGGGGTATGCCATTGCCCGCGCCGCGCGCGAGGCAGGTGCCAAAGTCAGCATGGTATCCGGCCCCACCGCCCTCTCTGCCCCATACGGCGTCACCCGCCACGATGTCATGACAGCCGTACAAATGCACGAAACCGTCATGGCGCAGGCTCCCTCACAGGATATCTTTATTGCGGTTGCCGCCGTAGCAGATTGGCGGGTAGCCAACGCCAGCAGCCACAAAATCAAAAAAGACGCCAACGAGCGTCTGGCACTGGCCTTCGAAGAAAATCCCGATATCCTGGCCTCGGTAGCCCGACTGTCTCCGCCCCCCTATTGCGTCGGCTTTGCCGCCGAATCAGACAACCTGATCCAGTACGGCGAAGCCAAACGGCTGCGCAAAGCCATTCCGCTTCTGGTCGGCAACATTGGGCATGAAACCTTCGGCCTAGATGAAAACGAACTGGTGCTTTTTGATGAAAAAGGCCACACCCGCCTGCCGCGGGCAGATAAACAGTCCCTCGCCCGTGCGCTCATCAGGGAAATTGCCCAACGTATCGGAAACACTGCGGCATGAAAACCATTGACATCAAAATACTGGATCCCCGCATAAAAGACAGCCTGCCGGCCTATGCCACCCAGGGCAGCGCAGGGCTTGACCTCAGGGCCTGCCTTGATGAGCCAATAATATTTTCACCCGGCGATACCCGTCTGGTGCCCACCGGCATAGCCATTCACCTTGCCGACCCCGGCTATGCCGCCGTCATCCTGCCACGAAGCGGCCTGGGCCACAAACACGGCATGGTGCTGGGCAACCTGGTCGGACTCATTGATTCCGATTACCAGGGACAAATCATGGTCTCCGCCTGGAACCGCGGCAGCCAGGCCTACACCCTCCGCCCCATGGAACGGCTGGCGCAGCTGGTTATCGTGCCAGTACTTCAGGTTGGATTCAATATCGTGGAAGAATTTGGTGAAAGCCGGCGTAAAGAAAACGGCTTTGGCAGCACCGGAACCCTATAAACAGCAGATTTGGATATGACACGTTTCCCTTTTTCAATGCCCTCCCGTCTTTTACAGAAAACGAAACCCTTTGCAGTGCTGCTTGCGCTCTTCCTGGCTGCCTGCGCGAACGACCAGTTCATCACACATCCCGAAAACTACAACCAGCTTCCCCAGGACGACAAACTGCGCTATATCGCCGATATGCAGGATCGCCTTGACCGGGTAGCAGGCACCCTCCAGATCGGCAACGCAGACCTTTGCCGCAACCAGGTCCGCCACCTCCTGGGTTTTGCCGCCACAAACAAATATTCCTATTCCCCCAGGATGACCTCAACCGCATCCCAGGTATTCGGGCTGGGTGAACGCCTCCAGATTGCCAGCGTCATTACCGGCAGCGGTGCCGAACAGGCCGGGTTGCAGCGGGGAGACATCCTTGTCACCATTGAGGGAAAACCGGTGCCGCAAGGCCCCACAGCAGAAAGCGAAACCGTCAAAATGCTTTCCCCCATCGTTGCAAAAAACAGCGCCGTCCAGATAACCATTGAGCGCAATGGTGCCAGACATGCCTTAACCGTCCCGCTCACCCGTGCCTGCGGCTTCAGGGTCGAGCTGGGCCACACAGACCAGGTCAACGCCTATTCCGACGGGCAACGCATCCTGATTACCCGCGGCATGATGCGGTTTACGCAAAACGACAGCGAACTCGCCTATGTCATTGGCAAAGAAATGGCCCACAATGTGCTCAACCATGCACGAACCCTGAGAACAACAGAAACCAACCGGAAAATCATTGATAATCTTATCCATGTGAACCCAAAACCCGGCAACGCAGGCAAAATCAAGCCGATGACCCGGCAATTTGACCTGGATTCCGATACGCTGGGGCTGGCTATGGCATTGCGCGCCGGTTATGACATCGACTATGCGGTAGATTTCTGGGCACGGCTGGTACGGGCCTACCCTGCTTCAAGCACAGGCTCTTATACAGCATCCCACCCCAACAGCCGTTCCCGGCTGGAAGTCATGCCCAAAGCTGTTTCCCGGATCAAGGCGGCTGAAAGACGCAAAAGAGCGCTTTCCCGCAAACAATAAACCAGTACCACACCCCCGCCAAACTGACAGGAACATGACATGGGCGCAGCACTTGCCTGGGTTTTGCCAGCCATTCTCCTTTCCGGCGCAGCCAGCCTGACCATTGCCGCTATCCTGTCATTTTCGGCCATGTCCCATACCATTGAACGCATGGTCAGCCTGTCTATCGGCGTCATGCTGTCCACAACCTTCCTCCATGCCCTCCCGGAAGCATTTGAAATGACGCACGATCCTGCCGGCCTGTTCGCCATACTCCTGGGCGGCATCCTAGGCTTTTTCCTGCTCGAAAAAATCTCCCTGCTCCGGCATTCACACTGCCATGAACCAGGCTGTAGCCAGCGGCACGACGGCTCAGCCGGCTGGATGATCCTCATCGGCGACGGCTTCCACAACTTTGCAGATGGCATCATGATCGCAGCGGCCTTCATGGCAGACATCCATCTGGGCATCGTTACCAGCCTGGCGGTTTTTGCCCATGAAGTTCCCCACGAAGTCGGCAACTTCATCGTCCTGCTCAACGCCGGATTTTCACGGATGCGAGCCTACATCTACAACCTGTTTTGCCGCCTGCTCTCCGTAACAGGAGGCCTGACCGGCTGCTACGCCCTCGACAGGGCGCAAAGCCTCATCCCTTACATACTGGCTTTGGCATCAGCCGGGTTCCTCTATATTGCGCTCAGCGACCTGATACCCCAGATGCAGCGCCGTACCGGACCCAAAGATTCTCTGTATCAAATCATCCTGATTGCCGCAGGCATTGCCGTCATTTTCATCATTACCCACGGCATACACAGCCACATCCACTAACCAGCCTGGCAAACCTATCTTTCTGCCAAAAGCAGTTTGGTTGCCAGTCCAAGGAAAACTGCCCCCGCCACCCGGTTCATGATTTTCTGGACGCGCTCCGACCGTTTGAGCCACTCGCCAAGCGAGCCTGCCGCCAGCGCAATCGCCCCGAAAACCAGAATCGTCGATACAATGAACAAACCGCCGAACAGCATCATCTGAAGAGACAAAGCCCCCCTTGAAGGGTCTGCAAACTGGGGCAGAAATGCCAGAAAGAAAATCGTCACCTTGGGATTCGTCACATTCATGATAATACCCCGGCGAAAAAGCTGGGCATGCGTCAACGCGCTCTTTTCCCCGTCAATCACTGTTGCGCCTGCCCTGAATGCCCCCCACGCCAGATAAATCAGGTATCCCGCCCCGGCCAGTTTCAGCAGCGTAAAAGCCAGCTCCGACGTCTGGAAAATCACGGCAACCCCCAGCGACACCGCTGTAGTATGCACCACCAGCCCCGTGCATAATCCCAGCACAACCAGCACCCCGGCCTTCCTGCCCCGAAGCGCCGCCTGGGTCAACACAAAAATATTATCCGGCCCGGGCGTCACCGCCAAAATAAGGCAGGCGGCAAAATAAGTCAGCAGCACATCAAGCGGTATCATCTGGCAAAAGCAAAAAAACAAAAAGAAGAACCCAGCATACCGCAAATGGCTTTCGTTTACCAAATACAACCTGTCTTTTTCATGAAAAATCAGTCACATGAATTGACTGCAAGCCAGCGCGGCATCTATAATGCAAGGCTTCCCATACGCTCGGGAAAACAGAAGGCCGAGTCCGTTGGCAGTAAAAGGCGGAACCGCCCAATTGAGCGCATCAAGACTAATAGGATAAAACCATGAAAACCTTTTCCGCCAAGGATCACGAGATCCAGCGCGAGTGGTTTGTGATTGACGCAACCGACAAGGTGCTCGGACGTGTCGCCAGCGAAGTGGCACGCCGGCTGCGCGGCAAACACAAACCGGAATACACCCCGCACGTTGATACCGGCGATTACATCATCGTTGTCAACGCAGGCAAGCTTCGGGTAACTGGCGCAAAAAACACCGATAAAAAATACTATACCCACAGCGGCTATCCGGGTGGCATCTACGAAACCACCTTTGAAAAAATGCAGCAGCGTTTTCCCGGCCGTGCCCTGGAAAAAGCCGTCAAGGGCATGCTGCCCAAAGGCCCGCTTGGCTATGCCATGATCAAGAAGCTGAAAGTATATGGCGGTGAAACCCACCCGCATACTGCCCAGCAACCCAAGCCACTCGACATCTAAGGAGCTGACATGATCGGTAACTACAATTATGGAACCGGCCGTCGCAAAAGCGCAGTGGCTCGTGTATTCCTCAAAAGCGGCAGCGGAAAAATCACCGTTAACGGGAAACCTGCCGAAGAATATTTCTCCCGCCAGACTGGCCTGATGATCATCCGCCAGCCGCTGGAACTGACCGATAACCTGGAACGTTTTGACATCATGGTCAACGTACAGGGCGGCGGCGAATCCGGCCAGGCAGGTGCCGTTCGCCACGGCATCAGCCGGGCGCTGGTAGATTACGATACCGCCCTGAAAGCGGATCTGTCCAAAGCCGGTTTCATCACCCGCGATGCGCGTGAAGTAGAACGGAAAAAAGTCGGCCTGCGCAAAGCACGCCGGGCAAAACAGTTCTCCAAACGCTAATCCGGCAAAAATTGCGGGCAGCCTTTGCCCGTATATCTTTTTGGGCCGCCAGTACCTGTTACTGGCGGCTTTTTTGCATAAAATGCCCTGCTTTTATGCAAAAGCCAAAAACAGGCATTACAATGTGCCCATCTTTCATCCACAGCGAGAATTGCCATGATCAAGGTTGGAATCGTCGGCGGCACCGGCTATACCGGCATCGAACTGCTCCGCCTGCTCTCTGCCCACCCCCAGGCGCAGCTTACCGCCATTACATCACGCAATGAAAGCGGCATGCCCGTTGCGCAAATGTACCCCTCCCTGCGCGGGCTGGTTGATCTGGCCTTTACCTCGCCGGAAGAAACCCGCCTTGAAAACTGCGATGTTGTCTTTTTTGCCACCCCCCACGGAGTCGCCATGAAACAGGCGCCCGAACTGCTGGCAGCCGGCGTAAAAATCATTGATCTGGCAGCCGACTTTCGCTTCCGGGACACAGCGGTATTCGAAGAGTGGTACGGTATGCCGCATTCGCAGCCCGAACTTCAGAAAGAAGCAGTTTACGGCTTGCCGGAAATCAATCGGGAAGCCATCAAAACAGCCAGAATCATTGGCCTTCCCGGTTGTTACCCCACCAGCGTCCAGCTGGGATACGCCCCTCTGCTTCGCCAGGAAAAACCCCTTGTCGATGAAACACGGCTGATTGCCGATTGCAAGTCCGGCACCTCCGGCGCGGGGAGAAGGGCGCAAGTTGGCATGCTGCTGGCCGAAGCATCAGACAACTTCCATGCCTACGGCGCATCAGGGCACCGCCACCAGCCCGAAATCGTCCAGGGCCTCAAAGCCATGACAAAAAACCGGCGCGAAATCGGCCTGACCTTTGTGCCGCATCTCACCCCCATGGTTCGCGGCATCCACTCCACCCTATATGCCTCCCTATTGCCTGACGCCCTCGAACTGGACATTCAAAGCCTGTACGAAAACCACTACCGTACCGATCCCTTTGTTGACGTCATGCCCGCCGGCAGCCATCCCGAAACCCGTTCGGTCAGGGGCTCCAATTACCTGCGTATCGCACTGCACCGCCCAAAAAACAGCAATATGCTGGTCATCCTTGTCGTGGAAGACAACCTGGTCAAAGGCGCCGCCGGGCAAGGCGTACAGTGCATGAACCTGATGTTTGGCTTAAACGAAACAACCGGGCTGCTTACTGCCCCAGTCATGCCATGATGGCAATCAAGCAGGAAAACAGCATGTCGCTTATAATGGCGGCATCTTTCTTTTCCGGAGAACAACATGAATGCAGCCATTGACATGCCGGCGCCCATTAACTTCACTGACAGCGCGGCAAAAAAAGTCGCCGAGCTGATCGCTGAAGAAGGCAACCCTGCCCTCAAACTTCGCGTATTTATCCAGGGCGGCGGCTGCGCCGGTTTCCAGTACGGGTTCACCTTTGATGAAACCGTCAATGAAGACGATGCCACCATGACAAAAAACGGCGTGCAATTATTGATTGACCCCGTTAGCTACCAATACCTGGCTGGCGCGGAAATTGATTACCGTGAAGACGAGCATGGCGCACAATTTGTCATCAAAAACCCGAACGTAACCAGCACCTGCGGCTGTAGCTGCGGCTCCTCCTGTGCCTGACTACCGGCAGCAAGTCTGGCATCCGGCCAGACCCAAACAGCAGGCGGATAATCGGCATCATACCGCACCGGCCGCGTAAAAAAACATGAGCATACCGGCACAAAAAACAGTCTGTCTGCCAGGCAGAACCCGGCAGACAGGGCATCCTGTCTATCTGGATTATGCCGCCACCACGCCAGTTGATCCACGCGTAGCCGAAAAAATGATCCCCTGGCTCTGTGATCATTTCGGCAACGCCGCCTCCAGCAGCCACGCCTATGGCTGGGAAGCCGCACAGGCAGTAGAAACAGCACGCGCCCATGTCGCGGCGCTCATCGAAGCCAGCCCCAACGAAATCATCTGGACATCCGGCGCGACAGAAAGCAACAACCTGGCAATAAAAGGCGCAGCCCAGGCTTATAAGGATCGCGGCAGGCACATCATTACCGTTGCCACCGAACATAAAGCCGTACTGGATACCGTACAATCCCTGCAAAACCAGGGATTTGAAACCACCATCCTCACACCCGGAGAAAACGGCCTGATTACCCTGGCGCAGCTCGAGCAAGCCATCCGTCCGGATACCATCCTCGTCTCCGTCATGTGGGTCAACAATGAAATCGGCGTTATCCAGCCCATAGCTGAAATTGCCGAATGCTGCCGGGAAAGCGGCATCCTCTTTCATTGTGACGCCGCACAGGCAGCAGGCAAGCTGGAAATCAACCTTCAACAAGTCCCAATAGACCTGCTTACCATCACGGCACACAAAGTCTATGGCCCCAAAGGCATCGGCGCCCTTTTTGTCCGGCGTAAACCAAAGGCACGCCTGATAACCCAAATGCACGGCGGCGGCCATGAACAAGGCCTGCGTTCCGGGACGCTGGCAACCCATCAGCTGGTCGGCATGGGCGAAGCCTTCCGCATTGCCCGCCAGGAAATGACAACGGAAATCGCCTGCATCCGCAAACTGGCAGCCCGTCTTGCCGCCGGGCTGGCCGGTATAGAGGCCATCCTCTTTAACGGCGATATGACGCAGCGCATTCCCCACAACATCAATGCCAGCTTCCCCTATATCCAGGGCGAAGCGCTCATGATGGCGCTAAAAGGCATCGCCGTCTCTTCCGGCTCGGCCTGCACCTCGGCAACCCGTGAACCCTCCCATGTCCTGCGAGCCATCGGGCGGAACCCCGAACTGGCACACAGCTCAATCCGCTTTACCATGGGCCGTTTTACAACAGAAGCCGATATTGATTACGCCGTCAGTCTGCTGGCAACCCAGATTGCCCGCCTGCGCGAACTTTCCCCCCTGTGGGATGAATATAAAGCAAAACGCACAGAAAGCCGCGCATGACAACCTATTCGGAAAAAATACAGGATCACTTTGAAAACCCGCGCCACGCCGGCGCTTTTGATAAAAGCACCCCCTGCGTGGGTACCGGCACAGCAGGTTCCCCCGAAATCGGACAAGTCACCCGCCTGCAAATCCAGGTCACCCCCCAGGGAAAAATAGAAGAAGCCCGCTTCAAAACCTATGGCTGCCCGGCAGCCATCGCTTCCAGCTCACTGGCAGCAGAATGGATAACCGGCAAAACCCTGGAAGAAGCCCTTGCCCTCACCACTACGGAAATTGCCCGCGAACTTGCCCTGCCTGCCGCAAAAATCCATTGCGCCATCCTGGCAGAAGACGCCTTAAAAGCCGCCATCGCCGATTACCGGCAGCATCATGGCAAGGAAAAATAACCCTTCCTGCGAACCGTGATAACCAGCCCCTTTTCCCTCTTCGGCTTGCCGGAACAATTTGACCTTAACAGGGCAGCGCTTGAAAAAGCTTACAAAAAATACCGGGAACACCCCTGCCCTGCACAACCCGCCGCCCTGGTTGACGAAGCCTACCAAACGCTGCGCCAGCCGCTCAAACGGGCAGCCTGCCTTTGCAGCCTCAACGGCTTCCCGCCCAAAACCGGCACAACCCTGTCTTTGCCGCCTGAATTTTTGATGGAACAAATCACCTGGCGCAATCAGCTGGACGAAGCCCTCCTGGAAAAAAGGCTGGATAAGCTGGAAGAATTGGATAAACGCCTGCGCCAACAGCTCTTTCAACAACTTGAAAAAATAAGGCACACACTTCATGCCCGGGAATTTGCCACCGCCCGGCAGGAAATTGCAAAAACCGGATTCCTTGATAAATTTGCCGAAGAAATCAGCTTTGCCTTTGACAGGCTCGAAGAACCGGACAAAGCCTGAACAACACACGCAGCGATCCGTCTGGCCCGCTACCGCCTGTTCTGCTTCATAATGCGCTGTTGTTCCCGCTGCCAGTCGCGCTCTTTTAACATATCACGCTTGTCATACTGCTTCTTGCCCTTCGCCAGCCCAATCTCGCACTTGATCCGCCCGCGCAAATAATGCAGATTCAGCGGAACCAGCGTATATCCGGCCCGCTCCACACGGCCAATCAGCTTGCTGATCTCCGAAGCATGCAAGAGCAGCTTGCGGGTACGCACCGGATCAGGCTTAACATGCGTAGAAGCCGTCGGCAGCGGACTGATATGCGACCCCAGAAGAAACAGCTCCCCGCTCCGCACGATCACATACGCCTCCTTTAACTGGACCCGCCCGGCCCGGATAGCTTTCACCTCCCATCCCTCCAGGACCATCCCCGCCTCAAAGCGCTCCTCAATAAAATAATCATGAAAGGCTTTTTTATTATCGGTTATAGTCATGGTCGGGCCTGATTCTCCTGTCGGCAGAAAAAGCATTCTATCAAAACATTACCGTTTTCATGACAAGCATCCGCAAAACAGCTGTTGTTGGCTACAGTGCCGAACAAATGTATGCCCTGGTCGAAGATATTGCGCAATATCCGGCATTTCTGCCCTGGTGCGCCAAAACATCCGTTCAGCCTTCAGGCGATGGGCAAACCATACTGGCTACCCTGGTCATTGATTTTCACGGATTTTCACCCAGCTTTACCACCCGCAACCGCAACATAGCGCCGCAATCCATCAGCATGCGCCTGGAAAAAGGCCCCTTCAAACGCCTTGACGGCACCTGGCACTTCACCCCCCTGCCCAACGGATACAGCCGGGTTGACCTCGAACTCAACTACGAATTTTCCGGCTGGTTCTTTGAAAAAATGCTGGCACCCGTCTTCGATATGGTCTCCCTTACCCTGGTTGACGCCTTCCATGAGCGTGCCAGGCAACTATACGGCTAAACTCCCCATACATCGCACACAAACTGCCGGAACATCGAACAGGCATCCGCTAAAAAAAGCAAACCCCGACAAACCCTTAAGTTTGCCGGGGTCCGGAACAACCATCCTACAGATTCG
>JAMPER010000006.1 GCA_023664945.1 Alistipes senegalensis | reverse complement strand
CTGTATTAGCCTGGCAGCGAGGCAGCCGGACTTATTTACGCACCATGATGGTGCGCCTTGTGCCGTGACAAGTAAAAACAAGGCTTGTTGTTTTTTCTTTATCTGGCAGAAGTATCGGGGAGACAGGCATCCTGGAGCGACAGCGGCTTATTTCATCCCAACAGGCAGGTTTCTTCTGCTTTTCTCATTTTTTCCTTTTTTCAACATATTCCTTTTCCTTCCGGCGTACTGGTGTGCCGCTCGTTTTTTGCACAGCTATTTGTTGATTGTAAAAATTGGCATGATTTTTGCTTGTTGATAGGTGTGGTTTGATTTTTTGCAGCGTTTGTTCCTGCAATGGGAAATGGGCGCTTGCTGTTGTAACGCGGGAAGGATGAGCAATTACGCAAGAAAGGAAAAGGGAGGCGTTTATGAAGTTTGTGCAGGCGATTATCAAGCCTTTTAAGCTTGATGAGGTAAGGGAGGGGCTTTCTGCTATTGGCATTCACGGGATGACGGTAACGGAGGTGAAGGGGTTTGGCCGCCAGAAGGGGCATACGGAGCTGTATCGCGGTGCGGAATATGTGGTGGATTTTCTGCCGAAGGTGAAGGTTGAGGCGGCAATTTCCGACGGGATGCTGGAGCAGGTACTGGAGGTGATTCGCCAGACGGCGGCCACTGGCAAGATTGGCGATGGCAAGATTTTTGTGTTTGACCTGGGGGAAGCAGTTCGTATCCGCACGGGGGAAACGGGCGAGGAAGCCTTGTAAGGAAAGGAGGAGAAGATGAGAACAGGTATTTTTTGCAGCGGCCGCCTGTGCATGCTGCTTGTGCAGGCGATGGCGGGCATGGCAGGTTTTATGTGTGCCGGATTGGCGATGGCTCAGGAGGAAGCGGCAGCCGGGGCTGTGAAAGCGGCGCAGAGCGCCCTTTCGGCAGGTGATACGGCGTGGATGATGACTTCGGCCTTGCTGGTGATTTTGATGATTGTGCCGGGGCTGGCGCTTTTTTATGGCGGGCTGGCACGCAGCAAGAATATGTTGTCGGTGTTGATTCAGGTGTTTGTGATTTTTGCCATGGTATCGGTCGCATGGTGCGCTTATGGCTATACGCTGGCTTTTTCAGGGGAAGGGCTGATTATTGGCGATTTCGGCAAGGCTTTTTTCCTGGGAATTACACCGGATACGATGTCGGCTGCCTTTCCCACTATACCGGAATATGTGTTTGCCGCATTCCAATGCACTTTTGCGGGGATTACCTGTGCACTGATTGTGGGCGCGTTTGCCGAACGGATACGTTTTGGGGCTGTGCTGGCGTTTGTGCTGCTCTGGTTTACGTTCAGTTATGTACCGATGGCGCATATTGTCTGGGGCGGCGGTTTTTTGAATGCCGATGGGGCGCTGGATTTTGCTGGTGGTACGGTGGTGCATGTGAATGCGGGCATTGCGGGCCTGATAGGGGCTTATATGGTTGGCAGGCGTATTGGTTTCGGGCGTGAGGCGCTTACGCCGCATTCCCTGACGCTGACGATGGTGGGCGCTTCGCTGTTGTGGGTGGGCTGGTTCGGTTTTAATGCCGGTTCGGCCGGGGCGGCCAACGGGATTGCCGGGCTGGCTTTTGTGAATACGGTGATGGCAACGGCTGCTGCTGCGCTGGCCTGGATTGCCGGCGAAGCTATTATTAAAAGGAAGGCTTCCATGCTGGGCGCTGCTTCCGGGGCGGTTGCCGGGCTGGTGGTTGTTACGCCGGCTGCCGGGTTTGCAGGGCCGTTAGGGTCTATTGTGATGGGGATTGTTTCCGGTTTTGTCTGCCTGTGGGGGGTAACCGGCTTAAAACGCCTGCTTAAGGTGGATGATGCGTTTGACGCTTTCGGGGTGCATGGCGTAGGCGGTATTCTCGGTGCGATTCTGACCGGGATTGCGGTTTCTCCCGCGCTGGGCGGCACCGGTATTGAGGGCGATTTTTCCATGGCAAACCAGGTCTGGATACAGGTAAAAAGTGTGCTGGTCACAATGGCCTGGTCCGGCGTGGTTTCTGTTATTGCCTACAAGCTGGTTGACAAGGTGATTGGCTTAAGGGTGCCGGAGGAGGAAGAGCGTATTGGGCTGGATGTGACTTCCCACGGGGAAACGGCTTACCGTTACTGATTTTCTTTCCTTTGTTGCAGCGTTGGCGGGTCGCTTCCGGCGATCCGCCTTTTTTGTTTTTTGCCTGAAACCAGGATAAAGAAAAACCTGCCGGGCAGCTCCCTGCCGCCCTGCGCGGCAGGGAGCTGCCCGGCAGGTTAGGAGAGGCCAGTTATTTGCCGAGCAAAAGGCTGTTGATACGTTTGACGTAAGCTGCCGGGTCGGCGGGAATGCCGCCTTCGGCCAGCAGGGCCTGGTCAAAGAGGATGTTTGCCCAGTCGTCAAAGCGGCTGTCATCTGCTTTCAGGCCGGTAACGAGCGGGTGCGACGGGTTGATTTCCAGGATGGGCTTGGTATCCGGCGCGCCTTGCCCGGCGGCTTTGAGGAGCCGTTGCAGGTTGCCGGAAAGGTCATGTTCATCGGCAACCAGGCAGGAGGGTGAATCGGTCAGCCGGTGGGTAATACGCACGTCTTTGGCCTTGTCTTCAAGGACTTTTTTCATTTTTTCAACGATGTCCTTGTACTGGTTTTGGGTTTCTTCAAACTGTTTCTTTTCTGCTTCGTCTTCCAGTTTGCCCAAATCCAGCCCGCCCTTGGCAACGGAGACAAGTTCTTTCTCTTCAAATTTGGTCAGGAAGGAAAGCATCCATTCATCCACACGGTCGGTCATGAGCAGAACTTCCACGCCTTTTTTGCGGAAGATTTCCAGATGCGGGCTGTTTTTTGCCGCCAGGTAGTTTTCTGCGGTGACGTAGTAGATTTTGTCCTGGCCTTCTTTCATGCGGGAGAGGTAATCTGCCAGGGAGACGTTTTGAATGTCGGTATCGTTATGCGTGGAGGCAAAACGCATGAGTTTGGCAATGCGGTCCCTGTTGGCGGTGTCTTCGCCGATGCCTTCTTTGAGAACCTGGCCGAATTGGCCCCAGAATTCGGCGTATTGGTCTTTTTTCTCCTGTTCTTCGGCATTGGCGAGTTCTTCGAGCATGGAAAGTACGCGGCGGGTTGAGCCTTCACGGATCATTTTCACGTCACGGGATTCCTGGAGGATTTCGCGGGAGACGTTGAGCGGCAGGTCGCTGGAATCGATAATGCCTTTGACGAAGCGCAGGTAAACGGGCATGAGCTGTTCGGCATCGTCCATGATAAAGACGCGCTTGACGTAGAGCCGGATGCCGCCGCGCTTGTTTCTGTCCCACAAATCGAACGGGGCCTGTTTGGGAATGTAAAGCAGCTGGGTATATTCGGTGCGGCCTTCAACGCGGTGGTGTGTCCAGGTGAGCGGATCGTTGAAGTCGTGAGAGATGTGTTTGTAAAATTCCCTGTACTGTTCGTCTGTGATATCGGATTTGCTGCGTGCCCACAGGGCATTGGCCTGGTTGATGGTGGCCAGCTCGGTACCGGGTTTCATGGATTTGGTTTCATCATCCCAGACATCTTCTTCCATCTGGATGGGGATGGGAATGTGGTCGGAATATTTGCGGATGATGCCTTTGAGCCGCCAGTTGGTGAGCAGCTCGTCTTCTCCTTCCCGAAGGTGCAGGGTGATATCGGTGCCGCGTTTGGTTTTTTCGATGGTTTCTACGCTGAAATCGCCTTCCCCGGAGGATTCCCAGCGGACGGCTTCGGCTGCCGGGGTGCCTGCCTTGCGGGTTTCGACGGTGATTTTGTCGGCCACGATGAAGCCGGAATAGAAGCCTACGCCAAATTGCCCAATCAAGGCGGCGTCTTTCTGTTCATCACCGGTTAAGCGGGACATGAATTCTTTTGTGCCGGATTTGGCAATGGTGCCCAGGTTGGCAACGGCTTCTTCACGGGTCATGCCAATGCCGTTATCGGAGATGGTGATGGTGCGCTTATCCTTGTCGTAGGAAACGATGATTTTCAGTTCCGGATCGTTTTCATAGATTTCCGGTTTATCAAGCGCTTCGTAACGCAGCCGGTCTGCCGCGTCGGAAGCGTTGGATATCATTTCCCTTAAAAAGATTTCCTTGTTGGAATACAGGGAGTGAATCATAAGTTGCAGAAGCTGTTTGACTTCTGCCTGGAATCCCATCGTCTGTTTTTCTGGTTCGGCCATTTTTTCCTCTTTTGCCAATCTGGTTAAATGAATGAGAGGAAAATAGGGATGGCTTTGCTTTTTTCAAGGGGAAATTTTTGTTGTGCCAAATCCGCAAATAAAAAGCCCTCCCGTATAGTGGGAGGGCAACAGCAGGTTGTTTGCCGCCGGTTTACAGGTAGGTGAGCCAGTGGCTGTATTTGGCGGATTTTCCCGATACCACGTCAAAGAAAAGGGTTTGCAGCTGTTCTGTGACAGGGCCGCGTTTGCCGGAACCAATGGTGCGGTTGTCCAGCTCGCGGATCGGGGTAATTTCAGCGGCTGTGCCGGTAAAGAAGGCTTCGTCAGCAGTATAGAATTCATCGCGGGTAATGCGTTTTTCAATGACTTTGAAGCCCAAGTCTTCTGCCAGGGTGATAACGGCATCGCGGGTGATGCCGTCCAGGCAGCTGGCAAGTTCCGGCGTATAGATTTTGCCGTTGCGGACAATAAAGACGTTTTCGCCTGAGCCTTCGGAGACAAAGCCGTCTTTATCCAGCAGAAGGGCTTCGTCAAAGCCGCAGGAGGTGGCTTCCTGGTTGGCCAGGATGGAGTTGATGTAGTAACCGGAGGCCTTGGCGCGGACAAGGGAAACGTTGACATGATGCCGCGTGAAGGAGGCGGTTTTGACGCGGATGCCTTTGTTTATGCCGTCTTCGCCCAGGTAGGCACCCCACGGCCAGGCGGCGATCATGGCATGGATGGTGTTTTCCCGTGCGGAAACGCCGAGCCTTTCCGAACCGACCCAGATGAGCGGGCGGATGTAGCCGGAATCCAGGTTGTTGGCCCGGATGATTTCTTTTTGGGCTTCCATCAGGGCGGCATGGTCATATGCCACGTTCATCTGGAAGATTTTGGCGGAGTTCAGCAGGCGGCGGGTATGTTCGGGGAGGCGGAAAATGGCGGGGCCTTTGGCTGTTTTATAAGCGCGGACGCCTTCAAAGACTGCCATTCCGTAGTGCAGCGAGTGCGTCAGCACATGGATATTGGCATCGCGCCATTCAACCAGTTTGCCATCCATCCAGATTTTTCCGTCACGACTGTGCATTGGCATGAAATTCTCCCGGTTTTTAATCGTAAAATGAAATTTTAATGGAATTTAAGAGAGATTTGTTGAGGTTATAGAGGCAGGGATTTCGGGTGTGCCTGCACTGTATCAGGGTTTTTATGGCAGGCACTGCGGTAAAATAGCGGCATTATCTTTTTGCGGGGGAAGGCCATGCAATTCAAACGGTTAACTGATCTGGCGGAAAATGGCGGTCTTAAAGGCAAGCGGGTATTTATCCGCGCTGATCTGAATGTGCCTCGGGATGCGGGCGGGAATATTACGGAGGATACGCGGATACGCGCTTCCATGCCTGCGGTTGAGCTGGCTTTGAAGGCCGGGGCGGCTGTGATGGTGACTTCGCATCTGGGGCGTCCGGCAGAAGGCGAGTTTGCCGAAAGCGAATCGCTGGCGCAGGTGGCAAAACGTATGTCGGAACTGCTTGGACAGCCGGTTGAGCTCAGGCAAAACTGGGTTGACGGGGTAGAGGTTTTGCCCGGGCAGGTTGTGTTGCTTGAGAATGCCCGTTTCAACAAAGGCGAGAAGAAAAATGACGGGGCGCTGGCAAAAAAAATGGCGGCGCTTTGCGATGTGTATGTGAATGATGCTTTCGGGACGGCGCACCGTGCGGAAGCCACGACATACGGTATGGCAGAGTATGCGCCGGTTGCCTGCGCAGGCCCGCTTTTGGCAGCCGAGCTGGATGCACTGGGCAAGGCGGTAGATCATCCTGCCCGCCCGCTTGTTGCGGTGGTGGGCGGTGCCAAGGTATCAGGCAAGCTGACGATTCTCAAGACGCTGGGCGGGAAGGTGGACAACCTGATTGTGGGTGGCGGAATTGCCAATACTTTCCTGAAGGCAGCCGGTTACGAGATTGGCCGTTCCCTGGTGGAAGATGAGCTGCTGGAGGAGGCCAGGTCGATTATGGCAATGATGCGCGATCGGGGGGCTTCGGTTCCTGTCCCGGTTGATGTGGTGTGCGCCAAGACGTTTGCTGCCAGTGCGCCTGCAACGGTGAAGCGGGTGGAAGCCATTGAGGCGGATGACATGATTCTGGATATTGGCCCGGAAACGGCCGGTATGCTGGCCAAGCTGATTGGCGCTGCCGGTACGGTTGTGTGGAACGGGCCGGTTGGCGTATTTGAGTTTGACCAGTTTGGCAGCGGCACGAAAGCGCTTGCCATGGCGATTGCCGGTTCGGGCGCTTTTTCGATAGCAGGCGGCGGGGATACGCTGGCGGCTATTGCCAAATACGGGATTGCAGACAGGATCAGCTATATTTCGACAGGCGGCGGCGCGTTTTTGGAGTTTCTGGAAGGCAAGATGCTGCCTGCGGTGGAAATCCTGATGCGGCGAGCCCGGTAATTTTTTAAAAACAGGTAAAGGAGAGAGGGATGCCTATCGTATCAATGCGTCAATTGCTGGACCATGCTGCCGAAAACGGTTATGGCATTCCGGCTTTCAATGTGAATAATCTGGAACAGGTCCAGGCGATTATGGCTGCGGCTGACGAGGTTGGCGCGCCGGTTATCATGCAGGCTTCGGCCGGCGCGAGGCGTTATGCGGGGGAGGCTTTTTTGCGTCATCTGATTGAGGCGGCAGTGGAAGCCTATCCGCATATCCCGGTTGTGATGCACCAGGATCATGGGCAATCCCCGGCGGTTTGCATGGCAGCAATCCGTTCTGGCTTTTCTTCGGTGATGATGGATGGCTCCCTGATGCCGGACGGCAAAACGGCGGCTTCGTATGCCTATAATCTGGAAGTGACGCGCGAGGTGGTGAAGTTTTCCCATGCGATTGGCGTGACGGTGGAAGCGGAGCTGGGTGTGCTTGGCTCGCTGGAAACGCTTTCCGGCGGGAAGGAAGACGGCCACGGCGCAGAAGGCAAATTGACGAAGGAGCAGCTGCTGACCAGCCCCGATGAGGCGGCAGATTTTGTGCAGCAAACGCAGTGCGACGCCCTGGCGATTGCTATTGGCACTTCCCACGGCGCTTACAAGTTCACGCGCAAGCCGACCGGAGATATTTTGTCTATCCAGCGTATCAGGGAAATTCATGCTCGCATCCCGAATACCCATCTGGTGATGCATGGCTCTTCTTCGGTGCCGCAGGAACTTTTGGCGGAAATCCGCCAGTTTGGCGGGGATCTCAGGGAAACGTACGGTGTGCCTGTGGAGGAAATTCAGGAAGGTATTAAAAACGGTGTGCGCAAGGTAAATATTGATACGGATATCCGGCTGGCGATGACGGGTGCTATCCGCCGTTATATGGCGGAATCGCCTTCCCATTTTGATCCGAGGGAATACATGACGGTTGCCCGTGATGCGGCAAGGCGGCTTTGCAGGCAGCGTTACCTGGAGTTTGGCTGCGAGGGCCAGGCAGGCAGGATCAAGCCGGTTTCGCTGGAAAAAATGGCCGCCAAATACAAGGCAGGGGATTTTGCACAAATTGTAAAATAAGCAGGCTGTTTTTTTACCGGGGTGCACCGGTAATTGCCAGATGTTGTTATTTCCTTATTTGTGAAATAATTATGTTTTGCCTTGAATATTGCCGGAAAGGGGTGTTTTTCCAAGCCCCGTGCGTTGTTTGCGGGCGGGGTTTCAGCAGGTTATCTGCACAATTCAAGTACGCCTGCTGACAAGCTATGGCAAAAGGAATGGGACAGAAAGATGGTGATGAAAAAGACAGCTCTCAAGCCGGCTGCCGCACCGGGAGCCGTTTCCCGGAAAAAGACAGCGGCCAAGCCGGAGACAGCAAGGAAAACGACACTGAAAAAAGCAACGGTAAAAGCTGCCGCTACAGTACGAGTGGCAGCCGGCAGCAGTCTGGACAGAATGGCGGATCGGACACTGGTTGGCATTGTTATGGGTTCCACTTCGGACTGGGATGTGATGATGGAAGCGGCGAAGATGTGCCGGGAGTTTGGTATTTCCTATGAGGCGAGGGCTTTGTCTGCACACCGTTCTCCTGCCGAGCTTGAGGCGTGGATACAGGATATGGAAAAACGCGGTTGCCAGGCCTTTATTGCCGGCGCAGGCGGGGCAGCCCATCTGGCCGGGGTGGTTGCCGCACAAACTATTTTGCCGACTTTCGGGGTGCCGATGCCTTCCAAGTATATGAAGGGCCTGGATTCGCTTCTGGCAACAGTGCAGATGCCAAAGGGGATTCCTGTGCCGACAATGGCTATTGGCGAGGCGGGCGCAGCCAATGCGGCCCTGGCGGTTATTGCCATGATGGCGCTGACTGATGCGGCATTACGGGAAAAGCTGCTGGATTTCAGGGCAAGGCAGTCGGAAAAGGTTTCCCATGCCAGCCTGCCTGAACTGGAGTAAGCGATATGTCCGGAATGATGCAGACAAACCTGAAATCGCTGCCATTTTTGCACCGTGGCAAGGTTCGGGATATTTATGCCGTGGGCGAGGATAAGCTACTGGTTGTGCAGACAGACCGTCTTTCGGCTTTTGATGTGGTGCTGGATGATCCTATTCCGGAGAAGGGAAAGATTCTGACAGCCATGTCGAATTTCTGGTTCGGGAAGTTTGGGCACATGATGCCGAACCACATGACGGGGGTGGATCCGCTTTCTGTGGTGGCACCTGATGAGCGTAATCAGGTTGAAGGCCGTGCGGTAGTGGTGAAAAGGCTCAATCCTTTAGGGATTGAGGCGATTGTCCGCGGTTATATGATTGGAACCGGCTGGCTGGATTACCAGAAGACGGGGATGATTTGCGGGATTCCCCTGCCGCCAGGCATGAAAAAGGCGCAGAAGCTGCCGGAGGTGATATTTACGCCTTCCACCAAGGAAGCCGTTGGGGAGCATGACCAGAATATTACATTTGCCGAGGTTGAAAAAAAGGTTGGCGCTGATGTGGCGCGGCAGGTGCGCGAGATGGCGGTGAACCTGTATTCTGCCGCTCTGGAATATGCGGCAGGAAAGGGTATCCTGATTGCGGATACCAAGTTTGAGTTTGGTACGGATGCGCAGGGCAAGGTTTATCTGATTGACGAAATCCTCACGCCGGATTCTTCCCGTTTCTGGCCCGCAGCCAGTTATGTTGTGGGGAGTTCCCCGCCTTCTTTTGACAAGCAGTTTGTGCGCGACTGGCTGGAGGCGCAGCCGTGGAACAAACAGGCGCCTGCGCCCCGCCTGCCTGCCGAGATTGCGCAAAAAACGGCCCAGAAATACCAGGATGCGCTGCGGATGCTGACGGAATAAGGCGGCTGCGTGGTTTCTGACAATCAAGCGATTGCGCGGGCTGCCGCTGCGCTGGAAGCGGGCAGGCTGGTGGCTTTTCCTACCGAGACGGTATATGGCTTGGGAGCGGATGCGGAAAATCCGGATGCGGTAGCTGCCATTTATGCGCTGAAAGGCCGCCCGGCTAACCATCCCCTGATTGTGCATGTGCCTGAAGGCGCGGATTTGTCTTACTGGGCTCTGTCTATTCCGGCCGAGGCTGAAAAGCTTGCGGCGGTTTTCTGGCCCGGGCCCCTGACGATGATACTGAAACGGGCTGCGCATGTGCCTGCTTTTGTAACGGGCGGGCAGGATACGGTGGGGCTGCGTTGTCCTTCCCACCCGGTTGCCCAGGCGCTGCTTTTGGCTTTCAGGAAAGGGAAGGGAGGCGTGGCTGCGCCTTCCGCGAATCGTTTCGGGCATGTCAGCCCGACACTGGCACAGCATGTACATGATGAGTTTGGCCAGGATGCGCGCCTGGCGGCGGTGCTGGATGGCGGGCAGAGCGAAGTAGGCATTGAATCTACTATTCTGGATCTTTCCCGGGTGGAAACGCATGGCCCGGTATTGCTGCGTCCCGGAAAGATCAGTGCGGCGGATATTGCGGCGGTTATCGGAAAAGCGCCTGTGGGAGCAGATGCTGCTGCGCCGAGGGCTTCCGGTACGCTTTCATCGCATTATGCTCCCGCTACGCCGGTTGTGCTGGCAACTGCGCCGGAAATGGCAGTGCTGTGTGCCCGTCTGAAGGAGAAGGGGCGGCGTATAGCGGCGATTTATTATTCGCCGCTTTCGGCTGACTTCCAGTCTTTTCTTTTTGCCAGGCAGGTGATGCCTGATTCTGCTCCAGCCTATTCGCATGGGTTTTATGCCGCCATGCGGGCGATGGACGGGATGGCAGCTGATGTGATTATTGTGGAGCGGCCGCCTTTGGGAGATGCCTGGGAGGGTATCCATGACAGGCTGCGCCGCGCCGCGCATGGTTCATCAGGCGTTATGGAAAAACTGCTGGCATAGAAGGCTGCTCCCTGTTTTTTCTGTTTTTGCGTTCCCTTTTTCGCTTTGGGCTGCTCCTTTTTTGCCTTCAGGCAATTTGCTTTGCCTGCATTATTGAGAGAGAACAGGAAGAAGGCGCTATCTGCCCTGTATCAGGCAGGTTTTTCCGTTTTGGGATACAGTTAGGGGAAAAAGGAAAACGGAGGAATGAATATGGCGACAGAATTTGCGACGCTCGGAGGAGGATGTTTCTGGTGCCTGGAAGCGATATTCCAGGAGGTTAAGGGGGTGGAATCTGTTGTTTCCGGCTATTCAGGCGGTCAGGCAGAAAATCCGTCTTACGAGATGGTCTCCCAGGGGACAACAGGGCATGCGGAAGTGGTCAATATTACATTTGATCCCGCTGTAATCAGTTATCGGGAGCTTCTTCGCCTGTTTTTTACCCTGCATGACCCGACTACGCCAAACCGGCAGGGAAATGATATTGGCCCGCAGTACCGCTCGGTTATTTATTACCATACACCGGAGCAGGAAAAGACTGCGCGAGAGGTGATGTCGGAAATGGCGGGAGTGTGGTCTTCTCCGATTGTGACGCAGCTTGAGGCGTTTACCCGCTTTTATCCTGCCGAGGATTTTCTCCAGAATTTTTTCAGGGATAATCCGGAGCAGGGATACTGCCTTTTTGTCGTTGCGCCGAAAGTGGCACAATTTCGGCGCATGTTTACTGATTACCTGAAAAAATAAAACAACCCTGCATGTTTTTTCATGCAGGGTTGTTTTATTGAGGGGCAAGCCGTTTTCAGCGCTGGTACATGTAGTTTCTTGACCAGGAGAGAGGCAATTCCTTGCCTTTTCTTGTGCAGAGAACCTGGAAGATGGCAACCCGGTCGGCAGCGAAGGCGTAGGAACAGCCCGCAAGATAAACGCGCCAGATGCGGTAGCATTTTTCATCTACCATTTTTTTGATGGCTTCAGTGCTGTTTTCAAAGTTTTCCGCCCAGATGCCGCAGGTACGGGCATAGTGGTGGCGGAGGTTTTCCACGTCCAGCGTTTCCAATCCGGCTTCCTGCATGGTTTTCAGCACCAGGCTGATATGGGGAAGCTCGCCGTTCGGGAAGACATATTTTTCAATAAATTCCCCTCCGCCAAACGGGATTGCGCCGTTATCCGGGTCACAGGATGTAATGCCGTGGTTCATTGCCAGGCCATCGTCTGTGAGCAGGTTGTGCATAATCGTGAAGTAGTCTTTAAGATGGCGCAGGCCGACATGTTCAAACATGCCGACACTGGTAATGCGGTCGAAACGTTCATGGATATCCCGGTAGTCCTGTATGCGGATTTCAATCTGGTTTTCCAGGCCTGCCGCCTTGACGCGTTCTTTTGCCAGTTCGTACTGGTTTTCCGAAAGGGTGATGCCTACGCATTTTGCACCAAATTTTTCTGCCGCACGGATAACCAGCCCGCCCCAGCCGCAGCCGATGTCCAGCAGTTTGTCTCCTGGTTTGACGCGGATTTTGGTCAGGATGTGATCCAGTTTTTTGGTTTGCGCCGTAGCAAGGTCTTCATCGCCATTTTCAAAGTAGGCGCAGGAATAAACCATTCTCGGATCAAGCCATTGCTGGTAAAACTCGTTGGAGACATCGTAATGGTACTGGATGGATTCCTTATCGATTTTGCGGTTGTGGAAGCCGCCAAACAGTTTCCTGAAACGGGACGCGCTGGATGCCGCGGTATCATCGAACCCTGAGGCCAGCCGGTTGGCCAGGTCGATCACATCGGTCAGTTTGCCTTCGACATGCAGTTTGCCTTCGACATAGGCGGTGCCCAGGTTATCGAGAGACGGTTTGGTCAGGTAGTGCAATGATTCCAGCTCGGGAACGCGGAGGGTGACGGTGGGCGGCTCATTGCTGAAGTTGTAGCTTTTGCCGTTCCACAATTCAACGCGCAGCGGCATGGAAGATTCTTTCTTGAAATTGGTTACCCAGTTTTCCAGTTTTTTTTCCCAGAACACAATAGTTCTCCTTGTTAATGGCGTGATCTGAAACAGCGGTATGCAGTCGGTTATCGGGACAGTGCTGTGGGCAGGCAATAATCCTGCCTATCCCATGCTATATCCAAATAATTTTACATGAGCTTTCCTTGGGTGTCGATTATGGCAATGTGACCATTGCCTTTTATCATGGCGGAGCAGAAGGGATGTGTTCTGCTTTTCCCGGAAGGTTTGGTTAAAATGGATGAATGGATAAAACCAGCAATCACAGTCAAGCAACGGTATGGATGAAGAAAGCCGGATGAATATGTTTTTTGATGGGGTACGCCATTTGTATGGAGAGGCTGCTTTTTTATATTTTCAGCAGGCGCATGTTTGCGTAACGGGTATTGGCGGTGTAGGTTCGTGGGCGGCTGAAGCATTGGCAAGAAGCGGGATAGGCCGTTTGACCCTGATTGACCCGGATCGGGTTGCGCCATCCAATGTTAACCGCCAGATTCTGGCGCTGGAAAATACGCTGGGGCTGCCCAAGGTTGATGTGCTGGCTGAACGTATCGGAAAGATTAACCCGTTTTGCCGCGTATTGGGGAAGGCGGTGATGGTGACGCCGGAAAACGCCGGTGTGCTTTTCGGCCAGTCAGCGTTTGATTATGTGATTGACGCTATTGACGATGTGTTTGCCAAGGCGGCGCTGATTGCCTGCTGCCATGAAAAGGGGATTCCCCTGATAACGGCCGGCGGCGCAGGCGGCCAGGTGGATCCGACTAAAATCACTGTACGTGATTTAAGCAAAACGGAGCAGGAACCGCTTCTTGCGAGGGTAAGGAGACGCTTAAGGCAACAGTATGGTTTCCCGCGGGGCACAAAGCCTTTTGGCGTGGATGCGGTTTATTCAGGCGAGCCGTTACGTTATCCTGAAAACAGGGCAAGGCAGCCGGAAGCGGCTGTGCAAGAGGGTATGGAAGCCAGGCCGCCGCGTTTTGGTACATCGGTAACGGTTACCGCCTGTTTTGGCATGACGGCGGCTTCTGTTGTGTTGCAAAGGCTTGCAGAGAGTGTATCCAGGCGAGACGAGGCCAATTAGCGGTTCAGTATGCGCGTTGCCAGCAATATGGTTGGGCGGCGCTTCTTTTTTTATTTTGCCTGAACCGGTGCTTTCGGGTACCGGTTATGTCATTTGTTATTTTTATCCCGTGTTTGGCATGTTTTTCTTAATAATTCAGATAATTTGCCGATAAAGCAGATAAGGTGTCAAAGCGGGATGAGGCAGTTTTAATTGGACCAGGCAATGAGGTGATATATGTCGGTAAGTATCAGCGGCAATGTTAGCCAGATCAGTATGGGGAATGACGGGGTTGGGCATGTTAAAACAGTCAATCTCCGGGAGGGGCAAATGGACGAACAGCCGCTAAAAAGCAATAATGCGGTGAAATTGTCAATTTCGCAGGAAGGCATGGAAAGCTGTAGAAAGGAGTTATATAAAAACGGCCGTAAAACGGCGGATGAAATTACGGTAGAAAAGCATGCTTTTATGCAGCAGGCAAGGAATGTTGTATTTATCAATCAGCCAGAAAGTGAATTATTCCAGAAAGTCAGTGAACTGAAGGCATTGCGGGAAGGCAGTGGTATATACCGCCTTTCAGACAGGGCTGAGGATTATGTCAAGGCTTATGGGAACCTTTACGATGAAATTGTGCAAGGGTATGAGAATGGCACAAGGGAACGCTATGTGGAGGATGCCTGTTCTGAAACGGGGTTTCGCCAACTGACAATGGAGGAAGAGTTAGACAGTCTGGATAAAGCGTATCAGAAAGCGGCCGAAACAGAAAACAGTCTGGCTGAAAATGCCAGGAAAGCGGCTTCTGCTTTTAAGCAGACCGCAGAGAAGCTTTCTCAATATAAAGGGGTGAAAACTTCATTTGCCGATGCCTATAAAAAGTTGGAAGAGCAAGGTATTGTTTCACAGGAAAATACAGGACAGAAAATGGCAGCCCTGGCACAGGCATGGAAGGATACTTATCAGGTTTCCGGCTCAAAAGAGGCCGGAATGGAAAAGGTTTTAGCCATGCTGAAGGATATGTTCCCTGTTGGCAGTGAAGCATAGAAAGTATTCAGTATATTGAATTTTCTAAAACAGGCTGTTTATGCCAGGAATCAGGGATATGGATAACCAGGAATATAGTATTTCCTCTGTTATTCATTAATGTGTTCCAGCCGGTATAGTACTGGATAATGCTGAATAAGCGACCTGTGAAATTTCTGCCATGATTTTCTCGGCGCTTTCCAGGGGTTCTTCCGAGTCCTTTATGAAAACGGCAATGGCGTATGTTGTGCCGTTTGGCAAAATGACGAAACCTATATCATTGACACCGGTTATTTGTCCTTTCCGGTTTTTGTCTCCTGTGCCTGTTTTATGGCCAATGATGATATTTTTACCGTGAAATGGTTGGGGCAACCTGTTTTTTCCTGTATTGCAGGCAATCATGGTGTTTTTTATGAATGATTGATATTCCTGTGCAAGGAGATTTTCTCTTAGGAACTTGTCTATCAGTTTTGCTGTGTCCGAGGGGGAACTCCAGTTGTTATAGCAGGTTTCTATCTGATCGTGCATGTCTTTTTCTGTTGCAGATATAGAAAATTCATTGAGACCCAGGGAACGGATATAATTGTCTGTTTCGGATGGACTGCAAATATGGCCGAATAAGATATCACAGGCATTGTTATCTGATAACTGCAAGGTGTATTCCAGCAGTTCCCTTATGGTGATATACACACCGCCATCCGGGTATTTGTCTCTTAGTGGGCTATGGGTATTTTCATGTAAATCTTTTCTTCGGATGTATAGCTTGTGTTCCAGTGGTATATTGTTTTTCTGCAAATAATGGCAGACTGCAAGTGCCTGATGAAATTTGAATACGCTTAGCATCGGGTATTTGTGATTATTGTTGACAGACAGTATTTCTTTTCCGCCTATGAATATGGAAACACCGATGGTTGCTTTTTTGCCGGTTATGATTTCGGAGACGGAGTGCCATAAGGGGTTGTATTCTGCCGCTTCAGACGGGGAAGATATTATCAGCAACAATGAAATGAAAATGAATGTGATTTTACGCATGACCAGGTGTGTTTTAGATAATGTATTTTTGCAACTGAATGGCGACGCAAAATATATAAAACAGGTATTCATGGTATTGGAAAATGATTATAAGAAAGTACCGGCCGGAAGATGCCAGGGAATTGGCAGAGTTGTTTCATGATACTGTTCATGCGGTTAATGCACAGGATTATACCAAAGAACAATTGAATGCCTGGGCACCAGCCAATATGAATTTGGAAAAGTGGGATAAATCCTTGCTGGAGCAGTACAGTATTGTTGCTGAATCCGGAGGGATAATACAGGGGTTTGGGAGTATAGATATCGGGAAAGCCTATCTTGACCGTTTGTTTGTTCATAAGAATTACCAGGGACAAGGTATTGCAACGGCGATTTGTGAGCATCTGGAAGGAGTTGTTGAAGGAAAAATAACTGCGCATGTTTCTGTGACAGCAAAATCTTTTTTTGAGATGAGGGGCTATAAGGTTTTCAGGAAACAATATATAGAACGGCAGGGTATTGTTCTTGCCAATTTCATTATGGAGAATGAGCGGTGATACTATTCTTTTCTTAATGGTATTTCCGGATATGTATTTGTGCAGTTCCTGTTTTTATTATGGGTGATTTTCCAACTATCTGTTGGATTATTTTCTATACCATAACCGGCTATAGAAAAGATGTTATGGAAAGTTTTTTCAGTAAAATATTTTCAGACTTTTTATTCTTCACTTTGCCGGAAGATATTTTCTTTTAACCGTCTGCCTGGGCAGATATAGTTTCTGCCTGTTTTTCCACTTTTTTCAGGAGCAGGAAAAGGCAAAATGCCAGCAGGGTCAGGCTGATGCCGTTGCTGAACCAAAAGCTGCCTGCGCCGCGAATCTGTGCAGGAAGATCAATTGTTTGCAGATGGAAGGCCAGAAGATAGCCGCCGCCCAACCCGACACACCATAAGGTTATGAGGTAAAGCAAGGTGGGCGCCAGAACAACTTTGTATGCCCTGAGGATGTAGGCGGAGGTTACCTGGATGGCATCGAAAAGCTGGTAGCAGCAGACAAACAGAAGAAGGGGCACAGCATGAGCGGCAATGACCGGATCGGAGGTGTAAATGCTGACGATGTGTTCCTTAAATATCCAGATACCGGCAGCAACAGCAATGGCAACACAGGCTGCCATCCGCTGGCCGGAGAAAGCGATTTTTCTGGCCAGCGGCAAGTTTCCGGCCCCGATGGCCTGGGCAACAAGCGTACTGGTAGCACTTGCCGTAGCCAGTGGCAACATGTACAGCACAGTGGAAATGTTGGCAATGATCTGGTGGCCTGCAACGGTATCAACACCGATGCGGGCGATAAACAGCGCCATGAAGGAAAAGGCTGTAACCTCAATGAAATAGTTCATGCCGATCGGCAATCCCAGTCTGAGCAGTTCTTTCAATGACAGCCAGTCGGGAAAGGCGGTTTTGAACAGGTGCAAAAAACGGTAGAAAGGATTAAGCCTGAGGATGAGTATGGCGGCAAGCAGCATGAACCAGGCAAGAAACAGAGTGGCAAGGGCGCAACCGGGACCGCCCATAGCCGGCAGGCCGGCTTTGCCAAAGATAAAAAGGATGTTGAGGGGGATTTTGAGCAGCAGGGCACACACTTGGATGGCCATAACCATTTTGGGGCGTGCCAAGGCGGTATTTAGGGTGTTATAGACCAGAAATACCAGGGAAGCAGGCAGGGAAAAAGCCAGTATTCGCAGATAGAGGGTGGCCTTGTCTATCAGTTCCGGGGGCGCTTTGGCAATGGCAAGCAATGGTGCAGGGAAGGAAAGGAGGGCGCAGCCGATGATGGAAAGAAAAAGGGCCAGCCAGACGCCTTGCCGGGCTTTTTTCCCTATCTCGGCAAAGTGGCCTGCGCCATATAGTTGCCCAAAAATGGGCATGAGCGCCTGCATGACGCCGTTAAGGGCAATATAGATACTGATGTAAATGGAAGCGCCAATAGCCAGGGCTGCCAGGTCGGTTGCCGAAGCGCGCGCAACCATGATTGTATCCATGACCGGATTGGCAATAGCAGCCAGTTGTCCGATGAGGATGGGCCAAGCCAGGCTGGCGATGTTAAACGTCAGGTTTGTTGAAGCAGGTTGCACCTGTTTCATCGGTTCTTTTGCCGGTATTGGTACAGCCGGAAGCGCTCGGTACGGTCACTGGGGCGATTACCTTCCCATAGCAGTTTCATATCGCCTTTATAGGCAGGAGACGGCTGGGGATTACGTTTGGGGACCGTATCCTGCAAAAGAAGGTAGCCGCAGGTATTATGAGTAAGCCCGGAAAAGCGGATGCCGCTAAAATAGGCAAAGGAAGCTCGCTGCGCCCAGCCAATGTTGGTATCCACACAGAGGCGTTTATCCGGGATGTTTTCAGCCAGGCTGGTGGCGACCGGGACATAGCTTTTGTTGTAGTTGATCCAGGGCAACCAAAGGGTTGCCAGGAGAAGCCAGCACAGGATAACGCCACCGGAGGACAGGACGACTGCCCGCCAGAGCACGGAAGGTTGCCTGGAAAGACGCCAGTACACCAGGATAAACCAGCTTGCAGTAGCCAGAATGGCAATAAGGAGGGCAAAAGGATGAATTTCCGGGATAAAGCCCGGTGCCAGCTTGAGGGCGTTTTTTGCGATGCCTGGCGGCCAGCCGGTTTGTGCGGCCAGCCAGCAGACCCAGATAACGGCAGCGATAAGCGTAAAGCTCATGACAGAAAACCAGTCAACGGCATTGATGGCGCCACGTTTCATGGTGGGCAGGCCGAAGGCGGCAAGAATGGCCAATGGCGGAAACATGGCCAGCATGAAGGTTTCTTCTTTCTGGAAGTTTAAAACGGCCAGCAGGAAGAATATCAGGGTGAACAAAAGCGGCAGCATGATGTGGGGTTCACGGAACTGGCGGCGCCAGGCGTAAACTGCCCAGCAGGCGTAAGGCCATGCCGGCCAGAATCCCCAGAGGGCATACCGAAGAAAGTAATGGCCAGATTCAAATGTGGGCGGTTCTATTTGCCCGATATTCCATTGTATCCACAGGTTGACAGGGGAACCATGATAGGGCTGGAAGGTGTGGGCAAGGCTTATCCAGATGAAAATAATGCACAGGGTAATGAGTGCAGCAAAAAGCAGGTGCAGCAGTATTTTCAGGCGGGGTGTGCGGAAGAAAGAGACGGCAATGAAGCCAAAATAGAGGGTGGCAGGGGTAATGAGCCCGTTTGTCAGGGCCAGACCTCCCATCGCCAGCCCCAGCAGGGCGGCATTTTTCAGGGTTGGGTTATCAAGGTGGCAGGCGCTCCTGAACAGGGTAAAGGCAATCAGGGCAACGTAAAGGGCGTTAACACTGGTTTCATGGCTGAACATAATCAGCCCCAGGCAGCCCAGGTAAACCAGCAAGGTTCCGTCAGCCAGCACCCGGCCGTAATCTTCCGGTTCCGGATGGCCGCCAAAGGCCAGCCTCATAGGCTGTGCTTCAGTACGGCGGCCAAGAAGAAAAGCTGTTTGCCAGACTGAATAAGCGGCAAGCGAGAAAAAGAGAAGGGTTGCGATTCTTGCTGCGTTGACAGCGCCTGTCAGCCATCCGAAAATCCGGATACAGGCAGCGCCCAGCCAGAATGTCAGCGGGCCATACCTCGGCATGGCGGTGCCGGCTATGTTGGGGTACAGCCAGTCACTCAGGGTGCCTTCCGCCATGGTCCACATGACGCCGAAATTGGCAGCGTCGATGTTTTTCCAGGGATCGCGCCCAAACAGGCCGGGAAGGATATACAGCAGGCACAGCAAAATCAGTCCCCAGCGCGGCAGCGTCAGCGTGGCAGATGCCGCCAGCCGTACGGGCTTAAGGGGGGAAGTATGCTGAGACAGCGTATTGGACATAGTTGTCGAGGGATGGATACAGGTTGGGAATGAGCCGGAAAAAAAGCAGCCGAAGCTGCCTTTTCCCGGCGGTTGCCGCATTAACCTGCTATGTGGGTTTTGGAACCGACTTTGCCGAATTTTTGGCGGAATTTTTCGACACGGCCCGCTGTATCCACAATTTTGTATTTTCCGGTGTAGAAAGGATGCGATTCAGATGAAACTTCAACCTTGACGTAAGGATATTCCTTACCCTCAAAGGTGATGGTTTCGCGGGTAGGAATGGTTGAACGGGTAATAAATTTGAAATCGCATGAGATGTCGTGGAAAACTACTTCACGATAGTCCGGATGGATGCCTTCTTTCATTTTTGCCTCTGTTGTTCGGTAGCCAGCCGGCGCTTAGTGGGTTCATATAGTTTTTCCCTGCCTCCGGCAACTTGCCTGGGTGTTTAACGAATTTTCTTTTGCACCCTGCCAAATAGCAGATTGTGCGAAACAATGAATTATGCCATAAATACAAAGCTATAGCACTATTTTTATTATGGCCTTAAAAATAGGGCGTCTATTGCGCGAAACAGAACTTTTTTCATTTAGTGGTGCCTCGGAGGATATAGTGTTTGCCCTGCTTCGTTGACTTGCTGCCGAAGCATCTGGCGGTCATGGTGCGACATGCGGCTGACACGCCGGTAACTGGCACAGGGAGAATCACCGCAATAATCATCAGGCAAGGGATGATGCCGCATTCGCCTTCCGTAACGGGAACCTGGAATCTCTCCTTCTGTTATTTGCCGGGACGGTTCTGCTGTTTTTTCTTCCGGTATTTCTTGTGCATACGCTATTCCAATCAGGAGGCTACAGGAAAAGGCGGCGATAGCAAACTCGCAGCAGGCTTTCATGTCTGTTTCCGTTTTGTCTTCAATTTATTTTTCCTGACATTATTGTATGAGAGGCCAGCCGGTTTGGTACACGGAAAACGGTAAAAGTGTGTCCAAAGTTGTAACTTTGTGTAAGGCTGTTTTCAGGCAAGGATGGAGGTGCTCTAGTCTGGTATTGTCAGTACAATAACTATTATTGGGGGCGGAATCATGAATACAGCTGAAAACCGGGATAAAGCGGCGCGCCAGACAAAGATTCTTGTGGTGGATGATGATGCCCGGCTTCGTGATTTGCTGCGCCGTTACCTGAGCGAGCAGGGGTTTGCCGTTACAACAGCAGAGAATGCCCAGAGTATGAATCGTTTCTGGCTGCGCGAACGGTTTGATTTGCTGGTGCTGGACCTGATGTTGCCAGGAGAGGACGGGTTGTCCATTACCCGCCGTTTGAGGGGAGGCGGTGATATGACGCCTATTATTATGCTGACAGCGAAAGGAGAGGAGACGGACAGGATTATCGGTCTGGAAATGGGGGCCGATGATTATTTGCCCAAGCCTTTTAATCCCAGGGAACTGCTGGCGCGGATTGGCGCTGTTTTGCGCCGCAGGCAACCGGATCATATTCCCGGTTCGCCAACGGAAATGCCGCAGCTTTTTCGCTTTGGTGAATTTGAGCTGGATTTGGGAACCCGTATGCTGAAAAAGAACGGGGAGCCGGTTCAGCTGACGACCGGCGAATTTTCAGTTTTGAAAGTTTTCGCACAGCATGCACGCCAGCCTTTATCGCGCGACAAACTGATGAGTCTGGCTCGCGGGCGGGAGTATGAGGTATTTGACCGCAGCCTGGATGTGCAGATTTCCCGCCTGAGAAAACTGATTGAACCTGACCCCTCGCATCCTTTTTATATCCAGACGGTATGGGGACTGGGGTATGTATTTATTCCGGATGGACAGCCGCAATAATGGATAGCGAAGCCCAGATTGGTTCGGTACTGATACCCTGGTGGAAAAGCGGGCTTTTCTGGCGGACATTTGCCTTGCTTGCTTTTCTCATCAGTGTCAGCATGGGTGCGTGGGTATTGAGTTTCCGGATGGTGGAACGGGAGCCTTTTGCCCAGCGGATTGCCAACCAGCTGGTTTCGATTGTCACGATTACGCGAACTGCCTTAATACATTCTGCGCCGGATTTGCGCAGGGAATTGCTTTTTGACCTTGCAAGCAATGAGGGTATCCGTATTTATACGCTGGAGTTGCCTGATGAGGTAGAGCCATTGCCCGAAGACGGTCAGTGGCCGATTCTTTTGCGTCTTCTCAGAAGCAAGCTTGGGGAAGATACGCGCATATCACGGAAAGTTAACGGGATAGAAGGATTCTGGATCAGTTTCAAGATAGATGACGAGGATGAATATTGGCTGGCTTTGCCGATTGGGCGTCTGGAAGGCCCGGTAAACTGGCAGTGGCTCTGGTGGGCTGCGGCAGGGTTTGGTCTGTCGCTGATGGGCGCCGGTTTTATTTCCGGCCTGATTAACCAGCCGTTGGCACGGCTCGCGATTGCCGCCCGGACGTTTGCCGGTGGCAGGACGCCCGAGGTGTTGCCGGAGACCGGATCTGCCGAGGTAAGGGATGCCAACCGCAGTTTTAATCAGATGGTCAGCGAGCTGGAACGCAATGAGAGGGAGAGGATGGAAGTGCTGGCTGGTATTTCTCATGATTTGCGTACACCATTGACGCGTATTCAGCTGGAACTGGAAATGTCTGCTTTGCAGAGGGAAGAAAAAGGCGGTATGGAAGCCGACATCCGGCAAATGGACGCTATTGTCGGTCAGTTTCTGGATTATGCTCGCTTAAGTGCGCCCAAGCAGAATGAGGCAGTCAATATCAGCCTGTTGCTTGAGGAGGCAGCAGAAAAGGCTGCACGTATGCTTGATGTGGTGGTTTGGCGCCAGATTGCACCTGATCTTTTTGTCAGGGGAAACCGAACTGATTTTGAGCGTGTGTTCAGTAATCTGTTTTCCAATGCGGAACGGTATGGGCGTTCCATGAAGACCAATATGGTGGAGCTTTCTTTTGCCTGCCATTATGAAGATGATGAAGTTATTGTGACGGTTTCTGACCGAGGGCCTGGTATTGCAGAAGAAGACAGGGAGAGGCTGCTTAGGCCTTTTACCCGGAAGAATACGGCCAGAAGCCAGGCGGGCAGTTCGGGGCTGGGACTGGCCATTGTGAACCGGATTGTTCAGCACTATGGCGGGAAGCTGACATTGGCAGGCGATGTGGCAGGCGGTCTTGTTGTTCGGATGGTTTTCCCGGCAGCAGAAAAAGACAAGGCATGAATATTTCTGGTTCCCAATGCAGGATATGTAATAAGGTGTCAGCTTTTACTTCAATTGGCGTGAGTCAGTTTTTATGGGCAATGGCTCTTAATCTTTTGTAATCAGCTATCCATTCCTGACCAGTCCATCCAGTATTTTCAGTTAGCGTTTCCACATGTTGAAAGATAAAGTCATGCCGGTTTTCTGGTATCATGGCCAGTTCGGAAGCAAAAAACTGTTTTATCCAGTTTCTTAATCCCCGCCGGCCATCGCTTAACGGGGTTGGCCTGTCGTAATCATAAACGGTATCGATTATAAAGCCGTTTTTTTCAAGTATTGCTGAAAATTTATCTGGTGTAATAAAGTTGAATTTTGTTTTGTAGTTAATGCCCAGTTTTTTGCTTGCCTGTGCAAAAGCACTTTCAATGGATGCAATGTTGCCTTTTGCGCCAAATTCACACACCAGACGGCCTTGCGGTTTTAATGACCGGTAAATATTTTGCAAAAGCAAGTGATGGTTAGTGATCCAGTGAAAAACGGCGTTGGAGAAAATGACGTCAAATTCCTGTGAAAAAGGCAGATCCAGCGCATTGCATACCCTGAATGCAATATGCCCAAATTGTTCTTTTGCTTTATTTACCATGCTTTGCGAACTGTCTATGCCTATAACTTTACCTGCCAGGCGGGATAATTGTACCGTTAGGGTTCCTGTGCCACAGCCCAGATCCAGTATGGATTGTTCCGGATTATCAGGAATAAATGCAAGCAATTCCTTGCCATATTCAGAAACGAAGTGGTGATTTGCATCATATAATGAGGTATTCCATTTCATTATTTTTCTCCGTTTTTATAGCAGGAAAGAAGAAAGGCCTATCAGGGATCAATAACCTGTGGCAGGTGTATTGACCGGTAATCACGTTTTTATATCCGGAATGACAGTATCAGAATAAAGTGATAATAGCCGGGATTTTGCTGTTTTCTTATCTATATGGCCTCGCATTATCCTTTTCGGAGAGTGAAAACAGGAATTTCCGAAGGAACGCCGAAGCGGGCGGGAAAACCATTCCACAGGCTGGTGCCAGGGCAGATATACAGTTTCATGTTGCCGATATCGTACCAGCCCGACAACAGGTTTTCGTTAAAGTGCGCAACAATTCGATCAAATCCTATTATTTGTCCGCCGTGGGTGTGCCCTGAAAGCTGAAGGTCAATGCCTGCTTTTGCATGAATTTCCGCATTTTTTGGGCGGTGTGCCAGCAGGATGCGAACGGTATTTTCCGGGGTATTTTCCAGTGCCTTGCCGATATCCGGAATGGGTTTGCCAAAGGCAGCCGCTGCCGCATCGGTGATACCGGCAATAACCAGGGGGGCATCATGGATGGAAAGGGTAACATGGGCATTATTCAGCATATGGATACCCAGTCCGGTCAGCCGGGTTTGCCAGGCATCGTAATCAGAATAGTATTCATGATTGCCGACAACGCCATATATGCCGTATCGGGCTTTCAGGTCTTTCAGTGGCACGATGTCTGTTTCACGCTTTTCTGGGCTGCCATCCACTATATCCCCTGTCAGCAAAATGAGATCAGGCCGGATGTTGTTGATGGTTTTTACCACTTTCCTTACCTGGCTTTCAGGATTGAAGGCGTTGACATGTAAATCGGTAATCTGGACGATGGTTAATCCGTCCAGTTCGGAAGGCAGGCGCTTGAGCCGGACTTCTTTTGTTTTCACGTCCGGCAGGCGGATAGCTTCATACAGGCTGTAGGTGCTGCATGCCAGGGAAAGCAGAACTATGCTGAGGGAAAACGGCCAGGCCATGAGGGCCGGTTTTACGGAAAAACCGGTTTTGGCGGCCAGCCACAGGATACATGCGGCAATATCGCGGATGACAACAAGAACAAAGAGAAACACCAGGGTTGCATAAAGCCAACCGGCCAGAATGATAGCGAAGCGCGGCAGTTCCGGCGAGGCCAGGCCGCCAAAAAGATGCTGGAAAAAGAAGTGCTTGAGCGATATCAGTAGAACTAAAGATGCCAGGCCAAGTCTGGCTGCCATACCAACAGGTAAAGGCATGATGAGCCGGAATACGATCCAGGCGAAAAGAACGAGAGAATAAAGAGTAATCATCAATCTGTATGGGAAAAGGAAAAGATAGCGCTTTAATTATAGGATAAGGAAAATATCGGGGAAAAATCCGGAAAAAGTGTTTTTGGAAATGGATTGTGCAAGGGTTCGGACAGGCAGGGATCCGGGTTGTTGTACCGCAAAAAAAGTGGCGGAATAAGCCGGTATTTCCTTTATACTAGTTCAGTTTTGGGTAAAGAACCCTTATCCTTATTGTTGTTGCGTGTTTTGCCTAGAAACGGGCGTGACTGGATGTGGTGAAAAGGGAGAAAAATGAGTAGCTTGCCGGTACTATACAGGGGAAGTCTGTTCGGCGTGTTGTTTGCGGCAGTATGCTGCCTGACGGGGTGCCGGGAAGAAGCAGAACCGGTTCAGCAGAATGTCAAGGTAAATTATCTGGTCGCGCAGGCAAACAATGTGCCGTTGATAACGGAAATGCCGGGAAGGGTTTCAGCTTTTCTGGTTTCTGAAGTCAGGCCCCAGGTGAGCGGTATTATCCAGAAACGGCTTTTTGAAGAAGGCTCCGATGTCAAGGAAGGCCAGCCGCTGTATCAGATTGATCCGGCCCTTTTTAAGGCAGCCTATGACAGTGCCCGTGCAGATCTTGCCAGGGCGCAGGCCAATGTAGTTGCTGCCCGCCTGATGGCAGAACGTTACGGCAAAATTGTGGATATCAATGCTGTCAGCAAGCAGGAATATGATGATGCAGTTGCAGCGCGTGATCAGGCGATTGCATCGGTTAATGTAGCAAAGCAGGCAGTGGAAACTGCACGGATCAATCTGGAATATACCAAGGTGCTTTCGCCTGTATCCGGCCGGATCAGCCGTTCGTTTGTGACGCCAGGTGCACTGGTAACCCAGAATCAGCCTGATCCGCTGGCGACGGTACAGCAGTTGTCGCCTGTTTATGTGGATGTTACCCAGTCCAGTACCGAGCTGCTGAAGCTGCGGCGAGCTTTGGCAACGGGAGAAGTTCAGGACGGCGCGCAGCGGGGAACCAGAATCAAACTGAAGCTGGAAGATGGTACGCCTTATGCCAAAATAGGCGGCAACCGTGCAGAAGGGGAGGAACCGGACTGGATTTTGGGGAAATTGCTGTTTTCTGATGTGACCATTGAGCAAAGCACGGGTGTTGTAACGGTGCGTGCTACTTTTGATAATCCGGATCATGTTCTTCTTCCCGGCATGTATGTCAGGGCTGTGATTGAAGAAGGGGTTCGTGAAGGTACTGTCCTGGTTCCGCAAAAAACAGTCATGCGTGATACCAAGAACCGGCCGATGGTATATGTGCTGACGAAGGAAAATCCGTTGTTGCAAAACGGGGAGGAGCAAACAGAAAAGGAGGCTATAACAGAAGACGCTTCCTTAGGTCAGAATGATTATTATGTGGCCACACGTTATGTGACGCTGGATCGCGACTACAGAAATAACTGGCTGATAACAGATGGGTTAAAGCCGGGAGACAAGGTGTTGACTGACGGCCTGCAGAAGGTGAAACATGGGCAGGTTGTGACCGGAGAAGCGGTCCGTTCGGAAGTCGTGCAGGAGGCGGTTTCTATTGCCAATACCGAGATGAAGGAAACAGAGACTGCAAAAAAAGAACAACAGGTTGTGAAAGAAGAACAACCTGTTGCCAATGCTGAGGAAAAACAGCCTGAGCCAGAAGAAAAAACGGCAAAAGAAGAAGCGGAGTAAGTAACCTATGGCCAACTTTTTCATTGATCGCCCCATTTTTGCATGGGTGATTGCTATCCTGATTATGTTGGCGGGTGCGCTTTCCATTTCTACCCTGCCGGTTGCCCAGTATCCTTCTATTGCCTCGCCTGAAGTTGCTATTTCTGCTACCTATCCCGGCGCTTCTGCCAAAACGCTTGAAAGTACGGTTACCCAGGTAATTGAGCAGCAGATGAAGGGTATCGATAACATGATTTATATGTATTCGAGCAGCGACTCTTCCGGCCAGGCTACGATCAATCTGGTGTTTGATTCCGGGGTGGATGTCGATATTGCCCAGGTGCAGGTGCAGAACAAGTTGCAGCTTGCCACACCGCTGCTTCCGGAGGAAGTTCAGCGGCAAGGCCTGTCGGTAACCAAATCAGTCAAGAACTTTCTGTTGGTTGCTACGCTGATTTCGGAAGATGGCAAGATGGATGGGGCTGATTTGTCTGACTATATTGCGAGCAATATCCAGGATGCAATCGGTCGTTTGAACGGGGTAGGCGATACACAGATTTTCGGTTCGCAATATGCTATGCGGATATGGCTGGATCCGTTGAAAATGGAGCAGTACAAACTGAATCCGTCTGATATTATCGCTGCCATACAGGCGCAGAATGCGCAGGTGACTGGTGGACAGGTTGGCGCACGTCCTGCTCTCCCGGGACAGGAAATTAACCTGACCATTATTGCTGCAGAGCGCTTTGAAAAAGTCGAACAGTTTGAAAATATCTTTCTCCGGACAAATACAGACGGCTCATCGGTATTTTTGAAGGATGTGGCACGCATTGAGCTGAATAATGAGCTGTTCAATTCGGAGGATTTTTATAACGGCCAACCTGCGGCAAGCCTGGCTATCAAGCTGGCTTCCGGCGCCAATGCGCTGAATACGGCGGCATTGATCAAGAAGGAGCTGGAGTCGCTCTCCAAGTTTTATCCGGCAGGTGTCAAAAATGTCTATCCCTATGACACCACGCCTTTTGTCAAACTTTCTATTGAAGAGGTTTTCCATACGCTGGGAGAGGCGATTATCCTGGTTTTTCTGGTGATGTATCTGTTTCTCCAGAATTTCAGGGCAACGCTGATTCCTACTATTGCTATTCCGGTTGTTTTATTGGGTACCTTCGGGGTGCTGGCCTTGACGGGTTTTTCCATCAATTCGTTGACTATGTTCGGTATGGTGCTGGCAATCGGGCTTTTGGTTGATGATGCCATTGTGGTGGTTGAAAACGTTGAGCGGATTATGCATGAGGAGCATATCGGCCCGAAAGAAGCGGCGAAGAAATCCATGGGGCAGATTACTGGCGCGCTGGTGGGGGTTGCCATGGTTATTGCCGCTGTTTTTGTACCGATGGCTTTTATGAGCGGTTCAACCGGTGTGATTTACCGCCAGTTTTCCATTACCATCGTGACAGCCATGACGCTTTCTGTTCTGGTGGCCATGATTTTAACGCCGGCCTTGTGTGCCACGATGCTGCCGGATGTGATGCCGCACAGGACAACGGGTTTCTTTGGGCGGTTTAATACCTGGTTTGACAGGGTTTCCGGCCGTTACCAGGGCGGGGTTTCCCGGGTGATTTCCAAACCCAAGCGTTATTTGCTCGTTTTTCTGGTGGGAATCGGGTGCATCGGCTATATGTTTTGGCGGCTTCCTTCCGGTTTTTTACCGGATGAGGACCAGGGCGTGTTGTTTGTCCAGGTTACGTTGCCGACCGGGGCGACGCTTGAGCGGACGCGAAAGGTGCTAAATGAGGTGGATACCTACTTTCGCGAAGATGAAAAGGATTCCGTGGCAAGTGTTCTGACTATTGCCGGTTTCAGTTTTGGCGGCAGCGGGCAAAATGCCGGCCTGGCTTTTGTCAGCTTAAAGGACTGGAGCGAACGTAAAAGCAGTGAGCAGCGTGTTTCTGCTATTGTACAGCGAGCCATGGCACGATTTTCACAAATCCAGCAGGCGGAAGTTTATGCGTTTTCTCCGCCGGCCATCATGGAATTGGGCAATGCAACCGGTTTTGACTTTGAGCTGATAGACCGTGCCAACCAGGGGCACGAAGCCTTGATGAATGCCCGCAATATTCTGCTGGCCAAAGCGAACCAGAATCCTGATTTGCAGGCAGTGCGCCCCAACGGCCTTGAGGATGTGGATCAGTATGTGCTGGATATTGATTTGGCCAAGGCTGGCGCACAAGGTCTTTCAAGAGGCGAGATCAATACTTCGATTTCCGCATACTGGGGCGGTATGTATGTTAATGATTTCATGGATCGCGGGCGGACAAAAAAAGTGTATATCCAGGCTGATGCGCCTTATCGTATGCAGGCCAAGGATTTTGACAGGTATCGCATCCGTAATGCAAAAGGTGAAATGGTTCCGTTTTCGTCATTTATTTCCATGGATGTGGAGAAAGGTTCTCCACGCCTGGAACGCTATAACGGTTTGCCTTCGCTTGAAATTCTTGGCGTACCTGGCCAAAACAAGAGTACGGGGCAGGCCATGGCTGCCATGGAAAAGCTGGCAGGAGAATTGCCTCCTGGTTTTGACTATGCCTGGACAGGCCTTTCCTACCAGGAGAAGATGGCCGGTTCACAGGCGCCCATGCTTTATGCCATTTCGCTGGTGATTGTTTTCCTTTGCCTGGCGGCGTTGTATGAGAGCTGGTCTATTCCTTTTGCCGTTTTGCTGGTCGTGCCAACAGGTGTGATTGGCGCTTTGGCCGGAATGATGCTTCGGGGGATGAGCAACGATGTTTATTTCCAGATTGGTATGCTGACAGTTATTGGCCTTTCTGCCAAAAATTCCATCCTGATTGTGGAGTTTGCCAGGGAAATGCATGAAAAAGGGGAGGATCTTTTCCATGCCATTGTCCATGCCGCCCGCCAGCGCTTAAGGCCGATTATCATGACTTCTCTGGCTTTCGTAATTGGCGTTATACCGCTGATGATCAGTTCCGGCGCAGGTTCCGGCGGCCAGAACGCGATTGGCACAACAGTTGTTTGCGGTGTGACAGCAGCGACCGTATTGGGGATTTTCTTTACACCTATTTTCTATGTTCTTGTAAACAGTTTCTTTGGGGCACGGAAAAAAACGGTTAACAAGGCACCGGCACAATCAGGGGAACCTGTACAGGCGCAATCCCGGATGCCGATACAACTACAGCCGGAGGAACCTGAACAGGAACAACCACAGCCACAGCCACAGCCACAGCCGGAAGAGAGGGAAGAACCTGGTCAAAAACCGGAAGACAATGGGGAGGATGAGAAGTAGGCCTTGATGATGTGTTTTCTTTTGGTACACCGGGAAAACACATCATCGTTTTTTGCAGGTGTTTTATGCCTGTACGGTTGCAGGGCGGACAGAAAAAAGCAGAAAAAGCCGGGCGGCGGGTATAATAGAAATCTTACAGCTCTGTCGCCAATTTCTACTTTTCAATACATGATGCTCATCATACCGGGTTCCAATGCCCTGTCTGCTTTTCGTACAAAAGGGTTCCTGTCGCGTTTAAAAAAGGTTGTTCCTGATATAACAGGAATAACCGGTCGCTTTGTCCATTTTGTGAATGTTGCTTCTCCGCTTTCTGACGGAGAAATGCTCCGCTTGTCTTCCCTGCTGGATTATGGCGAGCGCTTTACCGGCAACGAAACCGGTATGGAGCTGGTAGTGGTGCCGCGGCTGGGCACGATTTCTCCCTGGTCTTCCAAGGCAACGGATATTGCGCGCCATTGCGGTTTGCAGCAAATCAGGCGTATTGAGCGGGGGATTTCCTTTTATATTGTGCTCAGGCAGGGCGCTGCCCCGCTTGCAGGGGAGCAGCGTGCAGATGTAGCGAATATTCTGCATGACCGCATGACGGAAACCGTTCTGTTTGATAAACAGGAAGTTGACCGGCTTTTTGCCGAATTGCCGCCTGCCCCCCTGGAATATGTGGATATTGTGTCAGGAGGCAAAGCAGCAATTGAGAAGGCCAATGCGGAAATGGGGCTGGCGCTTTCGGAGGATGAGGTGGATTATCTGTACGAGGCGTTTGCCGCTGCCAACCGCAACCCGACTGATGTTGAGCTGATGATGTTTGCACAGGCCAACAGCGAGCATTGCCGCCACAAGATTTTCAATGCAGACTGGACGATTGACGGCGAAAGGCAGGACAGATCGCTTTTCAGCATGATACGCCATACCCATGAGCAGCACCCGGAAGGGACGATTGTTGCCTATAAAGACAATTCTTCCATTATCCAGGGCGGAAAAGTCATGCGGTTTTATTCGCGCGGCGAGGAGGCAGGGCATGAATACCAGGCTTCTGATGAGCTGACCCATATTTTGATGAAGGTGGAAACCCATAACCATCCTACGGCTATTTCCCCTTTCCCGGGGGCTTCAACCGGTGCAGGCGGTGAAATCAGGGATGAGGGGGCCACAGGCCGTGGAGCCAAGCCCAAAGCCGGCCTGACCGGCTTTACGGTTTCCAGCCTGATGCTGCCGCAGGCACGCCGGGTGTGGGAAAATGCGTCGGATGTCACGCAGCCGGACGAGGCGGCAAAAGAAGCATCGGCTTATGGCAGGCCGGAAAGGATTGCTTCTCCCTTGCAGATCATGATTGAGGGGCCTATTGGCGGCGCTGCTTTTAACAATGAGTTTGGCCGCCCCAATCTGGCCGGTTATTTCCGTACTTATGAGCAGAATGTCGGCGGGCAGGTTTTCGGCTATCACAAGCCGATTATGATTGCAGGCGGTATCGGCAATATTTCAGACGGCCATACTTTCAAGCGTGATCTGCCGCCGGGCAGTTTGCTGATTCAGCTTGGCGGCCCCGGTATGAGGATTGGCATGGGCGGCGGTGCGGCATCCTCAATGGCGACAGGCGCCAATACGGCGGATTTGGATTTTGATTCTGTCCAGCGTGGCAATCCTGAAATGGAAAGGCGGGCGCAAGAAGTGATTAATGCCTGTTGGGCCATGGGGGAAAATAATCCGATTCTTTCTATTCATGATGTTGGCGCAGGCGGACTTTCTAATGCTTTTCCAGAAATTGCCCATGATGCCCGTTGCGGCGCCCATTTTGACTTGCGCCGTATTCCGCTTGAGGAAAGCGGCATGTCGCCCAGGGAAATCTGGAGCAATGAGTCCCAGGAGCGGTATGTTTTGGCTATTGCACCGGAGAATTTGCCGCTTTTTGAAAGGCTTTGCGAAAGGGAACGCTGTCGTTTTGCCGTGGTGGGAACGGCAACGGAAGAGCAAACGCTGAAACTGGTTGATCCGCAATATGGCAATGAGCCGGTCGATATGCCGATGGAGGTGCTGCTTGGCAAACCACCAAAGACGCACCGGCAGGTAAGCCATGTTGCGCATCACTATCCGCCGGTGCAGGTTGATGGGTTAAGTCTGGCAGAAACGGCAGAGAAAATATTGCAGCTGCCGGCTGTTGGCGACAAGTCTTTTTTGATTACGATTGGTGACAGGACTGTCGGCGGCATGACGGCGCGTGATCAGATGGTGGGTCCCTGGCAAGTGCCGGTAGCAGATTGCGCGGTTACGCTCATGAGTTTTGAGGGGCATGAAGGCGAAGCCATGGCGATGGGGGAGAGAACGCCGGTTGCGGTTATTGATGCGGCGGCTTCGTGCCGGATGGCGATTGGCGAGGCGCTTACCAATATCGCTTCTGCGCCGATTGGCAAAATATCGGATATCAAGCTGTCGGCCAACTGGATGGCTGCCTGCGGGCAGGCAGGGCAGGATGCCGCGCTTTTTGATGCTGTTAAGGCGGTTGGCCTGGAGTTGTGCCCGGCATTGGGTATCAGCATTCCTGTCGGCAAGGATTCGCTTTCCATGCGGACGACCTGGCAGGAAGATGGCGTTGACAAGGAAGTGATTGCGCCGGTTTCCCTTATTGTCTCGGCTTTTTCGCCGGTTTGTGATGCCAGAAAGGCACTGACGCCGCAACTGAAAACGGATGCAGGTGATACGGTGCTGCTGCTGGTTGACCTGGGACGCGGAAAAAACCGCCTGGGTGCTTCTGCATTGGCGCAAGTGACAGGGCAGATTGGCCATGAGGTACCGGATGTGGATGCCCCGCAGGATCTGGTTTCTTTCTTTTCGGCAATACAGCAGCTGAATGCCAAAGGCAAACTGCTGGCTTATCATGACCGTTCGGACGGCGGCCTGTTTGTAACATTGGCCGAAATGGCTTTTGCCTCGCGCACCGGGCTGCGCCTGTCGCTTGACGCTGTTTTGACGGGAAGCGATGCAGCGGCAGACCGCTTGCATGACAGCCTTTTCCGCGTGCTTTTTGCCGAAGAGTTGGGTGCTGTTATGCAGGTAAAGGCACAGGATCTTGAAGCGGTCATGCAGTGCCTGAAAGCATATCGCCTTGATTCTGCTGCCCATGTTATCGGGACGATAGCGGATGAAAAAAGCCTGACGGTTTTGCATGGCGGCAAAATGGTTTATTCGCAGCCGCTTGCCGGATTGAATCGCCTATGGAGCGAAACGAGCTGGCGCATTGCCCGCTTGCGGGATAATCCGGATTGCGCCGATATGGAATACCAGCGGATAACAGATGAGGCTGATTTGGGTATGCGGCCTGTTGTTCCGTTTGATATGCAGGAAGATATTGCTGCTCCCTATATTGCAACCGGCATTCGTCCCAAAGTGGCGATTCTGCGGGAGCAAGGTTCTAATTCCCATGTGGAAACGGCTTATGTGATGCACAAGGCTGGTTTTACGGCTGTGGATGTGCATATGAGCGACCTGATTGCCGGGCGGACTGATCTTGCCGGTTTTAGTGGCATGATTGCTGTGGGCGGTTTTTCTTACGGGGATGTGCTTGGTGCGGGCGAAGGCTGGGCCAAGACGATTCTTTTCAATGACAGGCTCAGGGAACAGTTTGCCGCCTTTTTTGCAAGACAAGACAGTTTTGCGCTGGGGATTTGCAATGGCTGCCAGATGATGAGCAACCTGCAATCCATTATTCCCGGCGCAGATGCCTGGCCGAAGTTTACCCGAAACCGCTCCGAACAGTTCGAGGCCCGTTTTACGATGGTGGAAGTGCCACAATCGCCTTCTATTTTCTTTGACGGTATGGCCGGGCTGCGTACGCCGATTGTGGTTTCACATGGTGAAGGATTTGCCGATTTTTCCCGGCAGGGCGATATAGGGAAAGTGCATGTTGCCATGCGGTATGTGGATCATAATGGGATGCCGACGGAAACTTATCCGTTCAACCCGAATGGTTCGCCAGGTGGTATCACCTCTGTTACAACAGAGGATGGCCGTTTTACGGTGCTGATGCCCCATGCCGAACGGGTATTTCGTACCGTACAACATTCCTGGCATCCTGATTCCTGGAAGGAAGATTCTCCCTGGATGCGCATGTTCAGAAATGCCCGCCGGTGGGTCGGCTGATAACTGCGTGCCTGTGCTGCCTGCTGTCGGGCAGCTGGCTCTGCCATAGAGATAACGTATAATTTTTCTTTTGCGTCAACGCTATTTTCCATAATCATGAAAGCTTCTGAAATCCGCGAGAAATTCCTTGGTTTTTTTGCTGAAAAAGGGCACACCGTTGTGCGCTCAAGTCCTCTTGTGCCGGGCAATGACCCTACAATGCTCCTGACCAATGCCGGGATGGTGCAGTTCAAGGATGTATTTCTTGGTATTGACAAAAGGCCCTATACCCGCGCAACGAGTGTCCAGCGGTGCGTGAGGGCCGGCGGCAAGCATAATGATCTGGAAAATGTGGGCTATACCGCGCGCCACCATACCTTCTTTGAAATGCTGGGCAATTTCAGCTTCGGGGATTATTTCAAGCGTGATGCCATCCGGTATGCGTGGGAATTGCTTACGCAAGTCTATAAGCTGCCGCCTGAAAAGCTGTGGGTGACGGTTTATCATGAAGATGACGAGGCATATGGTATCTGGACTCATGATATTGGCCTTCTTCCAGAAAGGGTGATTCGCATTGGGGACAACAAGGGTGCCCGGTATGCTTCCGACAATTTCTGGCAGATGGCCGATACAGGGCCGTGCGGTCCCAGCAGCGAGATTTTTTATGACCATGGCTCGGATGTTCCCGGCGGCCTGCCCGGTACGCCGGATGAGGATGGCGACAGGTATATCGAGATATGGAACCTGGTTTTCATGCAGTTTGACCGGGATGAGGCGGGTAATCTTTCGCCGCTTCCCAAGCCTTGTGTCGATACCGGCATGGGGCTGGAAAGACTTGCTGCCGTTTTGCAGCATGTCCACAGTAACTATGATATTGATCTCTTCCAGAATCTGATACGGGCAGCTGCCCGCGAAACAGGAACGGCTGACCTGTCAAATAATTCCCTGAAAGTGATTGCCGATCATATTCGCGCAAGCGCGTTTATGATTGTGGATGGCCTGATTCCCGGCAGTGATGGCCACGGTTATGTGCTTCGCCGCATTATTCGCCGGGCGCTCAGGCACGGATATAAGCTGGGGCAATCGAAGCCGTTTTTTCATCGCCTTGTCAGGGATCTTGTTATCGAGATGGGGGCTGCTTATCCTGAACTGAAGGAATCAGCTGCGAGAGTGGAAGATGTTTTGCTGCATGAAGAGGAGCGCTTCGGGGAAACGCTGGAAAACGGCATGAAGATTCTCGAGGCAGCGCTTTCCGGAGGGCAGAATATCCTGGACGGCGAGACAGCGTTTACGCTTTATGACACTTACGGTTTTCCGCTGGATTTGACGGCAGATATTTGCCGCGAGCGGCATATTACGCTGGATGACGCCGGGTTTGACGCTGCCATGGCACGCCAGAGGGCGGCTGCCCGTGCGTCAGGCAAGTTTAAAATGGGGGCAATCCTGGATTATGCCGGCGGGAATACGGAATTTGTCGGTTATGCACGGCTTCAGGAAAACGGCCGGGTAACGGCGCTTTATGTGGATGGTGCGCCGGTGGAGGAAATGCTGCCGGGCCAACGCGGTGTGGTGGTGCTGGATGTTACGCCGTTTTATGCCGAATCCGGCGGCCAGGTGGGGGATCATGGCGTATTGGAAGCGGATGGTATCTGCTTTGAAGTGGAAGATACCCAGAAAATCCAGGCGGCGGTAACAGGGCATCACGGAATGCTGGCGGCAGGAAAGCTGGCTGTTGGTGATAGGCTTTTCGCCCGGGTTAATATGGAGTTGAGGGCGCAGACGATGCGGAACCATTCGGCTACGCACCTGATGCATAAAGCGCTTCGCCAGGTTCTGGGCACGCATGTTGCCCAGCGCGGCTCTCTTGTTGATGCAGAAAGGACGCGTTTTGACTTTAGCCACAATGCGCCGCTGACACCGGATGAAATCAGGGAAGTGGAAAAAATCGTCAACAGGGAGATTCTCTCCAACCAGGCTGTCAGCACACAGCTTATGCCTTATGACCAGGCTATTGCACATGGCGCTATGGCGCTTTTCGGTGAAAAGTATGGGGATGAGGTGCGTGTGCTGGATATTGGGTTTTCATGCGAATTATGCGGTGGCACGCATGTGGCGCGTACCGGAGATATCGGTTTTTTCAAGATTGTTTCCGAAAGCGGCATTGCTGCCGGTATCCGGCGGGTAGAAGCGGTTACCGGCACGGCAGCGCTGGATGTGGTGCAATCGCTTTCATGCAGGGTCAACGAGGCAGCCTTTGCGTTGAAAACCCAGCCGGATGATCTGGTGGCTCGTATTCATCAAATGCAGGAACAGGCGAGAGGACTGGAGCGTGAATTGACTTCCCTGAAAGCCAAATTTGCCTCCAGCCAGGGCAATGATCTGGCCGGTCAGGCTGTGACAGTCAAAGGCGTGAAGGTGCTGGCGGCTACCCTGGACGGGGCTGATGCAGCCAGCCTGCGCAATGCGGTGGATAAAGTAAAAGAAGCCCTGAAAACGGCTGTGATTGTGCTGGCTTCTGTCAATGAGGGCAAAGTCGGCATGATTGCCGGTGTGACGCCGGATATGACCGGCAAGATAAGGGCAGGCGATTTGGTCAATTATGTGGCAAGGCAGGTTGGCGGCAAGGGAGGCGGCCGCCCGGATATGGCACAGGCCGGCGGGACGGATCCTTCAAGTTTGCCGGAGGCGCTCAAGAGTGTTGCTGCATGGGTGGATGAACGCCTGTGAGCTGTTGAGATGGACGATGTGCAGGTAAGCAGGGAAGTGGATACGCGGGGAGAGAAGTGCCCGCGCCCGATCCTGATGGCTAAAAAAGCATTATCAACCATGGAAAGCGGGCAGGTACTGCGTGTATTGGCGACAGATCCCGCCGCTATTGGTGATTTCCGTTTTTTTACCAGTCAAACGGGGCATATTCTCCTGAATCAGCATGAATCGGACGGGGAATATACGCTTTACCTGAAAAGGAAGTGAGCCTGTTTTTGCCTGTACAGCAGGTTTTATGGAAAAAACTGTTCCCGGAGGATGTGGATGAAGGTTGTGGTATGCGTTAAGCGGGTGGTTGATTCCAATGCCAGAATACGGGTAAAACCGGATAACAGCGGGATTGAGGCAGACAATATCAAAATGTCGATGAACCCGTTTGACGAAATTGCCGTTGAAGAAGCGGTGCGCCTGAAAGAAGCTGGCAAGGCTTCGGAAGTGATTGCGGTTTCATGCGGTGTGGAAAAGGCGCAGGATACTTTGCGTACAGCACTTGCCATGGGAGCAGATCGTGCGGTATTGATTCGCACGGATGCCCAGCTCCAGCCACTTGGCATTGCGAAGCTCCTGGCCGCGTTTGTACGCCGGGAGGTACCGCAGCTGGTTTTGTTGGGCAAGCAGTCAACTGATGATGACGCTACGCAAACCGGCCAAATGCTGGCGGCCCTTCTGGATTGGCCGCAGGGTATCTTTGTTTCCAGGCTGGAGACAGACGGAATGGCAGCCAGGGTTGTCCGGGAAATGGATGAGGGAACAGAGGAGTTGCGCCTTGATTTGCCGGCCGTGATAACGGCGGATCTTCGTTTGAATGCTCCCCGGTATGTAACGCTGCCCAATATGGTTCGCGCTCGAAAGCAGCCGGTTGTCATGATAACGCCTGAAGAGCTGGCAGTTTCAGTTTCGCCCCGCCTGACGGTTTTGCAGGTGGAAGCTCCTCCTGTCCGTCCGGGTGTTGAGATGTTGCCTGATGTGCAGTCGCTGGTTGATAAACTGAAAGACAAGGCAAAAATTTTCTGATTGATGAGCCATGCCGATACTTGTTATTGCCGAACACGATAACCGTCAACTTAAAACCGTTACCGCCAGCGCTGTAACGGCTGCGTCGCAGTGCGGCGGCCCTGTTGAGGTGTTGGTGATGGGGTATAAGTGTGAATCTGTTGCAAGGGAGGCCGCACAAATTGGCGGTGTATCCCGTGTTTTGCTGGCGGATTCCCTTTCGCTGAAGGACGGGATAGCAGAAAATGCCGCCGAACAGATTCTGGCTGTTGCCGCGCCTTACAGCCATGTTCTGGCATGTGCCACTGTGCTTGGCCGGGGGGCTTTGCCCAGGGTGGCTGCCAGGCTGGATGTGGAGCTTGTTTCCGAGGTGATACAGGTTGTTTCTCCTGATACGTTCAAGCGCCCTGTTTATGCGGGCAATGCCATTGCAACGGTAAAGTCATCCGATTCTGTCAAAATCCTGACTATCAGGCCGACTACTTTTATGCCGGCAGGGCGACAGGATGGGGCAGCTATTGAGCCTGTCGGTACGATAACGGATATTGGGAAAGTGGTTTGTCTTTCGCGGCAGATTGAGAGAACCGGCCGTCCTGATCTGGCTGATGCCAAAGTAATTGTGGCTGGAGGGCAAGGGGTGGGTTCTGCCGAAAATTTCAGGTTGCTTGAGGCGTTTGCCGACAGGTTGGGCGCGGCAGTGGGCGCTTCCCGCGCGGCGGTAGATGCGGGATATGCCAAAAATGACCTTCAGATTGGTCAGACCGGCAAAATTGTTGCGCCGGAACTGTATTTTGCCATTGGCATTTCCGGGGCTATCCAGCATGTGGCCGGTATCAAGGATGCCAAAACGATTGTTGCCATTAACCAGGATCTGGATGCGCCTATTTTCCTGGTCTCAGATTACGGCCTGGTGGGAGACTGGCAGGAAATTGTGCCGGAACTCATGGAAAAGTTGCCTGCTGGGCTGTGCTGAAGCATTTTTATTTCAGCGTTAAAATAGGCCGCCTGCCTAAAACGGGAAGCCGGTAAAACATAAGGATAACCGCATGGCATTTCATAGTGTATTGCGGTGTCTTTGCCGGTGTTGGCAGGTGGTATTTTCCTGTTATTTCAATAAATTTGTTTTGGGGGCGCCCTATGCCATTGGATGACTATGCAGCTGCGGCCTTGTTTGTGCAGCAGGAGATTTCCCGGGACATACTGATAGAAAAGTATGCCAAGGAGGAAGAGACAACAGCAGAAGCCGTGATGGCGCGGGTGGCGGCAGCGCTGGCAGAGGTGGAAACCCAGGAAGACAGGGAAAAATACAGGAAGGAATTTCTGTGGGCGCTGCAAAACGGATTTATTCCGGCAGGCCGGGTCAGCAGCGCGGCAGGGACAGGCTTGCAAACGACGCTGATTAACTGCTTTGTTCAGCCGGTTGGCGATTCCATTACCAATATGACGGATGGCAAGCCCGGTATTTATACAGCACTTGCGCAGGCCGCGGAAACCATGCGCAGGGGCGGGGGTGTCGGCTACAATTTTTCGGCTATCCGTCCCAAAGGGGCGAAGGTCAGGGGAACCGGCAGCAGTGCTTCCGGCCCCATTTCCTATATGAAGGTTTTTGACCGTTCCTGTGAAACGGTGGAATCGGCTGGTGCCAGGCGCGGGGCGCAAATGGCTGTGCTCAATATTGACCATCCGGATATCGAAGAATTTATTACAGTCAAGCAGGAGCAGGGTCAGCTAAGCAATTTTAATGTATCGGTTGGCGTGACAGATGCTTTTATGCGTGCGGTGGAGGCAGATGGCGATTTTGAGCTGGCGCATACGGCAGAACCCAATGACGAGCTGAAAGCGGCCGGCGCTTACCGGCGGGATGATGGCAAATGGGTTTACAGGACTGTCAAAGCGGCTGCTATCTGGGACCTGGTTATGCAAAGCACTTACAATGCGGCGGAGCCAGGGGTGCTGTATCTTGACCGGATTAACCAGGAAAACAATCTGGCTTATTGCGAGGTGATTGAATCAACCAATCCCTGCGGCGAGCAGCCTTTGCCTGATTTTGGTTGCTGCTGTCTTGGCAGCCTCAATCTTGCCGCCTATGTTATTTCACCTTTTTCTTCGCAGCCTCTTTTTGATTTTTCCCTGATGGCCAGGGTAACAGGCGTTGCTGTCCGGATGCTGGACAATGTGCTGACTGCAACCAAATGGCCGCTGCCGGAACAGGAGGCAGAAGCCGCAGCGAAAAGAAGGATTGGCCTGGGTTTTACTGGCCTGGGGGATGCCCTGATCATGCTGGGGATACGCTATGATTCTGTGCAAGGGCGTGAAATGGCGGCCGAAATTGCCCGGGTAATGCGTGATGCCGCGTATGCTGCGTCGGTTGGTTTGGCAAAGGAGCGTGGAGCCTTCCCTATGCTGGATATTGAGAAATATCTGGCCAGTGGATTTGTTTCCCGTTTGCCGGAAGCCATCAGGGCGGATATCCGCCAGTATGGCATCCGTAATTCCCACCTGACTTCCATTGCGCCGACAGGAACCATTTCGCTGGCGTTTGCGGATAATGCCTCAAACGGGATTGAGCCGGCCTTTTCCTGGTATTACAACCGAATCAAACGTATGCCGGACGGCTCAAAGAAAAATTATGTGGTGGAAGACCATGCCTACCGGGTTTACCGCGCTATGGGAAGGGATGTTTCGGCGCTGCCGGAGTCATTTGTTTCTGCGCTGGATATTTCGGCGACAGACCATATGCTGATGGTGGCTGAAGTGGCACCTTATATTGATGCTGCCATATCCAAGACGGTGAATGTGGCTGAGGCTTACCCTTATGAGGATTTCAAGAACCTGTATCTGGAAGCCTGGAAAAAGGGGCTGAAAGGCATTACGACTTATCGCCCCAACAATGTGCGCACAGCAGTGCTTTCTGTGGCGGAAGCTCAGCCTAAGGAAGCGCCAGCTGCCACGGCTGTCGCGCCGGTGCAGGCCATTTTGCAACAGGAGGACCGCCGCATGGTTTTAAAAGAGGTGGTAACCTCTGCGCCGCTTGCCTCTTTGCGCTGGCCTTCCAGGCCAACTTTGCCTGCGGGCGCTTCTGCCTGGATCAGCGAGCAGATACAGACGCCTCAGGGGGAATTTGCCATTGCTGTTTCCGACAAGGACAATATTCCTTTTGAGGTGTGGGTGCTGGGCGGCCAAACGCCGAGAGGACTGGATGCCATTGCTAAAATGCTTTCCACGGATATGCGTGCCAATGACCGTGCCTGGCTGGAAAACCGTTTTTCCATGCTGGCAAAGGCTACAGGAGATGCCTTTGAAATGCCGATGCCTCCCCATGCGGAGCGGGTGCTGGTTCCCAGTGCAACGGCAGCGTTTGCCCGGCTTCTCCAGTGGCGATACAACGAGCTTGGCGCGCTGCATTACGAAAAGGGAGACCCCAGCCCGGTGATGGATGCCCTGTTTGTACCGAATGAACCCCGAACCGGCACGGACGGTACGCTGGCCTGGGTGGCGGATGTGCAAAATCCTTCTACCGGAGATGATTTTGTCCTGATGCTGAAGGAGCTGCAAATGCCGGATGGGACAAGGCGGCCTTACAGTATGGGCTTAACAGGGGCGCATCCGCATGCTATTGATGCCTTGTGCAAATTGTTATCTGTTGATATGCGGGTAATTGATCCGGCATGGATAGGCATGAAGTTGCGCAAGCTCCTGAATTATGCCGAACCGCGCGGCGATTTCCTGGCACGTTTTCCTGGCAGCGACAGGCAGGCCAATTTCCCTTCTACGGTGGCTTATATTGCCCAGCTGGTTATCCATCGCTATGCCATGCTTGGCATTCTCATGCCGGACGGTCACCCGGTCAAACCGCTTGGTGTCGTGGCTGACGAGCCTGGCCGCCCTGCAGAAGGGCAGCATTTGCAGGCGCTTTTTACCAGTGGGAAATATTGCAGCGAGTGCGGTAATACGGCTGTTATCCGCAAGGATGGCTGCAATTTCTGCATTGCCTGCGGCGCTATTGGTACATGCGGGTGATATCTGTGCCGGACTGCTTACAAACAGTCCGGCAAAAGAGGCTTTCTGTTATTTTGGTGCGAAGGTCGCGTTATTTTCTTTCAGCTTTTCTGCGATAGCCTCAATCAAGGCTTTCAGCTGGTATTCAATAGATTTGCTCATCCAGGCCGGTTTTGGCCGGTTTTCCCTTAAAGCCAGACCAACCAGTGCCTTGACAGGTTCGCTGCTCCTGTCAAGGCGGGATGCCATATCTTCTGTTGCTGATGGCATATCGGGAACAGGCGTATTTCCCTGAAATTGATATAGTCCTCCCACACCCAGTTGCAGTCCTTTTTCAATTTTTTCTGCCGAATCTTTTCCGATTGTCCTGAAGCCGTTTTTCATCTGCGAAAAATGGGCGGGAGAAAAATCCAGCGCTTCTGCCATTTCCCTTTCTGAAGCGAAGCGGCTGGGTACATTGAGTTCAATGAGGCGTACCAGCGCCTGCTTTAATGCTTCGTTGTGAATCCCGCCGCGTTTTTTAGGGGCATCTTTGCTCATTTGCTTACATTAGCAATGTGCTAATAGCATGTCGATTCACAAAATGCTATTGAATAAAGAATAGCGTTGCGCTAAACTTCCCATCCATTGTTCTTGACCGTTTGTTTCCATGTCGAAATTCCTCAAGCAGGCAGGTGTTTTTTTACTGCTGTTTTTTGCTCTTTGTTCTGTTTACCTGATCAAATGGTTTACAAAAAGTTTTCATAGTGCAACTTTTGAACAGGTGATGTTTTTTCTCAATGTGCCGCTTGAGGGGGCAGAATCGGAATTTACGCAGACTTTTTATATCAAGGTTCTGTTAAAGGCTTTTCTGTATTCATGCCTGTTTTTCATCATCCGGTGGGCAGGCAGCCGCCTTGCCAGAAAAGAAAACCGGCTTGGCATGGCGCTGGCCAAGGCTATGCCGTTTTGTAACCTGGTGGTTTGTCTGGTAAGTATTGCCATCCTTGTTTCCAGCGGTTTTCGCATTAACAAGATGTTTCAGGTGAGCGAGAACCTGAACCGGCAATATAACCGGGAGGTCAGCCAGTTTTATGAGGATTTTTATGTTGCCCCTGAAAAGGCCATGATCACGCCTCCATCTGATAAGCAGCAATGGAACCTGATTGTGGTTTATCTGGAAAGTATGGAAAAAACTTTTTCGGATAAAAAGCTGATGCAGCGTAACCTTATTCCACAGCTTAGCCGGATTGCGGAAGAAAACCAGTCTTTTTCCCATTTTATGCAAGGGTATGGCCAGTTCCCGACCCAATCGGCGCTGGTCAGCAGCATGATTAGTGTGCCCACTACTTATCTGATGCGGATTGGCAATCCGCTCCGGGTGGGCGGTTCGCTGCCGGATTTTGCGCCGAATGCGTTTTCTATAGGACAGCTTCTGGAAGGCCTGGGTTATCAGAACTTATATGTACAGGGAACCAGCGGCCGTTTCAGCGGAATAGATGTATTTTTGAAGTCGCATGGTTTTGAGGCATTTTATGATATCCGGCATTTGACAGAGCGATTCGAGTCAGATTATCAGGCAGAATGTCTCAAGGCCAAGATAAGGAAGCGTTTTTACGACCGGTTTACCTATGATTTTTTCAAGGAGAAAATCCTGTCGCTTCCTCATGACAAACCCTTTTTTGCTGTGATGGCGACTATTGACACGCATTTTGGCAACGCCAATCCTCCGGATAAAAATCATTTTCCGACAACGGTTCAGAGTACTATTTATGAGGCTTCACGCATGGCAGGAGAATTTCTGGAGTGGGTGAGGGAGCAGCCTTTCGGGAAAAAGACGGTAGTTGTTTTTATAGGCGACCATCTGCTGATGAGAGCCGGAGGAAGAAGAGGGGAGGAAACGCATACCCTTTTTAAAAATTCGCCGGATGAATCCCGCTTTATTTTCAATGCCTTTGTGAATGCGCGCAAAAAAGCGCCTGATTTATCCCGCCGCTTTACGCAGGTAGATATGTTTCCGACGCTGGTGGAGGCATTAGGTTATGAAATTAAGGGGCACCGCCTGGGGTTGGGTACATCGCTGTTTTCAATGCGCCCTACGCTGGTGGAGGAATTGGGCAAGACTAAATTGAGTGATGAGCTGAGAAAGAAAAACAGGCTTTATGATTCGCTCTGGGAAGCAGGGAAGGACTAAAGACAGCGTTTTATCTGATGGCAAGAAGAGGCAACCGGGCTATTAGCGTATGCGTGTAACGGTGTTGCCGCGCAAGGGGCGTTCCTCGATATTTCCTTCTTTTTTAATGCCGATAGCAAGGGAACCATAAGGATGGTATCCGTGCGGCAGGCCGAGTTTTTTGTAGTAGCCCCCGCCTTGGGTTTCCTGGAAGAGAAACAGCACAAAATTGACCCAGCAGCTGCTGTAGCCGAGCGATTCGGCAGCAAGGATCATGTTCTGGATAGCGGCGGCGCAATCCGATTCTGCCATCGGCTTATCAGGGGCAGAAACCAGGATAACCAGCGGGGCATGATGGAAAATATGGTAGTTTTCGCTTTGGGCCATCAGGTTTACATAACGATCCTGAAGTGTGAGCGCGATTGTTTTGGATGCCTGGCTCATCTCGGCCAACAGGGGCTGCGACTGGATAAGTGTGAAGTGCCTTTCCTGACGGTTTCTGGCGCATGGTGCCAGTTTTCCTGCCTCAAGAATGAGGTCTGTTATGTCATCCGGAACAGGCGTATCCATAAATTTCCGGATGGAACGGCGTTGCCGGATAATCTTCAGTATGTCATTCATGGCCTGTTTCCAGAGGGGCAGTGCATCGGTTTATTGACTTGCGCCATCATATCATTGCCTTCTAATTCTTGTCTCTTGTTACAGTGCGGTTTGCTTTGCACTTTGACTTTTCTCAACCCGCTATAGGGAACTTTATGGTGCAGCAAGGCTCTTTATCCACTTTGTCTGTTTTTGTACTACGGATATTAAAGTAAAACTATGCTTTCAAGTACATATATACAGGTTGCCATCCAGGTTGAGAATGACGGTTTCAGGCAAGAACTGGTTTATTTGAAAAACCGGGCAGAAAATATACTTTTGCGGGGGAAAGGGGGAGATGGCGAACCGGAAAGCCTCTTTCAGGTTTTCAGCTGTTTTTGCCTAAGGTGTTGTTCCCGCCGGGTTGAGCGGTACTTTTTGCCTGAAGTGAGGAAGCAGGCGGGGCAGGAGGCCAGGCAGATAGCGGCGCGTGACGCCCTGCACCGGCTTTCTCTGACGCTTCATGCTTCGGTTGGCAAGCTGATTTACCGGCAGCTTTCAGGAGAGACAAATTACCCGGAACTGCTGGAAAAACATATCCGGGAATATTGCCATACGATGATGCAAATGCTGAGTGAGGAAGAAGACGCTGTTTTTTCATTGGCTCGCGAGCATTTCTCCAATGAAAACTGGATTTATCTGGCTGATGTTTTTATGCAGGAGGAATCAGACAATAAATGGCGGAATATCGCTTCTGAGGCGGATATGCCGGATTATGGGCAGGCTTGTCAGGTATCGGGAGCATGGCTCGCTTCCGGAAGCGGTAACCGGGCAGGCGTTTTTCCATATGCCTGAAGGATAAAGTTTTTTGATAGCTTTCCTGGTACATTTTCATGCTGTGATCATCCAACTGTTTTTCTTTTTTTGCCAGGCATATTGCGCTGGTGGATGAGGCAGCGATAGGCAAAACGGTCTTATACCATTCCCGGCCAGTTTGGGTATGTGGAAAAAGAGACGGAAGATTATATGTGGAATCTTGACCTTGTTACACCAAAGCGATATTATCTCAAATTCAGCGGAGAGGTGGATGAGTGGTTGAAGTCGCACGCCTGGAAAGCGTGTATAGGTTAATAGCCTATCGAGGGTTCGAATCCCTTCCTCTCCGCCAGAAACCTGTTTCACAGCATCCAACAACGTCCAAAAACCCGTGTAAAACCAAGTGTTTACGCGGGTTTTTTTTTGTTTTATAGCGTTTCATGTCGTCCATTGGCATCCGGCAAACGAGGGGCACGATTTCGTAAAAATGCATCTTGGGCAAAAACAGAGAGTCCCAAAAAGGAGGAAAGCATGGGGAGTCATCAGGTCGCTAACAGCCATCCAAGTAAAAAAAACGCTAGGCCCAAAGAAAAGCACTATAAACTTTTTGATGGAGGCGGCCTGTCAATCTGAGAAAAGCTGCTGTTATTCCCCCAGAGAGAATCCCCCGTATAGACAAAGTAGCATAACCCCACAGACAAAAAAAACACAAACACCCAGCATCCGGGAAAGAAGAGAGCACCTATTGCCTTATTTGTACTAGTTCAGACTAAATCGTACAGGCAGAACATAACCTGAAAAAACCGACAGATACCACAGCATAACTTCTTCTTTTTTGCCATGTCGTGTCTTTTTTTGTACAGTAAGAAAATCTTACTGAAGGGGGTACTATGGATACACAGGTTTTGACGGTTTCATCCAAAGGGCAGATTTCACTTCCTGCCGAAATGCGCAGGAAAATGGCGATCAGTACAGGCGATAAGCTGGTTGCATATGCAAACGGGGATACGATTATGCTCAAGACGTTGAAGCTGCCTTCGGTGGAAGAATGCAAGGCTGCATGGGATGAGGCACAGCAGTGGGCGGCTTCTGTCGGGCACAAAGAAGAAGACGTGAATACCATTGTCAAGGAATACCGCAAAAAGAAGCGCGAGCAGGCATGAAAATCGTTATTGAGGGAATACTGGCTCAATTAGGTTGAAAGGTAAATAAATGAAAGAGTATAAAAAGTTGATAATAACTGCAATAGCTACTGTAGGAGGGTTGCTGGTTGTTGTATTTGTTTTATTCCTCATCAAGTTGTTTGTGGATAAAAATGAAGATTTGAGGGAGCGTAAAATTAAGCAGTATTCCAATTGTGTTATGACTCTTTACAAATCAACCGGTGAAAATAATTTGAACATCAATATCAATAAGAAGTGTTCTGAACTGGTTGGCATCAATGAGTAAAACAGGTTAAAGGAACGCTAAAGTGTTCCAAAGGTTAGTTTGTAAAAATAACGAAGGAAATATGGAAAATTTAGGATTCGTAAAAAAGTACCACAGCCTGAAACATCAAAGGAAGTTCCAGCTGAAGCATTACAGGAATTTGGAGACTTGAGTGAAGACAAGAAATCAATTCTGGACAAAGCTTAACCAGTACATATGAAACGGGCGAACTCGGCTGGCTTTACTGGTTTTCCAACAAACTAAAGTTTATTTATATAAAGTTGTAAGAAAAATTCCCTGTCGCCCCACTTGCTGTTCTTTAATTAGCTTATACCCTCTCTTTTCAAAAAATGGTTTTGCTGTAAAAATAAATGATAATGTTTTTATGAACTGCTTGTTTTAACTGGTTGCAAATAACCGTAGTAATTCCTCTGTAAAATTTTAATTTAATAAAATATAGTATTTATGCAAGTTTCATAAGATGATTGTAATTCCTCCTGCAAAAAAAACCGTGTAAAATCATGCGGTTCGCGGATTTTTTGTTTAATAGCGTTTTAGGCAATTCATTGACATCCAATAAATGAGGGGCACGATTTAGCAAAAATTCCTCCTGAGTAAAAATAGATACTCCCAAAAAGGAGGATGTGAGCATGGGGAAAGTCATCAAGTCGCTGACAGCCCTCCAGGTAAAAACGTCAAGCCCAAAGAGAAGACTTACAAGCTTTTTAATGGAGGTTAACTTTATCTGGAAGTCACGCCGACAGGGTTTCAGAAATTAATCCCGGATAGTCCAAAAATGTCTGGGATTTTTTATTTCAAGTGCTGCCTCCAAAACTCGTTTTTTTACTATCCAATAGCGTGCATAAACCTGCATGAAACCCAGTATTCAAGCAGGTTTCTATGTGCATTTTGTTTAGAAATGTTGCCTGCATCCGGAAAATAGTGGGCAGGAGGTTCCTATCCAAAAAATCCATGTGCTCGATGTGTGGAAAACGGAATCAGATGTAGAATTGGTGATTGCAAAGATAGAATTACTTTGTATGATTCGGATGAATCGTTTTGCTGGCCGGCAGTTTTAGTTGGACGGTTGTGTATTTGTGACTTGGTTGTGGAGAAACGCCGTCATACGATAGACCGGCGCGTACAGCGATATCTGCATGCACAATATGAAGAGGGAACCTCCGGTGTGATCGAGCAGACGATGGGGAACCGGATGAATATTTCGCAGGGTGGCGTAAAACTTTTGATGTTCCGGTTGTCTTCACAGGGTCGGCATTTCAGTGTGCTGTATGGGAAAAGCTCATGAAAATACCCCGCGGCATGACCATATCTTATGGCGAACTGGCTCGCCGCATCTATCGTCCGAAGGCTGTGCGGGCAGTTGCATCGGCAAATGCAACCAACCCGATCTCTATTTTCGTACCTTCTCACCGGGTTATCGGCAGCAATCACAAACTGGCCGGTTATGGCGGCGGCCTTGACGCCAAAAGAGGATTGTTGGAGTTGGAGTGTGCCAAAACAGCAAAAAGCAGATTATGGTGAATTCCAGTTAGGAAATATTTCCAGCGTGTTAAGTAAAGTTGAGAAAACAGAGGTCATCATAAACCGGACGGTTTCATGGTTTTTTGTTTTTATGGCGTCTGATAACGTACGCTGATATTGAAATAAAAGGAAATTGTATCCTTATCCGGCAGACAATCTTTTGATTAAAACGCTGAAGGAAGGCTTTCCTAGTACCATATTATTTCACCGTAATCTAGCGAAGGCTTTGATTATGAGTTTGAGTAGGATGATAACTGGAACAGGCGGGTATATTTTTACATGCGCAACCAGAGGGACAGATAAGGGAAATATTCTTTTTAGTAGAAAGTAGGCAGGCTGTAAAAATTGAAGCGGCGCGCGATAAATTGAAGCGTTACGCGCAATAAACCACCTGTACAATCATTTGCACAGACTGCAAAACAATTACACTAGCTGCAAACGCATGGTGAAATGACCCTGTACAAAAACGACAGGAGACACCCATGCTCGCCAAAATCCTGACCCGGATCGCCCCTAGTCTTACCCTCGTTGCCGACTGGTGTACCGAATTTGAAAAGCTCATTGCCCTGCGGTCCCTTCACCCTAAAACCATCAACAAACGCAAAAGAAACCTGGCCCATCTAAAACAGGCTATCGGGCATATCCGTATCAGAGCTGTGAGACCAATTCACATTGCTCAGGCTGTTCATGCGTTATGGCAATCCGGAAGGCAAAACACTGCCAGACGTGTCCTGCTGGAAGCCAGAGAATGTTTTGCTGAAGCGGTTGCTGCCGGTCTGATTGGTTCTAATCCTGCTGTGTCTATTAAGCCTTTGCCTGTGACAATACGCAGCCAGCGGATGCGGCTGGAGGAATGGCAAGCTTTGTATGATGAATGCCTTCCTCCGATTGGTACAAAAACGCTCGTTGAAACGAATGGTTTTCTCCACATTCCCGGTATGTCTTTGGGGCCACGCATACCAATGTTGAGGGGCGAAAAACTTCAAAAAGCTATCGAAGAAAGAAGCAACTTACTGGAAGCATTTGGCCAGATCATTACTGGGGTATTGAATCCGTCAATGCATAAGTGTCCCAATTTAGCCATGCGATGGCTTACAGCATTAGATTGGTTTGCAGAGGGAAACCGCGAATTAAATGATGCCATTGCGGTGGTCAAATTTGGAGCTTGCCTTGATATTCTTTCAGGGGCAGGGGGAAAAAAGGGTATTCTAAGGATGACAGAAAATCTGACGGGAAAGTCGCGTAAAGATATTGTTGTAACAGGGAAGTACAAACTGAATCTTACGAATTTTATTGACGATATTTATACAGAAGGTAGATCAAAAATTGTGCACGGAAATCATTATGATCGACTAGAATCATTTGAAACAACGCGCAAATATGCTGGAATTTTATCCAATATAGCACTAAGCGAAAGTGCCATACGCCTACAAAATTATTCTGGGGCTGATGACAATAGAGCTTTTCAGAAAATGTAGTGACATCTGTTGAAATTTTTTAACTACCGAATAAGCATATCAGGAATACCCGCCAAGGCGGTGCTTCCCTACACCACCAGAACCCTGAGCTCTTGCCCATCAAGCCCGCGCATATCATTATAAGAGTCAGTCATAGCTTGGCTTCTATGACACAGAAGCACCTGCGTATTGATACCTTGCTCACGATAAAGCCGCTCCGAAAGCGAGCGGCACTCATGCAGCGTTGGCCTGTAACCCGAATCACTACGGTTAAGCACCTGGACAAAAAGGCGGCAGAATCTGGCTATCAATTGCGTTGCAGAGAGTAAGAGTAGAAATATTTCCGGCTAATCGTGCCTGAGGCCTTACAATATGGTATGAGTCC
>JAMPER010000005.1 GCA_023664945.1 Alistipes senegalensis | reverse complement strand
AAAAAGAGGATTGGCAGGAGGGGGCTTGCCTTTTTTGCTGTCAGAAAGTGGCAAGCTGGATTAAGGACGATACCGGTTCAGGTTAAACCTACCAGTGAGAGCTTGCAGCAAGTGGATTTTTCCGGCTTAACAGCAACGAGAAAGAGCCTGAAAAGTACCATATGTCCCTAAATATTATCGAATACTTTCCCGGGTTTTCTCCCCCTTTTCTGACGGAAATTGACAAGGTAAGGGATGGGGAAAGATTTTTCCCCATCCTTATTGGTCATCAGGTTTATGAGCCACCCCGTTCAATGCCTCGTCTCCAGTCTTTCAGCCTTCTTCCCGATCCGTTCCGAGAGCTTTGCAGGACGAGGCGTCATGCCCGGTTGAGCCGGTTTTGCCGTGTTGCCCGTCTTTTCCGGGGCATCCCCTGCCAAAGCGTCAACCTCATCCGTTTTATCCTGCACGGTAAAGAATTCTTCTAAAATCGCGGGGACTTCATCCGGACTGTCCTCGAACACCCCATTGCCATACCCCTGGCGTGCCACCGACTCCAGAAGACTGACGTCCAGTCCCGCTTCCTGATCTGCCTGAGCCATTGCCCTGGCCAAAGCCAACGCCAACGCTTCAGTCAGGCTGACGCCGTCTCTCAATGCAATATCTGCATAATAGATAGGCGTTCTGTGCGACATCGTTGTGCTTTTGGCACGGAGCTTCATTTGCAGCGGCAGATGCCGTGTCGCTTGCTGGCCCAGGGCAAAGAAATAGTGCAATTTGGACGAGAGTGTGCGGATCGAATTGAATCCTGTCGTTCTGAACACAAAAGTACTGAGCGCATCATCCTGACCCTCCACCTGGACATTCAATCGTCCATAAGGCTTGCACCCGCCTTCCTTTGCCCGAGGGCAGTTATCCGGAGACGGGCAGGCACCTTCCCTGATACAGCCATCAACATGCTGGCGTGCCGTTTCCCCGTTCCCGACACAGACAGGCCGTCCGTTTTTCCTGTCGAACATCGCATATTCCGAGCGCAGGTTCAGCTCCGGGTCATTAAAAAGCAACGTGACAGGAATACTGCGGATTTTTCCGTTTTCTGTGGCATCTTCCAGCATTTTGTGCAACGGATGCAGAATCCAGCCATCCTTGTTTTGAACCTGCGTTGTAATCGTAAACGCATCATCTTTTTCCGGCAGCCGCCTGCCGTTATGCTCCACCACCTTGCCAATACTGATCCTGCCCAGCACTGGCGGGGCATCATCAATCCCTTGATCATCTCTGTCTCCCATAAAAAATCATCCCTGACGGTTTACCGTCAGAGAGGAGGGTGTGTGTGTTTGGTCAGTTTGCTGTGACTACAAAGCGGCGATACCCGGCCCTGGTGATGGTATAGTGCCTGACCAGATCGGGATGTTCTTCTTCCAGCCGTTTGAAGTCTGTCGTCGTGCTGTCTTTGGTGCGCCGCCAGCTGATTTTGCCGTTGTGAAAGCGGGCAGAAGGAGCGCAACCCATGATCTGCTGCATCCTGTGTTGCAGCAGCTTTGCCCTGGTATTTGCCTCATCCGCCGTTTTTCTGCTTTGCACCAGTTCTAAAAAGAGGGCATTCATCCGGGGATCTTCTGTAAAATCCACTTCTTCACCCTGATCCTTCGGATACAGAAACGCCAGTGCCCTGCCAGCCGAATCCGAATGGTCAACATGGGGCGGGGTCTGGTTTTCTACACACCGCCAGAAAGCCGCTTCCACATCAATGAGCGCTGCTATTTTTTCCGGATCGGGAAAGATCCGAAATACCCGGAAATCCTGTCCGCCGATCAGCACGGCCACATCCGCCCAGGGTTTGCCGGTGACGGCCAGCTGGTGCAGCACCTGACACTGGTAGGCTTCAGGGACGCCATCTTCCCAGAGCAGGGCCATCCGCCATCCGGCTGTTTTGATTTCCAGGATGCCGGTTGTGCCATCCGCAAGGCGCACCTCCCTGTCCAGATTGGCTTGCATGAAAGGATATTTCGGGTGCTGCAAGACGGCATTGACTCTTTTTACCGTTGCCGGCATTTTCCTGGCATAGGCATCGCAATGACCGGTTCCAGCACGGTTCCCCAGAATACCGCTTCCTTGTCTGACAAATTGTCAGGCGGTTTGCGCCGGGTTTTTTCCAGCCAGAGTTCCAGGGCGGACTTGTATGGCGACAGGCCCAGCACACAGGCGGCATCGCTTGAGCCGATTCCCCGGTTGCGGATTGCCAGCCAGGTATGTCGATCCATGTTTTTGGTTGAGACCAGGCGAATGGCCCCGCACCGCCTGGACGGACGGGATATTGCCGCAGCGGTATGTTGTGTTGCGGTATGGGACATTTGTTTTCCTTTGCTAAAAAAGCCCCGGCTTCATGCAAAAGGGGAGGCCGGGGCTTGGTGGTTGTAATGAAAGAGAGGGATCAGCCGGTTGGCCAATCGGGAGAAGGGGAGATGTTCCTGTTGGGCCAATGTGTGAGTTTGGCTTTTCAGGAGCAGGGCATGATTTGGTAAAAAAGCCCTCCTCATAGGGTACGTCAACAGAATCAGGATTTTATTTCACCTTGACCGCAACAATTGCGCTCGCTTTGAAATGGCCTTGATCCGGCCATCCCTGATCGAGGCCTATCCTCAGATTGAACAGCAGCAAACCATTTCCTGAATGTTTCTGCGCAGGCCATCGCCGGTTGTTGCGTGGCGAAATCATGCAGCCATCGCCATTCGAAACAGTCTTTTCCCCTGAAGCGCTCTTTGACTTGCACATAAACGCCGAACAGGTTGGCCTCTTCTTTTTGAGAAACATCCATAGCTTCGTGTTCGGGAAGGTACCGTACAGGGCAAACAGATACTTCGCCCGTCAGAAAGGCCCCGTCAAGGCAGGCAGCGGTTGCGTCAACCTGCTGCCGGAATGGAAAATTCTTTCCCCTGTGTAAGGTTGTGTGGATTGGCATGGGAGCCTTTCTTCAGTCAACCAGAAGGAGTGCTTCATCCCTTGCCTGGTTCTTGATTTGTGCGCCGATGCCGAACCATGCCGCATCCAGACGGTAGTCTGTGCTTCTGGCACGGCGATGGTGGTCAATGAATTCCGTGACGGCATTCAGTGCGCCCCAGGCTGTTTGGCGTGCAGAAGCCAGATCAGCGCCTGTGCCCTGGCCCTGATACAGTCCCATGACTTTTTTGATGGCTTGTTCATTGCGGTTGCCACCAGCATCGGTAAAGAGTGTCTGGATAAACTGCGCAGCTTCGCTATCCTTGAGTTTTCTGTTTGCCAATGCCTTCATCCGGTACATGAAGTCATCCCAGGCCGATACGGTCAGCCCCAGTTCCTGTTTGACGGCTTTGGCGTCAAATACCCGGCTGTGCGGCACTTTGACCTGGCTGTTGTTGGATGCCAGGGCAACGGAGAGCGTATTGTGGCAGACAACGCGAACAGAGGTAAATTGTGCCGTGGTTGCCAGCGTGCCGTCGCAGGCAGTTGCCAGGAGCAGGTAGCCGTTTATCGGATCATTGTTTTTGATCAGCCCCTGATGTCCGGTTTTTGCCAGCGCCCAGATCTTTTTACCGGAACGCAGCACACCTGCCGTTTCCAGCTCAAATCCGAAGATGTCCATAAGGCTGGCATAAAAGTCCAGGATTTCTCTCGGCTGTACCAGGTTGTATCGTTTCGAGACGAGAGCAAGCGGGGTCTTGTTGTCAGAACGGTAAATAACTTTCTGTTCTGGAAAGGTCTGGCAATTACCTCTCTCATCAAAAAACGATACCGGACTGGCAAGGTAGTTGAAGTTCATGCCGGAGGCTTCGATCCACCGGTCAATCGGTTGATTGGCTGGCAGGTTTGTTCCGATGCCGTGCCAGGGAGGTTGATGGCGGTAGGCCATGTTTTCTACTTCATGCGCCATGTTTATTCTCCTTTTTGCAGGGGTTGGGAAAAATGCAGGCCGCATTGATGGCAGATGCAGTTTTGCAAAAGATGGGTGTCAATGAGGGAACCAGTTTGTGCCCCGGCAATGCCGCCGGTGATGCCACCAAGCAATCCGCCGAGGATAGCTCCGCTTACACCGCCCAAGGTTGTTCCCATCGGGCCAGCAACCATGCCCAATGCCGCGCCTGTGCGGGAACCTTTGAGCGCACCAGCCAATCCGCTGGCTGCGCCTATGGCCATACCTGTGGTGCTACAGATTGTTTTGGCGTGATCTTTTGTTGTGACGCGGTCGGAATGGCAGCGGGGACAGATGAGGGTTTCCGGTGGGATGAATGTTTCTGAATGCATATCATGTTCCTTTCAGGATGGAAGGTAAGGGGGTAAAGATCCTTCTCCCTGTCAGGAAGAAAGCGCAGGACAAACGGTGCGGCAGAAGACAAACGCAGCCTGGCCTACCCGGAAAGGGCGGGCAGGTTGCGGACAGGGGAAGGGATTTTGAAACAGAGTTTCAATTAAGGTATATGTGGTTGGGATTTTTTAGAAAGGGGATGGGGAGGGACTGCATGGCGTTACTATTGTTTGGCGATAATGAGGATCTGCGGATACCGCCCTCCAACCAGCTTGAACAGCTCTATAGAAAACGCGCCGGGCAAGGGAGTATCCGCATCAATAAACGTTTTCGTGTCTGTTTCCGGTTTGAAAACGGCAATGTATACGATGTTGAGAGCATTGATTATCACTAGGAAAGGAATCCGTCCATGACTACCACAACGGTATGAACCTCATTTATTCTGGAGAGTTCCTTTCTGAAATTCTGGAGGAATTTTCAGGCTAATTCTGAGCTGGAGGTGGCTACCATTGATCTGAAGGACAGGCTCCGGCACATTCGTCAATATGAAGCGGCTGCCTGAGAACGGTCTTGCAATCATGCTCTCGGAAGGCACGTCTATGCTATCAGTTTGTGGAATGATTGGCTCGTTCTTCTGGATTCCCTAGGTATTCTCCTATTAGTGGATCAGCTCCATGGATTTCTCGTCCATGTTCAAATGATGCGCAAGGCTAGCAGACCTGCGGTGATACCGTGAAGCCCTTAGTCATGGTATTTGGTGTCAGCATTTCTTTCGGGAGGGTACAATCACTGGAGGTTGTTATGTTTCCACTTGCAAAGACAGGATAAAGAAGGCCTTGAATGGGTGGATCTATATGAATATTCAATAGGTTGTTGCGATACTTTTGATGATGAAGATATTCAACAATGTAACTGATATCGTCCGAGACGATATGGCCAGAACAATAAAAGCGGGTTCCAGAGTCTCTATCGCGGCAGCCTGTTTTTCCCTGTATGCCTATAATGAACTGAAAGAACAGCTGGATACCGTTGAGGAATTCAGGTTTATCTTCACCACTCCTACATTCATCAAAGAAAAAAACGATAAACAGAAGAAGGAGTTTTATATTCCCAGGCTGAACCTTGAAAAGTGTCTGTATGGTAATGAATTTGAGGTTAGGCTCAGGAATGAACTTACCCAGAAGGCTATTGCAAAAGAGTGCGCCAGGTGGGTCAGAGAAAGGGCTGTTTTTAAGTCCAATGTGACTCAAGAACAGATGGGAGGCTTCATGACTGTGGATAGTCATGAAGAACAGGTCGCCTACTCGCCCCTTAATGGTTTCACCACAGTGGATATTGGCTGTGAACGTGGCAATAACATCTATAACATGATCAATGCCATTGATGCGCCATTTTCATTGGAGTACATACAGGTGTTTGATTCCCTATGGAACGATAAGGCAAGGCTTCAGGATGTTACTGACATCATCATCGAAAATATCAGCAATGCCTACAATGAAAATTCCCCCGAATTCATCTATTTCCTGACGCTTTACAATATCTTCAGTGAATTCCTCAATGATATCTCAGAGGATGAGCTGCCGAACGAAGCGACTGGATTTAAGCAAAGCAGAATCTGGAGCCTGCTTTATGATTTCCAGAAGGATGCTGTACTTGCCATCATCAACAAGCTGGAGAAATACAATGGTTGTATCCTTGCCGACAGCGTTGGGCTAGGGAAGACGTTCACCGCGCTGGCTGTTGTCAAATACTACGAGAACCGCAACAAATCAGTTCTTGTTCTTTGTCCCAAGAAACTCGCTGACAACTGGAATACCTTCAAGGACAACTACATAAACAACCCTATCGCAGCCGACAGGCTGAACTACGATGTTCTTTTCCATACTGATCTTTCAAGGAATTATGGGCAATCCAATGGGCTGGATTTGGACAGACTGAACTGGGGCAACTACGATCTTGTCGTTATCGACGAATCCCATAACTTCAGAAATGGCGGTGCGGTTTCTGGTGATGATAACAAGGAAAACCGTTATCTCCGACTGATGAACAAAGTTGTCCGTGCGGGTGTCAAGACAAAAGTTCTGATGTTGTCAGCTACCCCGGTCAACAACAGGTTCAATGACTTGCGTAACCAGCTGGCGATAGCCTATGAGGGTGATTCAAGTGCGTTGTCTGACAAACTCAATACCAGCAAGTCTATAGAAGAGGTATTCCGTCAGGCACAGAAAGCCTTCAATACCTGGAGCAAACTGGACACCCAAGAAAAGACAACAGAAAACCTCTTGTCGGCTTTGGACTTTGATTTTTTTGAACTGCTCGATAGTGTAACAATAGCCCGTTCCAGAAAACATATAGAGACCTATTACGACACGGCTCAGATAGGCAGGTTTCCTGAACGGTTGAAACCTGTGTCGTTACGTCCGAAGCTCTCTAATCTGGCCTCTGCAATCAATTATCGTGAGATTTATGAGCAGATAGCCTCTCTGACACTCAGGGTTTATACGCCTTCCATTTACATTTTCCCAAGCAGACTGGAAAAATATCAGGAACAGCTCCTGAACAAAGTGACAGGTTTGACCCAGGTTGGACGGGAGCAAGGTATCAGGCAATTGATGGGGGTGAATCTGCTCAAGCGTCTTGAAAGTTCTGTCTATGCTTTCAGATTGACACTCGAACGCATAGGAAGCCTTATCAATAACACCATCGAAGCCATCTACCGCTTTGAGAAATCAGGCGTGTCTCAGATTGATGTGATTGAAGTCGTAGGCCAGGATCTGGATACGGAAGATTCCAATACCGATTTCACAGTCGGCAGAAAAGTCTGGATTGACCTTCCCGATATGGATTACAAGAGCTGGCTGGCAGACCTTCAGGCTGATGCAGAAGTTCTTGAACTGCTTGGCAGTATGATTGCGGACATTACGCCAGAATATGATACGAAGCTCCAGACTTTGTTGGAACTCCTGTCAGAAAAGATCAGGCATCCAATCAATGAAGGAAACAGGAAGATACTTGTTTTTTCTGCTTTTTCTGATACAGCAGAATACCTGTACAGCCAAGTCAGCACATTCGTCAAGAAAGAATTTGGTCTGGATACAGCACTGATTACAGGAACAGTTGATGGCAAGACAACCATCAAAGGGTTAAGGGCAACTTTGAACAATGTCCTGACATGTTTTTCTCCCATATCCAAAGGTAAAAAAGTCCTGATGCCTGACAACAATGCAGAGATTGATCTGCTGATAGCAACAGACTGCATTTCAGAAGGGCAGAACTTGCAGGATTGTGATTATCTGGTCAATTACGACATTCACTGGAATCCGGTTCGGATTATCCAGCGTTTTGGGCGTATAGACCGTATCGGCAGCAAGAATCAGGTTATCCAGCTTGTCAATTTCTGGCCAGACATTGATCTGGATGAGTATATCAATCTGAAGGAAAAGGTTGAGACCCGGATGAAGATTTCCATCATGACCTCAACAGGTGATGACGACCTCATCAATCCGGAAGAAAAGGGGGATCTGGAATACCGTAAACAACAGCTGAAACGGCTTCAGGAAGAAGTGGTGGATATCGAGGATATGAGCAATGGGATATCTATCATGGATTTGGGACTAAATAAGTTCAGGCTTGACCTTCTTGAATACCTTAAGTCCCATAAAGAGCTCGGGAATATGCCAAAGGGGCTTCATGCGGTTACCAGGGCGACGGAGGTTTTGCCTCCAGGCTGTATTTTTGTCCTGAAAAACATCAATGAGGATATCAATATCGACAACAAGAACCGTATCCATCCTTTCTATATGGTCTATGTCGGAGAAGATGGCAACCTTGTCTGCGATTATCTTAGCCCCAAGAAGGTGTTGGATGATCTTCGGCTGCTGTGCAAAGGCAAGGCCGAACCACTGACTGATTTATGCCAGATATTCAATCGGGAAACAGATGATGGGCGTGATATGAAAGAGATATCAGGTTTTCTGGTACAGGCAATCAATTCTATTATCGATACAAAAGAAGATAACGACATTGAAAGCCTGTTCAAGGCTGGTGGCACTTCTGCATTGATGTCATCCATATCAGGTTTGGATGATTTTGAATTGATCAGTTTCGTTGTTGTTAAATGAGCGAGAAACTGATGCTCGATTTGCCGAAGACAACTGAATTTAACAAACGGATTCCCAAGCAGCGGTTTTATGAACATCTGAGTATTACGCCGAAGCTGAAGCAGTGTTTTGTCAACCAGATAAAATCAATTGTCTGGCGAAACAAGATTGCTTCAACCACAATGAATATTGCCGCAGGGAAAGAAGTCCTGGAGCTGGAAGTGTTTGAAATTCATCTCAATGGAGAAGAACTGGATAAGAATGTCCTGCTACAGATAGACAGGGAAATACCATACCATATTCTTTTCATCTTGGTATATAACGGGAAGTATCAGGCATGGATTGGTTATAAGGAAGCTACCAGTTCCGGCAGCAGTGCATTCAAGGTCAGCCGTTATTACCACACCGAATGGCTGGGACTGTCAGAGCCTGTCTTGCGCTTTGAGGGACTGGATACTGATGCAGTCTATGAAAATTTGGTCAGGCAGATAGGAAACGATGAACTGCCATCTGGAAACAATGAAACTCTAAAAGAGACGGTTGGACGTAATGAACAACGGGAAAAACTGGTTAAGAGAATAAATACGTTGCAAGCGAAAGTAAGAAAAGAGAAACAGTTTAATCGCCAAGTGCAGATGAATAATGAATTAAAAGAACTGAAAAGTGAGTTGGAGAAGATGTAATGGACAAGATGCGTATGGAATCACCTGATATGACCGAAAAGAATATTGAGAAGATAGAAGCCCTCTTTCCAAACTGCATCACAGAGAAAGTCGATGAAAATGGGAAACTGAGAAAAGCAATTAATTTTGAGATGCTCAAGCAAATGCTTTCAGATGAAGTTCTTGAAGGTGATGAAGCTTATGAGTTTACCTGGGTAGGGAAGAAAGCGGCTATTGTCGAGGCACACTCTCCTATCCGTAAGACTTTGCGCCCATGTCAAGATGAGAGCGTTGACTGGGAAAGAACTGAAAATTTATATATAAAGGGGGATAATTTAGAAGTCCTGAAGCTTCTCCAGGAAAGTTATTTAAAAAAGATAAATTTAATTTATATTGACCCTCCTTATAATACTGGGAGAAACTATATATATAGAAATGATTATTCGATTGATTATGAAGAATACTCGTATGAGGCTGGATTGGTAAATGATGAGGGTGCTCGATTGGTTTCAAATCCTGTCGGCTCGGCAAGATATCATTCTGCTTGGTTGAAAATGATTTATGAGCGTTTATTAGTAGCAAGAAATTTGCTTTCATCTAATGGGATTTTAATTTGTGCAATTGATGAGAATGAATTTTCAAGTCTCTCGCTCATTATGAAGGAAATTTTTGGGGAGTCTTGTTATGAACATAGCTATGTTTCAATTATGCATAATCGGAGAGGGCAACAAGGCGTTAATTTCTCTTATGTTAATGAATATTTAATATTTGTTTATCCATCTGATGGAAAGAAGTACTTGTCAAATTTCCCAAAAGAAGAAATTGATAAAAGAGGATTAAGAGATAGTGGAACAGAATCAGATAGAAAAGATGCAAAAAACTGTTTCTATCCATTTTATATTAAGGATAACCGAATAGTTAGAATTGGTGATGTTCCTTCTGATTCTTTTCATCCAAAATCAGCAAATATAAGATTAGAAGATGGAACAATTGAAATATGGCCCCTAACTGATGAGGGCAAGGAGAAAAAATGGCGTTACTCAAGACAGTCTGTGGAAAATGTTATTAATAAATTAGAGTCAAAGCTTGGCCGTAAGAATTATCAAATAATGCTTAATCAGGATAGAGAAACAATAAGAAGCATGTGGATAAATCCGAAATATGATTCAAGTGAATATGGTACAAAGCTTATTGATAAACTGATGAAAGGATGTTCTTTTACATTCCCAAAAAGTTTATATGCAGTTTATGACTGTATAAAAGCTGCTACGTCTGATGATAAAGAGGCAATAATTCTTGATTTTTTTTCAGGGTCATCTACAACAGCCCATGCTGTAATGAAATTAAACTCAGAAGATAATGGTAATAGAAAATTTATAATGGTTCAATTACCTGAGTCCTTAAAAGATGCCTTAAATAGGTCAGGGGTTAATCAAAAAACAAAATTAGATATACAATCAGCAATAGATTTCCTCGATGATATTCATGAAGAACAGACAATTTGTGGAATAGGAAAAGAAAGAATTCGCCGAGCTGGGGCAAAAATAAAAGAAGAAAATTCATTGACTAATCAGGATTTGGATATCGGATTTCGTGTATTAAAATTGGATGACAGCAATATGCGGGATGTCTATTATTCTGCATCGGATTACAGCCAGGATTTACTGACATCCATGGAATCCAATATCAAACCTGACCGTACAGATCTGGATTTACTTTTTGGGTGCCTGCTGGAATGGGGTTTGCCGCTTTCCTTGCCTTATCAGTCAGAGAAAATCGATGGCGTCACAATCCATAACTATAACAATGGTGACCTGATTGCCTGTTTTGAAGAAAACATCCCTGAAAATGTCATCAAGGCTATTGCCAAACAGAAACCGCTTCGGGCTGTCTTTCGTGACAGCAGTTTTGCTGACAGTCCTGCCAAAATCAATGTCAGTGAGGTTTTCACGTTATTGGCACCTGATACGAAGATCAAGGTCATCTAAAGCCTGGAGGTGATATGAAATTACGCTTCAAACACCAAAAATTCCAGGCTGATGCGGCTCAGGCTGTTGTGGATGTTTTTGCCGGTCAACCTTACCGGACACCTTCTTACATGATTGATAAAGGGATAGGCAAACTTCCTCCCATACGTGATCTTTATGAAAAAAGTAACTTTACAGGTTGGGAAAATAGCCGGATTGAATTGAACAATACTCTGATTTTGGAACACATCAAGAAAATCCAGCAAGCTCATCAGATTGCTTCTTCTGAAAAACTGGAGGGGGATGGGCTTAATCTGACCATTGAAATGGAAACGGGTGTCGGCAAAACCTACACCTATATCAAGACGATGTATGAGCTGAACAAGCATTATGGCTGGAGCAAGTTCATCATTGTTGTACCCAGTGTGGCGATCCGTGAAGGGGTGAATAAAACCTTCGAAATGACAAAGGAACACTTTAAGGATGAATATGGTAAAAACATTTTCTGCCGTATCTATAATTCTGCCCGTTTAATGGAGATTGACCATTTTGCCTCTGACAATGCCATCCGTGTGATGATCATCAATTCTCAGGCGTTCAATGCCAAAGGGAAGGACACACGCCGTATTTACATGCGACTGGATGAATTTCGTTCAAGAAGGCCGATAGACATCATCGCAAAGACCAATCCTATCCTCATTATTGATGAACCGCAGTCCGTAGAAGGCAAAGAAACCAGGAAACGTCTGACAGAATTTAATCCGCTATTTACTTTGCGCTATTCGGCTACCCATCGTTCCGATAGCATTTACAACATGATTTATCGTCTGGATGCGATGGAAGCGTATAACAAGCGTCTGGTCAAAAAGATTGCCGTCAAGGGGATTTCTGAAATCGGAAGCACGGCGACAAATGCTTATGTTTATTTGGAAAGCATCAATTTATCGAAGGATGCCCCGACAGCGACCCTTTCTTTCGAAATGAAAGGGGCTTCCGGTGTTCGTAAAGTTACCCGCATAGTCAATGAGGGCTACGATCTTTACGACAATTCCAACAACATGGAGGAATACAAAAATCGCTTTATCATTACCCGGATAGATGGCAGGGATGATTCTGTCGAATTCATGAATGGCATCAAGATATATGCTGGCGATGTCATTGGTAGCGTGGATGAGATGCAGTTACGGCGTCTCCAGATTCGTGAAACTATCAAATCGCACCTGGAAAGGGAACAGTTGCTTTTCTGTAAGGGTATCAAAGTGCTTTCCCTGTTTTTCATCGATGAAGTTGTGCACTATAAGCAATACGATGCTGCGGGAAAGCCTTTTAATGGTGATTTTGCCAAGATCTTTGAGGAGGAATACGAAGAACTTGTTGGTCAGGTGGGTGAACTGGGCAACGAGGAATACCTTGATTATCTGAAGGCCATTCCAGCTTCATCAACGCATGCAGGGTATTTTTCCATTGACAAGAAAAGTACAAGGATGATTGATAGCAAAGTGAGCCGCAAGGAGAGCACTTCTGATGATATCGATGCCTATGATCTGATTATGAGAGACAAGGAACGGTTGCTGGACAGAAATCCCAAGAAAAGTCCAGTCCGTTTTATTTTCTCCCATTCGGCTCTCCGTGAAGGTTGGGATAATCCCAATGTCTTCCAGATATGTACTCTGAAACAAAGCAGCAGCGATATCAGGAAACGGCAGGAAGTCGGCAGGGGACTGCGCCTGTGTGTTAATCAGGAGGGCGACCGCATGGATGCCAATAAACTCGGTGAAGATGTTCATAACATCAATGTGCTGACGGTCATAGCCAGTGAAAGTTATGACAGTTTTGCCCGAGGATTGCAGACGGAACTGGCTAATGCTGTTGCAGATAGACCAATGGCTGTTACCAAGGAGCTGTTCATTGGAAAAGTGGTTGCTGATATCCATGGTGTTGAACATGTCATTGACCAGGATATGGCCCGGAAAATCTATCACAGCCTTGTCCGCAACAATTATATTGATGGGAATGACGCCTTGACGGATTGTTATTACGAAGCCAAGAAGAACAATATCCTAGTTTTTCCTCAGGATATCCAGGATTGTGCAGCATCTATCACGCAGATTATCGATTCAGTCTATGATCCCCGCCTGTTGTTACCGGAAAATGCACGGAGCAACAATGTTGAACTGAAGGTTGATGTTGACAAGCTTGCCATGCCTGAATTCAAGGCCTTATGGAAAAAGATTAATACCAAGACTGTCTATGCTGTTGATTTCGATACAGATGAGCTGGTCAAGAAGGCTGTCGATTCTTTGAACAATAAGCTCCGTGTCTCCAAAATTTATTTCAAAGTAGAAAAAGGAGAGATGGACAATATCCACTCAAAGAGGGAACTGGCAAGTGGAGAGGCTTTTAAGAAAGAAAAGACAGACACGTACAATGTTCGTGTCACAGCCAATTCCAATGTGAAATATGACCTGGTTGGAAAACTGGTTGATGAAACAGGACTTACAAGGAAAACAATTATCCAGATTCTTCAAAAGATAGAGCCATTTATTTTCAATCAGTTCAAAGAAAATCCTGAAGAGTTCATTATCAAGTCTGCCAGTTTGATCAATGACCAGAAGGCGACAGCTATCATTGAACACATTACTTATAATGTTCTTGAAGATCGCTATGATACAGATATCTTTACTGAACCCACCATCAAAGGCAGGTTGGATAAAAATGCAATGAAGGTCAAGAAGCATCTCTACGACCATCTTGTTTTTGACTCAAACAATGAGAAGATTTTTGCATCGGAGCTGGAAGCAAGTTCTGAGGTTGCCGTCTATGTAAAGTTACCGAACGGCTTTTATATTTCAACTCCCGTTGGCAAGTATAACCCTGACTGGGCAATCGCTTTCTATCAAGGCGATGTAAAGCATATCTATTTTGTTGCGGAGACAAAAGGATCAATGAATTCGATGCAATTGAGACTGATTGAAGATTCCAAGATACATTGTGCCCGAGAACATTTCAAGGCTATCAGCCATGGCGATGTCGTCTATGATGTTGTTGATAGTTATCAGACTCTTATGGAAAGGGTTATGAAGTAGAGCTGAAGAATTACTGGCATACTGATGATATTTTTTAGATATAGTCTATATAGGCGAGTTAAGATTGCTTTAATAGGATAAGCTCAATGCCACTGGATGAGGATATGTATTTTTATATTGATGAGAGTGGAAACACTGGGAATAATTTATTTGATAAAAAATAACCATTCTTGTATTATGGGATTCGGAACCGATCTTGTCAAAAATAAGAAAACAAATCAAGGCGCCAAGGCTCCATGCTAGTGAGCTTGGGCAGATAAACTTAATGAAATTGGCCAGCAATTAACAAATCTAAGAAAGAAATTTGACCTGTATTTTGATATGTTTAGGCTTAATAAGCCGGATTTGGCATTGATATGTTTTTTTGATCAGGTTTTTGATCAGGGAAATAATCCTGCTGTTCCCTGGAGTGGTTATTGGACACCACTTCGATATTTGCTTCTAATAAAACTTCATTGCCTGTTTGATCAAGATTTGTTGGGGAAAGCATGGGAAGCTCGTATAAATAGAAATAATGGACAAGCACAAAGGATGGTTGTCTCGATTTGTAGAGAACTATTGAATAGAATTCACAGGATTCCTGATGTGCGTTCAAAGCAGATATTTAGTGATGTTTTATCATGGGCTGCTAATAACCCAGGGGGAATTATACTATAATGCAATAGATAAAAATGCTATAAGGGCTGTTTCCCCGAATATCATTTGTTTTCAAAATGTTCTTACTTTTATTTCTAAGCGGGTTAACAAGATAAAGCCCAACAAAGTATTGATTGTTGTTGACCAGCAATCATAATTCAATCGGGCTCAACAAACCTTGGCAAGTTATTATGCTAGAGCAAAAGGTATAAATCTTGAGATAGGGCCAGGTTTACCTTGTTTGGATTTACGAGGTATGCCAAAAGATAATTTAATTTTTACTTCAAGCCAAAATAGTGCAGGGCTTGAGCTGGTCGATATATATTTGTGGATATTCAAACGCTGGGTAGAGAAAAAAGCAATTCCTCCAAATCTTTATTTTCTTGTAAATAAAAGACTACGCAGGTGACGCATGGGAGGGATTTCAATGAGGAATATCGAACGTACTTGGATTGACTTTGAGTCAAAACTTCCAGAACTAACCCCAGAAACAGAACCCAAAGCTCTTGAATTGCTGGAAATAGCTGAAAGGCAGCGTTTGCGAGCCATGGCAGCAACGATGAGGTAAGAGGAAGACTTTCGATTCTCTGAATTACTGAATAGAAACATGTTAATTTAGCTAGTTCGATTTCAGGTGAAATTACATTACTTGCGGATGTGATATGATTATGTTCTTGATAGTTTGTCCTTGCGAGAGGAGCTTCTCATGATAGATGATGAATATCAGAAAGAAATTCTTAGAAAACTTTTGAGTGACTATCCAACATATGAGAATATCACTGAATGGCTCGATAAGAAATTTGAAGAGGATGAGGAGAAGTATATTGCAAATGTTCTTTACCTTGAGGAAAAAGGTTATATAAAAAGTGGAAGTATTCAAATTGGCACTGACAGAACAGCGTCTGTTTCTTTTCCGCATGAGCTAACTGTAGCTGGGATAGACTTTATTCGTGAGGATGAAACAGTTATTCTCCATGCGGAGGAAATTCGACAAATCTTATATGTTTTTGTTGAAGAATCTAAATTGCCAGTTGAGGAAAAAAGTCGTTATAAAGAAGCCATAAAAGATGCAGGGCCTGAATTTTTGAAAGACTGTTTAAAACAGGTGATGGGATATGTTGTGTCGAATGCACCTGCTATTGCACTATGGGGAAAAATATTATTAGAAAATACGCTTTCATCTTAATTTTATCAAAATAAAAATGATAATTACCCAATAAATGAATTAGCCCCTGCATCAGCATGTTTTTTCCTACGCAACCTAGAACCTGGATTCTTGCAGATCAACCCGCTCGCCTTCGATACCTTACCCCGAAATTCCTCTCCCCACGTTGAGAAATATAGCCTATCAGCTCATCATGCTTACTCAGATACGCAGCCATATGCCTCAGCCCCTCCCTTGCGAGAGCATCATCACGATGAATCACACCAAGAGCAGGAGAGTAGTAGGAATCCTTTTGAAGATTACAGACAAAGCCAGAGCCTATGCGTGATACCTGGCTATAACCGTTCTGTATGCCAAAGGCATTTGTTGCTACAGCTTCCTCCCATAGGCGCTTAACCTCCAGACCAAAATAATCATCCTTACAATACCTTGCACCATCGTAGGAAAGCAGCAAATGGAAATGCGTGCCCCTCTCATAGCCATACTCCAGCTTCCAGATATATCCCAAATAATCCTGCAACCTGGGATGACAGTCTATCCGACACCACAACCCCTCAAAATCGTGCATGGCATCAACCCTTGGGATATCGACAACAGGCCGTTCATACCAGAGAACCACCTTGACCATCATCAGCCTGGCCTTGCCTGAAAAGAGATCATTAAGATGCCGGGTAGCTGAAGCAAAGCGCTTATCAGCAGCACGCCTTTTACTATCAGCAAGCGGGTCATGCTTATAATCAAAAGACGCAACATGGTCATAAGCTGGAGCCAGATAAGAAGAGATCATAGTGGTAATCCTTTCATGAGAATAAAAGAAACCAACTCATCCTGATCTGCTGGCGAGGCATGAACAGCAACAATCCTTATCAGAGCATCTATAGATGCCACAAAGAGCAATACACTAAAGAGATGCTTCCAAGAGATCGTTTTGCAAACGAATATCAAGCCACAGCCATTATTCGGTGAGAAGACATATCCTTAAATTAAATAAATTAAAAATAAATTAAAAGTAATATATCCTCTTCATCAGGATGCTTTAATGGGTTGGAACGATAGAAAAATCTCAAGGAGTATGTGAGGTATATTCGATGAGATATTTCTCATACCATATGAAAATTTGGTTCCGGAAATCATAAAAAGAACGACAAGCCACATCATGTGGCTTGTAGTACAAAAGAATCAGTTCTTTTCCAGACGGGAGCCAATACATTTCTGCACTTGCCATTTTCGGAAGCCTATTTGATGTCTGGAGAGATGGATCCGTGGAGGGAACGAAGGATCGAATTGAGGATGCTTTTTGTCCATTTTGTTGTATATGGTTGCCCTGGAAAGACTCATCATTTTGATAACTTCTTTCATCGTGATAATAGAATCATCTCTATCCGTCATTTTCTTTTTCCTTTTGAATGAGAGGTGTCGAAGTTCGCGACGCTTTTTGCCTCAGGGTTTTCGGAATCAGATCTGATGGGAGCTATTCTGGATTCACAGGAGCCTCAAAAAAAGGCAAAAGATAGACGCCGATGCTTACTTGCACCAGATATTGGGCAGCTTGGAGTCCGGATGTTGGACGGGTGCGGACATGGGGCAATCTGGAGTCAGAGGAGATGTTCGCTGTAAATAGTGACACTGTGATGCAGCAAGGCGGGAAGGGGAGAAGCTGTCCAGGTCATATCGGAAGCTCATGGCAGCTTCTTGCTTGCCTGAGCAGGGTGAGTAATGATTAGAACGGCTGTCGTAAATTCTGCCAAGAGTTTCCCGGACTCAGGCAGGAGCACGAGGCAGTACATCATTCAGTTTCCCGTATTGGTACTCTTATCCAACCAGAGTGGAGTGGATGCTGGAGGGTTTGGGCAAAGATTTTTGCTGGCATAATTATCACCAAAGCCGTTTGATCATGACATCACGGCTTGCTGCCAGTGAGGCTATTGCAGCAGGTGAAACGGATGACGGTATATTTGACGGTATATGGAAAAAATGAAATGCAAAGAACATTTATCCGTGCGGGTTTCAGGATGGTATTAGAATCCCTCCATCGGTTTTTTGTTTTTAATGCCTAGCTGAGTGTAATTTGTTATCTGGAGTCGGAAGGGTATTTATCTGGCAATTTTGCCGGGATATCCATCGGCCGGGTTATTCCGGGCAGATTGTCTGTATCTAAATGTAACGGCAATTTTATGCCGCTTTTCGCGGGTATGGTGTGGGATTCTATCAGTTGCGAGAGGATGCCAACTTTTTGAAATTATGTAAAAATTTTTGCCGGATTTCTCACTGCAAATTGGAAGGGGGAATGAGGGAATGTTCAGGATTTTCCCTGTTTTTTCATTTTTTGAGCAAGTTTTATGGCAAGGCCTGAGCGTTTGGTTATGAAAACAGGGTAAAACGCATGGTGAATTGGATACGGAAAACGGAAGGCGGCAAGGAGAATTTGCCTTTTTGTTTTAGGATAGGGAATTCGCTAACCCGCGTCAGTTAAGGCTTTACGCGGGGTTGATTTGGGTGTCTGGAACTCTGTTGCCGGACTTTTGCGTGCTCTGCAGGCAAAAAATAAACCTGCTATAATAACAGTGCAAGACAAATAACGCAATGAAATTTGTTAGGTTTTGCGTAAAAAAGCAGTTGGGTCGTTTGCACGGCACCGGAAAGTGGGATAGAATGTTTTCCATACCTGATGGTGTTTTTGAAAGCATCCTTGCGGGCATCAATCGCGTAGGCATGTTTGGCTTGGTCTGATCCGGATCAGGTCTTCAACAAACGCCCAGCTGAAAAACCTTGTGTTTCTGAAAGCTTTGTCACGAGCACATCAATCGTGGCCTAATGTTCACTACCCGGAACTGGCTTTTGACAAACACACTATTGAGTTGTCCTTTCTGGAATGCCTGTTTTAGCAGGGCGTTTTTGAAAAGGCAGATTTTCAGAAAACACTTTTAAAAGGTGAATAAAATGAGAAATCCACGCTTGGCAGAATCTGCAACTTCTACCTCCCTGGATCCGTGGCGCGCTTTCAAAGGCCAGGAATGGCGCGAGCATGTTGCGGTTCGTGACTTTATTGCCCTGAACCGGACAGAATACCTCGGCAATGAGGATTTTCTTGCCCCCCCGACCGAACGCACCCAGAAAGTCTGGAACGTTATCAAGGATCTGCAAAAGCAGGAACGCGCCAACGGCGGTGTCTTGGCTGTTTCCGCTGATGTTGGTTCCAGCATCCTTTCCCATGCTCCGGGTTATATTGACAAGGAAAACGAAATTTGTGTTGGCCTGCAAACGGATGCCCCGCTCAAGCGCGGTATTTACCCGAACGGCGGCCTGCGCATGGTTGAGGCCAGCCTGCGCGAATATAATTTCCCGCCGATGAGCGATACGATCAAGGAAATTTATACGCAATACCGCAAAACCCATAACCAAGGCGTTTTCGATGTTTATGATCCGGAAATTATCGCCTGCCGCCGCAGCGGTGTTATTACCGGTTTGCCGGATGCCTATGGCCGCGGCCGTATTATCGGCGATTACCGCCGCGTTGCACTGTACGGTACGGATTTCCTGATTGCTGACAAGAAACGTGAGAAAGCGGAAAGCGACAGCCATCCGTTCAGCGAGGAAGTTATCCGCGTTCGTGAAGAGCTGGCTGAACAAATCAAGGCGCTGCAAGAGCTGACAGAAATGGCCAAGGAATACGGCTTTGATATTACCAAGCCGGCTACCACGGCGCTTGAAGCTGCCCAATGGACCTATTTTGGTTTTATTGCTGCTGCCCGTGAAGCCAATGGCGCTGCTACCGGTATCGGCCGTATCACGACTTTCCTTGATATTTATATCCAGCGTGACTTGGATGAAGGCCGCATTACGGAAGCTGAAGCCCAGGAAATTATTGACCAGCTGGTTATCAAGTGCCGTATTCTGCGTTACCTGCGTACGAAGGATTTCGATTCGCTGTTCTCAGGCGACCCGACTTGGGTTACGATTGCCTTCGCTGGTATGTGCCTGGATGGCCGTTCCATGGTTACGAAGACGGATTTCCGTTTGCTGCATACGCTGACCAACTTGGGTACGGCTCCGGAACCGAACCTGACGGTTCTGTGGTCTGACAAGCTGCCGGAAGGCTTCAAGCACTATGCTACCCGGATGTCTATCGAAACTTCGGCTATCCAGTTCGAAAACGACGAGTTGCTGCGTGCTGCCTGGGGCGACGACTGCTGCATCGGCTGCTGTGTTTCTCCGCAAGCCAGCGGCAAGCAAATGCAATTCTTCGGCGCACGTGCCAACCTGGCCAAGACGCTGCTTTACGCGATCAACGGCGGTGTTGACGAGCTGTCCGGCGAAAAAGTTGCTGAAGGCTTTGAGCCGATTACCAGCGAATACCTTGACTATGATGAAGTCATGGAAAAATTCGACAAGCTGGAAACCTGGCTGTGCGAAACCTATGTCCGTGCATTGAATGCTATCCATTACATGCATGACAAGTATGCTTATGAACGCCTGATGATGGCGCTGCATGACCGTGATGTTGTTCGTACGATGGCATTCGGCCTGGCTGGCGTTGCCATTGCTGCTGACAGCCTTTCGGCTATCAAGTATGCGAAGGTTAAACCGATCCGTAACGAGAAGGGTGTTGCAATCGACTTCGAGGTTGAAGGCGATTTCCCGAAATTTGGTAATAATGACGACCGGGTTGACCAGATTGCGGTCAAGCTTTCTGAACGCTTTATGAACAAGCTGCGTCAGCAAAAGATTTACCGTGATGCTATTCCGACCCAGTCGATCCTGACGATTACCAGTAACGTTGTTTACGGTAACAAGACAGGTAATACGCCGTGCGGCCGCAAGAAAGGTGAACCGTTCCCGCCGGGAGCCAATCCGGTTAGCGGACGCGATACCAAGGGCTTTGTTGCTGCTGGTGCCTCCCTGTCCAAGATGCCTTATGCGCATAACCAGGACGGCATTTCCTGGACGGCCAACCTGACGCAGCAGGCACTGGGCAAGCTGGCCAGTGAACAGGTTATTACCCTGTCCAATTGCCTGGATGGTTTCTGCACGGCTGGCGGTTACCATATCAATGTCAACGTCCTTGACCGCGACATGCTGATTGATGCGATGAACAATCCGGAAAAATATCCGGAACTGACCATCCGTGTCAGCGGCTATGCTGTCAGGTTCACGCGTCTGACACGTGAGCAGCAGCTTGATGTTATTAACCGTACTTTCCATAAAGCTGCGTGATAACGTCTTGTCATGAAGAAGCCTCCCTCCCGCCTGAGGCGGGAGGGGTTTTAGGCGGATATGTTCATTCCGAGGAACCCAGCGCTGCGGTAGATGGGCCGGGCATGCGTTTTGCCCTGTTTGTATCTGGTTGCCAGATGCGCTGTCTTTATTGCCATAACCCGGATACCTGGGACCGCAAAAGCGGTACATGGCGTTCTGTTGATGATGTTGTTGCCGAAATCGGCAAATATGCTCCTTTTCTCAAGTTTGGCGGCGGGGTAACCATTAGCGGCGGTGAACCGCTGGTTCAGGCCGAGTTTGTCCATGAGATTTTCCGACGCTGCAGGGAAACGTATGGTTTGCATACGGCGCTGGATACCAATGGGCTGCTTGCCAAGAATTTGCCTGACGAGTGGTTTGATGTAGTAGATCTGGTGCTTTTGGATATCAAGCAGATTGATCCTGAAAAACACCGGAAGCTGACTTCCACGCCGCTGGATCAGGTGTTGGCTTTTGCCCAGCGTCTTGCCAGGATGGGTAAACCCGCATGGATACGTTATGTGCTGGTGCCTGGTTATACGGATGCGCCGGAAGATGTGGAAAAGCTGGCTGATTTTGTGGCTGCGCTTAAAAATGTGGAGCGGGTGGAAATTTTGCCGTTTCACAAGATGGGCGAGTTCAAATGGCGGGAGATGGGCTTGCAATATGAGCTGACGGATGTTCAGCCTCCTTCCCAGGAAACGATTGAGCGTGTTAAAGGCCAGTTTGAAGCACGCGGGTTATTGACGGTTTATTGAGTTTCTTTCGGCGGTGTATTCGGCATTGCCGTTTTTTCCGGATTATTCTTTTATATATTAGGGTTCGGCAAATATTTATTGTTTTTGCCATGTGATGTGCCTGTCTGGATGGTTTTCCCTGTTGCCGGAGAAAAATAGTTTTTTGGGGTGTTTTTATGGCTCAAATTGCTGTGGTTAACTGCTTTTGCAGCCGGGGGAACAGGTTTTGGCAGGTTTCCTGTTAATTTAGCTATGAAGTGCCATGCTGTTCTGCCGCATTGTTTTTTGTGGCAGATTGATTTGTTTCAGGAAGATGATATTTTCCGGCAGGGAAAGCTGGCGCTGAAAAACAGAAGGCGGTAAGCTTGTCCGGATTTTTGGGCAGGAACAGGCTGCTGTGTATGGGTACGGTATGCTTTCTGGTGCGGTTTGTTTTTAGGGTGGATCGGGATTATGAAGGGTCGGATTTTCCTGGTATTGCTGGCATTGTTTTTTTCGGTTTCTGCCCAGGCGGAGGAAGAGTGGGTAACGGGGGTTGAGCATTACCGGAAGGGCGAATATGCGGAAGCATTGCTCTATTTTCAGCTGCCGGGGCTGGAAGATAATCCGGAGGTACAGTATTACCTGGGGGAGATGTATCAAAAGGGTCTCGGTGTAGGGAAAAATTGTTTTCAGGCTGTTGTTTGCTACAAGAAGGCGGAAGAGCAGGAAAGCGCGGATGCAGCGTTGGCGCTGGCTTCGTTGTACCAGAATGGCGAATGTGTTGACAAGGATATTCAGGCGGCGCTTTCCTGGTATGAGAAGGCAGCCGGTTACGGGAGTGCTGCAGGTTATACCCGGATTGGGCTGATTTATGCCGAGGGTAACGGTGTTGTGCGGGATAATCGGGAGGCTGCAGGCTGGTTTCTCAAGGGCGCTGAAAAGGGAGATGCCGTGGCTCAGTGCCAGATGGGCCGGTTTTTGATGAAAGGCCTGGGGGGGAGGAAGGATTATGGACGGGCGCGCCAATGGCTGGAAAAGGGCGCTCTCCAGAAAAATGCGTGTGCCATGTCCAACCTGGCGATTATCTACGGAAAAGGGATGGGGGTGGAAAGGCAGCCGGAAAGAAGTTTGCTTCTTTTGAAGGAAGCGGCAGGAATGGGGTATCCGACTGCCCAGTATAATCTGGGGCGTGTTTATGATTTGGGGGATGATGCGCCGGGAAATCCCGAGGCAGCGTTTGAGTGGTATCGGAAGGCGGCAGAGAATGGCAGTATTGCCGCTATGGAAAGACTGGCGGAAGTTTATTTTTTCGGGCGGTTGGGGCAGCCGAAAGATCCTGATCAGGGGCGTAAATGGCAGAAGAAGGCAGACAAGACCCGAAAGCGGCTGGGATTGCCCAAGCCGAGTATTGCCAGCCGTGGCATCAGCCAGATGCTGGAGGATTGAGCGCAGCGAAAGAACTGCAAGAATGTAAAAAAATGGCTGGTTTGTACCAGCCATTTTTTATGAAGCCGGGACTGATGCAGCAAAGGCTATCAGTTCCGGAAGCAGGCGGAGAGGGCTTGCCCGGTAATGCGGTTGCCTTTTTCATCAAAGGCCCGGCAGCCGTTGGCGCTGACTTCATCAATCAACATGAGTTTGCCGGTTTGTGCGTCTTTGCCCCATTCGATTTTAATATCCCACAGTTCCAGTCCTTTTTGCCGGTACAGGTCGTGCAGGAGCGCCATGGTTTTGGCATTTAAGGCAATGAGTTCATCAAGTTGGTTTTTTGTAATCATTTTCAGGGCGACCAGGGAATCCGGCACAATCATCGGGTCGCCGCCTTTATCGTCCTTGATGGTGATTTCATGTACCGGGGTGGGCAACACCATGCCTTCGGATACGCCGGGAACGGTATGGTAGCGGCGGATAAAGCTGCCGGTACCCCGCCAGCGGCATACCCATTCCAAGCCGGGTTTGAAGGTTTCCGCTTTGCGCACGATCATGGAAAGTTTGTCTAGGTCGAAGGAAACCATGTGGGTAGGGATGCCGTTTTTTGCCAGGTATTCGAAGATGGCAGATGTCATGGATAGGCAGGCAAATCCCTGGCCTTCAAGGAGTGATTCGGAAACGTTGTTGCCGCCCGGATCAATTTCGCCTGCGTCGTTTAAGGTAACCCGGTCGGTAAACCGGAGTTCAATGGTATGGTCGCTGTGGCTGTAAACGTCTTTGGTTTTTCCACGGTGCAAGAGAGACATGCGGTTGGTTCCTTCTGTTTGGGATTGATGCGGGAAGCGGTTTGCTGCCGCTTTGTTTTGAAAGGGCTTCATTTTATGCTGAACTGCCTTGGTTGGAAAGCCGTTTTTTCTGCTTTGGGGAAAGGGAGAGAAAAACAATTTATGTATAAGGAATATTCTGCTTTTGACGTGTTTTTGGGGATGATAGTGTAGTAAACAGGCCCCTTGCGGTTTTTTCCCTTTCTGATGGGCAACACGGTAAAATAGTGCGCTGTTTATTTCTCATCAGTTCAGGCAAATGGCAAGGAAATACTTTGGTACAGACGGTGTAAGGGGGCGGGTTGGTATCAGTCCGATTACGCCTGATTTTGTGATGCGTCTGGGGTATGCTGCAGGAAAGGTGCTGACCCGGTCAGGTACTGCCGCTATCCAGCCAACGGTGTTGATTGGCAAGGATACCCGGATATCGGGATATATGCTGGAGGCGGCGCTCCAGGCGGGGCTTTCTGCCGCTGGCGTGGATGTGATGCTTTCCGGCCCCATGCCAACTCCGGCGGTGGCCTATCTGACCCGTGCCTTGCGGATAGCAGCCGGTATTGTTATATCGGCTTCCCATAATCCTTATGATGATAACGGTATCAAGTTTTTTTCTTCATCCGGCAACAAGCTGCCGGATGAGATGGAACGCGAGATTGAGGAAATGATGGAGCGCCCCATGGCTTGCGCCATGTCGGATGCGCTTGGGAAGGCACGCCGGCTGGATGATGCGCAGGGCCGCTATATTGAATTTTGCAAAAGTACTTTCCCCAATGAGCTGGATTTGCGCGGTATGAAAATTGCGCTGGATTGCGCGCATGGCGCAGCCTATCATATTGCGCCGCATGTTTTCCACGAGCTGGGCGCAGAGGTGATTGCTATCGGTATTCAGCCGAATGGTGAAAATATCAATGACGGCTGCGGCGCGACTTCGCCTGAAGCGCTGGCGGAGACGGTACTCAATCATGGTGCGGATATCGGCATTGCGTTTGACGGCGATGCGGACCGGGTGGTCATGATTGATGAAAACGGCCAGATTTACAATGGCGACCAGTTGTTGTATTTGATGGTGAAGGACAGGCTTGCGTTGGGCGCTGTCGAGGGGGTTGCCGGTACCCTGATGACCAATATGGCGCTGGAAGTGGCTTTGGGCAAAATGGGCGTCAGTTTTGAGCGGGCGGCGGTCGGCGATCGTTATGTGCTGGAAGTGCTGCATGAACGCGGCTGGATTCTGGGCGGGGAAGGTTCTGGGCATCTTCTTTGTCTGGACAAGCAGACAACAGGGGACGGTATTGTATCGGCTCTTCAGGTTTTATCGGCTTTGCAGCGTAACCAGACTACGCTTTCCGAATATTGCCGCGAGCTCAGGTTGTTTCCGCAGACGCTGATCAATGTGCGGATTCCCCGGGGCTTTAACTGGAAAGAAAACAAGGCTGTTCTGGGCGAAAAAGACAGGGTGGAACGGGAAATGGGCAACAGCGGACGGGTATTGATTCGCGCATCGGGAACCGAACCGCTTTTGCGTGTTATGGTGGAGGCCGAGCATGAGGAAACGGCGCATGCCATGGCTAAACGGATTGCGGATGTTTGTGCGGCAGAGGCGGCCTGATACAGGAGAACGGATTTTCCGGCAGGGGGAAGGTGTTGTTTGATTGACCCTGCTGCCGGAAGGCGCTATTATTTTATCCTTCGGCGGGGCGTGGCGCAGTCTGGTAGCGCATCTGGTTTGGGACCAGAGGGTCGGATGTTCGAATCATCTCGCCCCGACCATAAAACAATCAGCATTTTGTCTGTGAATCAGACTTTTGCGTAAAAAGACCCGTTTTTTTCTCTTTCAGAAGCGGGCTTCGTATCCAGTATGAAGTACAGGTATACGATTTAAAGCGGCCTGTATTTGTTTTTTTCTTTTATCCCCAAGAGATTTTCATGGCCTATTGCATGTTTGTTTCTATAAAGTCTTTAATTTCCTTGAATGAATCGACTGCTTCCTGCAAGGAAGGCAAGATTAAAGCAAAATCATGAGGCATTGCCGGGTAAGAGGTAATTGTCACTTTGACATTATCTTTTGCCGCTTTTTCAGCCAGCCTGAACCCCTCATCCAGGAATAGTTCATAACTGCCCACCTGAATGAGCATTGGGGGAAGTCCGCTTAAGTCTGCATAAACAGGAGAAAGCCTGGGATCTTTACTATCGTGTTTTCCCTGATACGAAGGGTTGGCAACTTCTTGGTACATTACGGGATCATTTTTACCGAGAACTAAATCTTTTTCATAATTTTCAGTGCGAGAGGGCAGGTTTGTTTCCATTGTTGTCCAAGGGGAAGCCAAAATCAACATTCCAGGCTGCGGAAGCTTGTGTTCCTTCAGATAAAGAGCCAATGCTACGGCCAGGTTTCCACCAGCAGAATCCCCTGTGACAATAATATTCCGGGAATTTATTCCTTTTGCCAGGAATGCTTTATATACGTTAACCGCATCATTTAATGCTGACGGATAAATATGTTCCGGAGCAAGCCTGTAATGTATCATATAGGCCTTTTTTGCTTTTGCCAGTTCAGCTTCGATTGCAGCCAGTGTCCGGTGTGTGTCATTCAGCGGCCAGATGTAACCGCCGCCGTGGAACTGAAGGATGATTCTTTTGCTGTCTGTATATGTGGTACACAGCTGTTCAGTATCAACGTTGCCTATTTTAAGTGTTTCCAGCTGCCAGTTTTCAGGAAGTTTAAATTTTCTTTCTTCCATTGCCCGGGCAGCTGTTTTTTCATGAAAGAGAAGTGAAGTGTGCTGCTCAATATATGCCTGTTTTTCCTGGCCGGAAAGGACGATGCCTTGTTTGGGGATGATTTGTGCTTCGGCACTGGTAAGATACAGGGAAACACCTAGGATGAATAAGCATGAAAGGCAGTATTTTTGCATTTTATATCCGTTTATTTATGGGGGCGTATAAAAAGTTTTAGTTAAAATTTTCCATTCGGTTTTATCTTTAACCAGCAGAAACATGTCTGTATATTTTTCCCTATTCCAGTTTTCGGATTCTATTTTGGTATGGCAATGTCTTCTGTGATATCAATCATTGTGATTTCTGCTCTTAAATCAGGCACTTTATCTATATAGTCAAACAGAGCCCTTGGATTGAAACGCCGGAAAGTTCGCCGCCTGTTCTGCCAAAATGATAGCGTTCTTATGGAATGCCGATTTTATAAGGACGCTTTTCCCTTTCTTCCGGCTTCCAAATAAAGATTAAACGTATTTTTTTACAGATCCAAAATCGAAATAGTTGTTTCGTTTATTATTAGTTATCTTTTATGCAAGCATTTTGTTGATATGAATTGACTTTTTAGTAGATGTATTTGTCATTGTGTAAACTCATAAAGTTTTTTATTCAGCTTTCTTATAGCTAATTCTTGATGCGGAAAGTATAAAAGTATAAAATATAAAAAGCAATACTTACTTTTAGGGTAGTATAAGATGAAGAATTGTATCACGCCGGATACGCATATAGAAAATACAGGATTTGGTTATACCCTATCTATTATAGGCGGGAAATACAAGATGATTATTCTCTATTGGCTGGGTGAATTTGAGGTTTTGCGCCATAATGCGTTGTACCGGCTGATTGGGAAAATTTCTTTCAAGATGTTAAGTTCAACCTTGAAAGGAATGGAAGCTGATGGTTTGATTATTCGGACTGCTTATCCGCAAATTCCTCCCAAAGTGGAGTACAGCTTGTCAGAAAAAGGGAAATCATTGCTTCCTATTTTATTCGCCTTGTGCGAATGGGGAGATAAAAACCGCCCTGTTTATAATAAAAAATCTCGCAAGGTTTTTTGATGGTGGGTTATTCCTACAGGATGGAAGGAGGTGTTTCTCAGAAGCCGTAAGGTGCTGTGTTTTTAATGTAAAGGGATATGATGAAAGTGTGAGGGAAGTTTTTTTTGGAAAAGGGGAGTGATATGGCGAAGCAGGTATTGGTTATTTCGTCAACTTTGAGAAGAAACGGTAATTCCGAATTGCTGGCGCGGGAGTTTTATAAAGGAGCTTTGGAGGCGGGCCATCATGTTGAGTTTGTGACTTTGCAGGATAAGGCAATCCGATTTTGCCAGGGGTGTCTGGCTTGCCAGAAAATGGGGACATGTGTTATCAGGGATGATGCAGTAGCCATTACTGAAAAGATGAAGTATGCGGATGTGATCGCTTTTGCCAGCCCCGTTTATTACTACAGTATGTCGGGACAGCTCAAAACGATGCTCGACAGGGCTAACGCGCTTTTTGCTTCTGATTATCAATTCAGGGATATTTACTTTTTATCCACTGCAGCTGATGCCGATCCGCGTGCGGCTGATATTGCCATTCAGGGAATAAAAGGCTGGGTTTCCTGTTTTTCAAAGGCCCAATTTACAGGCGCTGTTTTGGGTGCCGGGGTTGAGGCGCCAGGCGATATTCAGGGAAATGCTGCCATGCAACAGGCTTATGAGATGGGCAAGGGTATCTAGATGTTGCCGGAATAGTTTGTTGTAAGAATATATTGCGCTGGTGTTTTCAGGAAGTTGGAATTCCAGGATAAAACCTGGCTTATTGCCCGGTGTATAGACCAGATGTCGCCCGGCAAGGGTTGGGGCTGGCAGGTATCAGCCGAAAAAAAGCGAGGTTCCCAAGGCGGATAGTGAAGAGCGGGGAAATGAGAGAGCAGGGCTTTCCTGCCCGGTTTGGTACGGGCAGGAAAGCGGGGAAGCTTTTTTTAGGTGAGGCGGCCTGCTTCAACTACCAGCCCGGCGCAGCCGTGGCTGACGGTGTTACCCAGGGCGTTGGCCATTTTTTCAGCAGAGGGCAAGCCTGTGCAGTGGCAAGGGATGAGAAATTCGGCTTGCCAGCTGCGCATGATGTTGAAGGTTTTTTCCAGCCGTTCTTCGCTGGCCTGGAGCAGGTGCATTCCGCCCATGACGCCGCAGACTTTTTCGATGCCTGAGGCTTTGCGGATGTAGTCGATGGTGTTGGACAGGCCGGAGTGGCAGCAACCCAGCAGGATGACCAGCCCTTTTTCGGTTTCAAACCACATGGACTGGTCGTCTTCGATGGGATCAACTTTGCCGCGTTCCTTGTCGAAATAGAAGGTGCCGCCCGTATCTTCAAAGGAGGAGAGGCGTGAGACAGGGCCGGTGATGCCAATGCCGGGAGCCAGGTAGTGGGGACCGGAAAGGGAATGCAGGCGGCTTGCAGGCAAGGCTTCAAAGGCTTTGCGGCAGGTATCAGGCATACCGTAGCGATCCGGATCGGGCTTGTACCAGTAGCGTTCAGCATCAATTTGGCCGGCAAAGTACAGTTCGGCATGGTCGTTGATGGCAAGAAAACGGTCCAGGGTGCCAGTGTGGTCTTTATGGCCGTGACTGATAACGAGGGTATCGGCTGTGGACAGGTCGATGCCAAGTTTGGCTGCATTAACCTGTAGTGCGCCTTCATGGCCGGTATCAAAGAGGATACGTTTTTGGCCCGCTTCAATCCAGGCGGCAAAGCCGTGTTCTTTTGCCAGGCCTTCTTTTGCTTCGTTATCAACCAGTATGGTAATTCTGAGTGTATTTTCCGACATGTCGTCTCCTTTGATTATCTCGGCCGAACGTGCTGTGCGACAGCCTTTTTTCCCTTTATGCCATAGCATACCAGAGATGCCCCTGTTTTGCCGCTGCTGTTGTTGGGGCAGGCGCTGCTTGTCAGGGATGAGGGATTACGGTAAATTGGTTTTTCCATGTCCAGAGCTATTGCCTTTCTTTTTGTCTGCCTGCTTTTTTCGGGTTGTGCTTCCCGCATCCCGACCCAGGAAATCCATGCTTCTTTTTCTTCAGGCCGTATCAGCGATTTGCGGGAGGCCATGGAGGAAAGCCATGCCTCTTTGGGGGAATTCGCAACGGCATTGAATCTGGCGCGCCTGCTTCAGGTTGAGGGCCGGTGGGCAGATTCTATCCGCCGCTATGATGAGGCACTGGCAATGCTGGAGGAGTATGAATCCCGCGCGATTATCAATGCAAGGGAAATCATGGCTACGGCAGGCACAATTCTTCTTTCGCGGGGAGCGAAAACTTATTATGGCACCGGGTATGAGCGCTCGCTTTTACATACGCTCAATTCGCTTAATTATGTGATGCTGGGAGATTTTACCGGCGCGGCGGTCGAGATGCGCCGGATGGACAAGCGGCAGGAGTTCTGGTTGCAGGAATCCCAATCCCGTATTGAGGAGAACCTGAAGGCGGCAGGGGGCAAGGAAGTGGAGTTGCCGGTGCAATACAGTATGCGAGAGCTTTTGAAGGATGAGTCTGTGCGAAGTCTTGTCAACAGTTATCAGGAACCGTTTTCCTACACTTTGGGGGCGATTCTGTTCAGGCTGGCGGGGGATGAGCAGGCTGCGGCGGTGAGCGCCCGTCGGGCGGCAGCGCTGGATGATCGGGCATCCGGTCTTTTCCGGGGGGCCTGGCCGCCGGATGTTTCTGGCAAGAAAAAGCGTCTGAAAAAAACGGACGAGAGTGAACATACGGGATTGCCAATGCTTCCGGCTGCGCCTTCCAATATGACGGAGGTAACGGTTGTTTCTACAGGGGGACTTGCGCCTTCTCTTCAGGTAGAGCAAGTGCGGGTCTTAATGCCGCATATTGGTTATTTTTTGCTGGATTTGCCTTCTTATGCCCGGGCTTTGCCGGGCGCAATGCCTGAGGCTGCTGTTTTGACCGGCGATCCACTGGTTTTTTACCCTTTGCTTCATACGGACCGGCTGGCATACCGGACATTACAGGACGAGATTGGCTTTGAAATGGGTTCTGCGATTAGCCGGGCTGCTGTCAGGGCCGGGATTTCCGCTGCGGTTTATGCCGGGGCGCATTCCAGCGAGGATACGCGCGATTATGCCGAGCTGGCAGGGGCGTTGACGACGCTTTTGCTGGATTTATGGACGACAGCCATGTCGGATGCGGCGCGGAACTGGGAAATGCTGCCTAATGAGGGATATATTGCCATGGGGCAGGTTCCGGCAGGCAGCACGATTGTTGCCGGGGCGGGAAAGGAGCGGCAGAGCCTGACCTTGCCGAAGGATATACGGGGGGTTATTATTATGCTGACCTGTTTTACCGGTTCCCGCATGAGGATGGATTATGTCACTTATTAGGGTTCTTAAGGCTTTGCCTGCTCTTTTTTGCCTTGGCCTCCTGGTTTCGTGCGGCCGTTCTACCCATGAGTACCTGGATAATGAAGATGTCAGGGTGGAATCAACCCAAAAGGAAGAAGATGGCGATTTTCTGGTTGTGACGGCAAAGCTGGTGAATGATGACGATGATGCGGTGCAATATAGTGTGTACCGTGTTCTTTGGTTTGACGAGGATGGTGTGCTTTTGGAGCAGTCTTCCTGGCGGCCTGTGACAGTAAAAGGCAAGACGCCTGTTTTTGTTAAGGAGCGTTCCACTGTGCCGGGCGCTGCGGAGTTTACTATCCTGATTTCCAATGATGCGAGCTAGACCATGAAAAAATTGCCTGCTTTCCTTTTTATTGCACCTGTTGCGGCGGTATTGTTTTGCGCCTGCAGCGGCCCGCAGACCGGCCGTATTACCGGGGACGGCGAGGTAGTTTATGAGGATGCCCAGGCAGTGGAGACGGTGACGACGCAATGGGGGTCAACCGACCTTCAGTCCACAGCAGAAAGTATGGCACAGTCTCTTTTGGCTTCCCGGTGGATTGCCGAGGCGGCCAGTCCGCCGAAGGTGCGCCTGCGGGATGTGAAGAATTATACGGATGAGCATATTGATACAAAGGGGGTGACGGACAAAATCCGTATCCGGCTGCTGCGTTCGGGGCAGGTTCGCTTTTTGGCCGACAAGGGCAATATGGATGATGTCTTTGAGGAACGCGACCTGAACGAGCTGGCAACGAAACGGCGCGAAAACAAGCTGATGATGGATGCGGATTATATTATTACCGGTTCGGTGCGTTCTATCAGGAAACGGACAAAGAGTGTGGGTGATGTGTATTTCCAGATTACGCTTGAGCTGACTGATCCGCAAAGCGGCGAGATCAAGTGGGCGGACGAGAAGGAGATTCGCAAGCGTACCACAAAGCCGGCTATTGGCTGGTAGGAAAGGGACAGGCCAATGCGGGCAGGATGGTTCCAGAAGCTGTTTTTCTGTCTGGCGGGAATAGCGGCTTGGCCGCTTGCCACGGCGGCATCGCTTCCGGAGGGCGCGCTTTTGCAAGTGCGCCCTTTTGTTTTTCCGCAGGCGGCTTATCAGGGGGCAGAGGAGGAAGCAGCGCGCTTTTCTTCAGCTTTTTACCGGCAGCTGCTGGCAGCTTTGGAGGCGGCAGGTATCCGTGTGGAAGCGGTGTCGCTGCCGGAAGAGGAGTTTTCCCGGGAGGCAGCATTACCTGATGGCGAGACAGTTACCGAGGTTGAGGAAGATGTTGGAGAGGTACCTGAAGCAGCCGGGAATGAGGAAATAGAAAAAGATGCGCTGATGCAGATGGTTAAAGAGGCGGAAAAAGCTGAAAAGGCGCAAGCAGGCGGGGGAATTGCAGCAGGGAAAAATGCGGCACAACAGGCGGACAGGCCGAAGGGTTATGTGCTTGCCGGGAAAGTGCTGCAATATGAGGAAAAGGTGGGTGTGCCGGTGAGTACCGGGAAAACCCGGCGTACCCGTGCGGAGGTTATTTTCTCGGGTCGTTACCGGATAACCGGCCTTGAGGGAGCTGTGCAGGCGGATGAGCCATTTTCATTTTCGGTTTCCCGGGTTGTGCCGGAAACAGCAGATATCCATATGGTATTGCAGGAATTGGGCGGACGTGCCTTTTTTAATGCAGCCCATGCGATTGCCGGGCAGGTTTCGGGGAAAAAGCAGGCATTGTCTGCCGGGGATGATGCCGAGCCAGGCAGCGAGGACGATGAATATGCCGATTCGCCGGGGAAGCGGCTTAGGCCGGCTTCCGGGCGGATGAAGTGGCTGCTTCATTAGCAGCCATAGCCTGTCAGCTGATTGAAGCAGGCGAGAAACTGTTTTTTGGCAACAGCCGGTTCCCAGGGGATGATGGTTTCTTGCATGGGACGAATATCTTTTGAACAGCTCTGCCGGAAGTTTCCTTGCGGCATCAGGTCGCGCAATTCGGTTGCCAGGAGCGCCAGATCGGCCTTTTTGATTTCATAGGGCAAAGGAAATGGCAGGCCATATTGCCGTAAGAGGGCTTTTTCGATCTTTTTTTCCATCCGGCGATAGGCAGGGAACTGTTCTTTAAGCGGCCGGGTCATATCGCCAACAAAGGCTTCTGCGGCATCGTGCAATAACCCGGCCAGGCGCATATCGGGAGGAAGAAGACGGCTGACCAGTACGCTGTGCTGGGCTACCGAATAAAAGGCATCAGTATGCCCGGTAAAGCGGCATAACTGGGAAAGGGCATGGGCAATTGTTTCTATCTCGAAACAATAGGTGCCGGGATTGGAGAAGGAAAAACGGTTTCCGGAGCGGGTGAGAATTTCCGGTTTTTTCTGTCTTTTTCCGGCAAGTTTTTTCTTCTGGCGCATGGCAAGTAATATATACTGTAAATAATTACAGTATATATGAGCCGTTTGTATCTGAAAAGGGGGGAGGGCCAGGTGGCGGCTGCCCCAGCAGCGCAGGGAAGAGAATGCGCAGTACGGGGCAGGAATAAAAGCAGTCAGCGTGGGGCGTAGGTGGCGCAAAGTGCCCGGTTGCCGGGGATGGCAACGCTGATGTTGTTTGCCATGCAGGCGTAATCTGTATTGAATTTGCAGCTGCTTACCTTGCAGGCGCCAACGCCGGCTCTACACCCCGGCTGGTGTGCATGGGATGAAGGATCGGGCATATCCAGAAAGGTATCGCAGCCGGGGCACTGGCCGTCTCCAACGGTAATGGCTTTTGCATGGCACCGGTTTTCGTTGTTATAGGCACAGCGGGTGACGGAGCAGTTTTTGACGAGGGGCATCATGACGGTAAGGTGTTGCATGGCGGGTTCCTTGATGTGGTTGTAAAAAAGGCGGGAAAGCTTTTTTCCCGTTTTTCCGGGCGGGCCGTTTAGGGCTGCCGGGTGACGGTATTTTTTGAGCGTGGGAAAAAATGGTTGTTCCTGTGCGGAATTTGACCTGGCGCAAAGGAGGCGGTTCCTTTTTGATCTGTTTCAAATACTTTCCCGCCGGAGGGTAGGAATTTTGCAAAAGAGCGGCCAGGACGGTGAAAAAGTAACCAATGGATGATTCACAGTATGATGCGCATGTTTTCGGGGGAGTTTTTCAAGTTTTGTGTGGAATTGCCGTAATAACAAGTCGTCAACTAAAAAAGTTTTTTTAATGGATATTACGTTCAATCCGGGAGCACATCAGGTCTTTGCATACCGTACAGCACATTTTGCCATGCCGGGAGAAAAACAGGCGGCAACAGAATCTGTTTCAGGCTGCGATCAGGTTACCTTGTCCCAGGAAGGGCAGGCCGCAGTTTCTGGCGAAGCGCTGGCTGATAAGGTGGCGGCTCAACTGGGATGCATGACAAAAGAGGATTTCATGTGCCAGCTTGAACAGTGGCAGAGTGAAAACCAGAAGCCGCTGGAGGTTGACCCCTACTGGTCTGTTGATCCGGATGGCACTATTGCTACCAAAACCTATTTTGAATCCTATATAGGACAATTGACAGAGCAGGAAAACACGATCAAAGATTATTATGCGGCTGCTTATAAGGAGGCTGTTTCAGCTCCGATTAATAGCCTGGCGTTTATTTCCGGCAAGTATTTGTGCGACTGGTCTGACTACTACGATTCCAGTATGCCGGTAAAGGAGCGTCAGTGGACTCACCGGCAGCTTTGGGCCATGTTGACAGATACCCATGTTGCCCTGAATGATCCTTATGCCCTGGCATCTGTTGGCGGACCGAAGACCGTAGAGCAAATGGACAGGATTGCCCGGCAGGCCGTCAAAGACAAACTGGATTTTCTTTTACAGGAAAATCGCGAAAGCGTTTGAAAACAACCCCTTTGGACAGTGGGAAGTATCTTCCATATATGTCCGCTGGCAGCATCAATAGTCAGCGGCGTTTTCGTTTCTCTGTTTTATCCGGAGGTTGCATTTTTGTACTGTTTTTATCCTGTTACTAAAAAAATTCATGCCGTTTGCCTGAATGCAGCCCGTCATCGTGAGGCGGTGATTTCTATATCCCAAACCGTATTCAGGGAAAACATGAACAGGGACGGGAGAGCAACTTATCAGCAAATAATGTGGTGACGTATTGCTTTTGGGGATGCATGCACAAAGCCGGCTTATCCGGCAGGGAAACTGTATCCGGTATGCCGAAGAGGATGCTGTTGAACCGGGGCTGGGAAGGTTTGATGCTACAATGGTTTTGTCCGGCAGCTCGGGAGCATGGGTTTCGGGGCGTTGGGTTGGAAAGTGCAGACAGGGGAGGATGTGATGCAGGCAATTTCAGGCCGGTATTGGCGCAGCCTGGTTCTGGCGCTGGCAGTGCTGGTGTCGGGATGGATGACAGCAGTTCGGGCAGAAGTGCCGATGGCGCAAAGGCAGGTTCCTGGTTTTTACCGGGTGATGCATGGCCAGTTTGAGATTACAGCGCTGTTTGACGGGGTGCTGGAGGTGGATACGGCGCTGATGTCAAATGCGTCGGGAACCGAGTTGCAGCAGCTTTTGGCAAAGCATTATATTGACGGCGACAAGGTGCAGATGGCTGTTAATATGTATCTGGTCAATACGGGGGATCATCTGGTATTGATTGATGCAGGCTGCGGGACGCTTTTCGGGCCGCAAAGGGGCAGGCTTATTGCCAATTTGAAGGCGGCGGGTTATCAGCCGGAGCAGGTGGATGTGATTCTTTTGACCCATATGCACGGCGACCATGCTGGCGGGCTGACCGATGCCGAAGGGAGGATGCTTTTTCCACGCGCCACAGTTTATGTGAATGAGCAGGAAAGTGATTTCTGGCTTTCTGCCAAACTGGCCGGGGAGGCAAAGACTGCTTTTATGAAGAAGGCGTTTGAAATGGCCCAGTCTTCTGTTTTGCCTTATCGGAAGGCGGGAAAGTGGCGGACTTTCCGCCACAAGGACGAGGTTGTGCCGGGGATTCGGGCAATTACTACGGCAGGCCATACGCCGGGGCATACGATGTTTGTCGTTAAATCCGGAGATGCGCGTTTTTTTGTGCTGGGGGATGTAGTTATCAGCTATGACGTGCAGTTTGCACGGCCGGATGTGGCGCTGGAATTTGATGTGGACCGGGAACAGGCGACGCTGACGCGCTACAAGGTGTTCAATCTTGCCGCCAAATATAAATGGATGACGGCAGGCGCGCATCTGCCGTATCCCGGTATCGGCAGGATTCATTCTAACGGGGACGGTACTTACGGCTGGGAACCGGTGATGCTGGTTCCCGAATAGGCTTGCCGGGCCGGCGTTTATCCGGCCTGGGCAACGGAGGTGCGGAAGCGTGCCTGGGCGGCCATGAAGAAGACGATGCCGATCAGGCCCATGATGAGCATGTCTTTCCAGACAATGGCCAACCCTGCACCACGGTACAGGATGGACTGCGCCAGGCGGACAAAGTAGGTGATGGGAACGACTGTCATCAGGTATTGCATGGCGGCAGGCATGCTTTCCTGCGGGGTGGAGCCGCCGGAAAGCATTTGCATGGGAATGATGGTGAGAAAGATCAGCAGCCCGAGTTGGGGCATGGAACGCGCAATGGTGCCTAAAAAGATGCCGATAGCGCCGGCCGAGAAGAGGTAGATAGCGGCGGCCGCAATGAAAAGTGGAATGGAGCCGGCGATAGGGACTTTCAGGAGAAGCCGGATAATGAGTGTCAGCGAGACGGTGGCAGCGATCAGGACAGCCAGCCCGTTAGCCCAGATTTTTGAGGCCATGATTTCAATGGGGACAAGCGGCATGGCCAGGAGGTGCTCAATGGTGCCGTGTTCCCGTTCCCGGATATAGGCTGCGCCGACCAGGATGATGGTCAGCATGTTGATGTTGTTGATGGTTTCCATGACGCCGCCAAACCAGTATCCGGTCAGGTTGGGATTGAACCTGACGCGGGTGACCAGGTTAATGGGTGTGGAAGCGGTTTCGTAGGATCGGTTCAGCCGTTCGTTGATTTCTGTTGTGAGGATGTTCTGGATATAGCCTGCCCCGATGAAGGCCTGGCTCATGACGGTGGCATCGATGTTGACCTGGATGACAGGGTTGCGGCCGGCCAGCAGGTCTTTTTCAAAGCTGGGCGGGATGATGATGGAAAAGGAGTAAAACCCTTTGTCCATGGCCTCATCCACTTCATCTGGGGCGAGGAGGGCAGGTTTTTTGAAATAGGGTTGTGTCAGCGCATAGGGAAAGCGGCGTGAGAGCTGCGACTGATCCTGATCTACGATAGCAACGGGTGCGTTTTTCAGTTCTTTGGATACGCCTTTGGAAGCGCTGTAAATGCCGCCGGTGAAGGCCCAGATGATGAGCAGGAGAAGGGCTTTGTCTGCCAGCAGGCTGCGCAATTCCTTTATGCCCAGATTGTAGATGTTCCAAAAGCGTGTTTGCATGATGTTCTCACTTTTCCTGGTTGGGCAGCAAGAGCCAGGCAATGAAGGTGTTGACAGGGAAAAAGAGGGCCAGTGTGAGGATGGGGCCTATCAGCTCCGGAAAAAAGAGTGCTTTGGTAAAGACGCCGCGGCTTAGTACCAGAAAGTAGGATGCCGGGAAGCATTGCCCGATCCAGTAGGCACCCCCTTCAAGCGAGCCGACCGGTGTCGTCAGGCCGGAAAATTGCGTGGTGGGGAGCATGGTCAAAATGGCGGTGCCAAACAATGCGGATATTTGCGTAGGGGTAAAGGTGGAGATGACCAGCCCGACGCCGGTGGTGGCAACAACGTAAAAGAAGGCACCGATAGTCAGCGCGAGGAAGCTGCCTTTTAAGGGAACCCTGAAAAGGAAAACGGCCAGGCCCATCATGATGAAGTAGCCGAGCATGGAGATGATAATGTAGGGAATTTGTTTGCCCAGGAGAAATTCCAGTTTGGTGGTGGGGGTGACATAGAAATTGGTGATGGAGCCCAGTTCTTTTTCCCGGACGACGCCAAGTGCGACCAGTACGGAGGGAATCAGGGTCAGCAATAGCGGGATAACGGCAGGCACCATGGCATAGATGCTTTTGAAATCCTGGTTGTAGCGGTAGCGTAAATCCATCTGGGCAGGTTGTGTGGCGGTTAACCCGGTTGTTTCGCGGGACAGACGGGTTAGGTATTCCTGGTGCATGCCGACGATGTATCCCCGTATGGTTTCTCCCCTGTATGGCATGGAGCCGTCCACCCAGGCGGCAATTTCCGGCCGGCGGCCTTGCAGCAGGTCACGTCCGTAACCGGGAGGAATTTCAATGGCAACCGACAGTTCGCCGGTTTTCATGCGGTGTTCCAGTTCCTGGCCGCTCTGGATGGGTTTTTGCCGGATGAAATAGCGTGATCCGGCGAGATTGTCGATGTAATCCCGCGACTGGGGTGACTGATCCTGGTCGTATACCGCGAATTTCAGGTCTTCCACATCCATGGAAATGCCGCTGCCTAGAACGCACATTAAAAGGGCAGAGCCTAAAAGGGCAAAGATGAGCCGGATAGGGTCGCGCCTGAGTTCCAGGCTTTCCCTGAAGGCGTATCCCAGCATGCGTTGCAGGCTGAAAGAGGAAGGAGGCGCAGCAGTTTCAGTATGCGGTTCCAGAGTGGTTTCCTGGAAGGATACCGGTTCGTCTTTGCCGGCGGCATCTTCCAGATAGGCGATGAAGGCTTCTTCCAAGGTGGCAGCCTGCCGTTTTTCCTGGAGGGCCTTGGGCGTACCGCTATCTAAAACTGTGCCGGCGTGCATGAGCGAGATGCGGTCGCATCGTTCGGCCTCGTTCATGAAGTGGGTGGAGATGAAAATGGTGACGTTTTGTTCGCGCGACATCTGGATGAGGTAACGCCAGAATTCATCGCGGGCTACCGGATCTACGCCCGAGGTGGGTTCGTCCAGGATGAGCAGCCGGGGCTCGTGCACAACGGAGACAGCAAGGGAAAGGCGCTGCCGGATGCCAAGGGGAAGTTTTTCTGCCGGCGAATCAACGTAGGGTTCCAGGCCGAACCGTGCGACCAGTTCGGCTACCCGCGTTTTTTTCTTTTCTGGCGGCAGGTGGAAAAGCGCGGCATGCAAATCCAGGTTTTGCATGACGGTCAGTTCGCCATACAGGGAAAAGGATTGCGACATGTAACCGACATCGCGCCGGCTTTCCAGATTGGCGGCATCCACGACTTTGCCAAAGATACGGGAGCTGCCTTCGGTGGGAGGAAGCAGGCCGGTAAGCATTTTCATGGTGGTGGTTTTGCCGCAGCCGTTTGATCCCAGAAAACCGAATATTTCGCCTTTTGCAATCCGGAAGCTGACATTATTGACGGCGGTAAAATCGCCGAAACGCTGGGTCAGCCCTTCGGCTTCGATGGCCCAGCTGTCGCCGGTTTTTTCCAGGGGCGGGATAACTAGTTCCTGGTAGTTTTGTGTGCGTGAGTCCGGCAGGAAATGGATAAAGGCTTTTTCTAGGGTATCTGTTCCTGCCTGCGATTTCATTTCCCCGGCTGTGCCGGTTGCAATGATTTTTCCTGCATACATGGCAGCCAGCCAGTCGAATTGTTCTGCCTCTTCCATGTAGGCGGTGGCGACCAGCACGCTCATCTGGCTGCGTTTTTCGCGGATGGAGTTGATGAGTTCCCAGAACTGGCGGCGGGAGAGGGGGTCCACGCCGGTTGTCGGTTCATCCAGGATGAGAAGATCCGGGTCGTGTACGAGCGAGCAGCATAATCCCAGTTTTTGTTTCATGCCGCCGGAGAGTTTGCCGGCGGGCCTATCCTTGAACGGGGCAAGGCCGGTGGCTTCGGTAAGCGCATCAATGCGGGCGCGGCGTTCTTCTTTTGCATGACCAAAAAGCCGGGCAAAAAAATCAATATTTTCCGCTACGGAAAGGGTGGGATAGAGGTTTTTCCCCAGGCCCTGCGGCATGTAGGCAATCCGGGGAAGCAGGCGTCTCCTGTCGGGTTCGCTGCTGATATCGGTGCCGAGGACTTCAATATGACCTTTCTGGAGTTTGCGTGCGCCGGAAATGAGGGACAGAAGGGAAGATTTGCCCACGCCATCCGGACCGATCAAGCCAACGATGCAGCCACCTGGTATATCTACCGTAATATTATCCAAGGCCGTTGCCGCCTTGTAGTGCAGGCTGACTTCCTTAAGCCGGGCTGCAGTCAAACCGGTCATGAGTTACCTTGCGAGCTTTGGCAGGTTGGCAGGCCAGGGTGCGCCAGGCCGGATTCTGACCCAGCCGATGCCGGGCATGCCCGGTTTGGCGATATGGCTGTTTTTATCAAGCCATTCCCGGTCTATTTTGAGCTTGACGCGAAACATGAACTTGATTCGTTCTTCGCGGGTTTCCACTTCTTTGGGGGTGAACTGGTTTTTTGGGGCGACAAAGGCAACATGGGCCGGAATAGGGACATTGGGCAAAGCATCCAGCATGATACAGGCTGCATCACCGATGACGACTTTTCCGGCTTCTTCTGTGTTGAGGTAAATGTACATATAGATATCGGACAGGTCGATCATGGCAAGGACGCGTCCGCCTGCGGATACGACTTCCCCCGGTTCGGCCAGGCGGTACAGGACGCGGCCGTCAACCGGAACACGCAACAGGGTGTCGTCCACACCGACTTTGAGGGCCTCCACATTGGCTTGTGCGGATTCAACAGCGGCATCGGCTTCGCTTACGCGGTTACGTGCGCCAGCCAGGTTGGCAGCAGCGGTGTCAAGGGTGGTTTTGTCCTTGTCCAGCTGGGCCTTTGAGATGAAGTTTTTCCGGATCAGTTCTTCTGTCCGCCGGTAGGTGACGACAGCCAGTTCCTGTTCGCTTTGGGCGGTTTTGACGTTTTCGCGGCTTTCGCGTGCTGCTTCTTGAGCCCGGATGAGGTCGGCTTCGGCAGCACGCAACCGGGCTTTGACATCCTCGCCATCCAGCACGGCTGCTATTTCGCCTGCTTTCAGATCGGCTCCTTCGCGAAAGCGTACTTCAACGATCTTTCCCTGTATTTTGGAGGCAATGGCGGTTTCGGTCGCTTCCAGCCTGCCGTTACCGTAAGCAAAGCCTTCCGGTATGGCTGGCGGGCGAAGAAAAGCCCATGCCGCCGCGCCGACAGCAGCGACTATGGCAGCTAGGACGGCAATTTTGGCAAGGCGCGATCCTGGCAGTTTGAAAGACATGTCGGTGCTCCTGATCTTGGCAGTACAAAAAAGCGCTTTCTCCGATTATACCCATTTTGCCAACGGGGTCTTCCGGGAATGAAATTATCTTAACGTCTGCTTTTTCATGATAGTTTAAGCTGTCATAATCATCGTTATCATTTTTTCTTTTTTGATGGAGTCCGGTTATGCCGGGCATCCTGAAAGTTTATGGAACTGGTTTGCCCTGCTGGTACCTTGCCTGCCCTGAAGCAATCTGTCGATCATGGTGCCGATTGTGTGTATCTTGGCTTTAGGGATGCGACGAATGCCAGGAATTTTGCAGGCCTCAATTTTGAAGAGGCAGCGCTTGCCGAGGGAATTGATTATGCGCACCGGCATGGCAGGAAAGTGTTGCTGGCCTTGAATACCTACCCTGTGCCCGGAAGCTGGGAACGATGGCAAAAGGCGGTGGACCGGGCTGCTGCTTCCGGGGTTGACGCCCTGATTGTGGCGGATTTTGCCCTGATGCAATACGCATCGGAAAGGTATCCTGATTTGCGTTTGCATCTTTCTGTCCAGGCTTCGGCAACCAATTATGAAGCAATCAATTTTTACCGGGAGCGTTTTGGCATTGTGCGTGCAGTGCTTCCCAGGGTGTTGTCTGTCGCCCAGATAGCCCAGGTTATCAGACATACGCAAGTGGAAATCGAGGTGTTTGGTTTTGGCAGCCTGTGCGTGATGGTGGAGGGCCGCTGTGCGCTTTCTTCCTATGTGACGGGCGAGGCACCTAATCACAGCGGCGTTTGTTCTCCTGCAAAGGCTGTGCGCTGGCAATCTTCTCCTGACGGACTGGAATCCCGCCTAAACGGTATTTTGGTTAACCGGTTTGCCGAAGGAGAGCTTGCAGGGTATCCCACTTTGTGCAAAGGACGTTTTGAGGTGAATGGAGAACGTTATTATGCTATTGAGGAGCCTGCCAGCCTGAATGCGCTGGAATTACTTCCCCGCTTAAAGGAGATTGGGGTTGCTGCTGTCAAGATTGAGGGCCGCCAGCGCAGCCCGGCCTATGCAGGGCAGGTAACACGTGTCTGGCGGGAAGCGATTGACCGGTGCCTGTCTGCCGGGGAAGGGGAATATATGGTTAATCCGTCATGGACGGCGCAGCTTAACAAGGTAGCCGAGGGGGCGCAGCATACGCTGGGCGCGTATCATCGCGCCTGGAAATAAACGCTAGGGAGAATGACGGTGAGACTGGCGCTGGCTCCTGTTTCCTATTACTGGCCGAAAGAGGCTGTTTACCGTTTTTATGACGCTGTACCGGATATGCCGGTTGATGTGGTGTACCTGGGCGAGACGGTTTGTGCCAAGCGCCATGCGCTGCGGGAGGAAGACTGGCTTGATATAGGCCGCCGCCTTCAGGAAGCTGGCAAGGAAGTGGTTCTTTCTACCCAGGTGTTGCTGGAATCGGATACCCATCTCCAGACGATGCGCCGGATTGTACAAAACGGTGTTTTCCCGGTTGAAGCCAACGATATGGGAGCGGTGCGCCTTCTTGCAGGAAAGGCAAGTTTTATTGCGGGCGCTTCCCTGAATATCAGTCATCCGCAGGCATGGGCGCTGATGTCGGCATGGGGGGGCAGGCGGTGGGTGATGCCTGTCGAGATGGGGCAGGACGGCCTGGCGGGCATGATGGCGTCAAGGCAGCCAGGCAGTGAAGTGGAGGTTTTCGGCTATGGCCGTTTGCCGTTGGCATTTTCGGCGCGCTGTTTTACTGCCCGGCATTACAATTTATCCCGGGATGAGTGCGGTTTTCGTTGTCTTGAGCATCCGGAGGGGCTGTGCCTGAAAACGCAGGAGGGGGAAGATTTTCTGGTGATAAACGGTATCCAGACGCAATCTGCCCGGATCTATTGTTTGGTTCGTGAATTGCCTGTTATGCAGAAAATGGGGGTGGATATAGTTCGCATCAGCCCTCAGCCGGAAAATACGGCGGAGATTGTCCGGCTTTATGCTGCCGTTCTGGCTGGGAAGGAAACACCGGATATTGCATTTCGTGCTTTGGAGAAGATGGCTTCTTCCGGATTATGCAACGGGTATTGGCATGGCTATCCCGGTATGGCGTATGTCCGGCAGGATGGTAAAGCGTAAAAGGGTGTGATTAAAAGGAAAATAGTGATGAAACTGAAATCCTTTAAGGTGCCTGACTGGCTGGGAAAGGCGTTCTCCCTGGCCCCATCCTATCCCGGTTCGGTGTTGTTTGCTTCTGCTGCCAATATGCTGCTGGAATCTGCTATCACGGAGGAAATGCAGTCTATGCTGGCCGGAAAGCTCCTGCGCCTGACAGTGACGGATATGGGGCTGCATTTCAATTTCCTGTGGGCAGGAAACGGGTTTGTAGCCGGACGGCATGTTGAGAAGCCGGATTTGGTTATCAGTGCCTGCGCGCACGATTTCATGTTGCTGGCTTTACGGAAAGAGGATGCCGATACCCTTTTTTTCAGCCGCAGGCTGGTTATGGAAGGTGATACGGAGCTGGGAGTGCTGCTGAAAAATACGATTGATGCGCTGGAGCCGGATATTTACACACTTGTCAAAAATATGCCGGGCCGTTTGCTTGCTGCTTTGCTGCGCAAGCCGTAGGCACAAGGTAAAGAAGAAGCGGCTTAAAACCGCCTCTTCTGTATACCGGTTTACTTCAGATATGCCCGGAAAAAGTTTTCCATTTTGTCGAACGGGATTTTTTCCAGGTTGTCGTACAAGTCGACATGGTTTGCTCCCTGAATGATCAGCAGTTCCTTGTTTTCGCCTTTCAGTTTTTTGAAGGCATCTTCACTGAAGTAGCGGCTGTGGGCGTTTTCGCCGTGGATGATGAGGACGGCGTTTTGGATTTCATTGCTGTAGGCCAGGATGGGCATGTTGATGAAAGACAGGGCAGAGGTCTGGTTCCAGTTTCCGTTGGAGTTGATGGCGCGTTTGTGAAAGCCGCGCGGGGTTTTGTAGTAATCCCAATATTCCTTGACGAACTGGGGTTCTTCGCCTGTGAGTTTGTCCGGCAGGCCTGCTCCGGGTGCATAGGTGCCGGTTCTGAAGTCTTCGGTCCGCTGTTTGTTCAGTGCCTTTCTCAGCTCGTAACGGGCTGTTTTATCCATGGCGTCAAAGTAGCCATTGGCGTTGACGCGGCTCATGTCGTACATGGTTGAGGTGACGGTTGCCTTGATTCTGGTATCTGCTGCCGCTGCATTGAGCCCCATGCCGCCGAAGCCGCAGATGCCGATAATCCCGATTTTTTCCGGATCAATTTCTTTCTGGTTGCTCAAAAAATCAACTGCAGCGCTGAAATCTTCCGTGTTGATATCGGGAGAGGCGACATGCCTAGGTTCCCCGCCGCTTTCACCAGTATAAGAGGGATCGAATGCCAGGGTGATAAACCCGCGTTCCGCCATGGTCTGGGCATAGAGCCCGGATGCCTGTTCCTTGACGGCGCCGAAAGGGCCACTGACGGCAAGGGCGGGGAGTTTTCCGTCAGGCTTTTTTTTCGGTGTGTACAGGTCTCCTGCCAAAACAATACCATACCGGTTTTTGAAGCTGACTTTTTTCACTTCTACCTTATCGCTTTTTGCAAAAGTTTTATCCCAGCTGCTGTTTTTTGCCATAGCCATGGAAGCGCTCCCTGAAATGAAGATAAATGCGATGATGCCTGTCAGTAATTTTTTCATGGGTTCTCTTGGTTTGAGGTTGCCACTTTTATTCAGTTATCAGAGCGTAGCATGGGCACCTGATGGGGGAATTCTGTTTTTCTGCCTTTTTCTTGCCTATTTCTGCTGTGGTTTCCATTTGTGCATGATGAATTTGCCCTTATTCCTGTTTTCCCGGCATGAACGTAAAAAAGCCGCTTTTCCTCAAGACCGGTTTTGGCCGCAGGCGTAAGCTCTTTTCCTGTCGGAGGAAGAAGAATATGACGGGAGATATTTTTGCCGAAATTGGCCTGGTGTTGAAGAAGACATTGACGTTGCTGGCCCTGGTTGATCCGCTTTTGGCTATTCCCCTTTTTGTTGCAGCAACCAGGGATTGCGATATGCTTTTCCGGTATCGTTACAGTCGCCAGTTGGGGATGACAGTGGCAGTTGCCTTGCTGGCCGGCGGTCTTTTCGGGCTGCATTTCCTGAATTTTATGGGGGTTTCCCTGGCGGCGATCCAGATAGGCGGCGGAGCTATCATGTTTGTGGTAGCGCTGGCAATGGTTGTTGCCAAGAACGCTTCTGTAAAGTATACCCAGGATGAATCCGAGGATGCCGCTTCGGGCCCCTCTATTGTTCCGCTCGGCATTCCCTTGCTGGCCGGGCCTGCCGCGCTTTCATATGTGATGGCGACTTCCCGTATAGCGGGTGCTCGGGATTTTTTGGCTGTTCTGTTTCCGCCGTTGGCGGCAGGGTTGGCGACCTGGCTGTGTTTCAGGATAGCAAGCCGTGGAGGGGGCAGGCTGCCGGTTTCGATGCTGAAGGTGATTGAGCGGCTGGCCGGATTTTTGTTGACGGCAGTAGCAGTTGAAATGATGGCAAGCGGGATGAAAGCCATGTTTCCTCCGCTATCTGCATGAGGAATAAAAAAGCAGGCGCATGGCCTGCTTCGGGAAAAGGAGGTAAAAGGTTAGATGTGGTGAGTCCAGTCCCTGATTTTTCCTGCGGCTTTATGCAGGGTTGAGGCTGTTTTTTCAGCCAGCCCTTCGGCTGCTTCTTTGGTTGATTCAGCTGCATTTTCAAATTTGTCGTGTATTTTTTCCGTAACGCTTTCTTCTTCGGCAGCCAGTTTTTTCAGGCTTTCGTCAGGGTGGGTGACTACAGACGGGATGTCCTGTTGAGTCCGGTTTTGGTTGTTTCCTGTTTCCATGTTCATGTTTTCCTCCTTGTTGGCGGGTAAAGTAAAGTGCCGGCACTGGTTAGTGCATCATGCTTTTTTGACCTTCATAGAGGCTGTCCCGGGTGCTTTTGAAGATTTTTACGCCAGCCCAGGAACCGGTATTGGAAATATCCGATTCTGCGGGGGAAGTTGCTGTGTGGTCGCTGGCTACAGCAGCGGATTTGCTCATGAGGGCTGCGACTTTGTTGGCAAGGGCGTCGTTGTCGGTATCAACCGAAATGATGGTGTGGCCGGATTCCAGGACTTTGGTATATTCGCTGATGACGCGGGCTTCGCTGTCGCCGTCTGTCATGCCATGAAAAAGGTTTTCCAGGTCGCCCTTGACGTTGCCGTACAGTCCGAAGGTATTTTCATCGGTGGTAGGGATGCCCAGATCATTGGCGGTTTTGGAGCGGATGTGGATTTGCTCGGGCTTAAGCCCGTCTTCAACCAGGCTGTAGATGGCACGTTTGGCCAGTTCGGGGGAGCGGTACACACCGACGACCATGCTGTAGGAAAGATTATCCATGCTTATCTCCGTAAGGTAGTCAAACAGGTTGGTAAGGTTTTTCCTGTGACCCGGCAATGAGGCGGTTGGTTCCGCAAAAACAGGCCAGCACCGGACAGAATGCCCCGGATTTGATTTATCCGGTATTTTTCGGTTGCCGAGAGGGAGATGCGGGCTAAGCGGGTATCAGGTCAGGCAGGTGCGGTTAGCGCACGGATGGTGGCTTTGATTCGGGCAACACGGGAAGAGAGGTCTGGCATTTTTGCGGTTACCCGCAATTTTTCGGGACCATTTAACCGGATATTCCGGTCTTTCTGGATGAGCTCAATGATGCGCAGGGCATCAATGGGTGGTTCCGGCATGAACTGGAATGATATGGCTTCTGTATGGGCGTCGATTTTGATGATGCCCGCCGCTTTGGCCAGGATGCGCAGGCGGTGGGTGGCGATAAGTGCCTGTGCTTCTTCCGGCAGTTTGCCGAAGCGGTCGATCATTTCTTCCTGCAGGTCATCAATGGTTTCCTGGGTTTCGCTGCTGGCAAGCCGTTTGTACAGGGACAGGCGTTCGTTGATGCCGGCACAATAATCGGCAGGCAGAAGCGCAGGAGTGTGGAGGTTGATTTCGGTTGTGGTACGGAAGGGGGCATCAAAATCGGGCTCTTCCCCTTTTTTCATGGCGCGGACGGCTTCTTTGAGCATATCGGAATACAGCTGGAAGCCGATTTCCTGGATTTCGCCGGATTGCTCGTCCCCAAGTACTTCGCCTGCACCCCGGATTTCCAAGTCGTGCATGGCCAGGAAAAAGCCGCTGCCCAGGTCTTCCATCTGGCGGATGGCTTCCAGGCGACGCTGTGCCTGTTTGGAGAGGGCTTGCGTATCGTGTACGAGCAGGTAGGCGTAGGCCTGGTGATGTGAGCGCCCGATTCTTCCCCTTAACTGGTGGAGCTGTGCCAGCCCGAATTTGTCTGCCCGGTGCATGAGCATGGTATTGGCGTTGGGAACGTCAATGCCGGTTTCGATGATGGTGGTGCATAGCAGGATGTTGTATCGCTGGGCAACGAAATCCCGCATGACTTTTTCCAGGTCGCGTTCGTGCATTTGCCCGTGCGCGACGCCAATGCACGCTTCAGGCAGCAGGTTTTCCAGCATGGCGCGCCGGTTCTCGATGGTTTCCACTTCATTGTGGAGAAAATAGACTTGTCCGCCCCGTTTGAGTTCACGCTGGCAGGCTTCCCGTATGACGGAATCATTTTCACTGCGGACGAAAGTCTTGATGGCAAGCCGTTTCTGGGGAGCGGTGGCGATGATGGAAAAGCTGCGCAGGCCTTCCAGCGCCATGCCAAGGGTGCGCGGGATAGGTGTAGCGGTCAGCGTGAGCACATCCACATCGGTTCTTAGTGTTTTCAGGGCTTCTTTCTGGCGGACGCCAAAGCGGTGCTCCTCGTCAATAATGACCAGGCCAAGCCGGGCGAAGCGGATATCGCGGGAAAGCAGCTTATGCGTACCGATGACGATATCTGCCGTGCCATCCGAGAGGGCCTTGATTGTCTGGGCGACCTGTTTGGGCGTACGGAAACGGGAAAGTTCGGCAATGCGGACCGGCCAGTCGGCAAAACGGTCTGCAAAGGTTTGGGCATGTTGTTCAGCCAGGAGGGTGGTAGGTGCAAGCAGGGCGACCTGTTTGCCGCCCATGACGGCCATAAAGGCGGCGCGAAGCGCAACTTCTGTTTTACCAAAGCCTACATCGCCACAGATCAGGCGATCCATGGGTTTGTCTGAGGCCATGTCTTCCATGACGGCACGAATGGCAGCTGCCTGGTCTGGTGTTTCCTCGAAACCGAAGCTGTCGGCAAAGGCTTCGTAATCTTTTGAGGTAACGGAGAAGGCGTGGCCTTTTCTCATGGCGCGCCTGGCGTAAAGGTCAAGTAATTCCGCCGCAGTATCATGGATGCGGCGGGCTGCCTGCTGCCGGGCTTTTTCCCACTGGCCTGATCCCAGCGCGTGCAACGGCGCGTCTTCCGGAGAAGTCCCGGCATAGCGAGAGATGACATGCAGCTGTGAAACCGGAACGTAAAGCGCGGTGTTGTTGGCGTATTGCAGGTGGAGAAATTCTGTTTCCCCTTCTCCCATGTCCATGCTGGTCAGCCCGCGGTAACGGCCGATGCCGTGGTTGGCGTGGACAACCGGATCGCCGATTTTGAGTTCGGAAAGGTCGCGCACCATGTGCTCAACCTGTGTGATGCCTTCCTGGCGTCTTTTACCTGTTCGCCTGCCTGCATTGGCGTACAGTTCGGTTTCGGTGATAAAGTTCAGGTCGCCCAGAATATAGCCAAGGGAAAAGCCGCTTTGGAGCGGCGAGACGCCAAACATCAACGGTTTGTCGGAAGTGAGAAAATCAATGTGGCTGTCGCATGGCGCGACTTCCAGGCCGCATTCGTTAAAGAGCTGCTGCATGGTTTCGCGGCGGCCGGCAGACTCGGCGCAAATCAGGGTGCGTTTCCCGCTGCGCTTGAGATAGGCGCGCAGGTTGGCAAGCGGGTCGTCAGCACGGCGGTTGATGGTGATATCCGGCAACGGTGCAGATAGTTCGGAAGCGGTATCATCTGTTTTGAGCGCCCATCTGGCATGAGGTTTTGCCAGGACAAAGAAATCCTCGCTTTTGAGAAACAGTTTTTCCGGCGGCAGGAGCGGCCGTTCCCGGTCTGCTTTCAGGAAGGTATAGCGGGAAAGGGTATCGGTCCAGAAGCGGTCAATGGCTTCGTCCACGTTCCCGACAAGAGCAAAAACGGCGTCCTCCGGCAGGTAGTGAAAGAGGGTGGCGGTTTCTTCAAAGAAAAGGGGCAGGTAGTATTCGATACCGGCCGAGGCAATGCCGGAGGCAATATCTCGGTAGATGACCGAGAGCGTTGGGTCGCCTTCAAAGACTTCGCGCCAGCGGCTCCTGAAGAAGGCCCGGGCATTTTCATCCATGGGAAATTCCCTGCCGGGAAGGATGCGCATTTCCTGTACCGGGTACAGGGAGCGCTGGGAATCCGCATCAAAGGTTTTGATGGTTTCAACGGTATCGCCCATGAGGTCAAGGCGATACGGAAGAGATGATCCCATCGGAAAAAGGTCGATAAGGCCGCCTCTGACGGCGTATTCACCAGGGGAGACGACCTGGGAGACATGGTTGTATCCGGCCAGTGTCAGCTGGGCGCGCAAGCGGGCTTCGTCAACCGTTTCGTTTTGCCTGAAAAAGAAGGTATAGGCAGCCAGAAAGGAGGGGGGAGCAAGCCGCAAGAGAGCGGTGGTAGCCGGAACCAGGAGGATATCGCACCGGCTGTTTCCGATTTCATACAGGGTTGCCAGGCGTTGCGATACCAAATCCTGATGGGGGGAAAAGGTGTCGTAGGGCAGGGTTTCCCAATCTGGCAAAAGGTGGCAGCGCAGTGGATTTTCCCGGTTTGTGTCAAGCCAGGGAATTTCTTCCAGCATCCTGCGGGCGTCGGCGGCGCGGGCGGTTACCACGACCAGCATCCGGTTATGTTTTTTCAGCTCGGTTGCAGCCAGCATGACGGCAAGCGCATCAGCCGAACCATGCAGGGCGGGCAGGGCATAGCGTTGGCCGGGACGGGGGAGAAATTTGCTGAAGTCTGCTGGCATAAAAACAAAAAAGACGAACCAGGCCGCGCGGCCGTTTCGTCCTATAGGAAAGTCCTGTTAATTATGTCATTATAATTGATTGACGGGTTATCGTCAGTGGCTTTCCTATGCCGGAGAATTTACCTTCCCTGAATTTGCCTCGTTATTATGCGCTGGTTCCTGCCGCCGGAGTCGGGAAGCGCATGGGCGCTGCTTTGCCAAAGCAGTATTTGTCGCTGGCGGGAAAGCCGGTTTTGCAGCATGTTATAGAGGCGTTGGCTGCTTCTCCCCACATCAGGCGGGTTTATGTTGTGCTCAGTCCGGATGATGCCTGGATTGACGGGTATATGGTTTCCGGTGCTGTCAGGCTGCCGGAAGAAAAAGTAGTATTGTTGCGTTGCGGCGGCGCTACGCGGCGTGATTCTGTTGTCCAGGGCCTTAAAGCAATGGCTGAGGTACTTCTTCCCACAGATTGGGTTTTGGTACATGATGCCGCCCGGCCCGGGTTGACACCGGAGCTGATTGAGCGGCTGATTGGGGAGGCGGGGAATCATCCTGTTGGCGGCTTGTTGGCTCTGCCGGTTGCGGATACAGTAAAACGCGAACGGTTTTCCCAAGTGGAAACAATTCCCCGGGAAGGGGTATGGCTGGCGCAGACGCCCCAGATGTTTCGCTATGGCTTGCTGCTTGAAGCTCTGGCAAAACATCACGAAGTAACAGATGAAGCCGGTGCGGTTGAGGCAATGGGATTTTCTCCCCGGCTGGTGGAGGGGCACTTGTGCAACAGCAAGATTACCCGCCCGGCGGATCTGGAAGTAGTGGAAATGTTCCTGGCATGGCGTACGGGCAAAAAGAATGCTGGAGAATGAGACTGATGGAACGGTTGCTGTATCGTGTCGGACAGGGATATGACTGCCATGCACTGGTTGAAGGACGTAAACTGGTGGTAGGCGGGGTAACGATTCCGCACAGGCTGGGGTTGATGGGACATTCGGATGCGGATGTGCTTTTGCATGCCATTACTGATGCATTGCTGGGGGCAGCCGGGCTGGGCGATATCGGTACCCACTTTCCTGATACGGATCCCAAATATCACAATGCAGACTCAAGGGTACTTTTGCGGGCGGCCGTTGCGTTGGCAAGATCAGCCGGTTATACAGTGGGCAATGTGGATGCCACCATTATTGCAGAACAACCGAAGATGGCGCCGCATATTCCTGCCATGCGCCGCCATTTGGCAGAGGATATGGCTGTTTTGGCAGAAAGAATCAATATCAAGGCCAAAACCAATGAACGGCTTGGCTATCTGGGCAGGGAAGAGGGGATGGCTGCCCATGCCGTTGTTTTGTTGATGGCAGACGGGAAGTAACCAGGCCAGACTGGCCGGGTCAGTTTTCAAAAATATCTGCGCCTTTGGGCATGACGAACCGGAAGGTATCCGGTTTGAGTGGCGGGTTTTTTTCAAATTTTGTGAACCGGATCAGGGAAAGCTGCCCCATTGCATCATGTAGTTCCATGGCAACCGGTGTGTTTTCTTTCATGCCGATATTAATGGATTGAAAAGTGCTTTCATGGTTTTTGGGTTTGGCTTCCATCCATTCCATGCCGTCCCGTTCTCCTTTTTCGGAGAGGGTGAAATCTTTTTCGATATCTGTACTGCCGAAAAGGATAGCTGCCGGGCTGGCACCCAGCGCTTTCCCCAGTTTTTTCATGGAGACCTGGTTGAGGTCTTTGTCATAGATGTACAGCATAGTGCCATCAGCCTGGAGAGTTTGTTCATAAGGCTTTTTGTAGGCCCAGATGAATTTGCCGGGTTTGGAGAAGAGAAAGGTACCTGACGAGGGAGTGCCCATGCGCATTTTCTCGCCTTTTTCCTGGCGTACCTGTACCTGGGCAAATGTACCTCGGGCAGAACGGGTGCCGGATAAAAAATGCCGGAATTGCACAATGGCAGAAGCATGAGCCAAAAGCGGCAGGCAGCAGAGGGAGGCCAGGAAAAGGAAGGTTTTCCATCGTGAAACGCAGGTAATCCGGTTGTTTTTCATGGCAGTGTATCCTGTCGGGTTAATCGGGCTGGATAGGCACCAGTATTTCACGGTTACCATTGCTTCGCATGGGCGAGACAATGCCGCTTTGTTCCATTTGCTCAAGCAGGCGGGCAGCCCGGTTGTATCCGATCCGGAGATGGCGCTGTACCAGGGAAATAGAGGCGCGGCGGTTTTTCAGCACCACAGCTACAGCCTGGTCGTAAAGGGGATCTGCTTCGCCGTTTCCTCCGCCTTGCCCTGCTTCGGCAGCATCTTCCGATGTGTCGCCTTCCAGTATGCCTTCGACATAATCCGGCTGGCCGTGTTCCCTCAGGTAGTTGACGACGCGCTGAACTTCTTCATCTGAAACGAATGCACCGTGGGCACGGAGCGGCAGGCCGGTGCCAGGCGGCAGATAGAGCATATCGCCCAATCCCAGCAGGGTTTCGGCACCCATTTGATCCAGGATGGTTCGCGAATCAATTTTGCTGCTGACCTGAAAGGCAATGCGGGTAGGAATGTTGGCCTTGATCAGGCCGGTGATGACATCAACCGAAGGACGTTGTGTTGCCAGAATAAGATGGATGCCGGCAGCCCGCGCTTTTTGTGCGATACGGGCGATCAGTTCTTCTACCTTTTTGCCGACAACCATCATAAGATCGGCCAGTTCGTCGATGATAATGACGATGCTGGGCAGGCTTTCCAGGGGTTCGGGATTATCCGGTGTAATGGAGAAGGGGTTTGTGATGGGTTCGTCCCGTTTTTTGGCTTCGGCAATGCGGTTGTTGTAGCCGGCCAGGTTGCGAACGCCGACATGGGACATGAGTTTGTAACGGCGTTCCATTTCGCCTACTGCCCAGTTCAGTGCGTGGCCAGCCTGGCGCATGTCGGTAACGACAGGGGATAGCAGGTGCGGAATGCCTTCATAGATAGACAGTTCCAGCATTTTCGGATCAATCAGGATCATGCGGACCTGGCTGGGGTCTGCCTTGTATAACAAGGAAAGAATGGTAGCGTTGATGGCAACCGATTTGCCGGAGCCTGTTGTCCCTGCCACCAGAAGATGCGGCATGCGCGCCAGATCGGCAACCACAGGGTTGCCTGCGATGTCTTTGCCGAGCGCAATGGTCAGGGTGGAGGATTCATTGCTGTAGACCTTGGAACTGAGAATTTCTGTCAGGCGGACGATTTGGCGTTTGGGATTGGGGAGTTCCAGCGCCATATAGTTTTTCCCGGGGATAGTTTCGATAACACGAAGTGATACCAGGGAAAGGGAGCGAGCCAGGTCGCGCTCCAGGTTGACAATCGTGCTGCCTTTGACACCGGTTGCCGGGTCAATTTCGTAACGTGTGACGACAGGACCAGGGTGGGCGGTGACAACCCTGACGCTGACACCGAAGTCAGCAAGTTTTTTTTCAATCAGGCGGCTGGTGAATTCCAGTGTTTCAACAGGTATGGCATCCTGTTTGGGCGGCGCTTCGTCCAGGAGGGACAAGGGAGGAAGTTCCTGGAGTTCGGAAAACAGAACGACTTGCTTTTCTTTTTCAGCGCGATCCGATTTGGGGACTTCCACGATTTGCGGCTCAATTTGTACAGGAGGTGTTTCAATGACTCTGGCTTTTTCCTGTTCTAGGATTTCTTCCCGTTTTTGGGTAGCCTCCTGTCCGATTTTACGATCCTGGCGGATACGGTAGGCTTTGATGAATATCCAGGCAATGCCTTCTACTATGGTGCCGACTTTTTCTGAAAGTTGCAGCCAGGATGTCTGAAGAAAGAGGCTGAATCCCAGGGCGAAGAGAACCAGAAGAATGAGTGTGGCGCCGGTAAAGCCAAGCTGTTCCATGGCAGCGGCACCAAGCACTTCTCCCAATACCCCGCCAGGTGCGCGGGGCAGAGGTATTTTCATGGCATACATGCGCAGGTATTCAACGGCGGCGCTTGAGGAAAGCAGAATCAGGAATCCCAGGTTGGGCACGAGCCTGTCGCGGAACCAGCCTGGTTTGGGTGTTTCCTTCAATAACAGCAGGCTGGCGATACGGCGGTAACCGTGGAGTACAGCGCGAAGCAGCCACAGGCCGCACCACCAGGCAGACAGGCCGAAAGTGAACAGGAGGAGATCGGATATCCAGGCGCCGGTTTTGCCGCCCATATTCCTGATGGTATCGACATGAACGGCATGAGACCAGCCTGGGTCTGCCGGCGAGTAGGTATAAAGCACGATGAAGAAAAAGAGGGTAAGCGCGATCAGCACGAGCCAGCGGGCTTCGGTCAGCAGGCGGGCCAGCCTGCTTGGCGGGGCAGGTGCAGGATCGGCAGGTTCTTTGGTTCTTTTATATACGGAAGCGGTTTTGCTCATGAATCCGGTTGCCAGCATACTGGCAGCTTGTGGGGTTACATTATGCCGGGATGCCGTTTAAGAGAAGGCGGGCGTTTTGGTTTGCCGGCTGGAAGGCGGCTTGTATCAACAGTCTTCTTTTTGCGGTTGTATCAGGTGGGCAATCCGGCATTCGTCTATAATCTTACCAAGTTTTGGCCTGTTCGTCTGAAAACAGGCAGATATTATAGGGGGCTTTGGCCTGTTTTGCGCAAAGGGTTTTCTTCCGATTTTTTAAGGATTTTGCTTATGCCTGCTTCTTTGCATACTTCGGTTCTGATTCTGGGATCTGGTCCGGCCGGTTATACTGCCGCGATTTATGCTGCACGCGCCAACCTGAAGCCTGTTTTGGTTACCGGCCTTGAGCAGGGCGGACAGCTCATGACGGCTTCCGATATTGAGAATTGGCCTGCCGATCCGCCCGGTGTGACGGGGCCTGACCTGATGCAGCGTTTTCTGGAACATGCCGAGCGCTTTGAGGCGCGCATTGTTTTTGATCATATCCATACGGCCAGGCTTCATGAAAAACCGTTTTGCCTTTTGGGCGATACGCAAACTTACACCTGCGATGCCTTAATTATTGCAACAGGGGCTTCAGCACGATACCTTGGATTGCCTTCCGAGGAAACGTACAGGGGGCGGGGCGTATCTGCCTGTGCGACCTGCGATGGCTTTTTTTATCGCGGACGGGATGTGGCGGTGGTTGGCGGCGGCAATACGGCGGTGGATGAGGCAATTTATCTTTCCCAGATTGCATCCCGGGTTGTGCTGATTCATCGCCGTGACCGCTTCCGGGCGGAACCTATTCTGGTGGATCGGCTGATGCAGCGGGTAAAGGAAGGCAAAATCGAGATTATGTATGATTCGGAAGTGGACGAGATTTTGGGGGACAGCAGCGGGGTTACTGGTGTAAGGGTGCGCTCTGTACGGAATGGCGAGCTACATGAGATTGCAGTGCATGGCATTTTTATTTCTATTGGTCATTCTCCCAACACGGCTCTTTTTCAGGGCCAGCTTGAAACGGATGGCGGCTATATTGTGACGCGTGGCGGAAGAAATGGTATGGCGACAGCAACCAGCATACCGGGTGTATTTGCTGCCGGGGATGTTCAGGATAGCCGCTACAGGCAGGCAATTACAAGCGCCGGGTCGGGCTGTATGGCCGCGCTGGATGTTCAGCAGTATCTGGAAAGCCTCGGTTAGGGGACGGCAGAAATGGCTTCTTCTGTCAGGGCGTTTGCTGATCTCAAGACGCTTGGAAAAACGCTGAAAAAGAAAGCGGAGGCCGAGCGCAGGAAGGAGGCAGCGCGCCGCTGGCAGGAACGGGAAACCCGGCGGGAGGCCAGCCTTTTCAGGGAGAGCATGAAAGATGTTGTTCCGCTGGATTTCAGCGACCGGGTTGTGCCGGCAGTGCCAAGACCGGCGCCTGTTCCGAGGCAGCGCCTGGCTGATGACAGGGCCGTTTTGTATGAATCCATTTCGGATGCTTTTGATGTGGATACGCTTTTGGAGACGGATGCCGATTTAAGTTACCGGCGGGACGGTATTGGGCCGGATGTGATTCGCCGGCTTCGGCGCGGCCACTGGATTATCCAGGATGAGCTGGATCTGCATGGGCACAGGCGCGATGAAGCGAGGGAGCTGCTGGGCGGGTTTTTGCGGCGGTGTGTCTTGAAGGGTATCCGTTGTGTCAGGATTATTCACGGGAAAGGCCTGGGTTCGGTTAATCAGAAGCCGGTTTTGAAAAAACTTGTTCATGGCTGGCTGGTGCAGAAAGAGGAAGTGATAGCGTTTGTACAGGCCAGGGCAGCAGATGGCGGATCAGGTGCGCTGCTTGTTTTGCTGAAGGGAAAATAGGCGGTTTGGCTGGTGCGGGCTGCCTGTTGGAGCTATACTTTTCCTTCCTCGCCTCAATCTGGTAACAGGCAGGAAAACAGCATTATCAACAGGAAGAAATATGCGATTGTTTTTTAACAGGATGTGTTTATCCGCCATATTTGCAGTGGCGGCGGTTATCGGGTTATCCGGTTGTGAGACGGGGGAGGAAACCGTTGCCAAACTTGTTGCACAGGCTGAAAAAGGGGATGTTGATGCAATGCTGAAGATTGCCGAGATTTATTGCGGCGGCATTAATATTGAACAGGACGACCAGGTTTGCAGTATCTGGATGCGGCGCGCTGCGGAAGGGGGGCACAAGCGGGCGCAATTTATGCTGGGCGGCATGTATGAACAAGGCCTGGGTGTTCGGGCTGATCCTGTCCAGGCGTTTCGCTGGTACACGCATTCTTTTGAACAGGGTTATCAGATGTCTGGCAGTGCGGCAAAGAAACTGGAAGCAACGATGATGCCTGCCCAGCTGGCCCGTGCCGAAGAGCTTATTGAGGAAGGCCGGAAGGCCAGGGAAGCGACAGGCCGCTATTTTGTGGCAACCGGCAAATAATTGCGGCCTGGTCGGGTAGGTTAGATAGCCTCGGTTCCGGTTTCACCTGTCCGGATACGAATAACCTGTTCTACTTCCTGAACAAAAATTTTGCCGTCGCCGATTTTACCTGTCCGGGCGGATTTCAGGATGGCTTCAATAGCCAGTTCCAGCATGCTGTCATCCAGCACGATCTCGATTTTGACTTTTGGGAGAAAGTCAACGACATACTCGGCGCCTCGATAAAGTTCTGTGTGGCCTTTTTGGCGGCCGAATCCTTTGACTTCGGTTACGGTCAGGCCGTTGATGTTGGCGTCGGACAAGGCTTCACGTACTTCGTCAAGTTTGAAAGGTTTGATGATGGCAGTAATTTTTTTCATACGGTTTTCCTGATTTGGTTTTACCGGTTTGTTTCCGATGTGCTGATTGTAAATGAAGGCGGACAATCGCGGTATGCGGATGTGACGGGATAGCGCCATTCCCGCCCGAATCCGAGCGGGGTGATCCGAATACCAGGAGGGGCCTGGCGGCGCTTGTATTCGTTGCGCCTGACAAGGGAAAGAATGCGTTGGACGGTTTCTCTGTCGTATCCGGCCGTAATGATTGCCTCCGGGGCTTGCCCTTCTTCCACAAACAGCCGGATGATTTCATCGAGTACCTCATAAGGCGGCAGGGAATCCTGGTCGCACTGGTTGGCTTTGAGTTCGGCAGATGGCGGGCGCGTGAGGATGCGTTCCGGGATGATATTGGACAGGCTGTTCCGATACCGGCATAACCGGTAAACCAGAGTTTTTGGAATGTCGCGGATAACGGCAAAGCCGCCAGCCATATCGCCATACAGTGTGCTGTAGCCGATGGCTATTTCGCTTTTGTTGCCGGTTGTCAGGACGACCGGGCCGGTCTTGTTGGAGAGTGCCATCAGGATAGCACCGCGAATACGGGCTTGCAGGTTTTCTTCTGTTGTATCTTCAGGCAGCCCGGCAAACTGGGTGGACAGGGTGTCACGAAAGGCGTTAAAGCAGGTATTGACAGGAATGACATCATAGCGGACATGGAGGCGGTAAGCCATTTCCCTGGCATCTTCAAGGGACATGGAGGAGGTGTATGGAGATGGCATCATAACGGCACGGACGCGGCCGGCGCCAAGGGCATCCGTTGCGATTGCCAGTGTCAGGGCCGAATCCACGCCGCCAGACAGGCCGAGGATAGCGCCCGGAAACCGGTTTTTTTCGACATAATCGCGTGTTCCCAATACCAGGGCACGATAAATTTCTTCTTCCTGATCGGGAGATTTTTCCTTTTTCCCCGGAAGCATGTTGCCGTTTTCAAAGCAAACCAGCCCGCAGTCTTCCCGGCAATGTGCCAGGCGAAGACAGGTTTTCCCGTTATGGTCAAGTGCAATGGAGTTGCCGTCAAAGACCAGCTCATCCTGTCCGCCAGCCAGGTTGGCATAGATGACTGCCATGCCCAGTGCCGAGATGTTTTCCCGCAGAACAGCGTAGCGGCGGGCAATTTTTTTGGTATCGTAAGGAGAGGCTGTTGGTACCAGCAATACATCGGTTCCGGCGTTTTTTGCCTCGCGGGCAACATCACCTGACCAGATATCTTCGCAGATGGCAAGGCCAAAACGTATTCCTTTTACGGTAAATACCAGGGGTTGTGTGCCGGGAGAGAAGTAACGTTTTTCGTCAAATACGGAATAGTTTGGCAGTATGTGTTTGAAGTAGGTGCCGAGAATTTTCCCTTCGGCAAGAATGGAACAGGCATTGTAGCGGTTTTGCCCGTCAATGAAAGGATGGCCAATCAGGACATGGAGACCCGGTATATCTGCCAGGTGTTCCGCCAGCGAGGAAAGCGTCTTGTTGGCGGCTTCGCAAAAACAGTGGTTAAGCAGCAGATCTTCCGGGGGATATCCGGTGAGGGACAATTCCGGGGTGACGACAACGCTTGCGCCAGCTGCGGCGGCCTGGCGGGAAAAATTAATGATCCGGTGGCAATTGCCGTCCAGGTCGCCAACGGTACTGTTGATTTGGGCAATGGCAACTTTCAGCGACATGATTTTACAGGCTGATTAACGGAATGAGAGGCTCGTATTATGGCACGGGCAGCAGGTTTCGGGGCTGGGCTTTTTCTTTTCCAGGCATGGGATAAAGGAGGAAAGCGGCGGATTGGCAGGTGGTGTTTGCGGTTTTTCCGGTGAGAGCATGGAAACGATAGCTGGTAAAATATAGCCCGTTTCTATTTTTCAACCTGGCCCAGCCTACTATCTGGACGCTGACAGAGACGGATACTGTATGCAATATATTTCGACCCGCGCTTCCGGGAAACAGGAGGACAAACGGACTTTTTTGCAAATTTTGCTGGAAGGGCTTGCCCCGGATGGCGGGCTTTACATGCCCGAGAGCTATCCCAGGGTGACGGACAGGGAATTGACGGCCTGGCGTTCTTTTTCTTATGCCGGGCTGGCTTTTGAGATACTCCGGAAATTTACCGGGGATATGCCGGATGCGGATCTTGAGCGGATAGTCATGAAAACCTATACGCCGGAGGTGTACCGGAATGCCCGTCCTGACGAAGATGCCGCCCGGATTACGCCTTTGCGGATGCTGAAGCAAGGAGACAGGCCGCTTGCGCTGCTTGGCCTTTCTGGCGGTCCGACGCTGGCATTCAAGGATATGGCGATGCAGCTTTTGGGCAACCTGTTTGAATATGAGCTGGCGCGCAAGCAGGAGACGCTGAATATTTTGGGTGCGACATCGGGTGATACGGGCAGCGCAGCAGAATATGCCATGCGGGGGAAAAAGGGTATTCGGGTATTTATGCTTTCTCCCCATCAAAAAATGAGCGCTTTCCAGACGGCGCAGATGTTCAGCTTGCAGGATCCCAATATTTTCAATATCGCCGTTGAAGGGGTTTTTGATGATTGCCAGGATATGGTCAAGGCTGTATCAGGCGATCTTTTGTTCAAATCCCGTCAGAAAATCGGGACAGTGAATTCCATCAACTGGGCAAGGGTGGTGGCACAGGTAGTCTATTATTTCCGCGGGTATCTGGAGGCAACGGAAAATAATACGCAGAAGGTATCGTTTACTGTACCTTCCGGTAATTTTGGCAATATTTGTGCGGGCCATATTGCACGTATGATGGGATTGCCGATTGCCCGGCTGGTTGTGGCAACCAATGAAAACGATGTGCTGGACGAGTTTTTCCGTACGGGGATTTACCGGGTGAGGCGTCCGGCTGAAACGCTGCATACAAGCAGTCCCTCCATGGATATTTCCAAGGCATCGAATTTTGAGCGGTTTATCTATGATTTGCTGGGACGGGACGGGCAGCGGGTTCGTGCACTTTTCAGCCAGATTGACAAGAAAGGCGGGTTTGATCTTTCGGGGGGGGCCGGCAGTGACGGCGATGAATTCCTGAAGGTGCCGGCGTTCGGCTTCCTGTCGGGACGCTCGACTCATCAGGACAGGCTGGGGACGATTCGTTCTGTATATCGGGATTATGGGATTGTGATTGATACCCATACGGCAGATGGCGTCAAGGTGGCAATGGAGCACCTGGAACCGGGTATTCCGATGGTTGTGCTGGAAACGGCACTGGCAGCCAAGTTCAGCGAAACGATTCAGGAGGCGCTGGGCAGGGAGGCGGTTCGCCCGGCAGGGTTTGACAATATAGAAAGGCTGCCGCAGCGCTATGTGGTTATGCCGCCTGATGCCGTGCAGATCAAACAGTATATTGCAGGGCATACCGGCCTGTAGGCAATGGCGCTGGCTGAAGCTGAAAAAAGTGCTTTTTATAAGCGGTGTGTCTATATGGTTTGCAGCAGCCCGAAAACAGGTAACTGATGGCAAAAAAACAATCTATGCTATCCACAGAGAAAGCCCTGGCTTTTTTGGCAGATGCGGCTTCTGTTGTTGCCGGGACAGAAACGGTGGATCTTTCCTGTGCCAATGGGCGGGTTCTGGCTGAACCTATTTTTTCCGGTGTGAATGTTCCCAATACCGATGTAGCCACGATGGACGGTTATGCTGTGCGCAGCCGTGATTGCCAGGCCAAAAATGCGGCCTTGAAAGTGACACAGCGTATTCCGGCCGGTATGGCAGGGCATGTTTTGCGTGAGGGAGAGGCAGCGCGCATTTTTACCGGTGCGTCTCTGCCGGAAGGGGCAGATGCTGTTGTGATGCAGGAGGATTGCCAGGCGGCAGGCGACGGGATAACGCTTTCCTGTTTACCGTGTCCCGGCGACTGGATACAGCCTGCCGGGAAAAGCCTGAAAAAAGGAATGTTGGCCCTGGAAGAAGGGACGTATCTGAAGCCGCCGCATGTGGGATTGGCGGCTTCTGCCGGTTGTGCTGCACTTCCTGTTGTGCGGCGTTTGCGGGTGACGTTTTTTTCTACCGGCAATGAAGTGGTGATGCCTGGGGAATTATTGGACACCGGCCAGGTTTATAACGCCAATCGCAGCCTGATTGGGGCTTTGCTGGAAAATTACGGTTGTATTGTTACCCACGGCGGCAATGTGCCGGATGACCGGGATGCTACCCGGAAAGCGTTGGCCTGTGCAGCAGAAGGACATGATTTGGTTCTGGTCTCCGGCGGTATGTCTGTTGGCGAAGAAGATCATGTAAGAGCGGCGGTGGAAGCGTTGGGGCGTATCTGTTTCTGGCAGGTTGCTGTCAAACCAGGCAAGCCGCTGGCTTATGGCGAGATAACGTGTACGGAAAAGGACGGTAACGGCTCTGTTATTACGCCTTTTATCGGGCTTCCGGGCAACCCGGTTTCCAGCTTTGTGACATTTCTCGTTTTTGTCAGGCCATTTCTTTTGCGCATGATGGGCGTCAGGCAGATTGAACCGGCGGCTATCATGATGCGGGCTGATTTTTCAATGGATAAAGTGCAGGAACGCAATGAGTTCCTGCGCGCACGAATTAACCGGCAAGGCGGGCTTGATTTGTTTGATGACCAGGGATCAGGTGCAATTATTTCCCTCACTTGGTGTGACGGCTTGGTTGATAACCCGCCGGGTAACCGGATCAGAAAAGGGGATATGGTGCGTTTTCTGCCTTTGAACGGGTTGATTTATCCATGAAAATTACCTTGCGTTTTTTTGCCCATGTACGCGAAACCTTGAGTACAGGGGAAGAAACGGTTAATTTGCCGGATAAGATTAAAACGGTAGGGGAAGTTCGGGTGTTTCTGGCTGCCAGAGGCGGGGTATGGGCTGAAGCGCTGGGGCAGGACAAGGTATTGCGTATGGCTTATAACCATAGGATGACAGGATCGGATACGCTTCTTACCGAGGGATGCGAGGTAGCTTTTTTCCCGCCGGTTACCGGAGGTTGAGGGTGCGGATGTGTTTGGGGGGGGTAAAAAAAAGGCTCCCATATAGAGAGCCTTGAGAGTCGTAAAAAAGTGGGGGTAGAAGAAAAAGTGTTACATCACTTAATCTTCGTTTCCTTATAAAGCACATGCTTACGGGCCTTAGGATCGAACTTCACCAGTTCCAGCTTATCAGGAGAAGAACGCTTATTCTTGGTAGTCGTATAAAAATGCCCC
>JAMPER010000004.1 GCA_023664945.1 Alistipes senegalensis | reverse complement strand
AAAAACGCCGGGTCGTGGCCTCCGGGTCCAATTCCCTTTGGGACGTGCCCAATACTACAGAAAATACAACAACATCCCTAAGCCCCAATATATTGACAGAGGCGGATGTTGTCAAGCTGGGGGGAAGGAGGGGGATTTTTCCCTTTGCCCGGTTTTATCAGGGTTTATCCGGCGGAAATATCAGGTTGTTGAGCTACAGGAATATCCATCCGGCAGCGCCCAGGCAGATGAGGCCAAGGCACAGGGCGGGCAGGGCGCATCCTTTGTTTTGTTTTTTGGCGGGCAGCCCTGTTTCGGGGTGCCCGTAAGCCTGTTCCAGGTTGCCGATGATTTTCGGCTGGCCGCTGATACCCAGCTGTTTGCCCAGTATGCCGAAAAGATGCTGCCGGATTGCCTGCGGGCTGGTTTCGCCATCGTATTTGCCGAGGTTAGAGCGTGCTTCGCCGGTGAAAAGCCCGACCATCAGCGGCCCCATGCCGTTGCTGTCTGTCTGGACGCCGAGTATGCCGGCCATTGCGCCTATGTTGGCCTGTTCAAGGGAAATGACCATTATTGGCCTGCCGGACGGGCCGTGGGGGTTTTTGTTTCGGTGGTAGAAAACGGATATGGCATAGCGGTAGGTTATGCCGTGATACCGGTCGTTTTTTCCCTGCATTTCCATGGTGACGTCAAAAACGGTTTTCGGGTTCTTCTGGAAGGTCAGGAAGAAGTTTCCCCAGACCCAGGTTTCGCCGCTGTCAGCGCTCGACCAAGGTGCGGGAAGGGTGGGATATTTGGTCAGTTCCAGCAGGGGGAAGACGGGTTGCTGCGACACAGGCGGCAGTAATTCGGAAGAATTTTGCCGGACCGGCGGGGGTGACTGAAGGTCTGAGGCCAGGTTGGCCAGCCCGGCGAAGCCGCGATTGTTGTTTTTATCCATGGTTTAACTTGTCAAAAAGATTGTCCCATCTTCCTTCTTCCCGCATTATCAGGGCCTTGATGATCAATTCAAGAATGGGAATGTTATCTTCTTTCAGATAGGAGAAGGAAGCGGCGATGTGCCTGTCGTTCGTTTTCCTGACGCAAAAGAGGTCATCCTCTTTCCAGATTGTCAGCTCGTTCCAGCGGCAAAAGACTTGCTCATTTTGACCCAGGAGTGTGCGGTGTTCCAGTTCTATGCCGTCAGCGCTCAAAACGGCTGAGCCAAAGCGGTATTTTTTGCCGGCTTGCAGGCCCGCCAGATATTCTGCCAGCAAGTACGAGCCAACTTCCTGGCCCAGGCACTCGACGAAGCGGCGATAGTCTGCCCCGTTTTCTATTTTGATGGAAACAAGCTCGGAGGCATTGCCAAAGGCGATGTTGTTTGTTCCCCATCGAACCCGCGTGATGGATTCCAGCGGCCAGCAGCGGTTTTCCCACAGGATGCCGAGAGGGGAAAAGTCCAATGTTTTTTTGAAGGGGCCGCGGCCGATTGTGATTGAACAGAAGTTCGGTTCTGCCTGTGTGGCAGCGCTGCGCTTTTTTTCTTTTTCCTGGCGAATCCGCTCTTTGGCTATCCGGTTCAGCGTTTCGGTATCTTCGGCGGTGATGTCGGCAACTTTGCCGACTTCGGCGAAGACTTCCTGCTGCATGGCTATCAGCTGTTGCGAAAAGGCCAGCTTGTCGTGTTCATTGAACAGGTAAACGGCCAGTTCACGCACCAGGTGGGCGATACGATGGCTTGCGGCATGGTCAAGCCCCCGGCCTTTCATGCTGACCTGGATGGGCTGGGCAACGGTATCCCAGTTTTTGACTACGCTGATGAGCTGTTCCACTATCGGGGCCAGGACAGCATCGGGGGCTTTTGCATCAGCGGCATCCCGCAGTTTTTTTTCAAGGAGGCTGATGTTTTGTTCTTCTTTTTCAAAGAATCCCTGTGCTTCAAGTTCATACCGGTCAACCAGGTCGGAAACAATGACGGGGCCCGGTTCCCAGCCGTTATCTGTTGCGGAATCGGCAATCAGGGTGACAGCTTCAACGAGTTCCCGGGATGAGAGCGTATTGAGGGCTGCCAGGATAACCTGGCTGTAGTATTGGCGCAGCTCTTGCAGTTCTGCTTCAATGTCCTGCGGGTTCAGGACGGGGGGAAAACCGGCAATGTTCCGTTCTTCGTTGAGAAGCGTACGCAGGTTATGGGGGTCAATATCTTCAAATTCCCAGGCAAGTTCGATGACCCATTCTGTAACATCTTCGGGGGTGATGTCTTCCGCGCTGCCATCAAACACGCGGGCTATCCCTGCCGCAAGCAGGTTTGCCCGGGTAACGGGCGGCAGGTTATAGGTGGCAAAGAGTTCCCCTGGCGAGGTTTCGACAAGGGAAAGCATTTCCCCGGCGCGTGTGGGCCCAAGGCCGGGGAGCCAGGCGACTTCGGCAGCCAGCCTTTTTTTTGGCGTGGTCAGTGCCAGGCGTGCCTGGCTGCATGTTTCCGGATCAAGCAACAGGCTGCGTTCGTCAGCCAGTTCCATGATGCGCTGCCGGTTATCCCGGGGGGTGGCTTGCAGGATGTAAAAGGGGTTTTGTAAAAGGTTCATGTTCCCTGCGGTCATTTGGTGTTTCAGACAAATCCGATGCGCCGGTTTTCTTTTTTCTCTTCCGGAAGGCTGTTTAACGCCGTGACAAGGCTTTCCTGGTCCAGCGCGTTTTTTCCGGCCCTTGCCGCCAGCCGGGCGGCTTCGCGTATGACAAAGGCCGTATCAGAGAGGGGCTTGCCTGCGAGGGCATCAATTACCGGTTCAACCGACAGGCTGTTTTCTTTGGGCAGGCTGCCCAGGAGTGAATCCACCAGCGAGGCGACTTCTTCTTTCGAGGGCATGCTGACTTCGATTAAGTGATCGAAACGGCCCCGGCGCAGGATGGCCGGGTCGATGACATCGATCAGGTTGGTCATGGCAATGACCAGGACGTTGTTTTTGGGGGCTTCCGGAATACGGCGGAGGAATTCTGCCATTTCTTCCATGTGATGCAGGCCGGAGGCACCGCCAAGACGCCTGTCTGAGAGGAAGGATTCCATTTCGTCAATGATGATAACGGATGGCGCGTGTTCGATGGCTTTGTTAAAGGTTTCGGCAATTTTTTTGCCGGTTTCATGGATGTAGGCGCTGCCGATGCTGTTGGAATCAATGGCATAGCTGGGCCAGCCAAGGAATTCGACAAGGCGTTCTGCCGCAAAGGTTTTACCGCAGCCGGGCGGTCCGTGCAGGACGATGGGGGAAGGAAAGCCGATGCCCAGGGCCTGGTATTTTTCGGCATGCAGGATGATGTCGATGACGTGTTCGTTGAAGAAGGTTTCAAGCTGCGGACGTCCCGGCAGGGTAAAAACGCCGGTTTTAGGCGGTTTGCCCGGAAAGGCTGGCTGTTCATTGGCCTGCCTGGCAGTATCTGTTTTTTCACGGGTTCCGGTTTGGGATTGGTGCCTGTTCAATAGGCCCGCTTCTGCCGGTATGGCCAATCCGGCTGCTTCGATGATTTCTGCCAGTTCCCCGGCGGAGAGCCTCACAGTCAGGCTGCTTAACCGCTTAAAGGAGGCGGCGGAAATGCCTACTCCGCCGGTAATCCATGTTCCCAGGACAATGGCATCATCAATTTGCGGTGTTGATGTCCAAAGAGGGAGCAGCCGGGAATATTGTTCTACATAAACGGCGTCATGAAAGGAGGCGGTTTCCGAGAGCTGCCGGGAGGCTTTAAGAGCCAGCGCGAAGGCCAGCGCATCGGTTTTGTTTTCCGGCGGAGGGCTGTTTTCAACGGCGGTGAGTGCGTATTTTTTGGGGCTGGACAGGCTTCTGAAGGATGTGTTCCCAAACGGGAGGGTTTCCAGCTGGGAGGCATTGAGAAAACCGGTTTCTTCCCACTTTTGCGCCAGTTCATGGCGGGCAAGGAGGAGATGGTTTGCCCTATCGGTATCAAAAATCTGCCATGTTTCTCCTGATTGGAGAAGCGCCCGGATTTTCGTGCCATCCGGCAGCACGAATCCCCAGGGAAGCCATAAATCTTTTGCCATCTGTCAGCCCCGGATGATGTTGGCTGCATCGAGTATGTCATTATCCGGGCTGCCGCCTATCCGGATTATGGAAAGCTGGGCGGCAATGGCGCGGAGTTTGTCTATGTCGTCATCCCGCATGTGCCGGGTGCCGGCCTGGACGAGTTCCTCAAAGCGGGATTTGTCGGCAAACAGGTGGGGAGAGCCGGCCATCCATTTGAACCGCTCAACAACGAACCAGTCCTGCCGCCAGAGAATATCGAAGTTTTTCCCTCTCAGTTCGTCTATGTGATGCTCGAAGTCCCTGTCGTTTTTTTCAATGGCGCGTTGCGCTGTTTTGACCAGGTTATCGAAGGCGGATGATTCGGATGGGCGGGCGTATTCCCGGACGTGTTTGTCAAAGAAGGAGGCTACGTTGTCGAGGTCCATCCGGCGAATTTCCTTGAGGTGTTCTTTCCTGACCTGGGCGAGCAGTTTTTTGGCTTCCAGCACTTTTTCCATGGCTTCCTGGGATTTTTCGACCTCGTTTTCCTGTAAATCCAGCGAGGCGGCAGAGGCCAGTTTTTGCCGTGCCTGTTCCAGTTTTGGATTGGCTACGATTTGGCTGATTTCGTCGATGCGGGCCTGTGTTTTTTCACCTTCTTCGGCAACGATAGCAGCGGCTGCGGTGTAGTCGATTTGTCCTTCCTGGCGGGAGTAGAAGTTTTTCCCGGCGTGGAAGGTGCCGCCGATGCAGGGGACGGATACTTCCATGAGGATGTTGCCGGAATCCAGTATCTCGAAGGTGCATTCCAAGTCTGCGCCGGCGGGAATGACACCCTCATCAAAGTCGGCGCCGGAGATTTTCAGGACGCCGACAGGACGGTTGTCGGTAACGGGATCTTCTATTTCGCCTTCCCAGAGTTTCAGGTTGAGCGAGCCTGCCGCCCCTGCTTTGAGGGACTCGGCTGCCTTGAATACTTTTTTGCCTTTTTTGGGCAGGGAATCGCCGGAACGGACCAGATAATCCAGTGTGGGGCGGCCGCCGAGTTTTTCCAGCACTTCGATGCCGACGGAATGGGATGCCGGTATGGCGTCAACGGTGGCGGCTGTCCGGGTAATGACGATTTTGTCCTGTTTTAGGGAAACGGGGCTGCCTGCGGTGTCGAATACAAATACTTTGAAAAGGTTGTCGCCGTTTTTTGTCAGGGCAACGTCAAGGGAGGCGTTTTGCCTGAGCGGCAGCCTGCCGGATGTCCAGCCGGTATCCATGCTGTCAATCTGAAATTCTGCGCCGTTTGCCGCTTCGCCGGCAAGCTGGAGCACAATTTTTGCTTTGGTATCCGGCGTGCGTGCCATGTAGTTGAAAGACAGCGCCAGGCTGCCGCCGGAAGTGATCTGCCCACGGCTGTTTTTACGCGCCCGGTTTCGGGATTGCCAGTCGATGGATTCCGCGAAAAGGCTTGCCCCTTCTGCTACCGCTGTCATGGGGTTCACATCGGTATTGCCGGGAATGCCCAGCTCAAAGGCGACTTTATCGCGCAGGGGTTTGTAATTGGTCGGGCCGCCGATGAAGACGATACGTTCCAGGTCATGCGGGGACAGGCCGGCTTTCTCGAGAGTTTCCCGGGCGGATGCGATGGATTCGTCCACCCGGGCGGCGATGAGTTTGTTGTAGGTATCACGCTGCAAGGGAATATCAAGATAGATTTCATTGCCGCCAAGATCCCTTATTCTCGCTTCGGTCTCCGATAGGCTGATGACGGTGCCTTCCCTTGAGGAAAGTTCAATTTTTGCCCGTTCGGCAGCCCAGGCGGCCAGCCTGTTGACCTGCCTGAAGTCGGGGTTTACGGAAAAGTCTTCGGGAAGGTCAAAATTTTCCAGGAGCCAGGGATGGATGATGTTATCGACCAGGGTCCGGTCGAAATCCCGGCCGCCGCACATGGCAATGCCGCCGTGCGCCAGGAGGTTGACCCGCTGGCCGATGCTTTCGGCAATGGCAATATCCAGGGTGCCGCCGCCCAAATCATAAATCAGGAACATGCCATCGGTATTGCGGGCACGCATGACGCTCATGACGGCGGCAACCGGTTCCTGCATGAGCGCCACATTGCCGATACCGGCCATATCGGCGGCCTGCATGGTGGCGTCTTTTTGCATCTGGTTGAATGCCGCCGGAACGGTGATGACGGTTCCGGTATCCGGATCATTCCGGATTTCTTCCGGCAGGTAGCCGAACAAGACCTTTAACACTTCGGCTGAGCATTCTTCCGGCGTTTTGGTCTGGTTGACGGCAGGAAGCGGAACCGGCGTGCTGGTTCCCATGAGCCGCTTGAACAGCATGGCTGCGTTGCCCGGACTGTGCGGTGCGGAATCGTAGGCCCGCTTGCCGACATATTTGTTGCCCCGGCGGTCAATATAGATGGCGGACGGTGTGACGTCATTTTGCTCCGGGCTTCTCCAGATGCGGGTTTCGGCCCCGTCATAGGAACAGATGGCGCTGTTTGTTGTGCCCAGATCAATGCCAATGAAGTTTTTCATTGTTCCACCTTTTTCAATATGACGGTTCCTGTTCTGGCCAAACCGCTTTTTCCCATGATGACCGGTTCCAGCATCTGGTCGATTATCAATTTGTCCTGCGCGTCGAATTCTTCAATATTTAGCGGCGTGGCAGCCATGCCGGGATCGAAAGGCTGTCCCTCGATATTGACGATCTTTAAGTCTGCCTGTTCAAGCGCTTCTTCCACTTTTTTGATGAACCAGCGGAACTGGCTTTTATACCGGTTTTGTTCACCGGCATCCAGTTTTGACAGCAGACGGTCAAATACCCGTGCAAAGCGCCAGGATTCGACTGCCATGCTGATTAGCGCTTTTCTTTCTGCCTCGGGGGCGGCTGTTTGCGCAGAATCTGCCATGTTTTTCTTTCTTGGATATGCAAAATAACGGCGGTATGTTTTGCCCTCATTATCATAAACTTTTATGGCACATTATCACAATGGAAATAATGTCTGCCTGGTGATTTTCCTAGCGGTTTTTATAAGAACCACCTTTGAGAACAGACCTTGTTTGATGCACTTTTTTGCGAATTTAGTGCAAATATGGTCTAGCGGGCAATAGGCAGGGTTTTGGATAAAAATCGGGCCAAATGGCCTGATAAATAAACTTTTTAACTCTTGACTATTCCCCTTAAAATCTGAATTTTCAGCGGGCAGGGTGCAAGTTCCCCGTAAGGGACAGTTGTTTTTTCAATATGATGTGTATTTTGCTTACAGGTGATATGCTTCGGCAAAAATTATCAAACGTGAAATGCGATAAATTTTTTAATCAGGAATTCGACATATTGTCATGATTTTAAAGATGATAAATGTCAGACTGACAGAAAGTATTTAAATAAAAAGCCGGCTATAGCCGGCTTTTTATTAATTGTATTTTATAAATATAATTACGCTGCTTTTGCAGACAATTTTTGTTTTATGTCCTCCGCAATCTCTGTCATAATAAGTTTTCTTTCTGCTTCTGCAAAACGTTTAAGCGCATCTCTCATCAATGGCTGATAACCATGCAGCCCTCTATATGCAGAAATATCTTTGTATGCCTGGATGAGATCCGCCGGCAGACGGATTGAAATCATTTTCAGGCCAAGCGCTTCATCAATGGCTTCCTGCTCATTATCCGGTACGCGGACAATATGGGTTTCATCTCTGCCAAGCAAGCCATCTTCCCATGCTTCGCTGGTATCTTCTATTTTCCCGGTACTCATAGGTACTCTCCCTTTCTCCATTTCCTAGGCATGCTGCATATATATGTTTATTTCATCAGCATTGGGGGGATAAGCTGTTTTCAAGGAAAAATTTTCTTTCCTTGAAAACAAAAACGATTTTTAACAATTTTCCGCGATTTGTGCAGGATATGAACCATTTGCTGGGCGGATCAGTCCGGTGATTTGCCCTGTCATCTTCCAGGAAGCCTTTTTCCCTGTTCTCAAAGCACTGGCATACTTCATTGACAGATACACCATGCTTTTCGCTCAATTTTGTCTGGATTTTTTGGGAGATCACCAGATTTTTCATCATATATCAGGCAAGGCGAAATGTATATACAAGTATATACAACATGGGATATTTGTCAACCAAGACGTCTTGAATGGTTATTTGTATAAACCCTGTTTGACACGGCAGGCATGACGGGATTTTTTCAGGGCCAATGCGTAGGTGGAGCAGAAAATAGCGCAACCGATGCTGAAAGGGCAAATTTGCCGTTTTTCCGGCCGGAGAGCGGAACGGATGATGGCAGAGGGAAAATGGAAATCGGGAAATGGTGCCAGCTGCAGGACTTGAACCCGCCACCCCCTGATTACAAATCAGGTGCTCTACCTGATGAGCTAAGCTGGCACGTTGGGAAAGCTGATATTCTACCCTATTTCACCCGTGTAAAGGTGGGTGGCGTGTTTTTTTTGGGCGGTGCGGGATCGTCTTTAGGCGGGGTGGGTTCCCCGGCTTTTTTTCTTTTTACGTCAAAGGCCATGCCGTGGCCGTTTTGTTTGGCGTAGATGGCCATGACGTTGTTGACGGGAATGCTGATGTCGTGGGGGCTGCCGGCAAACCTGGCCTTGAAGCGGATGGTTTCGTTATCAATGACGAGCCCGCTGGTGGCTTCGTAGCTGATGTCCAGCACGATTTGCCCTTCACGGACGAATTGCATGGGAAGCCGGGTACTGGCATCGACATCCACCGCGATGTAGGGGGTAAAGCCGTTGTCGGTGCACCATTCGTGGATGGCGCGGACGAGGTAGGGTTTGGTGGCGTTTTCCATGTTTTTCCCTGTTTGCCGGTTTTTATGTTAGCGGCGCATGACTTTTTCAGGCGGGGTGAGCGCTTCAATATAGGCCGGGCGGGAGAAGATGCGTTCGGCGTATTTCATGATGGGGGCGGCGCTTCGGGGAAGTTCGATGCCGTAGTAGTCCAGCCGCCAGAGGAGGGGGGCGATGGCAACGTCGAGCATGGAGAATTCTTCGCCCAGCATGTATTTGTTTTTCTGGAAAAGGGGGGAAAGCGCGGTGAGATAGTCCCTGATTTGGGCGCGGGCTTTTTCATGGTTGATTTGCGCGTTTTCGGATTTGTCGTTTTCCAGGGTGTTGACGTGGACGAAGAGTTCTTTTTCGCAGGTAAAGAGCATGAGCCGTGCGCGGGCACGCATGAGCGGATCGGCCGGCATGAGCTGGGGATGCGGGAAACGTTCGTCTATGTATTCGTTGATGATGTTGGATTCGTAGAGGATGAGGTCTCTTTCAACGAGGATGGGCACCTGGCCGTAGGGGTTCATGGCCGTGATTTCCTCGGGTTTGTTGAAGAGGTCGATATCCCGGATTTCAAAGTCCATGCCTTTTTCAAACAGGACAAGGCGGCAGCGTTGCGAGAAGGGGCAGGTGGTGCCTGAATAAAGAACCATCATGATGTTTGTTCCTTTATGCCAGTGAAAGCGGGAATGGGCTGCGGTTTCGGGCGGGCTGTGTTTGCTGCGCCTGGCACCGGCCGGGCAGGGAAAAGGCTTGCGCATGAGGCGTTATCGCCGGGAGATGCGCGGTTTGCCTTGTTGTTGCCGGCAGGATTGCCCAGGCAGGAAAACGAACCCAATCCAACACCAATCTTTTATTATAAGGAATCCCTGCGGTTTTTTGAAGGGCAGCCACAGGCAGGAAGAGGACGGGGTTATGCGGGGTTGTCGATATCAATGAACTGGTGGCGGATGCCGAATTGCCCGGCGAGCAGTTCGCCCAATGCCTGGATGCCGTAGCGTTCGGTGGCATGGTGGCCGCAGGCAAGGTAGGCCACGCCGTATTCCCGCGCTTCGTGGACGGTTTGTTCGGCGATTTCGCCGCTTAAGTAAACGGCGGCATCGGCCTGGGCGGCTGCGGAGAGCAGGTTGTGCGCCGCGCCGGAACACCAGCCGATGCGGCCCAAGGGCATGGCAGGGTCGCCGATTAGGAGCGGTTTTCTTTCCAGGCGGCTTTCGATGAGCCGGGCGAGCTGGCCGACGGTTTTGACGGCGGGGTCTTGCATGGCGCCGATCCAGCCGAGGTCGTTTTCGCCAAAGTGGCCCTGGCAGAGGAGGCCGAGCTGTTTGGCGAGCATGGCATTGTTGCCGAGGTGTTCGTGTTTGTCCAGGGGAAGGTGATAGGCGTAGAGGTTGAGGTTGTTTTCCAGCAGGCGCTTGATGCGGGTTTGTTTTGGCCCGGTGAGGCAGGGGTTTTCGCCCCGCCAGAAGTAGCCGTGGTGGACCAAAAGGGCGTCTGCTTTGGCGGCAATGGCGGCTTCGATTAAGGCCAGGCTGGCGGTGACGCCGGAAACGATGGATTTCAGGTGAATTTTTCCTTCCACTTGCAGGCCATTTGGACAATAATCAGAAATTTGGGAAATATTGAGTTCGCAGGCCAAAAATCTGGTAATTTCATCTCTGTGCGCCGTTTTTTCATTCATTTTCCGGGTTTTCCATTATGGTTAATATGAAGCGACTCTGGTTGCTGTTTGCCCAGATTGTAACAGCAGGGCTGGCTGTCTGGTTTGTGGTGGCAGCGGTCAAGCCGGAGTGGGTATCGGGCGAGGGCGCGTTGAAAAAACCGCTGACTTCAACGGTGACGGTACAGGAAGCGCCGGCAGGCGCCGCGCCTCTTCAGGCTTCGTATCGCGAGGCGGTGGTGCGCGCGATGCCTTCGGTGGTGAATATTTATACGATGAAGGCGGTGCGCCAGCCGCAAAGCCCGCTTTTGGATGATCCGTTTTTCAAGCGGTTTTTCGGCGAGCGGTTTGACAGCGAGGAGAAGCAGACGAATCTGGGTTCCGGGGTGGTGATCAGCCCGGAAGGGTATATTGTGACGAATAACCATGTGGTTGAGACGGCAGACCAGATTGAGGTGGCGTTTGAGGGGGGCAGGAAGGCGCCGGCCAGGCTGGTGGGCGCTGACCCGGAGACGGACCTGGCGGTGGTGAAGGTGGATTTGCCGGATTTGCCGGCGATGACGCTGGGCCATATTGAGGAGGCGCGGGTAGGCGATGTGGTGCTGGCGATCGGCAATCCTTTCGGTGTGGGGCAGACGGTGACGATGGGGATTATTTCCGCGCTGGGCCGCAGCCAGCTGGGCATCAATATTTACGAGAATTTTATCCAGACGGATGCCGCGATCAATCCGGGCAATTCGGGCGGGGCGCTGATTGATGTGAACGGCAATCTTTTGGGGATCAATTCGGCGATTTATTCGCGAACGGGCGGTTCGCTGGGCATCGGGTTTGCCATTCCGGTTTCAACGGTGAAAACGGTGATGGAATCGATTATCAGCAAGGGGCAGGTTGTCAGGGGCTGGATTGGCGTGGAACCGAGGGATATTACGCCGGAGCTGGCGGAAAATCTGGGGTTGAGCCAGAAGGAAGGGGTGATTATTGCCGGTATCCTGAAAAACGGCCCGGCGGACAAGGCCGGGATGAAGCCGGGGGATGTGCTTTTGGCGGTAAAGGACAAGCCGGTTTCGAGCATGACGGAGATGTTTAACCTGATTGCGCTCCTGGAGCCGGGAAGCCAGGTTGAGATTACGGTTTCGCGCGGCGGCAAGGAGGTGCCGCTGGAAGTGACGGTTGGCAAGCGCCCTTCCCGCAAGCGGGTGGAAGAGCAGGCGGGCGGATAGGAGCGAAAAGGCTGCTTTTATCCGCCCCCCCCCCACACACGGCAAGGAAGGGGATGCCGCCGGGCCCGGTTATTTGTTGTCTTTCCAGGGACGGGGGCCGCCGAGGAGGTGGATGTGCAGGTGATAGACTTCCTGCCTGCCGTCCGGCCCGGCGTTGATGATGATGCGGTAGCCGCCGCTGCGGGTTTCCGGGGTGCTGCCAACAACGCCGATTTTGAGCTGGTCTGCGATTCGCGGTACAACGGCCAGCATTTCACCCAGGATGCCGGCATGGCCTTCATGGCAGTCCGACAGGGTGGGAATGTGTTGTTTGGGGACGATCAGCAGGTGGACCGGCGCGGCCGGGTGGATATCCTTGAAAACCAGGATGCGGTCGTTTTCATACACAATATCAGCCGGCAGGCGTCTTGCGGCGATTTTGCAGAAAGGACAGTTTTCCATGGGTTATTTCCTTTCGTTGTGGGTGTTTGGGTTGACGGCCCGCAGCGGATCCGTGCGGGAGGCTTTTTCTTCAATGCCCGAGATGCCTTCCCTTCTGGCGAGTTCGTTCAGTACATCGCCGGGCGTTAAGCCGAACCGGGCCAGCAAGACAAGGGAATGGAACCACAGGTCGGCGCATTCATATACAAGTTTGCTTTTTTCCCCGCCGTTTCTGACGTCTTTGGCTGCCATGACGGTTTCGGTGGCTTCTTCGCCGATTTTTTTCAGGATGGCGTCGTCGCCTTTGGTCATGAGGCGGGCCACATAGGATTTTTCCGGGTCGCCGCCGTTGGCGGGTTTGCGGGATTCAATGGTGGCGGCGAGGCGTTCGAGGATGTTTTTCATCGGTATATGTCCTGGGGGTCTTTGAGAACCGGATCGACAGCGAGCCACTGCCCGGTGGCGCTGTTGCCGGAAAAGCGGCGGAAGAAGCAGGATTGCCGCCCGGTGTGGCAGGCGATGCCGCCGGTTTGTTCAACGCGCAAGAGGAGGACGTCTTCATCACAGTCGATGCGCATTTCCACTACTTTTTGGGTATGGCCGGATTCTTCGCCTTTGTGCCAGAGGCGGTTTCTGGAGCGGCTCCAGTAAACGGCTTCGCCGGTTTGCACGGTTTGCAGGAGGGCTTCACGGTTCATCCAGGCAAACATGAGGACGGCGCCGGTTGCCGCATCCTGGGCAATGGCGGGGATGAGGCCTTTTTCGTCCCATTTGATTTGTTTTAGCCATTCGGGGGTCATGTGAGCCTCACTTCGATTCCGCGGGCGGCCATGAAGTGCTTGGCCTGCTGCACGGTGTATTCGCCGTAGTGGAAGATGCTGGCGGCCAAAACGGCATCGGCATGGCCTTTGGTGATGCCGTCTGCCAGGTGTTCGAGGTTGCCGACGCCGCCGGAGGCAATGAGCGGGATGGCGACGGCATCGGAAATGGCGCGGGTCAGGTCCAGGTCAAAACCGCTTTTGGTGCCGTCTTTGTCCATGCTGGTCAAAAGGATTTCGCCTGCGCCAAGCTGTGCCATTTTTTTCGCCCATTCGATGGCGTCAAGCCCGGTGGGGTTGCGCCCGCCGTGGGTGAAAACTTCCCAGCGGCCCGGCGCGGTCTGTTTGGCGTCGATGGCAACGACGATGCACTGGGAGCCGTAGCGGGAGGCGGCATCGGCCACCAGCTGCGGATTGGTGACAGCCGAGGTGTTGATGCTGACTTTGTCTGCGCCGGCGTTGAGCAGCCGGCGCACGTCTTCAACGCTGCGCACGCCGCCGCCGACGGTGAGCGGGATGAAAACCTGTGCCGAGACGGCTTCGACGATATGCAGGATGATGTCGCGCTGGTCGCTGGAGGCGGTGATGTCCAGAAAGGTGAGTTCATCGGCACCCTGCTCGTTGTAGCGGCGGGCAATTTCAACCGGGTCGCCTGCATCGCGCAGGCCGACGAAGTTGACTCCTTTGACTACCCGGCCGGCGGTAACGTCCAGGCAGGGGATGATTCTTTTCGCCAGCATGGGGCGGTTCCTGTCTTAAAACGGGGTTAGAGGTATTTGCCTGTGATTGTATATGAAAAGCGGCTGTTGGGCGGCAGGCTAGGCTTCGGTGAGTTCGTCTGCCCGTTTTTGCGCGGTTTCCAGGTCAAGGGTGCCTTCATAGAGGGCGCGGCCGCAAATGACGGCTTCCACGCCTTCGTGCTGTATCCGGCAGAGGGCTTCCACGTCGCGGATGTCATGTACGCCGCCGGAGGCAATGACGGGTATGCGGACGGCCTGCGCCAGTTTGACGGTGGCGCCAATGTTGACGCCGGAGAGCATGCCGTCGCGCCCGATATCGGTATAGACGATGGCTTCTACGCCGTAATCTTCGTATTTCTGTGCCAGTTCTATGACATGGTGCCGGGAAAGTTTGCTCCAGCCGTCGGTGGCGACTTTGCCGTCTTTGGCGTCGAGACCAACGATGATGTGGCCGGCGAACGCGCCGCAGGCATCTTGCAGAAAGCCCGGGTTTTTGACGGCGGCGGTGCCGACGATGATGTAGGCAAGGCCGTTGTCCAGGAAGCGCTCGATGGTGTCCAGGTCTCTCACGCCGCCCCCCAGCTGGACGGGAATTTCATCCAGGCTATTTTCTGCCGCGTAATCCTGCACGGTGCGGATGATGCTTTTGACGGCGGATTCATTGACGGGCTTGCCGGCAAAGGCGCCGTTTAGGTCAACCAGGTGCAGGCGGCGCGCGCCTTTTTCGAGCCAGTGCAGGGCCATTTCAGCCGGGTCGTCGGAAAAAACGGTGGCCTGGTTCATGTCGCCTTGTTTGAGGCGGACGCAGCGGCCGTCTTTTAAGTCAATAGCAGGTATGAGCAGCATGGTAGGAAGCCAGAGACAGTATCAAAAATAAAAACGGAAAAAGGTTACGGGTTCCAGTGGATGAAGTTCCGGTAGAGTTGCAGCCCTGCCAGCGCGCTTTTTTCCGGGTGGAATTGCGTGGCAAACAGGTTTTCATGGGCAACGGCGCTGCAAAAGGGCAGGCCGTATGCGGTTTCTCCCGCCTGGTGGGCCGGGTTGTCAGGCACGGCGTAGAAGCTGTGGACAAAATAGAAATGGGTATTGTCCGGTATGTTTTTCCAGAGCGGATGCGCCAGGGTCTGGCGCACGCGGTTCCAGCCCATTTGCGGCACTTTGTATTGTGTGCCGTCGGGCTGCTGCCGGCCTTCCAGGCGGAAGCGGATGACTTTGCCGGGCAGAAGCCCCATGCCGGGGGTTTGGCCTTCTTCGCTCCAGTCAAAGAGCATTTGTTCACCGATGCAGACGCCGAAGACGGGTTTTTCACGGGCGGCTTCAATGACGGCTTCAAACAGGCCGGATTCGCGCAGGGAGCGCATGCAGTCCGGCATGGCGCCCTGGCCGGGCAAGACGAGCCTTTCGGCTTCCCGGACAAGGGCAGCTTCCCCGGAGATGCGCACGTCTGCTTCAGGGGCGGCAGCGGAAAGCGCCTGGGCAACGGAGCGCAGGTTGCCCATGCCATAGTCCACAACAACGATTTTTTTCATAAGCGTAAACCGGGTTTTGGGGGGCTTTGCCGCAATGTTACAGGACGCCTTTGGTGGAGGGAACCATGCAGGCGGCGCGGGGGTCTTCTGCTACTGCTGTTCGCAGGGCGCGGCCAAAGGCCTTGAACAGGGTTTCGCACTGGTGGTGCGCGTTTTCGCCGCGCAGGTTGTCGATGTGCAGGGCGACCCGGGCATGGTTGACGAAGCCCTGGAAGAATTCCCGGACGAGTTCCAGATCGAAATTGCCGATGGTCTGGCGGGTGAAGGGAACGTTGAAGGTGAGATGGGGGCGGCCGGAATAATCCATGACAACGCGCGAGAGGGCTTCATCCAGCGGGACGTAGGCGCAGCCATAGCGGACGATGCCGGCCCGGTTGTACATGGCCTGGTTGACGGCCATGCCAAGGGTGATGCCGATGTCTTCAACGGTATGGTGGGCGTCGATGTGCAGGTCGCCTTTTGCCTGGATGGAAAGGTCGATCATGCCGTGGCGGGCAACCTGATCCAACATGTGTTCCAGAAAGGGCAGGCCGGTTTTGGCCTGGAAATCGCCGTAGCCGTCAAGGTCTAGGATAATTTCGATGCTGGTTTCGCGGGTTTCGCGCAGGACTTTGGCTTTTCTGGGCATAGGAGGGCTCTTTTGTCAGTTAGCGAAGGCAGGCGGTAAAGGCTTGTATGAAGCGGCGGTTTTCTTCCGGGGTACCAACGGTAATGCGCAGGCAGTTTTCAAGCAATGGGTGCATTTTACCGGGATTTTTGATGAGTATTTTCTTTTCCAGCAGTTTTTCAAAGACGGCATCCGCATTTTTCAGGCGGATGAGGAGAAAGTTGGCGGCGGAAGGGAAGACGGTGACGCCGGGCAGGGCGGCCAGTTCGCGCGCGAGGGTTTCGCGCTCGCGGCAGATGGCGGCGGCCTGTTTAAGGAATACCTCGATATGTTCCAGGGCAAAAAGCGCGGCAGCTTCGGTCAGCACGTTGACGTTGTAGGGCATGCGAACTTTTTCCAGCTCTTCCAAAAGGACCGGATGGGCGGAAAGGTAGCCTAACCGGGTGCCGGCCAGGCCCAGCTTGGAGACGGTGCGCATGACAGCCAGGTTGGGATGCTGCGGGAGGTGGGGCATCATGCTGGTTTGGGCAAAGGGCTGGTAGGCTTCATCGCTGATGACGAGGCCAATGTCTTTCATGGCCTCGATCATGGCGAATATGTCGTCTGTATCGAAGCGGTTGCCGGTGGGGTTGTTGGGATAGGCAAGGTAAAGGACGGATGGCCGGTGTTTTTGGATGGCGTCCAGCATGGCCTGCCTGTCGAGTGAAAAGTCGGGTTTTAATGGCACGCCGACAAATTCCGCGCCGGCAAACCCGGCTGACATGGCGTACATGACGAAGGTAGGGATGGGCGCCATGATTTTGGCGGGCCGGTCTTTTCGCGCCACTGCCGTGGCGATGAGGGTGATCAGTTCGTCCGAGCCGTTGCCGACGATGACATCGTAACCATCGGGGACAGCGAATTTTTCACAGAGGGCGGCTTTTAAGGCGGTATAGGAGGGAACGGGGTAACGGTTTAACGCCACGCCGGAAAGCCGTTTGCCCAGTTCCTGCCGGAGGGCATCAGGCAGGGAATAGGGGTTTTCCATGGCGTCCAGCTTGAGGTAGCCTGCCGAATCCGGCACATGGTAGGGTTCCAGGGTGCGGATTTCCGGGCGGATGATGTTGTCAATGAAGGACATGGCTTTCTCCAGGGTGGGGTGCACGGGCGGCTCAGTTTTGGGGGATGCGGTAGGCGGCGCTTTGGGCGTGGGCTTCCAGGCTTTCCCCTTTTGCCAGTTCGACTGCTATTTCGCCCAGGATACGTGCGCCTTCTTCGCTGACGCGGATTAAGCTGGAGCGTTTCTGGAAGTCATAGACGCCCAGGGGCGAGGAAAAGCGGGCGGTGCGGGAGGTGGGCAGCACATGGTTTGGCCCGGCGCAATAGTCGCCCAGGGCTTCGGAGGTGAAGCGCCCCAGGAAGATGGCCCCGGCGTGGCGCAGAAGGGGCAGCCAGCTGTCGGGGTTTTCGGCAGAGATTTCCAGGTGTTCCGGCGCAATCCGGTTGGCAATGGCGCAGGCGTCTTCTTTGTCTTTGGCCAGGATGAAAGCGCCCCGGCCGGTAAGGGATGCCCGGATGATGTCCTGGCGGGCACGCTGGGGCAGGAGTTTTTCCATGCTGGCCTGTACGGCATCGAGGTAGGCGGCATCGGGACAGATGAGGATGGATTGTGCCAGTTCATCGTGTTCTGCCTGGGAGAAGAGGTCCATGGCGACCCAGTCGGGGTTGGTTGAGCCGTCGCACAGGACCAGGATTTCGGAGGGGCCGGCGATCATGTCGATGCCGACCTGCCCGAAGACGCGCCGCTTGGCGGCAGCCACGAAGGCGTTGCCGGGGCCGACGATTTTGTCGACTGCCGGGATGGTTTGGGTGCCGTAAGCCAGGGCAGCAACGGCTTGTGCGCCGCCAACGGAAAAGATGCGGTCAACGCCTGCCAGGTGGGCGGCGGCCAGCACCAGCTCGTTGCGCTCGCCTTTGGGGGTGGGCACAACCATGATGATTTCAGGCACCCCGGCGACTTTGGCCGGGATGGCGTTCATCAGGACGGAGGAGGGGTAGGCAGCCTTTCCGCCTGGCACATAGATGCCCACACGGTCGATGGGGGTAATGCGCTGGCCCAGGAGCGAGCCGTGTTCATCGGTGTAGGTATAGCCGCTGCCGCCGCAGGCTTCGCGCTGGTGGGTGTGGTAGGCGCGGACTCTTTCTGCCGCCTGCCGGAGGGCTTTTTTCCTGGCAGGAGGCAGGTTTTCCAGGGCGGCCTCGCAGGCTTTTTGGGGGATTTCGAGCGCGGCCGGTTCGCGGATGGCCAGGCCGTCGAAACGGTTGGTGTATTCCAGCACGGCCATGTCGCCGCGTTTTCTGACGTCTGCGATGATATCGGCGGCAACCCGGTCAATGGAGGCGTCTTCTTTGGCGGTAAAGGCCAGGACTTCTTTCAGCCGGGTATCAAAGTCGATCTGGCGGGTGTCTAATCGGGTGATCTTGAGGGTCATGTTCGGTTCCTCAGTACAGGTGGGGATTGGCAAATTCGTCTGTGGATTCGTCCAGCCGGACGGAGGCTTTTTTGAAAGCGTCCATGATGGGTTTCAACAGCGGCTGTTTCAGCTTGAGCGAGGCCTGGTTGACGATGAGGCGGGAAGTAATGTCCTGTATTTTTTCCACTTCAACCAGATGGTTGGCTTTCAGGGTGTTGCCGGTGCTGACCAGGTCAACGATGACGTCTGCCAGCCCGACGAGCGGAGCCAGCTCCATGGAGCCGTACAGTTTGATGAGATCGACATGCACGCCTTTTTTGGCGAAGTGTTCCCGCGCGGCCTGGACATATTTGCTGGCAATGCGCAGGCGCGCGCCCTGCCGGATGGCGGCGGCATAGTCGAAATGCTCGCGCACGGCAACGGAAAGGCGGCATTTTGCAATGTGCAGGTCTATGGGCTGGTACAGGCCCGCGCCGCTGTGTTCCTGGAGCACGTCTTTGCCGGCAATGCCCAGGTCTGCCGCGCCGTATTGCACATAGGTGGGCACATCGGAGGCGCGGACGATGATGACCCTGACGGACGGCTGGTTGGTGGGCAGGATGAGCTTGCGGGAGGTATCGGGATCTTCCAGGACGCGGATGCCGGCTTCTTCAAGAAGGGGCAGGGTTTCGTCAAAAATCCGGCCTTTGGAAAGGGCAAGCACCAGTTCCTGTGAAGCTAGGGGGCTTTCAGCGGTATTCATTGTGTGACTCTTTGTATGTGGGCGCCGACGGCGTTGAGTTTTTCTTCCATGCGGTCGTAACCGCGGTCCAGGTGGTAGATGCGGTTGACATGGGTTTCGCCCTGGGCGGCCAGCCCGGCGATGACGAGGGAGGCGGAGGCGCGCAGGTCGGTTGCCATGACGGGCGCGCCGATCAGCTTATCCACATTACTGACAAAGGCAGTGTTGCCTTCGGTCTTGATTCTGGCGCCCAGCCGGTTTAGTTCCTGTACGTGCATGAAACGGTTTTCAAAGATGGTTTCAACCGCATGGCTGGCTGTGCTGGCAATGCAGTTGACTGCCATGAACTGGGCCTGCATATCTGTCGGAAAGCCCGGGTATTCGGTTGTCCGGAAGCTGACGCCCCTGGGGCGATTGTCCATGCGGATACGTATCCATGTATCGCCGCAGGTAATGTCTGCGCCGGTTTCCCTTATTTTATCAAGAACGGCGTCCAGGATATCATCCCGCGTGCGGGTGAGGGTGACATCGCCTCCGGCTGCCGCGACGGCACACAGGAAGGTGCCGGTTTCGATGCGGTCGGCAATGACTTCATGGGAAGCGCCGTGCAGGCGGTTTGTACCGTGGATAACCAGGCGGGCGGTGCCGATGCCTTCGATTTTTGCGCCCATTTTCACGAGCAGGCGGGCCAAGTCGGTGACTTCAGGTTCGCGCGCGGCGTTTTCCAGGACGGTTTCCCCTTCTGCCAGTGTGGCGGCCATGAGCAGGTTTTCTGTGCCGGTGACGGTGATCATGTCGGTGGTGATGCGTGCGCCTTTTAAGCGCCCGGCTTTGGCATGGATGTAGCCGCCGGATACTTCGATTTCGGCGCCCATGGCCTGTAAGCCCTTGATGTGCTGTTCAACGGGCCGCGAGCCGATGGCGCAGCCGCCGGGCAGGGAGACCTGGGCCTGCCCGAAACGGGCGAGCAGCGGACCCAGCACCAGGATGGAGGCGCGCATGGTCTTGACCAGTTCGTAGGGGGCGCAGAAGCGGTTGATGCCGCTGCCGTTGATGGACAGCGTTTTGCCTTCCTGTGCGGTTTTAATGCCGAGTTTTTCCAGAAGACGCAGCATGGTTTGCACATCCTTGAGGTGCGGCACATTGGAAAGGGAAAGGGTATCGGCGGTGAGGATGCCGGCACACAGGATCGGCAGCGCCGCGTTTTTTGCGCCGGAAATAGGGATTTCCCCGGAAAGGCGGTTCCCGCCGGAAATAATCAGTTTGTCCATGTCTGTTCGTTTTGGGGTAAGGCCGGATTCCCGCAGGACAGTTTTCGGGCTGCCTGGCGGGAAAAAACAGTATTCTACGGCTTTAGCGGCGTAATTTATACCCGCTTTTCAGGATATGCAGGGTGACGGCGGCCAGAAAAAGGAAAAAGGCGGCGGCAACGGCAAGGCTGAAGCAGGGGTTGACGTCGGATTGCCCCAAAAAGCCGTAGCGGAAGCCGTCCACCATATAGAAGAAGGGGTTGAACCGGGAGACGGTTTGCCAGAAGGGCGGCAGGGCACGGATGGAGTAAAAAACGCCGGAGAGGAAGGTGGCCGGCATGATGAGGAAGTTCTGGAAGCTGGCGAGCTGGTCGAATTTGTCCGAGCAGATGCCGGCAATGATGCCCAGGCTGCCCAGGATGGCGGCGGACAGAAGGGCAAAGACGATGATCCAGGCGGGCGCGGCGAAGGGGAGGCGGGTAAACCAGCAGGTGATGAGGAAGACGCCCGCGCCGACAACCAGGCCGCGAAAGACGGCGGCAAGGAGGTAGGCGCCGAACCATTCCAGGTAGGAAAGGGGCGCCAAAAGCGCAAAGACCAGGCTGCCGTTGATTTTGGACTGGATGAGGGAAGATGAGGCATTGGCAAAGGCGTTTTGCAACAGGCTCATCATGACGAGGCCGGGAATGAGGAAGGCGGTATAGGCGATGCCTTCGTACACCTGGATGCGGTTTTCCAGGGCCTGGCCGAAGATGAGCAGGTAAAGCAGCGAGGTGATAACCGGCGCGGCAATGGTTTGGGTTGCCACTTTCCAGAAGCGCCAGATTTCCTTGTAAAGCAGGGTGAAAAAGGGCGAGGAGGGCATGTCAGTTCCGGTTTTGCATGATCCGGAGAAAGACTTCTTCCAGATCGGGTTGGTTGAGCTGCATGTCGGCAACAGTGAGGCCGGCTTCACGGAGGGTGAAGAGGATGTGTTCAATATCGGCAGGCCCCTTGATGGCGAGTGCCCAGGCGCCAGGGGCAGCGGCGGCTTTTTCTGTCTTGTAGCGGGCAAGGATTGTTTCGGGCAGTTCGCCTGCTTCAAGCCGGATGATCATCCGGGTGTCGGCGGCCTGGTGAATGAGTGCTTCGGTGGTATCCAGCGCGACGATGCTGCCCTGTTGCAGCATGGCGATCCGGCTGCACCAGGTCTGGGCTTCTTCCAGGTAGTGGGTGGTCAGCACGACGGTATGTTTTTCTTTCCGGTTCAGGCGGCCGATGAATTGCCAGAGGGTCTGGCGCAGTTCGACATCCACGCCGGCTGTCGGCTCGTCCAGGACGATGACAGGCGGCTTGTGGACCAGCGCCTGCGCGACCAGCACCCGCCGTTTCATGCCGCCGGAGAGTGCGCGCATGTTGGCGTTGGCCTTGTCTTTTAAGCCCAGGTTGTGCATGACTTCGTCAATCCAGTCGTCATTTTTTTTGAGCCCGAAGTAGCCGGATTGCAGTCTTAAGGTTTCCCTGACGGTAAAGAACGGGTCGAAAACCAGTTCCTGGGGAACAACGCCGATGTTTTTGCGGGCGGCCTGGAAGTGCGTGACGGTATCGTGCCCCATGATGCGCACGCATCCGGCGTCTGCCCTGGCGAGGCCTGCCATGATGGAGATGAGTGTGGTTTTCCCGGCCCCGTTCGGGCCGAGCAGGCCGAAAAATTCACCTTCGCCAATGGAAAGGGAAATGTCTTTTAATGCTTGCAGGCTGCCGTAGCGTTTGCTGATGTTTTTGATTTCAATGGCTGTCATGGCAGGAGGAGGCAGGCGAGGCAGCCGGGCGCGGCAAAGGGCGGAAAAGCAGACACGGCAGGCAACAGGGTTGCAGTGTCATCTGCACGGGATGAAGCTACGCTAGCGGGAAGCAACAGGCTGGGGCAGCCCCAGGAGGGTTGTTACGCCATACAGGGATGCCAGGCTCAGGATGCTGTCCGGGACATTGATGAAGGCCAGCGGCACGCCTGTTGCTTTTGCCGCGCGCTGCCAGGCCAGCATGACGGCGATGCCGGAGGAATCGGCCTGGGCTATGCTGCCCAAATCAAAGGTGGCATGGCCGCCTCTGATGGCGTCAAGCCCGGTTTTCAGCGCCGCTTTGGCGCTGGAAAACGACAGGCTGGTAATGGCGGTGGCAGACATACTGAAAGGTGCGGCTTATTTGGCCGGTTTTGTGTTTTTGGACAGGGCGGCGTTTTTTTCCTGGAGGGTCTTGATTAAGCCATCGATCCCGGAACGGGCGATTTCGTTGGTAAAGGTGGTTTTGTAGGTTTCCACCAGCCAGGCGCCCAGGACGTTAATGTCGTAGATTTTCCAGCCGTTTTCCTGTTTTTCCAGGCGGTAGCCAAGCAGGATGGGTTCCGGGTTGCGGGGCAGGATGATGCGCGAGTTGACGATGACATCGGTTGCATCTGCCTTGGCGCGCAGGGGCTGGAATTGCAGTTTGCAGCCGTTTTCCACTTTGGAAATGGCGCTGGCGTAAGTATAGAACAGCAGGTCGTGGAACTGTTTGGTCAGCTCTTCGCGCTGTTCGGGCGTGGCCTGGCGCCAGGCTTTACCAACTGCCAGGGAAGTGGTTTTGCGGAAGTCAACATGCGGCATGACTTTTTCTTCAACCAGCCGGGAAATGCGCTGCATATCGCCTTTTTTGATGTTTTTGTCCTGTTGGGCGGTGTTGAGCACTTCCAGGCTGACCCGTTTGACGAGGGCATCCGGCGTTTCCTGGGCATGGGCCTGTACGGCAACGGCAATAATCAGCGAGGCCAGGCACCATACCAGCCAGTTTTTCATCGGGTTCATTGGTTTTCTTCTTCAGTGAAAAGGGTTGTTCAAAAAGGGGTGTCTCAGTCAATTCTCGCCGCGGTTTCCGCGGTTGCCGGGCCGGTTCCCGGTGCGCCTGCCGTTTCGTTGCGGGCGGCAGGCAGGGGCTCGGCTGCCTGTGCCGGGAGGGCTTCAGGTTCGGCCGCGGCCTTGACGGTTTCTCCTGCCGGGCGGGCTTCGGGCTTGAGTTCGCTGCTGGGCAGCCAGGGCTGGAATTCGGCTTCTTTTTTCTCTTCGGTGGCGTTTTCCCACTGGCTGTCGGCCAGGTCTTTGTCATGGACCATGCGCTGGCGGCGTTGCAGGTAGGCATCGCGCAGGAATTCGTATTTGTCGATGGCCGCATCGTCTATGACGGTGGAGGCATCCAGGAGTTCTGCCCGTTTGCTGATGCCGCGCAGGGCGACCATGCTCCACATGACGGTATCGTCGTCAATGTAGGTGACGGGATCGCCAAACCAGTAGTCGGCTGGCGCGGCGACGGTATCCCGGATGGTGGAGGGCCCCAGGATGGGGATGTAGAAGTACGGGCCGGCCGGTACGCCCCATACGCCCAGGGTTTGGCCGAAATCTTCATTGTGCTTGGGCAGGCCGGCGTCTGACGCAACGTCAATTAGGCCGCCGATGCCGGCAAAGGTGTTGACCATGACGCGCGAGACATCGGAGAAGCCTTCGTCCCCCCGGCCCTGGAGGAAGTTGTTAAAGGCGATCCAGACATCGGCAAGGTTGCCGAAGAAGTTGCCCACCATGGTCTGGACGGCTTCGGGCAGCAGCTCGTGGTAGCCGGTGGCAACCGGTTTGACCACGACGGTATCCATGGCTTCGGTGAAATAGAAAGCCTGGCGGTTGTAGCCTTCCAGCGGGTCGTTCGGGCTGTGTGCGCATCCGGCTGCCAGCGCAGCCAGGGAGAGGGCCGCGCCCAGTTTGGTCAATCGTGATGTGATGCTCATTTCTCAGCGTCCTTTTCTTCTGTCGCCTTGCTGTAGATAAACTGGCTGATGAGGTTTTCCAGCACCATGGCGGACTGGGTCATGGTGATCTGGTCGCCGTTGGCCAGGTTTTTATCGTCCCCGCCGGGCTCGATACTGATATATTGTTCCCCCAGCAAACCCGATGTCAATATTTTGGCGCTGCTGTCTTTGGGAAAGCGGTAGCGCTCCTCAATCTGGAGCATGACCTGGGCGCGGAATTCCTCGTCGTCAAAGCTGATATCGCCGACGCGGCCGACGACTACCCCCGCGCTTTTGATGGGCGCACGGGGTTTCAGCCCGCCGATGTTGTCGAAGCGGGTGGTGACGGAATAGGTTTTCTCAAACGACAGGGAACTCATGTTGCCTGCCTTGAGCGCGAGGAACATCAGTCCCAGTGCGCCGATGATGACAAAGAACCCGACCCAGATATCCAGAGATTTGCGTTGCATAAAAAAATAATACCAGTTTGTTAATCGGCCGCCTGTTCCCGTTTGCCGGAAAAAGGCGGAAAACCCGTAAAATGTCTCATATTTGACACAGAAGCTTGGCAGGGCAAATTATTGGAAAATCCTGCTTTTTCAGTTAAACATCAGTGCGGTCATCAGGAAGTCCAGCCATAACACCAGAAGCGACGAGTAAACGACTGTCCGGGTGGTGGCAAGGGAAACGCCTTCCGGCGTCGGCTGGGCTTCATAGCCCTGGAACAGGGCCAGGAAGGTCACGGCAAAACCGAAAACCAGGCTTTTGACCAGCCCGTTGCCAATATCCATCCAGATATCCACGTTGCTTTGCATCTGCGACCAGAAAGCGCCGTCATCCACGCCGATGAGCAAAACGCCGACGATGTAGCCGCCCAGGATGCCGACGGAGCTGAAAAGGGTGGCCAGAAAGGGCATGGAGATGATGCCTGCCCAGAACCGGGGGGCCAGCACGCGGTCAAGGGGGTTGACTGCCATCATGTCCATGGCGGCCAGCTGCTCGCCGGCTTTCATGAGGCCGATTTCGGCTGTGAGCGAGGTGCCTGCCCTGCCGGCATACAGGAGGGCGGTGATGACCGGGCCCAGCTCGCGCAGCAGGGCCAGCGCAACCAGGGTGCCCAGCGCCTGTTCGGAGCCGTATTTGTTGAGGATGTAGTAGCCTTGCAGGCCAAGGACGAAGCCGACGAAAAGCCCGGCAACGGTGATGAGCAAAACGGAATGGTTGCCGATGAAGTGGATCTGGTCGGTAATGAGGCGCGGCCGCCGGATGACGCGGAAGATGGCGCCGGTAAGTTTCAGGAACATCCGGAAGGCGTAGCCGATGCCGGCTACCAGCCGGCGGGTTTTAAGCCCCAGGAGGGCGATGTAACTGATCATGCGGATGCCTCCAGGCCCAGGTCTTCCGCCAGCGATTTGCCGGGGTAGTGGAAGGGAACCGGCCCGTCGGTTTCGGCGTGGACGAATTGCCGGACGTAGGGTTCTTCCGATTCGCGCATTTCCTGCGGCGTGCCGTGCGCGACAATACGCCCTTCGGAAAGGAAATAGACGTAATCGGCAATGGCAAAGGATTCTTCCACATCGTGGGAAACGACGATTGAGGTGGAATTCAAGGCGTCGTTTAAGCGGCGGATAAGGTTGGCGGTGACGCCCATGGAGATGGGGTCCAGCCCGGCGAACGGCTCGTCATACATGATGAGTTCCGGGTCCAGGGCGATGGTCCTGGCCAGCGCCACGCGGCGGGCCATGCCGCCCGATATTTCGGCCGGTTTCATCCAGGCGGCGTTTCTCAGGCCCACGGTATGCAGTTTCATCAGCACCAGGTCGTGGATCAGTTCTTCCGGCAGGTTGGTTTGTTCTCTTAGGGGGAAGGCGACGTTTTCAAAGACGGACAGGTCGGTAAACAGCGCGCCGTACTGAAACAGCATGCCCATTTTGCGGCGCAGGCGGTAGATGCCGGCGGTATCCTGGTCATGGATGGCTTCGCCATCAATCAGCACCTGGCCGGACTGGGGGAAGACTTGCCCGCCGATCAGGCGCAGGATGGTGGTTTTCCCGGAGCCGGAGCCGCCCATGACGGCAATGACCTTGCCTTTGGGGAAGGCCATGTTCAGTTCCGACAGGATGGGCCGTTCCCCGTAACGGAAAGCCAGGTTGCGGATTTCAACAATATTGGACACGGTGCGTTCGGAGAGCCTCAATAAAGGGTTGTATTGTAATGCAGGCGCGTTTTTTTACCTAATGCCCCGGCCTAGCGGGTAACCGGCTTGTAGCGGAGGCGTTTGGGCCGCGCGCCTTCTTCGCCCAGGCGCTTGCGTTTGTCTGCCTCGTATTCCTGGTAGTTGCCGGTAAAGAAGGTGACTTGCGAATCGCCCTCAAAGGCCAGGATGTGGGTGGCGATGCGGTCTAAAAACCAGCGGTCATGGGAGATGACGATGGCACTGCCGGCAAATTCCAGGAGGGCATCTTCCAGGGCGCGGAGGGTTTCCACGTCCAGGTCGTTGGATGGTTCATCCAAAAGCAGCACGTTGCCGCCCTGCATGAGGGTTTTTGCCAGGTGCAGCCTGCCGCGTTCGCCGCCGGAGAGGTTGCCGACTTTTTTCTGCTGGTCGGACCCCTTGAAGTTGAAGCGGCCCAGATAGGCGCGGGAGGGCATTTCAAAGCGGCCGACGGAGAGGATGTCTGCGCCGTTGCTGATGTCTTCAAAGACGGTCTTGTTGTTGTCCAATGCTTCGCGGGTCTGGTCCACCAGGGAAATGCGGACGGTCTGGCCGATGCTGATTTCGCCGCTGTCGGGCTGTTCCTGGCCTGCGATCATCCTGAAAAGGGTGGATTTGCCTGCGCCGTTGGGGCCAATGACGCCGACAATGGCGCCGGGCGGGATGGAAAAGCTTAAGTTGTCGATGAGCAGGCGGTCGCCGTAGCCTTTGGAGACGTTGCTGAATTCAATGACGTCGTTGCCGAGCCGTTCGGCAACGGGGATGAAGATTTCCTGCGTTTCGTTGCGTTTCTGGTATTCGTATTCGGACAGCTCGTTAAAGCGGGTCAGGCGCGCCTTGCTTTTGGCCTGGCGGCCTTTGGGGTTCTGGCGCACCCATTCCAGTTCTTTGGCGATGGTTTTCTGCCGGGAGGATTCGGCGGCTTCTTCCTGTTTGAGCCGGGTGCTTTTTTGTTCCAGCCAGGAGCTGTAGTTGCCTTTCCACGGGATGCCCTGGCCCCGGTCGAGTTCCAGGATCCATTCGGCGGCATTGTCGAGGAAGTAACGGTCGTGGGTAATGGCAACCACGGTGCCGGGGAAGCGGTGGAGGAATTGCTCCAGCCATTCGACGGATTCGGCGTCAAGGTGGTTGGTGGGTTCGTCCAGAAGCAGCATGTCCGGGCGGGAAAGCAGCAGGCGGCAAAGGGCGACCCGGCGTTTTTCGCCGCCGGAAAGGATGCCGATTTTGGCGTCCCAGGGGGGCAGGCGCAGGGCGTCTGCCGCCATTTCGAGCTGCTGTTCCAGGCTGGTTCCATCGCCTGCGGCAATGATGGCTTCAAGCCGTGCCTGTTCTTCGGCGAGTTTGTCAAAGTCGGCATCGGGTTCGGCATAGGCGGCGTAAACGGCTTCCAGTTTGCTTTGTGCCTCGGCGATTTCGCCCAGGCCGCTTTCCACTGCCTGCCGGACGGTCTGTTCGGGATCGAGCCGCGGTTCCTGCGGCATGTAGCCGATTTTCAGGTTGGGCATGGCGCGGGCTTCGCCCAGGATATCCTTGTCTTCGCCTGCCATGATTTTCAGGAGGCTGGATTTGCCCGAGCCGTTTAGGCCCAGCACGCCGATTTTGGCGCTGGGGAAAAAGGAAAGGGAGATATCTTTCAGGATATGGCGTTTGGGCGGGACAATTTTGCCCAGGCGGTTCATTGTAAAGACGTATTGGGACATGGAAAGCCGTTTGTCAAAAAGCGGGTTAAAAAAAGTTTTGCCGAAAATAGCATGACGGGGCAGCCTTGCGCAATGTTCTTGCGGCAGGCTTGCTGAAAAAGCGGCAGCCGGGAGGTTCGTATATGCGGGCGGCGGCTGATATACTGGCCTTTGGAATGTGATTGGGACGGAACAGGGATGAAGATTTTGTTGCTGGGGAAAAACGGCCAGGTTGGCCAGGCGTTGCAGCCGGTGCTGGCGTCGTTGGGGGAGGTGACGGCGCTGGACCGCAGCCAGGCTGATTTTGATGATCCCAAACGGCTGCGGGCGGTGCTTGCCGGTTATCAGGCGGAGGTGATTGTGAATGCGGCAGCCTATACGGCGGTTGACCGGGCGGAAGAGGAGGTTGACCAGGCTTTTCGGGCCAATGCCGTTTCTGTTGACGTGCTGGCTGAAGCGGCTGCCCGGCAGGGTGCCTTGCTGGTGCATTATTCGACGGATTATGTGTTTGACGGGAAAAAAACGGCGCCTTACCAGGAAACGGATGTGCCGAATCCCCTGAATGTGTATGGGAAAAGCAAGCTGGCGGGGGAAATGGCTGTCAGGCAATCCGGCTGCCAGTATCTGGTTTTTCGCACCAGCTGGGTATATTCCCCTGCCGGAAAGAATTTTATCAACACGATCTGGCGGCTGGCACGGGAGCGGGAAGCGCTTGATGTGGTGGCCGACCAGGTTGGCGCGCCCACGTCGGCTTTGCTGATTGCGGAAATGACAGCCAGGGCGGTTAGCGCTTTTTTTGCCGGTACGCTGCCCCAGGGGCTGTATCACCTGACGGCTTCCGGCGAGACGAGCTGGCATGGGCTGGCTTCCTATCTTGTGCAAAAGGCGCGCGGGAAGGGGGCTGCCTTGAAGCTTGACGAGGCGCGTATCCGCCCCATTGCCACGGAGGATTATCCGCTTCCTGCGCTGCGCCCGAAAAATTCCCGGTTGAACTGTGCGCTGCTTTCCGAAAAGCTGGGCGTTGCCATGCCGGAATGGAAAACCGGGGTGGATGCGCTGGTGGCCGCACTGGTTTAGTGCCCTTTTCCCCGGCCTGTTTTGCCTGCGCGGACAGCCCGCGCAGGCTTTTTTTTGCCGGTTTTATTTTTCTGTGGCAGGCAAATTTCTTGCACGCCTATTTCTTGCATCCCTATAATTTGCGCGCTAATATGTAGCGCACAAATTGTTTGCATGAAAAATAAAATGGATTTGAATGACGACGACCGGATCAGGATGTTGTTTACCACGTCTTTGTCCCAGACTTCCCGCGCCTATGCTTCTGTTGCCAACAAGATTGCCGCGACTTACGGGTTGTCGCAGGCGACTGCCTGGCCTGCCGTGATGATCGGCCGGATGGGCAACCATGTCCGGCCCGGCGAGCTGGCGGAAAATATCGGCCTGGATCCGTCTTCCCTGGTGCGGGTGATTGACCAGCTGGTGCAGGCAGGGATTGTCAAAAGGCTGGAAGACCCGCAGGACAGGCGGGCCAAGATACTGCACCTGACAGAGGAAGGGAAAAAAATTATTGCGCAGGTGGAAAAGGCGCTGATTGCTTTTAGGACGGAATTGCTCAGGGATGTGCCGGTTGAGGATATCCGGATTTGCGTTCGCGTGTTGGGCGCGCTGCGCGCGGCTGTCAGGGATCAGGATCTGGTGTGACGCCGCTTGAGGACAGGATGATGGCTTCCCAGACAGAAAAGGTTATCCGGCTCAATTTTCCTGCCGTGCCGGCGCTCAGGGAATGGCTGTTTTCAATCCGGGTGTTTGCCTCGGCCATGCTGGCTGTTTATATTTCCCTGAAAATCGGGCTGACGCATCCTTTCTGGGCCTGCGGCACCTGTTTTGTGATTGCTTCGCCAATGGCAGGCGCGGTACGCTCCAAGGGGGTTTACCGTTCGCTGGGAACGGTCATGGCGGGGCTGATGGTGGTGATTATCACGCCGCTGCTGGCGAATTACCGGCCGCTTTATGCCGTGACGTTCGGCCTGTTTGCGGCGGCCTGCATGTATATTTCGATGCTGGACAGGACGCCGCGTGCCTATATTTTCATGTTGAGCGGTTATACGGCCGCCATTGTGGGCACGCCGATGCTGATGGATATCCACAACATGACGGCGGCGCTGCCTTTTGATACGGCGGCTACCCGGGTGCAGGAAATTGTTATTGCCTTGTGGTGTTCCTCGCTGGTCCACGGGCTTTTTTTCCCGCAGAGTGTCGGGGATGCGCTGCTGGCGCGGCTTGACCAGATGACGCATGTTGCCCAGCAATGGGCGGCCAATGTGCTGGCGGGTGTGAAGACAGGGGAGGCTTCGCCCCCTTACCGGCAGCTGGCGCAGGGGATTACCGAGCTGCGGCTGATGGCGACGCACCTGCCTTTTGACAATAACCACAATATCCGCTGGGCAGCCGGGATGGTGATGTCTTTGCACGACAGGCTGTCTTTGCTGGTGCCGATTATTTCCGGCCTGGAAAACCGCTTGAATACGCTCAGGAACGAGCAGGCGGAAGTCCGATCCGATGCCTGGCGCGCCTTGCTGGGCGATATTGCCGGGTGGTGTCTCCGCGGCCTGCCGTCGCAGGGCAGGGTGCGGCACTTGCGAAACCGGATAAAGGCGCTGGCGGGGGAAACCGGCACCGGTACGGAATGGGGCGATTTGCTGCGGGTCAATTTTGCCGCCGAGCTGAATCTGCTCCTGGATACGTTTGAAAAGTGTTTCCGTTACCGTTTCCGGGTGGAAGTGGGCATCAAGAAGGGGGCGCTCCAGGATGTGAAGGAGGCTTTCCCGCCGGTTTCGGACAGGGCGCTGTATGCAGACAGGGGACAGGCGTTCCTGGCGGCGACCGGGGTTTTTTTCTCGACGGTGCTGGGGATGGCTTTCTGGATTATTACGGACTGGCCTATCGGTTTTCAGGTGGCGACGTTTGCCGCCATTATGAGTTCGATTTTCGCCGCGCTGGATAATCCGGCCCCCGCATTGAAAATGGCTTTCTGGTTTACCTTTTATTCTGTGCCGGTTTCCATGTTTTATCTGCTGGTGGGGGTGCCCAGCACCCATACGATGGAAACGCTGATACTGGTCCTTGCGCCCTTTTTCCTGGTTTGCGGTATTTTTCTCGGCCGGCCGGCCACGGCAGGGAAAAGCCTGGTGCATCTGATGTCGGTGGTGGGGATGCTGATGCTTTACGATTTCGGCCAGCAGGATATTGAAAATTATTTCAACGGGCAGGGCGGGCAGCTGCTGGGTATTTCCATTGCGTTTTTTGTGACCAGTCTTATCAGGACTGCGGGTGTGCAAAGGCTGGTGCGGCGGATTGTGCGTACCGGCTGGGGGGAAATTGCCAGGATGGCGGCCGCCTTGAAGCCGGTGGCGCTGGCGCCGCTGGCAGCGCGGATGACAGACCGGGTGAGCCTGCTGGCGCCCCGGCTGGCGGCAGCCAAAGAGGGCGGGGCTTCTTCGCTTGATTTGATGGAGGATGTCCGCATCAGCGTCAATATGGCCTATCTGCTCAATTTGCAGCCTTTTTTCAGGGATAACGGGCTTGAGCCGGAGGGGTTCATGAAGGCATTGTCTGCCTATTTCATGGGCAAACTGAGACGGGCGGCCCAGGATGGCAAGGCGCTTTTGGCGCAGCTTGACCGGCTGCTTTACCAGGTGTGCGCCCTGCCGCCTTCGCAGGGGAAAAACGAGGCGGTTTCCGCATTGGCGGGGATACGGCAGGATATGTTCCCGGAGGCGCTTTTCCTGCGCGCGCCGGTAATAAAAGGGGAGGTTGCATGATTGGCGAGGTCAATATTTACGGCTTTTATCTGCCGTGCGGGCTGCTGATGTTTATTGCTTCCATGATTATTGTCCGGTTTATCAGCCGGGGGTTGTCCCGGCTGGGACTGTACCGTTATGTGTGGCATCCGGCCCTGTTTGATTTTGCGCTGGTTGTGATTGTTATGGGGATGTTGTTTTGCTGTTTTCTGTACATGGGTTAGGCTATGCGTTTTGAATATTCCAGGCCGCAGGCTGTCCGTTTTCTGGTGACGGCCGCTGTTGTGCTTGTCGCTGTTTTTCTGGGATGGCGGCTGTTTCTCTTTTATGAATATGATCCCTGGACGCGGGATGGCCGCGTGAAGGCGGATGTGGTGCAGATTGCGCCGGATGTGACGGGGCAGGTGGTGAGTGTGAATGTGGTGGACAACCAGCCTGTGAAGAAGGGGGATGTGCTGTTTGAGATAGACCGGGAGCGCTTTGTGCTGGCATTGCGGCAGGCCGAGGCGCGGGTGAAGGCGGCGCAGGTGGCGCTGGCGCAGGCAAAGCGGGAGGACAGGCGCAACCGCTCGCTGGGCAACCTGGTGGCGCATGAGATTCGCGAGCAGGGGCGTGCCAGGGTTGATCAGCTGGAAGCGGATCTGGCGCTGGCGATAGTGGCGCGCGATACGGCGAAACTGGATCTGGAACGCAGCCGGGTGGCGGCAACGGTAAACGGTTATGTGACGAACCTGAATATTCAGGTGGGCACTTATGTGACGGCCAGCCATCCGGTGATTGCGCTGATTGATTCCGATTCGCTGTATGTGGAAGGGTATTTTGAGGAAACCAAGCTGGCTGCCATCCACCCGGGGGATTTGGCGACGATTTCCCTGATGGGGGAGGATGAAAAGTTGAGTGGCCGGGTGCAGAGCGTGGCAAGCGGTATTTTCGACCGGGAGCGCAGCACGGGCGCAAACCTGTTGCAGAATATCAATCCCTCGCTGAACTGGGTGAGGCTGGTGCAGCGCATTCCTGTGCGGATTGCGTTTGAATCTGTGCCTGCGCATATCCGCCTGGTGGCGGGGCAGACGGCGAATATTACGATTCATACCGCAGAGCGTGTGCAGCAGCGCGCCGAGCCGGCAAGGATGAGGTAGGCAGGCCATGAACCGTTTTGTTGCTTTGCCCGCCTGCCTCGTGTTTTTTGCGGCGTTATCAGCCTGTACGGTGGTGGGGCCGGATTATCGCGTGCCGGATGAGGCGGTGGTGAACCAGGAAGCGGCTTATGGCCGTTTCGCTTCTGCCGGGGAGCCGGTTTACGGGGAGGATGCGCTTCCCGAACACTGGTGGCGTTTGTATGACCGGGAGGTTTTGAACGAACTGGTTGAGAAGGCGCTTTCGGCCAATACGGATTTGCGGGTTGCCTCGGCCAATCTGGCACGGGCGCGGGCGATTCTGGATGAGGCCAAAAGCATGACGGACCCGGTTTTTGACGTGAGCGCAACGCCGACTTACGGCAGGAATGCCACGGCGCACGGCGCAAGAAAAAACGGGGACCACTGGTTTTATGATGCGGGCGCAGGCATGTCTTACCAGCTTGATTTGTTTGGCAAGCTTGAACGGGCGGTAGAGGCGGCAGAGGCGGATATGGAGGCGACCCGCGCGGCGTATGACCTGATGCGCATTACGGTGATTGCCGATACGACTCGCGCCTATCTGGATGTGTGTTCTGCCGGGCACCGGGTGGAGGTGGCAGTGCGCTCGGTTTCGCTTCAGGACCAGTTTGTGGATACGACAGCGAGACTGGCGGCCGGCGGCCGGGCGACGCCGCTGGATGTGAGCCGTGCCCGCGCGCAGCTTGAGCAGCTTCGCGCTGCGGTGCCGCCGTTGACGGCGCAGCAAAAGATAGCGCTTTTCCAGCTGGCGGTGTTGACGGGAGAATTGCCGGATGCGCTGCTTGGGCAGGTGGGGGAATGCCGGGTGATTCCGCAGCTGACACAGCCTATTCCGGTGGGTGACGGTGCGCGGCTGCTGAGCCGCCGCCCGGATATCCGGCAGGCGGAAAGGGCGCTGGCGGCAGCCACAGCCCGGATAGGGGTGGCAACGGCCGATTTGTATCCCAGTATCAGCCTGGGGTTGAATGTGGGCAGCACGGGGACGTTTTCGGACTGGGGTTCCGGCAACTTTTTCCGCTGGGGCGTGGGGCCGCTGATTTCCTGGCGGCTCCCGGCAACGGGGCCTGCCCGGGCGCGCATTGCGCAGGCCGAGGCTTCAACGGCGGCGGCGCTGGCGGATTTTGACGGGACGGTGCTAAGAGCGTTAAAAGAGGTGGAAAGCGCGCTGACGGCGTATGCCCGGGAACTGGACCGGCACGCTTCGCTGAAAGCGGCGCGCGACCAGAGTGCGCTGGCCTCGAAGCAGGCGCACCGCCTGTATGATTACGGGCGGACGGATTTTCTGACGACGCTGGATGCGGACAGGACGCTGGCAGAATATGAAAGCCGCCTGGCAGAATCGGAAGGGCAGCTTGCCCGGGACCAGGTGACGCTTTTCCTGGCGCTTGGCAGCGGCTGGGATGCCGGCGCTGCCGGGGAAGTGCCTGAAGATGCCGGGAGAAAAGCGGCTACGCAATAGGGCGCGGTTTTTGGTGTGGCGCGTTGTTGCTGCCGGTGATTTCCAGCGCCATGTCGTACAGGCGGTTTTTTTTCATGCCGGTAAGTTTGGCAGCCAGGGCGGCAGCCTGGCTTAAAGGCAGTTCTTCTGCCAGCACGGAGAGGATGCGCCTGGCTTCGGTTTCTTCCGGGTTGCTTTCCCCTGTTGCTGCCCCGGCAACCAGGAGGATGAATTCGCCTTTGCTGCGGTTGGGATCGGCCTTGATCCACTCTTGGGCTTCGGCCAGGGTGCAGGCGTGTATTTGCTCGAAGAGTTTGGTGAGTTCGCGGGCAATGACGATTTTGCGCTTTGGCCCGAATACCTGGCAGAGGGAGGCAAGTGTTGCGGCTATCCGGTGGGGGGCTTCGTGGATAACGAGGGTGTCCGGCAGGTGCTGCCAGGTGCGGAGGAGGTTTTCCCGGGCGGTGTTTTTGGGCGGCAGGAAGCCGGCGAAGTAAAAGGAACCGGCAGGCAGCCCGCTGGCAGACAGCGCGGCGATGCCGGCGGAAGCGCCCGGGATGGGGATGACGCGAAATCCGGCGGCGCGGACGGTTTCTACCAGCAGGTGGCCGGGGTCTGATATGGCGGGGGTGCCGGCATCGGTGACCAGGGCGATTCTTTCGCCTTTTTCAAGCCGGGTGGCCAGATGTTCTGCCGCGCTGCGTTCGTTGTGCTGGTGGGCGGCGATCAAGGGTTTTGCCAGGCCATACTGGGCCAGCAGGCGGCCGGTGACGCGTGTGTCTTCGCAGGCAACGGCATCGGCAAGCGACAGGATGTGCCATGCCCTTAAGCTGATATCGCCGGCGTTTCCGATTGGCGTGGCTATCACATATAATGCACCAGGCGGATAGTTTTGCCGGATGACGCCCTGTATGACGGGTTCCAGGGCGGCGGGATGGTTTTCAGCTTTCATCTTGGGTTCGCAGGGTTGTTTGCCATGATTGTGCGCGAGTGCCGCGCCAAAAACAAGCGGGATGCCGGTAATGGGTTTTTTAACGGGTTTTGCCAGGAAAAAGGAGCGGGCCGGTAAGGCTTCTGTTTCGGGAGCAGTCACCCCTGCGCAATCCGGCAGGGAGGGGGAAGATGCCGCGCTGGCTTATTTGCAGGCGCAGGGGCTGGCGTTGGCGGAGCGCAATTTCCGGACGAAGGCAGGCGAGATTGACCTGGTTATGCAGGATGGCGAAACACTGGTTTTTGTGGAGGTGCGAAAGCGTGCAGGCAAGGGGTTTGGCGGTGCGGCGGCGAGTATTACGCCGGCCAAGCGGCAGCGGCTCTTCAATACGGCGCAGCTTTATTTGCAGCAGCGGCAGAGCCTGCCACCCTGCCGTTTTGATGTGGTGGCGATAGACGGGGAGCAGTTTTCCTGGCTAAAGCATGTGATTGACGAGGGATAGCTGCCCGGCAGACCGGGCAAGGAACAGAAGACGATGATAAACCAGCGTATTTTGGGGCATTTTTACGAAAGTGCCGATTTGAAAAGAAAAGCGGCGGAAAGCCTTGCGCTGCCTGTTTCCAGGGCGGTTGATATGATGTTTGCCGCGATTTCGCAGGGCAACCGGGTTCTGGCCTGCGGCAATGGCGGTTCTGCTGCGGATTGCCAGCATTTTGCCGCCGAGCTGGTCGGCCGGTTTGAGCGGGAGCGCCTGCCTTTGCCGGCGATTGCGCTTACGACGGATACGTCGATTTTGACGGCGGTGGGCAATGATTATGGCTTTGAGACGGTGTTTTCCCGGCAGGTTGAGGCGCTGGGCCAGCCGGGGGATGTGCTGCTGGCGGTTTCCACTTCGGGTAATTCGCCCGATGTTGTTGCCGCCATTGAGGCAGCCCGCGAGCGTGAGATGAAGGTGGTGGCGTTGACCGGCAAGGGCGGCGGCGCTGCCGGCAGGATGCTGCCGGAGGAGGATGTGCATATTTGTGTGCCGCATGACCGGACGGCGCGGATTCAGGAGGTGCATCTTTTGGTGATTCATTGTATTTGCGACGGGATTGACGCAATGTTGTTTGGAGGAGATCCGGATGAATAGGCAAGGTAGGGGGAAAGGCCGCCTGGCACCGTTTTTTCGCGGCTGCCTGCTGTGCGGGGCAATGGCGCTGACGCTTTCGGCCTGTGTGCCGACGATGCTGGTGGGCGGCGGCGTGGCCGGGACGGTGGCGGCCACAGACAGGCGGACATTTGGCACACAAACGGAGGACAGGACGATTGGCTTTAAGGGAGAATCCCTGGCGGATGCCATTGTGGGCGGGCAGGGCCATGTGAGTGTGACCAGTTTTAACCGGATTGCGCTGGTAACGGGCGAGGTGCCCAATGAGGGGATGCGGACCCGGGTGACCAGCGAGGTTGGGCAGATTCCGAATGTGCGCAGTGTGGTCAATGCGCTGGAGATTGCGCCGCCTTCCAGTTTTGCCTCGCGTTCGGATGATTCGATGATTACGGCCAAGGTTTCAGCCAGTTTTGTGGATACGCAGGGGCTGTATGCCAATTCGTTGAAAACGGTGACGGAGCGGGGGGTGGTTTACCTGATGGGACGGGTGACTGAGCGGGAAGGCAATCTGGCCGCGAGCGTTGCCAGCGGTGTGCCCGGCGTGCGGCGGGTGGTGAAGGTGTTTGAGCATATCAGCGAGGAAGAGCTTGCCGGGATGAAGGCGCAGGAAGCGCCGGCCGAGACGACCGAGCGGGCGGATTCGTTTGCGGATTCGGAGGCTTACCGCTGATTGCTGTCCGGGTTTAGATGATGCCGGTTTCGGTGATGATGCAGTTTAGCGGGATGTCGTGCGGCTCGACCGGAAAGCGGGTTTTGAGGCAGGCGTAGGCGATGCCGATGGTGTGCGGGCGGGGCGGTTCGGTCAGTGTCCTGTCGAAGTAGCCGCCGCCGTAGCCGAGCCTGAATTTTTCGGGGGTGAACCCCAGGCAGGGGACGAGCAGGGCCTGCGGGCGGGGCGCAAGGCGCAAGGTTTCGGGGACGGCGACGCCGGCTTTGTCTTTTGCCATGTTTTCGCCGGGCTGCCAGGCGGCAAATTGCAGGGGGGCGGCTTTGTCCAGCACGACAGGCAGCGAGAGCGCGGCGCCTTGCCGGTTTAGGGTTTCGTAAAGCGGCATGAGGTTGGGTTCGCCCCGGATGGGCATGTAAACGCCGACTGAAGCGAGGCGGTGTTTCTTAAGGTAAGCCAGCAGATGCCGGCTGATGGCTTCGTCCCATTGGGTTTTTTGAGGGGCGGGAATGGCGCGGCGGGCGGCGAGCAGCGCCGGGCGCAATGCCGGTTTGATTTGTTCGGTTTCGGCGGGCGGCAGGGCACTGTCCGGGCAGGTTTCTGGTGGTACACTCATGGCAAAATCCGGGTCATTGAATGGGGCAAAAAAGTGTTTAAAGTGTTTTGTCTATATTTAAAAGGCGGGTTGGCGCTGGTTTGCGGGGCGATGCTGTTGTTACCGGCGAAGGCCGCGCAGGATTTTTCCACAACAACGGCAGAGGATACGCTGTTTCTGGAGTTGCGGGCTGCCGCGCGCAAGCAGGACGCCCAGGAAGCCGGGCGGCTTGCCGCTTTGCTGGCGGATTATCCTGCCCCGTCCTATGTGGCGTATTATCGCCTGAAATCCCGCCTGGAGGAGGCAAGCGAGGCAGAAATATTGCGGTTTATTGCCCGTTACAGGGGCAGCGCCATTGCCGACCGCCTGCGCAATGACTGGCTGCTTTTGCTCGGGAAGAAGGGGGAATGGGCGCTGTTTGACCGGGAATACCCCTTGTTTCAGTTAAAGGATGATTTTCAGCTGAAATGTTATCACCTGATTTCGCGCGCGTTAAAGGGCGAGGAGGTGGCAGGCGAGGCGAAGGTGTTGCTGGATACGCCGAAAAAGAACAGCGAAGCCTGCCAGGAGCTGGTGGCGGTGTTGATGCGGACCGGGCAGTTTACGGCGGAAGATGCGTGGTTTCAGGCGAGGACGGCGGTGCAGGGCAGCCAGGCGGCGGCTGTGAAGCGGCTGGCTTTTTTGGCTGGCGCTTTGCCTGAGGAGACGGCGCGCGCACTGGATAAACCGGCGCTGGTTTTGGCCGGGGGGCCGGGCGAGGATATGACTTCGCGGCAGCTTTTTATTCTGGCGCTGGGGAGGTTGGCGAGAAAAGACCTGGCGCAGGCGGCGGCTATTCTGGAGGAAAACGGGGAGGTGCTTTCTTTGCCGGAGCGGCAGGCGGCCTGGGCGCAGATGGCGCTTCCTGCTGCGCTTTCGCTTTCGCCGGAGGCGCTGGATTTTTGGAAGAAGGCCGAGGGTGCGCCGCTTTCTGCTTATGCGCAGGAATGGCGGGCAAGGACGGCTTTGCGCTCGTATGACTGGGAAGCGCTGGGCCGCTGGATTGACGGGATGCCCGAGAGAATAAGGCGTGATCCGGCCTGGGTTTACTGGAAGGGGCGTGTTTTTTGGGAAACAGGGGATGAGGAGCCGGCAAGGCGCTGTTTCGGGGAAATTGCCGGGCAGTTTCATTTTTACGGGCAGCTGGCGGCCGAGGAGCTGGGCGGCCGGACGGTGATTCCGCCAATGGACAGGCCGGATAAGGCCGAGGTGGCAAAGATGGCGGCGAATCCGGGTTTTGGGCTTGCGCTGAAGTTTTTTGCCCTGAATCTGCGCTTTGAGGGAAGCCGGGAATGGAACTGGCAGTTAAGGGGCATGAATGACCGGGAGCTGCTGGCAGCGGCTGAATTTGCCCGGCAGCAGGGGGTGCTGGACAGGATGGTGAATACTTCTGACAGGACGAAGGAATTGTTCAATTTTGGGCAGCGGTTTCCGATGCCGTTTCGCGATAATCTGGCAGCGGCTGCCGGGGAGGCGGGGATAGATATGGCATGGGTTTACGGGCTGATTCGCCAGGAATCGCGTTTTGTGATGAATGCGCGCTCCCAGGCGGGGGCTTCGGGGTTGATGCAGTTGATGCCGGCGACGGCGAAGCTGGTGGCAAAAAAGATTGGCCTGACGGATTACCGCCCTGCCGAGATTAACAGTATGGAGACGAATCTGCTGTTGGGCACGAATTATCTGCGGATGCTGATGGAGCAGTTGGACTATTCCGAGGTGCTGGCGACGGCCGGTTATAACGCCGGGCCGCGCAGGCCGCTTGCCTGGCGCGCCCGGTTGCCGGAAACGGTTGAGGGGGCGGTGTTTGCCGAGACGATTCCGTTTACGGAAACGCGGGATTATGTCAAGAAGGTGTTGTCCAACGCGGTTTATTATGCGGCGTTGGAAACGGGGACTCCCCAGTCGCTGAAGCAGCGCCTGGGAGCGGTTTCGCCGCCGTGAGGGGAGAAGGCCGGGTTGCCCGGCAGCAAGGCGGATTTGGGTATATGATGCGGGAAAGCGCCGGGGTTGGCGGGGCGTCTTTGTCTTTGGCTTATGTGACGCAATGGAAGAGACGGATATGAAGATCTATACGGTTGGCGGTGCGGTTCGCGACGGGGTGCTGGGCAGGCCGGTGCATGACCGGGATTATGTGGTGGTGGGCGCAACGGTGGAGCAGATGCAGGCTTTGGGGTTTCAGCCGGTGGGCCGGGATTTTCCGGTTTTCCTGCATCCTGTGACGAAGGAGGAGTATGCGCTGGCGAGGACGGAGCGCAAGGTGGCTCCGGGGTACAAGGGGTTTGTTTTCCATGCTTCGCCGGAGGTGACGCTCAAAGAGGATCTGGCGCGCCGCGATTTGACGATGAATGCGATGGCGTTGTCTGACAACGGGGAGCTGATTGATCCGTTTGGCGGCCGTGCCGACCTGGAAAAGCAGGTTTTCCGGCATGTTTCGCCGGCTTTTGCGGAAGACCCGGTGCGGATTTTGCGGCTGGCGCGGTTTGCGGCGCGTTTTCCGGATTTTACGGTAGCGCCGGAGACGATGGATTTGATGAGGGAGATGGTGCGCTCGGGGGAGGTGGATGCGCTGGTGCCGGAGCGGATATGGCAGGAGCTTTCCCAGGGGCTGATGGAGAACCAGCCTTCGCGGATGCTGATGGTGATGCGGGAATGCGGCGCGCTGGCGCGGATTTTCCCGGAGCTTGACGCGCTGTGGGGGGTGCCGCAGCCGGAGCAGTATCATCCGGAGATTGATACGGGGGCGCATGCGATGCTGGCGCTGGATTATTCTGCCCGGCGGGGGTATCCGCTGCCGGTGCGGTTTGCGGTGCTTTTGCATGACCTGGGCAAGGGGACGACGCCGCCGGAGCAGTGGCCGCACCACCGCGGGCATGAGGAGCGGGGTGTGCCGCTGACAGATGCGATTTGCCGCCGCCTTCGGGTTTCCAATATGTTTCGCGATATTGCGGTGATGACGACGCGGGAGCATGGCAATATCCGCCGCAGTAATGAGTTGCAGCCCCGCACGATTGTGATGCTGCTGGAGCGCTGCGATGCTTTCCGGCGGCCGGAGCGTTTCAATTATGTGATTGACGCGGCGGAGTGCGATTTGCGGGGGCGCAAGTCGGCGACGGTGAGCAAGGAAAATATTGCATATCCGCAGCGCGAGTTCTGGCAGCGGGTGCTGAATGCGGCGGCCAGTGTGGATGCGGCTTCGATTATCCAGTCGATGGGCGGGGAGGTGGAGGAGATTCCCCGTGTGCTGCACTGGACGCGGGTTGGCGCGGTTTCCGAGGCGATGGCAACGGCGGCGCCTTTTGTGGTGTGACGGCGGATGGGTGCAACGCCTGGGCTGGTTTATCCGTTTGGGGCAACGCCGCCTGCGTTTGGCTGCCCGGTGGAGGTGGCGCCGGGAATTTTATGGCTGCGCCTGCCTTTGCCGCTGGTGCTGGACCATGTGAATGTGTGGCTGGTTGCGGACGGGGACGGCTGGTGCGCGGTAGATACAGGGCTGGCGTGGAAGACGGGCAGGGCGATCTGGCGGCAGTGGCTGGGGGCAAACCGGCTGACGCGCCAGGTGGCAACGCACCATCATCCGGACCATATTGGTCTTGCGGGCTGGCTTTATGAGGAAGAGGGTGCGGCGCTCTGGATGAGCCAGGGGGAATACCTGACGGCGCTGGCGTTTTCAGCGGGAGCGGGAAATTACCATGCCGGCGCGCTGGCGGATTTGTTTTGCCGCCACGGGCTGGATGCGGCGCGGCTGGCGCGCTTTAAGCAGGCGGGCGATATTTTCCGGGCGGGGGTTTCTCCTTTGCCGCCGGATTTTTGCCGGTTGGCGGATAATCAGCTGATTTTAATCGGCGGGCATGAATGGCAGGTGATGACGGGGCGCGGCCATGCGGTGGAGCATGTTTCGCTGTATTGCGCCTCGCTTGGGGTGCTGATTGCGGGGGATATGCTGCTGCCGGGGATTGCCAGCAATGTGCCGGTGATGCCGGCCACGCCGCGGGATGATCCGTTGCGGGATTATTTGATGGCGTTAAGGCGCTACCGGGCGCTGCCGCCGGAGGTGCTTGTTTTACCTGCGCATGGCAGGCCGTTTACGGGTGCGGCTGTCCGGGCGGACTGGCTGGAAACTTTCCACCGCTGCCGGACGGATAGGCTGCTTGCCCGGCTGGCAGAGCCTTTGACGGCCTGTGAGGTGCTGCCGGATTTGTTTAACTGGGGCGAGATGAATGCGCATCAGCTGATGTTTGCCATGGGGGAGGCGATTGCCTGTTTGCATTATCTGGAAGGGCAGCATCGCGTGGTGCGGCTGGAGGCAGAAGAAGGCGGGTTTATCCGCTTTCAGGCGTGCTGACGGCAGGCAGGGATGTCCGCCGTCAGCCGAGGCGGGCAATGAGTTGCAGCAGCCAGGGGGTGAGAAGCCCGGTTAATATGCCGTTGATGATGAGGCCGACGCTGGCATAGGCGCCCATTTTGGGTGTTTTTTTCATGACTTGCGCGGTGCCCATGGCGTGGGCGGCTGCGCCCATGGCCAGGCCCTGGGCAATGGGGCTGCGGACCCGGATGAGTTTTAAAAAGGCAGTGCCGATGACTGCGCCAAAGATGCCGGTGACGATGACGATGACGGCAGTCAGGGCAGGGATGCCGCCCAGGACGCGGGCGACTTCCATGGCGATGGGGGTGGTGACGGATTTTGGCGAGAGCGAGAGGCTGATTTCGGGCGGTGCGCCCAGGGTTTGCGCGATCAGCACGGCGGCGACTATGCCGGTGATGCAGGCAACGAGCTGGGAGGCCATGACGGGCACGGCCTGTTTTTTGATTTGCTCGAATTGCCGGTAGAGCGGGACGGCGAGTGCCACGATGGCTGGTTTGAGGAAGAAGGCAATGTAGCGGCCGCCTTCTTCGTAGGCATCGTAGGAGATGTGCCCGGCTTTGAGGATGAGGATGAGCAGGGCGACAGAGAGCAGGACAGGATTTAACAGGATCCAGCCCAGGCGGTGTTGCAGCCATTGTGCGCCCCAGAAGACGGCGATGGTGAGGGTGATGTACAGGATGTCGTTGTGCATGGCGTGGCTTATGAGCGGCGGCGGAAGAGCTGGTAGGTCCAGCCGGTGCAGGCAAGGACGACCAGGGTGCTGATGAGGGTGGCGGCGGTGATGGGCAGCCATTCGGCGGCGATGAGGTCAAAGTAGAGCATGAGCGCAACGCCGGGGGGCACGAAGAAGAGCCCGAAGTAGGAGAGCAAAAAATCCGATATGCCTTGTACCCATTCCAGCTTGACCCAGCCGGTTTTGAGCAGGAAGGTTAAAAGCAGCATGCCGATTAAGGATGAGGGGAAGAGGGTGCCGGTCAGGGCAACGATGATTTCCCCGACGGCCAGGCATGAAAAGAGGATGACGCATTGGCGGAGTACCTGCATGGCGGGCTCCTTTCAAAAAAGGGTATTGTACATCCGGTGGAAAAAAGCGGCAGGCCGGGGCACGGGGCAGCGTAGCGTTGTTTTGCGGGGTTACTGGAGCGGGGGATTTTCAGGCGAAACGAAGCCGGGGGCGTGTTCTGCCAGCAGGTGTGCCAGCGCGGTTTCGCATTCTTTGCTGCCGGCAGCAATGCCTTTTTCATACCATTTTCTTGCTGTATCAGGATCCTGTTTGACGCCGCTTCCGTTTTTGTAGAGTGCGGCAAGCCAAAGGTATGCCGGCAGAAAACCGTTGTTGGCTGCTTTTTCCAGCAGGGCAAGCCCTTTTTCCTTATCGGTTTTGCCGTGGGTGCCTGCCACCAGGTAATGCCCCAGGATGGCGGCAGTCCGGTTATCTCCCTTTCCAACGACGTTGAAGAGCCATTGGTGGCCTTTTTCGCTGTCTTTTGGCAGGTATTTCCCGGCAAGGTAAAGGTCGGCCAGGTGGTTGCCTGCGTTGGTGTAGCCTTTTTCAAAGGCTTCTTCGAGCAGGGTTATGCCTTTTTGCGCATCGGGCTGACATCCTTCGCCTGTTACGAGCATCATGCCTGCGGCGGCCTGGGCGGAAATGACGCCGCCTGATGCGCCGGCAAGGAGCAGCTCAAGGGCTTTGGCGGGGTCTTTTTTTACGCCCATGCCGGATTGGTAAAACCAGCCCAGGTTGGCAAAGGCGCGGGGTTCGCCTGCCGCCATGGCTTTTTCATACCAGGCGGCGGCCTGGATGGGGTTGCGCCGGACGGCAATGCCCAAGGCATGGATTTTTCCCATGTGGAAAAGCGCGGCGGCGTCGCCGGTTTCTGCGTGTTTGCGGATGGCGGCAATGGCCTGGGGATAATGTTTGGGGACGCTGTTTTCCGCATCCAGCGTTTCCAGGCGCTGTTTTGCTTCTTTTCGGTGTTTTGCGCCTGCCGGGGCATGAACGAGGTAGCAGATGAAGTCGCCCGCAGAAGGGCTGCCGGAGATGGCTTCCCAGATGAGGTTGTCTATGAGGGTGTCGTCTATCGGGATCATCAGGCGGTGTTATTCCTTGCGTTGTTTTTTGATGATGAGCCAGCGCGGGGCGTTGAAGTGCAGGAGACGGCGGTACAGCACGACATACAGGACGATGACGATGCCGATGCACCCTTGCAGGAGGAGGGTATGCTGCCAGAAGAGTGTGGCGGGGATGACGGAAAGGGAGCAGAGGAACCAGAGGTAGGGGGAGGTCATGCTGTTTCTGGCGGTTTTTTCTTTGGGCAGGCGGCTGCCAACGGCCCAGCGTACCAGCCTTTTGTAGATGAGCTGGTGAAGGTGCGCGGCATCCGGTATATCGGCTGCCCCCCCTTCAAAATGGTGCGGCGGTAGATGGAAAAGATGGTTTCAAAGGTGGGGTAAATAAGGACAAGCAGGGGGAACCAGGGGGAAACAGCCGGGTTTCGGGCGACCAGCAGGACGGAAAGTTCGGCCAGGATGAAGCCGATGAAATAGGCCCCGCCATCACCCAGGAAGATGAGGCCTCGGGGGTAGTTCCAGAGGAAGAAGCCCAGGATGGCGCCTGCCAGGGCAAAGGCGGTGCGCCAGATGAGGGTATCGCCTGCCAGGAAGCCGACATAGCCCAGGGCGGCGAGCATGATAATGGCGACCATGCCTGCCAGGCCGTTGTAGCCGTCCACGATGTTGATGGCGTTGGCGATGCCGCCCACGGCAATGGCGGTAAATGGCAGGGAGATGGCGGAAAGGAGTATGACGGTGTCCACAAGCGGGATGTCCAGCCGGAAGATGCCGGCATCCAGCCAGAAGAAGCTCAATGTTGCCGCCAGCATGGTGAGGAAGAGGCGGACGAGGGACGGGACTTTTTTGGTGCAGTCTTCCACGATGCCGCCGAGAAAGGCGGGCAGGGATACCAGGAGGAGCTGCGAAAACCGGGGGGCATCCGGATTGCCGGAAAGGAAGAGGTAGCTGGCTGTGGCCAGCATAGCGGCCATGATGCCTACGCTGCCGATGCGGGGCACGGGGCGGGCATGGAATTTTTGCACGCCTTTTAAGTCGTAATCGAGCGTGACTTTTTCATGCAGCCGATGAAAGCGCACCAGCAGCAGGGTGACGGTGAAAGCGGTAAGAAAAGACAGAGCGAAATAGGACATGAGCGGGTGGCAAAACGGGAAGGCCTAAGTATAACGCTGTTTCAGACGTTATTGCGGGCAAGGCGGCTTGTTGTTTCCATTTGGGAGAGGGAGTGCCTGGCGGAGCCAAGATCATTTTGACTTATGGATTGTTTCAAAAAAATGGTAAACTGTCAAAGTTTTTGTTACTTGCCAGCTGCAGGAAAGTTTACTGTCAATCATGACCGATGCACATAACAGGCAGACGCTATTAAGAGCCAAAAAACATGATAAAATTGAAGGCGGAGAGCCGCACACCGCACACCGCACACCGCACACCGCAATTATAGAGAGATAGCAAAAAACAGCGTTTATTGCTGTTTAGCCCCATTCTTTCTTACCAACTTTCCAGCTTCTTTCAGCCATCGCCATCCTGATTTTCTGTGCAGGAGGGCAGCATGACCTTTTGTGCGGAAAAACAAAAACAGGACCTGGCACAGGCATCAGAACAGGCCCCATCTGCCAAAGAGCATATTGCCTACCGGCCAGACATAGACGGCCTGCGTGCTGTTGCCGTTTTGCTTGTCATCGGCTTTCACGCCTTCCCCAAATACATCAGGGGCGGCTTCATTGGTGTTGACATCTTCTTCGTCATCTCAGGCTTCCTCATCACCAGCCTCATCCTCAAAGACCTTGAGAAACACAGTTTCAGCTTCACAGACTTCTATACTCGCCGAATCAGAAGAATCTTTCCTGCCCTCTCTATCGTCCTTAGTGCTTCTCTCATCTTTGGATGGTTTGGCCTTCTCCCTGACGAATACCGTCAACTCGGCAAACATACAGCAGGCGGAGCAGGCTTCATCTCCAACCTCATCTTATGGAAAGAAAGCGGCTACTTTGATGTGGCCAGCGAACTCAAGCCACTGCTGCACCTGTGGAGCCTGGGCATAGAAGAACAGTACTACATCCTCTTTCCCTTATTCCTTTATGGATTATGGAAAAAGAAACTCAACCTTCTGACAGGAACAACACTGCTCATGTTGATTTCCTTTGGGATCAACCTGGCGTTATACAAAAAGAACCCTGTAGCCGACTTCTACTTCCCCGGCAGCCGTTTTTGGGAACTGCTGGCAGGAGCCACCCTGGCCTATCTCACCCTCTATCCCAGCAAAGCAAAGTGGATAACACCCCTTCGGGAAAAACGGGACAAACTGCTATACAGCCTCATCTATACAGACAAAGACAAAACCAGACAACAAAACCTTTCAGGGAACCTCCTTTCCATCCTGGGCATATTGCTGATAGCCTTTATCGCCTACAAACTGACCAAAGGACATCCCTTTCCGGGAAAGTGGGCCATATTGCCCGTATTGGGAGCCGTCTTTCTGATAGCGGCGGGGCCAGAAGCTGCTATTAACCGGAAAATCCTTTCTTTCAAACCCCTGGTATGGATAGGGTTAATCAGCTATCCCTTATACCTGTGGCATTGGCCGCTGTTGTCGTTTGCGAGAATGATACAAGGCAAAACACCATCCAGTCTGGTCAGAGCAGGATTGGTGTTGCTCGCTTTCATCCTGGCAGGGTTGACGTACATCTTGGTTGAACGGCCAATCAGGTTTGGACGGTACAGGAAGGCGAAGGCAATAGGGATTGGCGTTGCGGTGGCTATTCTGGGGCTGGCGGGGCTTTATGTGAAGAATCACAAGGGGCTGCCGAATAGGGCGAATATGGTGGCTTATGAAAAGAGGGCTGAACAGTTGATTGTGCCTCCTGCAAGAGACGAGGCCGGGGTGGAATATGTATGCAAAGAAAAGACGCCGCGTTTAATTTGTTGCCGTTATTCAGGGACGGACTTTGAGAAAACGGTAGCGGTAGTGGGAGACAGTCATGCACAATCAGCTTATCCTGGGATAGCCAAGCTGGGCAAGCAGATGGGTTTTAATACGATTTTGTTAGGAAGTACATTCCCTGGCATGGATACTTGGATGGATCCTGCAGGATGGGATCCACTTCCGGAAATAATGGATATATTGCTGGAACGACAGGATATACAGCGGGTGTTTTTGGTATTTCGTGTACGTCTTCGTATAAGTGGGGAGCATAATTTTGTTGCAAATCGTGATAAAACATTGGTGAAAGAAAAAATAGTGCCCGCAGGGCTCTTCAAAGCGCGTCTGCAAAGCATAGTAGATAGATTGAAAACGGCAGGTAAGGAAGTAATTATCGTGGGGGATAACCCGGAGTTGTTTGCTCATCCTGGTGATTATGTGGAGCGGCCTTTCAGCAGTCGAAGCATGAGTGATTTTCCGGTTTTGCTGAAGAAGGATGTTCTGGCCTACCAGAAGGAGGCATTGGCCTTGCTGGGAGAGATTAAGGGAGCAGAGGTGATTTCTCCGATTGATGTTTTTTGTCCTCTGGATAAATGCCGTGTTTTTGATGAAGAAGGTTTGCCGTTTTATTATGATGACGATCACCTTTCTGTTGCAGGAAGTGAACTTCAGGCAAGGGGAGCTTTTTTGCCTTATCTGAGAAGGATGGTTGAAAAAGGAAAAAACACTGTTGGTAGCCGTTGACAGGATTCCAATTGATTCCGCTATGTTACGGGTCGCCAACAGAGTGGAATGATTCGGTTTGTCGGTTTCTGGTTTTTATGTGTATTGTTTGCTGTTCCATTCGCGGTAAGCGCCGCTGGTTACGTTGTTGACCCAATCGGCATGGGAGAGATACCACGCTACGGTTTTGCGGATGCCGGTTTCAAAGGTTTCCTGCGGTTTCCAGCCCAGTTCTTTTTCCAGTTTTGTGGCATCGATGGCGTAGCGCCGGTCGTGTCCGGGCCGGTCGGTGACATAGGTGATTTGTTCGCTGTATGGCTTGCCGTCTTTGCGCGGTTTTGTTTCGTCCAGGATGGCGCAGAGTGTGCGGACGACTTCGATGTTGGTTTTTTCACTAAAGCCGCCGATGTTGTAAACCTCGCCGGGGTTGCCTTTTTCCAGGACGCGGCGGATGGCGCTGCAATGGTCGCCGACGTAGAGCCAATCCCTTATCTGCATGCCGTCGCCATAAATGGGGAGGGGCTGGCCGGCCAGTGCACGGTGGATGATGAGCGGGATGAGTTTTTCGGGAAACTGGCAGGGCCCGTAGTTGTTGGAGCAGTTGGTTGTCAGCACGGGCAGGCCGTAGGTGTGGTGGTATGCGCGCACCAAATGGTCGCTGGCGGCCTTGCTGGCTGAATAGGGGCTGTTGGGCGCGTAGCGGTTTTGTTCGGTAAAGGCGGGGTCAGCCGCATTTAGGGAACCATAAACTTCGTCTGTGGAGACGTGCAGAAAGCGGAAGGCGCGTTTATCGCTTTCTTTTAGCGATTCATGGTAATGGCGCGCGGCTTCCAGGAGGCGGAAGGTGCCGATGATGTTGGTCTGAATGAAGTCTTCGGGGCTGTGGATGGAGCGGTCCACATGGCTTTCCGCCGCGAAGTGGATAACGGCCCGGACGGCGTATTCTTTCAATAGCGACGAGACCAGTTCGAAGCTGGCGATATCGCCCTGGATGAAGCGGTGGCGGTTATCGCCTTCCAGCGAAGCTAGGTTCTGGCGGTTGCCGGCGTAGGTGAGTTTATCTAGGTTAATGACGGGTTCGTCTGATGCGGCCAGCCAGTTGAGCACAAAGTTGGAGCCGATAAAACCGGCGCCGCCGGTGACTAAGATGGTCATAGATCCAAGTTTGATTTAAACAGGCATGACATTGTAAAACAGGCAGAAAAATCAGGAAAAATATTCCGCCTGATTTAGCGGCAAGCCGTTTTTGTCTTTGCTGGATAATATAGGCGTTAAGTCGGGCGGCCAGTTAATGGCAATGTCGGGATCATTCCACATGATGCAGCGTTCTGCCGCCGGGGTGTAATAATTTGTTGTTTTGTAGAGTAATTCGGCTGTATCGCTTAATGTTGCAAAGCCGTGAGCAAATCCTTCCGGTATCCATAACTGGTATTTGTTTTCTGCCGAAAGTATTACGCTGATCCACTGACCAAAGGTATGCGAACTTCTTCTTATATCAACGACAACATCAAAAACCGCTCCCTGAATAACCCGTATCAGTTTTCCCTGTGAAAATGGCGGGAGCTGGTAGTGCAATCCTCTTAATACATTCTTAATGGAATAAGAATGATTATCCTGAACAAATTCAGCCGGAAAGCCTATGGCCTGCTGAAAAGCATTTTGATTGAAACTTTCGAAAAAAAAACCCCGGCTATCCGTGAATACGAAGGGCTCAATTATTTTAATATCAGGGATAGCAGTGCAAAAGACTTTCATCAAAAATATCCTTGAAAATATATTTTTTCATGATTGAAGTGCAAGAAATTCATATAGTTAATGCAGTATACAGGAATGCTTGCGCATAATGGTTTATCTTTTCTTATCAACCTATCCCATCGTATTATTCGTATATCGGGAAAACAACTTACCAAATTGGCAGTATGAACCACTTCAGTTATGATAGGAGGTCTTGTAATAACCGGTTCTCTCAAGACAAGAGAATAGTATATGAAGAATAAAGAACGGACTAGGCGATGAAAAAGTTAACGTGTTTTAAGGCTTATGATATTCGTGGCAAGATAGGGGATGAACTCAATGATGATATTGCTTATCGTATTGGCCGCGCCTATGGTTGTTATCTTAAACCGCAAACAGTTGTTCTGGGGGGCGATATTCGTCTGACTAGCAAATCATTGAAGCTGGCTGTGGCAGAAGGTTTAATGGACGCTGGTGTAGATGTTGTTGATATTGGGATGACTGGTACAGAGGAGGTTTATTTCGCTACTTTTTATCTGGAAGCCGATGGCGGTATTGAAATTACGGCCAGCCACAATCCCATTGATTTCAACGGCATGAAGCTTGTTTGCCATGGGGCGCAGCCTATTAGCGGTGATAGCGGCTTGGGTGAAATCCAGAGGTTAGCGGAGGAAAATGCCTTTCCACCAGTGAATGAGCGAGGACGCTATACTTGTCGTTCTGTTCTTCAACCCTATGTTGAACATTTGTTAGGCTATGTGCAGCCTGAAAAATTGCAGCCCATGATTTTGGTGGTCAATGCCGGCAACGGGGCGGCAGGCCATGTTGTTGATGCTATTGAGGCCTGTTTTCGCAAGCGGGCTGTCCCAATCCGTTTTGTCAAGGTCCACAACGAGCCAGACGGGAGTTTCCCCAATGGAATTCCCAACCCGTTGCTGCCGGAAAACCGTATGGCAACAGCGAACGCTGTGCTGGCGGCCAATGCTGATATGGGCATTGCCTGGGACGGCGATTTTGATCGTTGCTTTCTGTTTGATGAAAACGGCCGTTTTATTGAGGGGTATTATATTGTTGGTTTGCTGGCTCAGGCTTTCTTGCAGCAGTATCCAGGCGAAAAAATTATTCATGATCCCCGATTGACCTGGAATATGGTGGATATCGTAAAAAAAGCCGGCGGGGTTCCTGTACAGAGCAAGACAGGGCATGCGTTTATCAAGGAGCGTATGCGGCAGGAGAAGGCAATTTATGGCGGAGAAATGAGCGCCCATCATTATTTCCGTGATTTTGCTTATTGTGACAGCGGTATGATTCCCTGGCTACTTGTTGCGCAGCTGATGAGCGTGACTGGAAAAAGGTTGTCATCTCTTGTGCAGGCGCGACAGGCAGCCTATCCATGTAGCGGTGAAATCAATTACTGTGTTGATAATGGCAAGGAAGTACTGCATGCCATAGAGATGCATTTTTCCGGTATGTCTCCTATTGTGGATTATACCGATGGACTTAGCCTTGAGTTTGATGACTGGCGCATGAATTTGCGTCTTTCCAATACTGAGCCGCTGCTTCGACTCAATGTAGAAGCGCGGGCGGATGCTTCCTTGGTTTTGCAGAAAGTGGCAGAGATTGAGTGTATTATCCACGCTCACGCGTCCTGATCAGGCCTTGTGTTTCAGGACTTCCTGGTAAACGGCGAGCGTTTTCTGACACATAATGTCCAGTGAAAATTTTTCTGATGCACGGCGATAAGCTGCATTGGACAGGCGCAGGCGCAGCTCATTATCCTGCAATACCCGGTTGATGGCCTGTGCAAGTGCTTCAATGTTTTGTGGGGGAACTGTGAGTCCTGTTTCATTATGGGGGTTAACGTAGTTGACTCCATTATGCAGTTCACAGCAGATAACCGGTTTTTTACATATCATGGCTTCCAGTTGCACCAGCCCGAATGCTTCATTGGGAGATATGGAGGGCAGGCAGAATACATCGCACGCATAGTAATAGGCGGGCAAATCGGCATCTGCGATCCTGCCAGTAAATATGATGCGGTCTGTTAGTTTCAACGAAGCAGCCAATGTGTGCAAGCTATTACTTAGCGGCCCGGTTCCGCCTAGAATAAGGCAGGCTGTGGGCATGACGTTTTTCATGGAACGGATCAAATATTCAAATCCTTTATACACAACATGCCTTCCCAGTGCAAAGATAAGCGGGCGGTTGCCAAACTGTGCTCTAAGTTTTTCGCCTTCATGCCTACCAGAGGTAGCCTGAAATGGCGAGAAATCCATCCCAAACGGAATAATGTGCTTTTTGGTTGGATCCGAGCAGGCCTCCAGTTGCGAGGAGGATGTAAAGTGAGCGGGCGTTGCCGCAATGATGGCATCTGCACGTGCAATCAGTCTGTCCATAAACGGACGATACAATTTGAGCAAATTTTGCTGCCGGATAATATCACTATGCCAAGTGAGCACCAATTTTATGTTTGCCGGCAGAAAAAGAGATGAAAGGTGCGACATCGGATCAGGAAGATGCAGATGGATAATGTCATAGTGGTGGAGGCAGTGTAGCTGACGCGCCTTAAATGGCATGGCAGGACAAATGGCAGTGCTCGCTATTGTTCCCAGCGATGGGACTTTATAGATTTTGTAGCCATCTATTTTCAGTGTATCAGCTGCAAAACGGTTGTTTGCAACGAGATTATCTACATGAATAAATTTGCTCAGTCCCTGCAAAAGCTGGGTTACATGTTGTTCGATGCCGCCGGAGTTGCCGCCATGGAAACGACCAAAGTGCAGTACTTTCATCAGGGGTGTTATGTTTGTTTTTAGGGGATTCGATGCCGTTTGCTGTCTGTGTTTTCTAGCGGGAGACGGATTGCATGATTTTTTTATTTTCTGGAAATCATAACGCAATTGGAAGAGTTGGTCTAAAGAGTAAAAAATCCGGTATAAAAATTTGTGTTTAAGATTTTAAAAAGTACATAATTTGATTTTACTTCATGTCGGGCGACCTCCTGCTTCTGGGCGCAGGATGGTGTTGTCACAGGCAGTATATACAGATCAATCGGGGATACCATGAAGAAAGCTACTATTACAGGCATTACTGGCCAAGATGGTGCCTACCTCGCGCAGCTTTTGCTTAATAAGGGTTATAATAGCGTTTATGGAACTTATCGTCGTTCCAGCTCGGTCAATTTCTGGCGTCTTGAAGAGCTTGGTGTGCAAAATCATCCAAATTTGTCGCTAGTGGAATATGACCTGACGGATTTGTCCAGCAGTATTCGCTTGTTGCAAAAGACAGAGGCCGAGGAGATTTACAATTTGGGGGCGCAAAGCTTTGTCGGTGTTTCGTTCGATCAACCGGTTACCACAGCAGAGATCACAGGCTTGGGAGCTGTCAACCTGCTGGAGGCTATCCGTCTTGTTAATCCGAAAGTGCGTTTTTACCAGGCAAGCACATCGGAAATGTTTGGCAAGGTGCAAGCTATTCCACAGGATGAGACTACGCCCTTTTATCCGCGCAGTCCTTATGGTGTGGCAAAGTTGTATGCGCATTGGATGACGGTAAATTATCGCGAGAGTTATGGTATTTTTGGTTGCAGCGGCATTTTGTTCAATCATGAATCGCCTTTGCGGGGGGCGGGAGTTTGTTACCAGGAAGATTACGGATGCGGTTGCTAGGATCAAACTGGGCAGATTGGATGTGCTGGAACTGGGCAATATGGATGCCAAGCGTGATTGGGGCTTTGCCAAGGAATATGTCGAGGGGATGCAGCGGATGCTGCAGGCAGATAAACCAGATACGTATGTATTGGCGACCAACAGAACGGAAACTGTACGTGATTTTGTACGTATGGCATTCAAGGCTGCTGACATTGAAATCGTGTTCAAAGGCAGGGGTGAGGAGGAAACGGCAATTGATGTAGCCACTGGCCGGACTGTTGTGCGCGTTAATCCACGTTTTTATTGCCCTGCCGAGGTTGATTTGCTTATCGGCAATCCGGAAAAAGCAAAACAGAAACTGGGCTGGTCGCCAAAGACCAAGCTGGAACAGTTGTGTGCCATGATGGTTCAGGCAGATTTGTTGCGTTATGAACGCGGTTCATTCTGATTCGCCTCGTGCCCTGATAACCGGGCTGGGTGGTTTTACGGGACGCTATCTTGCTGGGGAATTGAATGCGGCAGGGTATCGTGTTTTTGGGACAGTTTATGGTAGCGAGGTATCCGGGCCTGACATGTTTTCGGTTGATCTTTGTGATCGGGCTGGTATCAGGCGTGTTGTGGAGGCGGTGCAGCCCGATGTAGTAGCGCATTTGGCTGCAGTTTCTTTTGTGGCGCATGGCGATACGGATACCATTTATCGAACCAATGTCATTGGTTCGCGTTATTTGCTGGAGGCACTTGCCGGATTATCACGCAGGCCGCATGCTGTATTGCTTGCCAGTAGCGCCAATATTTATGGTAACATCGATGTGGCTGTTATTGATGAGACAACGCCACCCAATCCGGCCAATGATTATGCCGTGAGCAAGCTGGCAATGGAATATATGGCGCGATTGTGGATGGATCGCTTGCCGATTACAATCGTGCGCCCTTTCAACTATACAGGCGTTGGGCAATCCCCATGGTTTTTGCTGCCAAAGATCGTAAGGCATTTTCAGCGTGGTGAGCGTGTCATTGAATTGGGCAATATTGATGTTGAACGCGATTTTTCCGATGTCCGAACAGTAGTAACAGCGTATCGGCGGTTGCTTGAAAAAGCACCTGCTGGCAAGGTTTTCAATGTCTGCTCTGGCAGTAGTGTTTCCCTGGAGGTTGTGTTGAGGATTATGGCCGAAATTGCAGGCTATGATATTGAGGTGCGTGTCAATCCTGCTTTTGTACGTGCCAATGAGGTGAAGCGGCTGCAGGGAGATGCCAATCGGTTGATTGCCGCTGTTGGTTCGCTAGATAGTATTTTGCTAAAGGATACTTTGCTCTGGATGTTTACTGGGAGCAGTTGCTGATGCGAGTAGGAATAGATGCTCGTCCGGTTTCGTTGCCGATTACAGGGATTGGCCGTTATGTTGTTGAACTGTCCCGTGAATTATTTCCTCTGGATGGCGAGTTCTTTTTCTATATGCCTGCTCCGCCGGTTACGGGCAACTGGTCTCATCCTAATGTGCAGGTGCATGCCGGCCGGATTTCCGGACGGGTAGGCAGAATGTTGTGGTCATAGACGATGTTGCCTTGGCAGGCTACCCGGGATAAAGTGGATGTCTTTTGGGGGACGACGCATCGTTTGCCGCGTTATTTGCCAACTTCTGTTGCACGGGTTGTTACTATACATGATCTGGTATGGAAGTTTGCCGGAGAAACTATGCGGCCCCTGAGCCGTTGGCTGGAGAAACGGCTGATGCCGGAAGCAGTTTGTCTGGCCGACCGTATTATTGCGAATTCATGGAGTACTGCACAGGGAATTGAGGCAGAATTTCCTTTGGCCAAAGATAAGGTGCGTGTCGTCCATTTGGGGATGCCGGTGATGGCATTACCTTCAGACAGAAAGTCACTTTTGTATTTTGGAATTGATCGTCCCTATTTTCTTTTTGTGGGGACATTAGAACCACGCAAGAATCTACGCCGTTTGTTGGGTGCTTTTGCTCGCCTTCCTGAGGGTGTACGCAATGCCAATCTTCTGGTAATTGCTGGGGGAAAAGGATGGGGCGGCGTGAATGTTGATGCTTTGCTGAAAGAGCTGAAAATTGAGCGGCATGTCATTGTTGTGGGGTATGTCAGTAATACGCAATTATCATCCCTGTATGCGCATGCTCGTTTTCTGGCGATGCCTTCCTTATATGAGGGGTTTGGCTTGCCATTGGTTGAAGCCATGGGATTCGGTACGCCGGTTCTGACTTCAAAGGTGTCTTCCATGCCGGAGGTGGCGGGGGATGCTGGTTTTCTTGTCGATCCTCTTGATGAAGCTGCTATTGCCGAAGGAGTAGGACGTTTACTGACAGATGAGGCGCTAAGGCAGTCTTTGGCAAATAAGGCAAAGACTAACGTCATCCGGTTTTCATGGAGAAAAGCGGCAAAGGAAATGATGGGGGTTTTTGCCGAAGCTATTCAGGAAAGGCGTTCAGGTTATAGAATCTAGAATGCCTTTTAATAAGTAGAATAATTGTTTAACTTTCTTTCGACTCAGTGATGCTTATTCCCGTTATTCTTTCTGGTGGGGCCGGTACGCGTTTATGGCCAGTATCCCGCGAGGGCCAGCCCAAGCCTTTCATGAAACTTGCCGATGGCGAAACACTCCTTGCCAAAACCTATCGTCGTGCTTTTGATGTGACCAATGCTATCAATGCAGGCAGTGGAATCCTGAATGATATGAGTCTTTTAACGGTGACCAATCGTGATTACTATTTCATGAGCAAGGATGAACTTGCGCGTGCAGGATTGGGGGAGTTTCAGCACAGTGTGTTTCTGCTGGAGCCGGAGGGAAGAAATACGGCTCCAGCTATTGCATTGGCCGCCCATTATATAGAGGAAAAATATGGTCGCGATGCTTTGCTTCTCGTTCTTGCGGCAGATCATCTGATACAGGATACGACAGGATTTACTGCGGCTGTCAATAATGCAGCTGTGCTGGCGCAGCAAGGCAAATTGGTAACTTTCGGTATTATTCCGATGGCTCCAGAAACCGGGTTCGGCTATATTGAAGCAGGAGAGGCATTGAATAATGGCCGACGTGTTGTGCGTTTTGTTGAAAAACCATCGCTTGAAAAGGCAAAGGAATATCTGGAGGCAGGCAATTTTTTCTGGAATTCTGGCATGTTCTGTTTCAAGGCAGGGGTTATCCTTGATGAGTTAGCGTGTTGTGCAAAAGATGTCGCAATAAAAACGGAGACCTGTTGGGCAGCCTTGCGCGATAGCACAGGTTCAACCGAAACGATGCTCAGTATTCCGGAAGAAGCATTCCGACAGGTGCCGGATATTTCGATTGACTATGCTATTATGGAGCATTCGGGCAATGTAGTGGTGGTGCCAGCAGATTTTGGCTGGAGCGATATCGGCTCATGGAATGCTGTATGCGAATTGGTCAAACCGGATGCAGATAATAATCGCGCTGAGGGGGAAGCTCTTTTTATTGATAGCCACAATGTTTTTGTTAGAAGCGAGAATCGTCTTGTCGCTGCTGTAGGCGTTGATAATCTGATGGTAGTGGATACGCCTGATGCTTTGCTTGTGGTGCATCCTGATAAGGCACAGGATGTTAAGCAGGTTGTCAGCAGGTTGAAGAAACAGGCACTTGATGTTTACAAACTGCATCGTACGGTTACCCGTCCGTGGGGAACATATACCATATTGCTTTCTCTTTTTTGGGTTTGATCACGATAATAATTTTTTTGGATTTTACGAGTTCTTAGATATAAAGAAGCGCTTTAAGAAAAATTATTCTGTGCTGGTGGCTGGATCAATATGCAATAGAATTAAAAATGATGAAGAAAACAATATTACAGCTATTGGCTATGTGGATAATATAAGCGATCTTTACCAGATGGCGAAAATTAGTATTTCTTTTGCAAAAGTAGGCGATGGAATAAAAACGAAGGTTGTAGAGAGTTTGTCCTATGGGGTTCCTGTTTTTGCAAATTCCTTTGGAAGTGCCGGTGTAGTGAATAAAAACTGTGAGGCTTTGCACATATTTTCTAATATATCTGATGCTGAGACATGGGTAGAGCAAGTTGTGTCTGATTTCCCATTTTTTGAAAAAATAAGTGAGATTGCTCAGTGCGAATGCAGAAGGAGCTACACAAGGGAGAATGTCAAGAAACATATCCGTGATCTTAAGGAACTGGGGTTGCTGTGTTAGGCAGAGTAAAATTTCGTTTGGCTAATTTATGAAATTATATCTTTCACATGATTGCATTGGGCTTGAATTTGAAAAGGGTTCTGCAAGAATTTATGAGGCTCAAGCACCTCTCGATAGATCTTTTTTTATGGAGGGCTTGTTTTGCACCAATAAGGAAGCTATCGGAAAAGTCGATAAATGTTTAATAGATTTCAATGTCGCAGCCTATTCCAATGGCAGACTTATCTTTTTGGAAGCCATGAGATTGTTATCAAATGATGCTAGATTGAGTTTTTATTTTGATTGGAGTAAGTTCTATTCGAAATATGAGTTTTTTAATTTTATTTTGAATTATTGCCGTTGTCATGATATTGATTTCTCGCTCGAAGAATTTTTCCCGTCTGCAAGAGGAACATACTATCAGGTTCATTTCAGAAAAAGTAAGGGAATGGATAATGGAGATGGGAAATGGTCTTTGGGGATATTGGTAAGTAAAGATAGAAGTGATGAGTTTGTACAGTTCTTGCGTTCTGTAGAGAGAGCGTTTTCTTCAAATGAAGAAAATGTTGAAGTGATTGTAAATGGAACTCTTGATAATATGGAAGAAATATTAAGTCAATGCAAGGTTCCTGTGATATTTATTAGTACTGGAGAAAAATGGGATCAATATGGCTGGATAACGAAGAAAAAGAATGACATCGTGAGAAAGGCTTCTTATCAAAATATAGCTATTTTTCATAACAGGTATAGTATAAGTGAGAATTGGCTAAGTTATTTTGAGAAATTTGGCTATGATTTTGATGTCTTGGCACCTAAGCAATTTTATAATGATGAAGAATTTCCTTCTCTTCCTGCCTTGGGTACGGAATGGTCTCTTTCAACCTCTATTATTATAGATAATGATGATTATCATCCTTATGCTTATGTAAATGGAGGAGCTTTGATTGCCAAGAAACGTGTTCTTGAAATGGTCCCCTTAAATGATTTTTTGTTCTGGGGCGAGTGCGAAGATGTTGAATGGAGTAGGCGTTTAAATTCACTTGGTTTTGTTCCGCGCCTGATGCCATTTCCTTTGGCAAAAATTTTGACTGTTCGACCAGGGTATACAGTGAAGGCTTTTTTAAAAAATAATACTTTGAATGCGCGAATATTTGGTTTTCATACTTCTATAGCCTTGACCAATCCTTTAAAGCGCCGATTTCCGATTTTATATAAAATACTATTTTTCTGGATGGGGCTGTAGCTTTGACTTTCTCATTTTTTATATCTTTTATACGGTTGATTAAATATTAATGAGAGAGTGCATCACAAGATGATTTTAATTTGTTAAATTATTTATTTTTAAATATTGCCTTATCTTTGTTAAGATCTATCATTATAGATTTTGAATGTTTCTTCTACTACACGGCCGATGGCAAAGTCGGCCACGACTTTTTTGCGCCCGTCTTCGCCCATGTTTTTACGCAGGTCGGGGTTGGAGAGCAGGCGGTTTAATGCGACGGCGAGGTTTTTGGCATCGCGGGCGGGAATTAAGAGGCCGTTTTCTTCGTCGGCGACGATTTCACGGCAGCCGGGGATGTCTGTTGCGACGATGGGTTTGCCGCAGGCGGCGGCTTCAATCAGGACTTTGGGCAGGCCTTCGCGGCAGGAGGGCAGGCAAACGATGTGGGCCTGGGCGAAGACGCGGGACATGTTGTTTTTTTTGCCCCACCATTCGATGGCGCCTTCTTTTTGCCATTGGCGGAGCTGGGCTTCGGGTATGGCTTCGGGATGGGCGGGGTCGGTTTCGCCAACGAGGACGAAGCGGGCGTGGATGCCGGATTGCTGGAGCTGGCGGGCGGCTTCGACGAATTCATCTATGCCTTTGTCGCGGCGCATGCGGGAGGGCAGGATGACGACGGGGGGAACGCCGACGGGTTCAGGCAGGGGGTGGAATTGCTGCATGTTGACGCCGGTGCCTCGGATGAGGGCGGTGCGGTTTGGGTCGATGAGTTTTTCTGCCATGAACCGCGCTTGGTCTTCTTTGTTTTGGAAGATGAGGCGCAGGCCGGGGTGTTTGAGGCCGAAACGCAGGAAGGTTTGCCGCCATCCAGGTTTTGCCAGCGCTATCCGGGCGTTTGCTGTGCCTGCGATGGTGGCGACGACGGCGGGGATTTTTTGCAGGCGGGCAAGGATGCTGCCGAAGAGGACGGGGTGGACGGCAATGAGGTGCAAGAGGTCTGGCTGAACCTGGCGGAGGATGCGCCGCAGGGAGAGGCAGGTTTTGAGTGCAGGGAGAAGGCCGGTCTGTGCGGGGTTGAGCTGGAGCCGGTGGAAGGTGATGGCGTAGGACTCAAGGATTTGTTCTGCGGCGTAGTTGAGCGGGGCGGCAATGTGGACTTCGTAGCCGGAGCTGATGGCGGTTAAGGCAACGGGAAGCCGGTGCGAGAGGAAGAGCCCGGCATGGTCAACGACAAAGAGGAGTTTGCCTTTGCCGGCCTGGCCGAAGAGGGAAAACTGTTTTGGATCGGGCGTTTTCACCTGTCTTTCCTGGTAGAGGCGATGTTGCTTTCCGGTCAGTTGCGGCAGCCTGCCTGCTGTTTGGCGGCGGTAATCGCATCGTGCCAGGAGGCGTAGCCGCCAGGTGCGGCGGGGGATGACGCGGTGTTTCTGAGGGCGTTTTCGGCGTAGGCCTGGCGGCTTTGGTTGTAGGCCTGGCAGGCTTTGCCGGGCTGGTTTTGCAGGAGGTAGATGCCTGCCTGCCGGTAGTAGAGGGTGCTTAGCTGGTCGAAGCGGCCTGCGTTTTGGCAGCGGGCGGCGGCGATGTCGTATTCGTCGAGGGCTTTGTTAAGGTATTCGGCGGCTTTGTCGAAACGGTTGTCGAAGGTGATGCCTGCTTCCAGAAAGCCGGCTTCGCGGTAGGTGTGTTCCCGCCGTGCCACGGAGGCAGATTGCAGGAAGGCGGCATAGTCGCGGTAGGCGTTGCCCAGGGCTTCGGGGTTGTTTTCGGTCTGGTAGAGGCGGATGGCTTCGGTGATGAGGCGTTCGGCGGGCAGGGGCTGGCCTTGCGCCATGTAGCGCCGGGCTTCTTCGAGTTTGTCTGCCGGATCGGAGGATTCGGGCAGGCTGACGTAAACGCAGGCAGACAGGGAGAGGGATAATAACAGGGCGAAGAAGGCGGCGGTTTTTTTCATGTTTTTTCTAAAAAGCCATGAAGTATGTGTTTGGGTATATTGACGGGAGAAAATGCGCCAATACCAATTTTTGGGTAAACTAGAATAAATTGGGCAGTTTGCCATTATATGCTATTTGGCGTGCCGGATAGGGCTGTTTTGCCGTTTGGAGGTGTGTCATGTCGTTATGGATTTGTATTTTTCCTGTTCTGCTTTTTGTCAGCCTGCTTGGGACGGGGATTTATTGCCTGGTGACGGAAGCGAAGGCAAGAAAGGCAGGGAAGCGGCCGGTTTTCCATCATCCGGACAGTGATTTGCCGCTGTATAACCGGGGGCATTGCGATGCTTATTCTGCCGGGATTTTTGACTGGTAGGTGGAGCACGCCTGTTTTCCGCCGGGTGCGCTGATGTTGTTTTGTTGTGTTGTCCCCGCCCTGATTTTTCTGGGCCTGGCCGGAACTGGTGTTTATTGTCTGTGGACGGAGGCCCAGGACAGAAAGGCGGGAAAGCGGCCTGTTCTTCATCATCCGGACAGTGATTTGCCGCTGTATAACCGGGGGCATTGCGACCGGTATTCTGCCGGTACGTTTTTCTGGTAGGCGGTGTTTTTCTGATTGTTTTATCCCCAGGCAATGGGGATGGACCGGTGTTTTTTTTGATTGGCCTTTATATGGATACGGTTTCTTCTGTTTTGCCTGAGAAGGATATTGCCAGGGAGGCTGCCCGCCGCAGGACGTTTGGCATTATTTCCCACCCGGATGCGGGGAAGACGACGCTGACGGAGAAGCTGCTGCTTTTTTCCGGGGCGATTCAGCTGGCCGGGACGGTGAAGGCGAGAAAGAGCGCCCGCCACGCGACTTCGGACTGGATGGAGATTGAGAAGCAGCGCGGGATTTCGGTTGCCAGTTCGGTGATGCAGTTTATGTATCGCGACCATGTGTTCAATTTGCTGGATACGCCGGGCCACCAGGATTTTTCGGAGGATACGTACCGTGTGTTGACGGCGGTGGATACGGCGCTGATGGTGATTGACGCGGGCCGGGGCGTGGAGGCGCAGACGATTAAGCTGCTTGAGGTGTGCCGGATGAGGCATACGCCGATTGTTACGTTTATGAACAAGCTGGACCGGGAGACGCGCGATCCGCTGGAGCTTTTGGATGAGGTGGAATCTGTTCTGAAGATTCGCTGTGCGCCGGTGACGTGGCCGATTGGGACGGGCAAGCGTTTTCGCGGGGTTTATCATTTGCTGCGCGATGAGGTGATGTTGTTTGAGGCGGGCAATGAAAGGGCAAACCAGGCGTTTGAGGTGGTTTCGGGGATTGATAATCCCCGGCTTTCGGAGATGTTTCCGGATGAGATGGCGCAGCTGAAGATGGAGATTGAGCTGGTTCACGGGGCTTCGAATCCGTTTGATTTGCAGCAGTTTCTTGACGGGACGCTGACGCCGGTTTTTTTCGGTTCTGCTATCAATAATTTTGGGGTGCGGGAGATTTTGAATGCGCTTTTGGACTGGGCGCAGCCGCCGGGCGAGCGGGATGCGACGGTGCGGAGGGTTTCGCCTGCCGAGAAGGCGTTTTCGGGTTTTGTGTTCAAGATTCAGGCGAATATGGATCCGGCGCACCGTGACCGGATTGCTTTTGTGCGCGTGTGTTCGGGCCGGTTTGAGAAGGGGATGAAGCTGAAGCATTTGCGCCTGGGGCGCGAGGTGCGGGTTTCGAGTATGGTGACGTTTATGGCGGCTTCGCGCGAGCAGGTGGAGGTGGCGTATGCCGGTGATATTGTGGGGCTGCCCAACCACGGCAATATGCAGATTGGGGACAGTTTTTCGGAGGGGGAATGGCTGCAGTTTACGGGGATTCCCTATTTTGCGCCGGATTTGTTCCGGGTGGTGCGTATTAAAAATCCGCTGAAGATTAAGCAGCTGCAAAAGGGGCTTCAGCAGCTGGGTGAAGAGGGCGCGGTGCAGGTTTTTAAGCCTTTGCAGGGGAGTGACCTGATTCTTGGCGCGGTGGGGGTGCTGCAGTTTGAGGTGGTGGCCAGCCGCCTGATGAATGAGTATGGTGTGGATGCGGTGTTTGAGGGGGCGACGATTAATTGCGCGCGCTGGGTGACGGGGGAGGACAGGAAGATGCTGGCGGAGTTTGAGAAGGCGCTGGCGTTTCATCTGGCTTATGATGCGGCGGGCAATCTGGCTTATCTGGCGCCTTCTGCGGTGCATTTGCGGCTGACTCAGGAGCGCTGGCCGGATCTGGTTTTCCATACGACGCGGGAGCATGCGGTGAAGCTGGAGACGGCGGGTTAAGTGTGCTGGCCCGGCATTTGACCTGGCAGCTTATGGGACAGCGGCGTCCAGGATGGCCGGGCGGCGGGGAATGCCGGCATGAGAACTCTGTCTCTTTCTGGCGCCGGATAGCAAGCACGATGATGTAGTTCCCGCCATCAAAGCGGTAACGCGCCACATAACCGCTTTGGCCAGATGTAGCTGGTCACTTTCCGAATTTTTCCGGCAAATTTTCTGTAGGCCGCCCAATGTGCGGATGATTTCCCACGGCCAGTAAGGATTGTATGATGGCAGCTGCCACCCGTTTTGCGTTTGCCGGATTTTTCGGCCGCAGAAAATCACGCAGCCGCTCCAAATCTCTCAAGGCTGCGGGAAAAATTTTACTGATGGCATACCGGAGCCGTTTTTTTATCGGCGCTGCCCCAGGTTTCAAGCCAGGCGGTGATTTCTTCTGCTGTGACGTATTGCCCTGTTTCCTGAATTCTTCCCATGCACGGAGTGTTTCCTGCCGGAATATTTCGCGTTTTTCTTCGCGTTCGGCATACTGCCCAATGGCCTGCCGTATTACCCAGTGCGCTGTCCGTTTTCGGGCAGCGGCAATCAGGCGGAGGCGGCTGCGCATGGTGTTATCCCGTTTGACTGAGATAGTTTGGGGTGCAGGAGCTGGCATGGTGCGATTTTGTTTGGTTTGTTATCAGGCATCTTGCCATCTCCAGATAGGCAAGGAGGTTGACATGTTGTTTTTCAGGCGCTTTGTTACTGTTGATGCCGTTAGGGTAACGGATTTCAGCCTGTTTCTGTACTCCGGCCGGTTTGGCTCCAGATGGCGTTGATAGCGGCGATGGCGGCAATGCCAGCGGTTTCGGTACGGAGGATGCGGTTTCCGAGGGAGAGGGGCTGTGCGCCGCTGTGGATGGCAAGGGTTTCTTCTTCGGGGGAGAGGCCGCCTTCGGGGCCGATTAAGAGGGTAATGTCCTGCGGCGGATTGGCGAAGGCCCAGGTGGCCAGCGAAGTATGGGCGCGCGGACTGGGCATGAGAAGGGGAACAGCGCCGGGGTTTTCTGCCAGTTGTTGAAAGGAAACAAGGTCTGTTAATGTGGCCAGCCGGTTGCGGCCGCTTTGTTCTGATGCGGCGATGATGATGTTTTTCCAGCGTTCTGCCCGTTTTGCGGCGCGGGGTTCGGTGAGACGGACGACGGAGCGCGTTGATGCGATGGGGCAGATTTGTGCGACGCCCAGTTCAACGGCTTTTTCGATGATGAAATCCATTTTTGTGGCTTCGGGCAGTGCCTGGGCGAGGGTGATGCGGTAAGGCAGTTCGTTTTCAATGGGCTGCCAGGCCAGGATTTCCACGATGACGCCCTGCCGGGTGATTTCGGTGATGCGTGCCTGGTATTGGCCGCCTTCGCCGTTGAAAAGGATGAGGGTATCGTTGGGCTTAAGGCGCAGTACCCGGATGTGGCGCGCTGCGGTATCAGGCAGGGGCAGGCGGGTGTTTTCGGCAAGCGGGCCGGGGCAGTAGAGTCGCGCCATGAGGGGGTCTTGTTGGTTTGTCTTTAATCCGGCAAGCACTCTCTGATAGAATAGAATCAGCGGCTTTGCCTGGCATGATACACGATTTGGCAGGGTGCATTGCATTGGCGTTTTCTTTTCCCCTTTTTCCGGATGGAAGGTGTTTTTATGACGACGACTTCTCCTGATTCTTTGATGGCTAATGCGGTTCGCGTATTGGCGATGGATGCTGTCCAGAAGGCCAATTCCGGCCACCCCGGTATGCCGATGGGCATGGCGGAAATTGCTGTGGCGCTTTGGGCGCGCCATTTGCGCCATAATCCGGCTAATCCGCAATGGCCTGACCGCGACCGTTTTGTGCTTTCAAACGGCCACGGTTCAATGTTGCAGTATGCGTTGTTGCATCTGACGGGGTATGACTTGTCGATGGAGGATATCAAGCAGTTTCGCCAGCTGCATTCCAAAACGCCGGGGCATCCGGAGGTGCATGTGACGCCGGGGGTGGAGACGACGACCGGCCCGCTGGGACAGGGGATTACGAATGCGGTGGGGATGGCGCTGGCTGAAAAGCTGCTGGCGGCGGAATTTAACCGCCCGGGGTTTGAGCTGGTGAACCATTACACGTATGTCTTTTTGGGGGACGGGTGCCTGATGGAGGGGATTTCGCATGAGGCCTGTTCGCTGGCGGGGACGTGGAAGTTAAACAAGCTGATTGCGCTTTATGACGATAACGGGATTTCGATTGACGGCGATGTGAAAGGCTGGCTGACGGACGATACGCCCAAGCGTTTTGAGGCGTATGGCTGGCAGGTGATTAGGGGCGTTGACGGCCATGATGTGGATGCGGTGGATGCGGCAATTGCCCAGGCGCGGCAGTCTGACCGGCCGGTGCTGATTTGCTGCAAGACGGTGATTGGCAAGGGTTCGCCGAACAAGGCGGGCACGCACGGGGTGCATGGCGCGCCGCTGGGGGATGCAGAGATTGAGGCAACCCGTGCGGCGCTGGGCTGGACGCTGCCGCCTTTTGAGATGCCGCAGGCGGTTTATGACGCATGGGATGCCCGGGAGAGGGGGCGGCAGGCACAGGAAAAATGGGATGCGCTGATGGCGGAGTATGCACGGCAGTATCCTGAAAAGGCGGCGGAGTTTACGCGCCGGATAAGCGGTGCGCTGCCGTCAGGGTTTGATGAGGCGGTTAAGCGGTATGTGGCGGATTGTGTGGCGAAGAAGGAGACGATTGCCACGCGGCGCGCCAGCCAGAACGCGATTCAGGCTTATGCGCCGGTGTTGCCGGATTTCCTGGGCGGTTCGGCGGATTTGACGGGTTCGAACCTGACGAACTGGAAGGAATGTATCAAGGTGACGGCCAACCAGCCGGGGAACTATATCAGCTATGGGGTGCGCGAGTTTGGCATGAGCGCCATTATGAACGGGGTGGCCCTGCATGGCGGGTTTATTCCGTTTGGCGGGACGTTCCTGACGTTTTCGGATTACAGCCGCAATGCGCTGCGGATGGCGGCTTTGATGCAGATTCGTTCGATTTTTGTGTTTACCCATGATTCGATTGGGGTGGGCGAGGATGGCCCGACGCATGAACCGATTGAGCATGTGGCCAGTATGCGGCTGATTCCCGGCCTGAATGTGTGGCGGCCTTGCGATACGGTGGAATCTGCTGTGGCGTGGGCCGAGGCTGTTAAGCGCGGCAACGGGCCTTCGGCTTTGGTGTTTTCCCGCCAGAATCTGGCTTATCAGGAAAGGACGGAGGGCCAGGTTGCCAATATTGCCCGCGGGGGGTATGTGCTCAAAGATGCGCCCAATGCGCAGGTGGTGCTGATGGCAACCGGTTCTGAAGTGGAGCTGGCGGTGAAGGCGGCAGAGGCGCTGGCTGAAAAAGGTGTCGCTGCCCGGGTGGTTTCGATGCCGTCAACGGATGTGTTTGATGTGCAGGATGCGGCTTACCGGGAAAGTGTTTTGCCTGCCGGGGTGCCGCGCGTGGCGGTTGAGGCGGGTATTGCCGATTACTGGCGCAAGTATGTTGGCCTGGAAGGGGAGGTGGTTGGTATGGAGCGGTTTGGCGAATCGGCGCCGGCTTCGCAGCTTTTCCCCTATTTTGGCTTTACGGTAGAGAATGTGGTTGCCAAGGCGCAATCTGTTTTGGGCAAGGCAGGCCAGCGCAGGTAAAATGGATAAAAACGGCCCTGCTGTTCTTTGGTGGAATGAGGCGGCAGGCAGATAACAGGTTTTGACTCATTCAGGAGTAAGGAATTATGACTATTCGGGTTGCAATTAACGGTTATGGCCGTATCGGACGGAATGTTCTCCGGGCACATTATGAATATGGCAAATCGCATGATATTGAGATTGTTGCTGTCAATGATTTGGGCAATATGGAGATTAGCGCCCATTTGACCCGCCATGATACGGTGCATGGCAAGTTTTCCGGCGAGGTGGGCTATGAGGGGGATTACCTGATTGTGAACGGCGACCGGATCCGTGCGATTTCCAACCGCAATCCGGCGGAGATGCCTTGGAAGGAGCTGGGTGTGGATGTGGTGCTGGAATGCACGGGGCGCTTTACTTCCAAGGAGGCGGCATCTGCCCACTTGCAGGCAGGGGCCAAGAAGGTGCTGATTTCCGCGCCGGGTGGCAAGGATGTGGATGCCACGGTGGTTTACGGGGTGAACCAGCAGGTGCTGAAGGCCTCTGACAGGGTGGTTTCCAATGCTTCCTGCACGACCAACTGCCTGGCGCCGGTTGCCAAGCCGTTGCATGAAAAGATTGGGATTGTGAGCGGCCTGATGACGACGGTTCATTCCTATACGAATGACCAGGTGTTGACGGATGTGTACCATAATGATCCCCGCCGCGCACGGGCAGCTGCCATGAATATTATCCCGACCCGCACGGGTGCGGCTGTGGCTGTTGGCCTGGTGCTGCCGGAACTGGCGGGCAGGCTGGACGGGTATGCGATGCGGGTGCCGACGCCCAATGTTTCTGCTGTTGATTTGACCTTTATTGCTTCCCGTAATACAACGGTTGAGGAAGTCAACGCGGTGCTGAAGGCAGCTTCGGAAGGCGAGCTGAAAGGGATTTTGGCCTACAATACGGAGCCGCTGGTTTCGGTGGACTTTAACCATTCGCCTTTCTCCAGCAATTTTGATGCAACGCAGACCCGCGTTTCCAACGGGAATCTGGTGAAGATTCTTTCCTGGTATGACAATGAATGGGGTTTCAGCTGCCGGATGCTGGATACGGCAACGGCGATGATGAACGCCAAATAGTTGCCGGTTATTTTCGCCAGGTTATGCGCGGGCTTTTAAAGCCCGCGCAAATTGTTTGGAGGTCGTATTATACATGCAGATGGGGTGGATTGGTTGTTGTAGCGATTGCCGACTTGCAGGCAGCGCCGCTTCCCTCAGACATAAGCCATAAAAATAACCTATGTGGAATCAGGCGAAGTGGCAATAGCCGTTTATTAAGAAAACAAAAAACATTAAGAGACCCGGTAGCCATATGATAAAATTGAAAGCGGAGAGCCGCACACCGCACACCGCACACCGCACACCGCACACCGCACACCGCACACCGCACACCGCAATTATAGAGAGATAG
>JAMPER010000003.1 GCA_023664945.1 Alistipes senegalensis | reverse complement strand
ACTGGGTGTTGTTCAGGTGACGTTGGGAGTTCAGGGACGAGATGTTGGTGTTGATAACTTGCATGATGCTCTCCATTGGATTCAATCATTAAAAAAACCATCCAGAGGAAACCCGTCAGAAAAGTCCGGATTAACTGCTCCTGACAGCGGCTGGCTTTAACACCGGATTGGCAAAATTGTGTCAACCGCATGATTGCTGGCTTTGCGGGCTGTTTTGGGCAATTTGGGGATGTTTTTGGCGGGGTTTGCTGTATGGTTTTTCCGGGTGAGGATTCATGTGAACAAGTCAGAAGCAAGATGGGAAACAGCAGCAATGAGTGGCACAAGTTTTTCCGGCTCAATCCAAGAGAAAATCAAGGATGAGGTTACCAAGCTCCCCTGCTTTAACTGCACGACATATCCTCAAAATTCAGGTCTCTGTATAACGGAATTTCTTCATTTGTTTCCAGCTCTTTTCTTATTACAGAAACGCTATTTATTCATGCACCTCTTTTATAGGGAAAGCGCCATACAGTGCGGCATGATGGCAAAAATCATTTCCCGTACTAATACGTAAAAAACGTTAATAAAGCAGAACATTTTTCAAAAAAGGAATAAACAATGACTAAAAAATCTCCAGAACTGTATTTTGAAGATCTTTCACGAGTAGACCGAGTTTATTATTGTATTTCGCGAATACTATCTATCCCCGAAGAAGAAGCTCGAGCACATTACCCAACAAAAATCGACGATTTTAAGCGTTTTCAGGAAATTTGTTCATTTATGGCTGAAAAACATGAGGGTCCCCCCAAAAAACGATCTAACTCAACGAAAGATCAACCTGATGAACGAACATATCCACGCTGGTTAACTCAACTGTTGATCGAAGTACCTTACGAAGACTTATCAGTAAACTCTCTCGACAAATGGAAAATAACTAAAGCAGCCAACTCCAATGCAAACATACCTTACAAAGATCTCCATAAGTTAATTAATTTTCAACAAAAAATGCGCAAGAAATTGGCGGATAAACTTTACGAATGCTTGCCAGAAAAGGAAAAAGAAGATTTCGGACATCTGCTTAGGCATGAAGTACTAGACCTAACCGATAAAACACATATAGATAATAACAAACTGACAGGTGGGTGGTACCAGAAAGATATCCGCTGTGCAGAGTTAATTTATACTCTTGAGAGTTTGTTTAATCAGAGTTATTTGAAAATTGAAGAACGTCTTCATAACAAAGGCATCCATGAGGCAAAAGCCAATATCGCACACAAGGCATTCTTGCTACTCTATCAATCTCTTCAATACTTAGTAAGGGAAACGCGGGATAGCCATGATTCACTTTTTGCAAAACTGCTTTTTAATATGGCAATCAATCGTGCTATTCTTGAAATTGATTATCAACAATATTTGGCAAATATTGCCGAAGAGAATTCCATTAAATTGGTCCAGTTTTTACAAAAACAAATGGACGTTTTACCGACTGTTCACTCCAGTAAAGAAATCATACCTTACTTGGAAGAAATATTTGCTCCTGACCATTTTGGCTCTGATTATTCTGGCACCCCGCGGCCAATCAAAACAGATCTAATTAGAGTTGGTATTATGGAAAGAGCTGAGACCGCCTTTGTAAGCTATCTAGAAAACAATTCAAGTGGAAAAATTGAATTTATACAGGGACACTGGAATACCCAAAATTTATTTTTGATGGCGTTGTTTGTTGCATGGAGCTACGTCACACAAGCTAAAATTGTGACTCATCAAGAAGGGATTAATCATCCGGTAATTGAAATTATGAGCGGGCGCAGAAAAAAAGATAAAAACAAAAGCAACAAAGAAGATAAAGGGAATTTTATAAACCACATTCACATAGACGTGCAAAGATACCACAACATCCAATATGGACTCTTTTTCTATTCAGGACAGTTGAATAATTTGTCTGAGCTGGAATTGAGAGAATATGCGTCAAATCAATCTGCCTATCGAGTCTACAAACGAAGAATCTCTTCCGGTATTCTGAAAAATCTGACACTTTCAAAATTTTGCCAACTATACGAAGTTGACTATAGGGTCTAGGCAAATACCCATCACTATCAACGATTGATAGAAAAAGTTTGCCGCTAACATGTCAACATAACAAGTACGGCTAAGAAATCAGCTTAACCTGCCAGACATTTCCTCCATAGCATTCAACCCTTTCTTTGCATCACAACAACTCCCCCGATAGCTCTCTATCGGGGAAGCTCCCAAGACAAAAGATGCCGCTACAAGCAGCTCTATTCCTCATCATTTGCCTGGCAAAAAATTGTGGGAATTTTGTTGCGCGACAAAGTAGAGACATCTGACGAAAATAGATCTCACCAGGAAACTGGTAGGCGGCTTTGCTTCTCTAGACTGACCAAAAACGGTCTTCCATCTGGCAAAGCCAATTTGAAAAATCTATCTTTTAAGGAGGATTTATGAACACTCAAGAAGCAAACAAAACTGAAGCATCTGTCGGCAACCAGGACATCATCTGCATTGAAGGACTGATCCGTTTGCCAGAGGTCATGCGTCTGACAGGATTGAAGAAATCAACTCTGTATGGCCTGATGAGCCCGCGCCATCCCTCGTATGATCTCTCCTTTCCGGGCAGATATCAGCTCTCACCCGGTACGGTTGCATGGAAAAAAGGCGAGATTCTTCAGTGGTGCCAAAACCGCCCAACCAAGATGTCTTGATAGGCACGGAATCTATACACACAAATAAGTTTAACACATCTATCCATCCGCTCCAGGGCTGACTTGCCTTGGAGCGGGTATTACCCAGTACGGTTTGTGCCTTTTTACAACAATTTTTTTTGCTTTTTTTCTGGACGCAATTGGATATCAATGACTTCTATTGTACCGCGCTGGACTCATAATCCATTGATTTCTAATGTTTTTATGTCTTGACAAAGTGTCCGGCAAGCAGTGAAATAGGAACAGTTAATCGCCACATGGAGGTTCTAGCGCGTAACACGAAATCAGCAGCTATCTGGCGGCATCGCCGGACTATGTTCAACAACCAAAGGAGGTCTTATCGCCTTACTGTCACATGAATCCGAAGATATGCCTATGGCACTTACCAACAATCCAAACAGGAAAGAAAACCTTATCGCATACCCTTATTGACCCGCTGGAGGAAGATTCCAGCAAACCGTTTTTCACTCACTATCCGGTCAGGAGGCTATATCGAGTAACGCATTGAGATGCTGTTTTGAACGATGTCACAGAACATGTCTTGAAGGTGTCTGACGGTACTGTGGTGCTGATTCGTCTATGAGAAAGGAGGGTTTACCCAGAGTATATCCGCTAAACGATTTCACGATTCAGAAAAAATGACTGGCATCTGACTGGATGGCCAGAACGGGATGGTTTTGCCTGTTTTTCCGTGAAGTCACGTGCCGCTTACGTTTTTTGGAGGAATCAATGATTTACAATTCGTTACCTTTTCCCGTTCAGGCTTTGCCAAGTATCGTTCTGGATGCTGTCCAGGATATCCGGGCCAAAACTCAGGCCCCTCTTCCTCTGATTGTCAGTTCAGTTTTGGGAGCGATGTCTTTGGCCTCCCAGCATCTTGCTGATGTGCAGCGTCCGGATGGTGCTGTCACACCGATTTCTCTCTATTTGCTGGTGCTCGCCGAATCCGGGGAACGTAAGTCCAGCGTGGACGCGCTGGTGATGAAGCCGGTTCATGAGTATGAGCAGGAATTGCGCTGTGCTTATGATAAAGCAATGGCGGATTTCAGGATAGAGAACGATTTCTGGAAAGCCAAAAGGAAACTGCTGGAAAACCAGCTTCAGCAAGCCGTAAAACAAGAGAGAAGCAGTGAAGCGGAAGAGATGGCCTTGCGCGAGCATCTGAAGAAGAAGCCGCAAAAACCGGCTCTCAAAAGGTGCATTTTGACGGACGCAACACCGGCTGCCCTGCAAGCGGCAATCGCCGGGAATGGCCGGTCTGTCGGCGTCATTTCAGATGAAGCTGGCATGGTCTTTGATGGGTATATGATCCAAGCTATGTCTCTGTTTAATTCCCTGTGGAGTGGAAAAAGCAATCTGACGGTTGACAGGGCTAAGCATAGTTACACAATCAATGATGCCAGAGTAACCATGCTGTTGCAGGTGCAGCCTGCGGTGTTTCAGAAGTACATGAGCAAGAATCGAGAAAAAGCGGTTGGTTCAGGATGGCTTCCCCGCTTCATTGCCACGTCTCCGATTTCTACCCAGGGAACGCGGTTTTCCAGGAACTATGCGTGTGATCCTGAGTCTCTGTATTTTTCGTTCTCTAGGGGCGACATGCAACATTTTCATCAGCGCATGGAAGAGTTGCTACGTTCGCCGGTAAATCTGGATGAGAACGGCCATGTCAAACGCCAAATACTGGCTTTTTCTGAAGAGGCAGATTGGCACTTGCAAGAGATTGCCGATGCTTTTGAAGCGCGTTTGGCATCAGGTCAGGATTATGCCGGCATTCGGGAATTTGCGACCCGTTTCCCTGACAATATTGCCAGGCTGGCAGCGCTTTTCCATGTGTTTTGCGGGTATGAAGGCGCGATTACCTTGGATACGCTGAACCGGGCTGCAAGCATTTTCTACTGGTATATCGAAGAAATACTTCGCCTTTTTGACCGTAACCAAATCATGGTACCGGAAGAAGTGCAGCATGCCGATTTGCTGCTGCCGTGGCTTAAAGATCGTTTTAACGCTCATGGCGGAAAACCAATACAAAAAAACTATATTTATCAGTATGGCCCGAATCAGGTCAGGCTGAAACGTAAACTAGACCCTGCTCTCAATTACCTGGTCTCATGCGGACAAATTTCCAGATTAAAGGTAAACAACAAGATACATATCGTCCCGGGGCCCAATATGTTCCCGCAGCCGGTTCTATCTCCATCGATATATCCTCAATATCAACAGGCTACCTATTGCCCCCATAATTGCTAATTCTGCTAAAAAGCAGAATTAGCAAGTCCAGCAGCCGGGCTTTCCTGTGATGTAACGGATCTTGTTGCGTAATCTGGTCATGCCCGGCCTTTGAATAACCCGCCCCGCTTTGGGAAAGGTGCCTGCAAGGGCTTTCTCTTTCCCGGATGTGGGGTGTTTGTTTTTTGTCTATGGAGATTATGCCGCTTTTTCTATAACAGGCATGACGTTTTCTCTGCGCAATCTATCCAGATAGTCTGCCCATTTCTGCATCATTTTTTTGCGCTCTTGCAGGAACATGGCTCGGTCATAGGCGCTGTCGATTTTGTTTTTCTGGGCATGCGCCAGTTGCCTGTCCACGACTTCATGCCGGTAGCCAAGCTGTTCTTTGAGGGTGGTCATGCCTAAGGCCCGAAATCCGTGGCCTGTCATTTTGCCTTTATATCCCATGCGCTTTAATGCCATGAGGATGGCTCCATTGCTCATGGGTCGGGATGGATCTCTCTGGTTCGGAAACAGCCATTTGCCACTGCCGTTGAACCGGTGAAGTTCCTGGATCAGGTCAAGGGCCTGTCTCGATAAGCAAACATGATGGTCTCGCATGTCGGGGTTCATGGTGCGACGCCCCATTTTCATTCTGTGCCACGGGATGATCCATTCGCCACGTTTAAGGTCGATTTCGCTCCAGGGTGTTTCGATGAGTTCGCTGGTTCTCAACAGGGTCAGCATCATCAAAATGAGGGCTGCTCGTGTCGGGAAGTACAGTCTGGCATGGTTGCTGTCTATGGCGCGTAATAGTTCGGGAAGTTCTTCTGAGGATATGGCGGCAAAGTGGCCTTTGCGGACGGGTTTTAAGACGTCGGTCAGGTCGTTGGCGATGTTTTTGTCGGTTAGTCCGTGCTGGATGGCATAGCTGAATATACGCGCACAGTTGGCTTTCAGGCGCTTGGCGATTTCGTAGGCTCCTCTGCTTTCTATTTTTCGAAGGGCTCCTATGAGTTGTTTGTGGGTGATGGTGCTAATCGGCAAGGCGCCAATTTCCGGGAAGATGTCTTTTTCCAGACGGTTCAGGATGTCTTTGGCTGTTGACGGTGCCCAGGTCTCTAAACGGTTGGCGTACCACTCCCGGCCTATTTTTTCAAAGGTGTTGCTGGCTATCTCTTCTGCTGCCGCTTTCCGGGCTTTTTTGTTTTCTCCCGGATCTATTTCATTTGCCAGCAGTCTTCTCGCTTCTTCACGCTTTCGTCTGGCTTCCTGCAAGGACACTTCGGGAGATACACCCAAGGCAAAGGTTTTTCTTTTCCCGCCAAATCTGTAATCCAGCCTCCAGTATTTTCCTCCTTCACTCCTCACTAAAAGATACAGTCCTCCGCCATCTCCCAGTTTGTAATTCTTTTCCCTGGGTTTTGCGTTGCTTACCTGTTTATCGGTCAACGGCAGAACAGGTTTTGCCATAGAATCTCCACGATGACGGTATATGTTTTTGGCGTGACGGTATATCGCCCCAAATGTACCGTCACTTTTTTTGGAATTCAATGGACGGTTTCAGACGCCATAAAACAAAAAACCCGCGTAAACACTTGGTTTTACACGGGTTTTTGGACGTTTTTGGATGCTGTGAAACAGGTTTCTGGCGGAGATGGAGGGATTCGAACCCTCGATACAGGTTTTGGCCCGTATGCTCCCTTAGCAGGGGAGTGCCTTCGACCTCTCGGCCACATCTCCTTGCCATACCTTGGCAAAAGTAAGTATAAGATAATAACTTTTTGCTTCCTGTTGGTCAATGGCAGCAAACCGGATTTTGCCAACCTCGCCACTCTCCTCTGCATTTTCAACCTTTTCCCGGCAGATAAAGCGAGGAATATTGCCCGGCTGAAAAAGAAAACGGTATGATGCTCAGATTACAATAATACCCGGCGCAGCCGCGCCAAAAAGATAACGGCCTCCCCAACGCCCATGATAGATAACCTGCCTCTCCACGTTTACATCTTTGCTGCCATTTTGGGCCTGCTTGCGCTGGATTTTCTCTTTCGCTTCCTCTTTCCTGCCGTGCGTGTCAGCCGGGAACTGTCGCGCGCCATCCGCCAGGTAAAAGCGCTTGGCCCCTCGGCCGGCGCAACCGGCCTGGCAGAAATATTTGACCAGGCCGGCGTTCTCCTTCCACTGTGGCGAGAATATGCCGACAGCCTGCACCGGCAGACAGAACCAGATACGGCAACAGGCAGGGAAACCGTCCGCTTTCGCTCAACAGCCCCGGCCGAAACCATCTTCCGTTCGGAAGTCATCGTAGATATTCCCCTGCGCGCGGGCTTCTTCCGCCATTTGCCAGGCATCTTTACCGGCGTAGGCATCATCGGCACCTTCACGGGATTGCTCACCGGCCTGGGCGCTTTCCGGATATCGGAAAACCCGATGGTCGTGCGTGACAGCCTGGGACACCTGCTGCACGGCGTATCCATGGCATTTGTCGTCTCGGCGGCAGCCATCACGCTTGCCATGGGCGTCACCTTTATTGAAAAAGGTATCCTAAGCCGCCTTTACGCACGGGTAGAAGGACTCATCCGCCTGCTGGATGACCTTTTCTCACCGGGCGTTGGTGAAGAATACCTGGCACGCCTGGTCAAAGCCTCGGAATTTTCAGCCCGCCAGGCCGCCCCCATGCAAACCGCACTGGTAGAAGCCATGCGGCAAATCATGGCAGAACAGGCAGAAAAACAGACAGCAGCACTGGAACAGCTGGGCAGCCGTATCAGCGCCAGCATCGAAGAAAGCCTGCGCGTTCCCATGGCGGGCATCACACAGGCCGTGCAGCAAATCACAGCCGAACAGGGAACAGCCGTCCACACCATGATGCACGACCTTTTGTCCCGCTTCAACGAAAACCTGCGCGACCTGCTCGGCACAGAAGCCGGCCACATCCAGGAAGCACAGCAGGAAACCCTGCGTTCCCTTCGTGAAACCATGTCACGCATGGAAAGCATAGCCGACCATGTAGAATCTGCCGGCATCCGGGGCGCAGATGCCATGGCCGAACGGCTGGCAGCCGCCATGACAGGCGCCGAAGCACGGCAGCAAGCCATTAACGACCGGATGGGTGCCTTTGTAGAAACCCTCTCCTCCGCACTTTCCCGCTCACAGGATGCCGCACAGGAACGCCTCCAGCACACATTGGACGACATCGCCAACCACATGGCAGGCGTAATCCAGAGTATGAGCGGCCAAATACAGGCCGCCTCCGAATCCGGACGCCAACACCAGGTAGAAATAACCAAAGAAAACCGCCGGGTAGTGGGCGAATTTGGCGAACAGGTTGATCTTTTGGCCAACAGCGTTGTCCAGGCTGTGGATGAAATGAAAATGGCCGTCAACGCCATGCGGCAAATAACAGGCGAAACCGTCTCCCGGTTAAACGCGGGGGCAGATGTACTGTATGCCGCCTCCTCGGCCTTTGCCGCATCCGGCCGGGAAATGACCGAAACGCTGGGCAAAACATCAGGGCTTGTTGCCGAATTCGGGCAAGTCTCCGCCACCATCACCGGCATTTCGGGCGAACTGGCAAGCGTGCTGGCCGATTACCAGGCAGCACGTGAAACCATGACCGTATTTTTAACTTCCTTGCAAACAACCGTAGAAACCTCCCGCCGTGAATCCGCGCTCACAGGCGATGTGCTGGCCCTGATTGAACAGGCTACAGATAAACTGGTCAATGCCCAGCACGCGGCAGATGGTTATCTGGAACGCATTTCGTCTGTCATTGAAGAAGCCCACAGCGCCTTTACCACAGGCATGGCCCAGGCTGTAGGCGAAGCCAACCACGACTTCCAGCAATCGCTTGCACATTCCATCACCCTGTTGCGAACCGGCGTTCAGGAACTGGCAACCACCCTTGAAGAACTGGGCGCATTGCGGCAAACCCTTCCCGCCCCGATCCTGCCGGGCAACACCAACAGGTAAAAACCATGCTTTGGCGGCGCACAGCAACCGGGAAAAAAAACGCAGACGAAGGCGAAAAACCCTTCTGGATATCATTTGCCGACCTGATGACAGCGTTGATGGTGCTCTTTCTGCTTGTCATGAGCGTAGCGCTCCTGGCCGTCACCCGAACCGTCTCTGAAACCGAAGAACGCAAAGCCAAACGGGAAGAAGATATTGGCCAGATACTCTCCAGACTGGAAGAAGTCGCAGCAAACTATCCTGGCATCAGCATCAACCGGGAAAAAAACGTCATTGACTTTGGCGACCGTGCCCGGTTCGAGACAGGCAGCTCCCAACTGACAGCAGAACAGGCACGCTACCTGCGCAGCTTCCTGCCAAACGTGCTGGCGCTGGCACAGCAGCAGCCGGGAGAAAAATGGCTCAAACGCATTGTAGTGGAAGGATTTGCCGACCAGCGGGGCGACTACCTCATGAACCTCAACCTCAGCCTGCAACGCAGCCAGCGGGTGCTGTGCGTCCTGCTGGAAGACACCGGAGAAAAAGATAACCCGCTCACACCGGAAGAAAAAGAAAAAGTGCGCGACCTCTTTCTGGTAGGCGGCTACTCCTTCAATTCTGCCAAAGCCTCCCTGGAAGAAAGCCGCCGCATTGAACTCCGCCTGGAATATTATGGGCTGGATGAACCCCGCGTGGATAACAGCGACATCCCCCGCGGCCACTTTGGTTCATGCAGGATCTAGGCCATGGCAGCTATCGCCCTCTTAAAAACCGCGCTTGCAGAAAAAACACAACAGGCGCTAAACAGCTTTCCCCTGGCCGATACAACGGCAATCCAGACAGAAACTACAACACTCACCGAGTGGCTGGAAACCGCAACAGGGCTGCATACGCCGCCTATACACCGGATACAGGCTGCCCTTATCCGCTTTCGGGCAGACCGGAAAATATCCGATGCCTGGCAGGCACGCCACCTCTGCCACGGCTGCCTGGTGTTATACAGCCGCCGTGCGCCCTGGCTTATGGAAGACGCGAACGCCTTCCCTTTTCTATTGCAGTATGTCGATAACCTCCATAGCCGGCCCCGCCTTTTCCGGCGCTGTTTCCAGGGATTGATGCACGCCTATTTCACCTACGAACCAGGCCGCCCCAACCCGGAAGCCGGCCCCTATCAAAACCGGGAAACCGGCTGGAAAAACCGCCTGATGCTGCGGACATTTCTCCAGCGCCGCCGAAACAACATTATTACACCCGGCTTCAATCCGGACTGGGTGCAGGCAGTTGCCACACATCCCGACCTGTTCAACCCCAACCCTTGCCAGGCCTACGTCCACGCGGCCCTGAAACAGGACCTTTCCGCCTTCAATGCCCTGTGCAGCCGCCTGAAAATCAGCCGTGCCTCATGGTTTGCACGCGGGCTGGTCTATGAACAGGTCGATGCCATCACCCAAAAACCGGATAACGAATTCAGACAGCATCTGACAACCTCTATTGACCTTCTCAGCAAACACAGCTGGTCAGCCGACAAAGGGCTCACCAAACTGATTAACCGCTATGCGGCAAGCGAACAGGCCGAAACCAACGCCTCCCTGCGGGACTTTTCCATTTCCCGGTGGAAAAATCCCTGGCTGGCAAAAGAAGCCCGCGGCTGGCAATCCGTCAGCGAAGAAGCCAGAAAAATGGTATCCGCCTGGACAAAAGAACATCTTATCCATCAATTCTTCTGGATACTGGCCGAAGGCACGCAATATGACACACGCCGGGCCGCCTTCTGGGCGCAATATTTCAGGCAAATGGAATCCCTGTATTTCGCGCTGGGCAGCCAGGCTGCGAACAATGCCTCGCGCGATTTCATCCGCCTGCGCCAGGCAATGGAGGGCTTTTTGCTCGGGCTGGAACAAACAGGCAGGACAGACAAAAACGCCTGCATCTTCATCATCGGCCATTACGCCATCGTAGAATTTGGCGCAAACCAGCTCCCGGCCTATATTTACGACCGGCGTGCCCAGCTGCCGTTCGAACTCCGGCGCGGCTTCAAAATAACCGGAACAGAACTGAAAAACCAGCGGGCAGCTGCCTTCGTGAAAATGCTGCCGCACGAAGATACCAACGATACCCCCTGGGAAACCACCTTTGCCGAAACCCTGAAACGGCTGCATATCCATGCCGACTAATCGCCACAGCACCGCCATGCCTCCCCACATCCCGGACAAAACTCCGGGCAGCAACAGGTACGAACAACCAGGCAGGCCGATTATAATAGGCAAAAAAACTTGATATAGCCCCATAAACATAACACCAGGCCGCCGTGAACAACGTACTCATTATCCGTGCTTCCGCCATTGGCGATATCGTCTTCGCCTCCCCCTTTGCCGAAGCCCTCAGAAAAGCCTGGCCCAAAGCGAAAATTTCCTGGCTGGTCGAAAAAGGAAACGAACCCCTCCTTGCCGATTCCCCCTATGTAGATGAATGTATCACCATGCCGGCAGCCGAGTGGAAATCCCTCTGGAAAAACGGCAAAAAATGGGAAGCCTTCCGGCAAATCCGGGCCTTTGGCGCAACACTCAAAACCCGGCATTTTGATATTGCCATTGATTTGCAGGGATTATTCAAAAGCGGCATCTTCGCCTGGATGAGCGGTGCCCCCGTCCGCATCGGGCTGGGCTCGCGCGAAGGCAGCCAATGGCTGATGACCCGCGTCATCCCCCGGGGCGGCGAACCGCGCAGGATCAGCTCCGAATACCAATACCTGGCAAAAGAACTCGGTCTGGATTACGCCCGCTTCACACCGGTACTTGCACTGCACCCACCCGCCGAAAAACAGGCCCTGGAAAAACTGGCCGCCTGCGGCCTTTCCCCCGGCCGCTACATCGTCTTTGCCGCCTTTACCACCCGTCCCCAAAAACACTGGTTTGCCGATGCCTGGCAGGAATTGGCTCCCATGGTGCAGGAAAAAACCGGGCTTGTCCCCCTCCTCCTAGGCGGGCCTGCCGATACCGCAGCGGCAGAAACCATTGCCACACCGTCATCCGGCATCCTTAACCTTGCCGGACAAACACGGCTTGCCGAAGCGGCCGCCATCGTCCGCCATGCCGGGGCACTCATCGGCGTAGATACCGGGCTTACCCACATGGGCATCGCCTTCGGCATTCCCACCCTGGCCCTCTTCGGTTCCACCTGCCCCTACACCGAAACCACCCGCGCCAACGCCAAAGTCATCTGGCTGGGGCTGCCCTGCTCGCCCTGCCGCCGCAAACCGGTTTGCAGCGGCCGCTTTGACTGCCTGCGGCAAATCACCCCCGCGCAAGTCATGGAAAAACTCGCCTCCATATGGCAGAAACCGGCATGAAAATACTCCACGTAGAATCCGGCAAACACTTTTACGGCGGTGCCCGCCAGGTTGCCTATATCATCAGCGAACTGGCAAAACAGGGTATAAACAACGTACTGGCCTGCCCAACCGGCGCAGATATCGCTAGGGAAACAGCACACTGCGCCGTTGTTCATGAAATGCCCATGAAAGGTGATGCCGATATCGGCATGATAACCCGCCTCATGGCCGTCATACGCAGCGAACACCCGGACATCGTCCACCTGCACAGCCGGCGGGGAGCTGATATCTGGGGCGGCATTGCCGCCCGGCTTACCCGCACACCCTGCGTCCTTTCCCGAAGAGTGGATAACCCCGAAGCCAAATGGGCCGTTTCACTGAAATACCGGCTTTACCACCACGTCATCACCATTTCGGAAGCCATCCGGCAAGTCCTCCTTTCCGAAGGCCTCCCGCCCGAAAAAGTTACCTGCGTGCGCAGCGCCGTAGATGCCGCCCCCTACCTTCACCCGGTTGACCACCAGGCCTTTCAGACAACATTCGGCCTGCCTGCCGGTGCCCTCACCATCGGCATCGTTGCCCAGCTTATTCCCCGAAAAGGACACCGCTACCTGATTGAAGCCGTCCATACCCTAAGCCAGGAATATCCCTTCCTGAGAGTACTGTGCTTTGGGCAAGGGCCTTTGCTTACCCAGCTTGAATCCGCCGTCCGTGAAAAAGGGCTGTCTGCCATCATCCGCTTTACCGGATTCAGGACAGACCTGCCAAAATGGCTTGGCGGGCTGGATATCCTGGCCCATCCGGCTGATATGGAAGGCCTGGGCGTCTCCCTCCTTCAGGCTTCGGCAGCCGCTGTCCCTATTGTGACAACCCGTGCCGGCGGCCTGCCAGAAGCCGTTCAGGACGGCGTAACCGGCCTCCTGGTTGAACCTGGCAACATCCCAGCACTCACCGGCGCATTAAGGCAGCTTATAACAGATGCCAGCCTGCGCCAGAAACTGGGTACCGCAGGCCGCCAGCGCATCCTGGCCGATTTTTCCATCGAAACCATGACACAAGGCAACCTGGCTATTTACCGGAAAGTACTGGATTCCGCCCGCTAAACCACAATCGGCATCCGGGTTTTCCGTCAGTCATACCCGTTCGGATTCTTTTGCTGCCAGCGCCAGGTATCCTCGCACATCCGCACAATATCGTATTTCGCCTGCCATCCCAGCACTGTTTTGGCTAAAGAAGGATCCGCATAACAGGCGGCAATATCCCCCGGCCTGCGGGCAACCACCTCGTAAGGAATCGTTCTCCCCGAAGCCTTCTCAAAAGCCGCAATCATCTCCAGCACACTATAAGGCCGTCCTGTCCCGAGATTCAGCGTCAGGAAACGCTCCTTTCCCTCCCGCAGCTTATCCAGTGCCGCAAGGTGCGCCGAAGCCAGGTCCTCCACATGAATATAATCCCGCACCCCCGTTCCATCCGGCGTAGGATAATCATTGCCGAAAACCGAAAGCCTCTCCCGCCTGCCAACCGCCACCTGCGCAATAAACGGCATCAGGTTATTGGGAATCCCTGCCGGATTCTCCCCCATCAGGCCGGACACATGCGCCCCTACCGGGTTGAAATAGCGTAAAAGTGCCACTTTCCACAACGGCTGCGCTTTCGCAGCACTCCGAAGCATATCCTCAACCATTCGCTTGGTCTGCCCATAAACGCTCACCGGAGCCAGCGGCGTCTTCTCGTCAAAACGGGCATACCCCGGATCGCCATACACCGTCGCTGAAGAAGAAAAAATCAGCGTATGCACACCGGCAGCTTCCATGGCCTCAAAAAGCGTAATACTGCCTGCCACATTATTCTCATAATAGCGCAATGGCTGTGCCTCTCCCTCGCCTACCGCTTTCAAGCCTGCAAAGTGGATCACCGCGCCAACCGCCTGCTCGCGGCAAACCTTCTGCAACAAGGCACAATCCCGGATATCGCCCTCAACAAAAACAGGCCGCACCCCGCTGATCTGTTCCATGCGGTCCAGCACACGGGGACTGCTGTTTGCCAGATTATCCAGCAGCACCACCTTCTCGCCCCGCTGCATCAATTGCAGCGCCGTATGCGAACCAATATAGCCTGTCCCGCCAGTAACCAATATAGATGCCGTCATGCTCTTTCCTTCCCAATCGATCAGGCCGCTTCAAGCAGCTTTTGGTAAACCTGTTCCGTTTGCGCCAGCATCTGCTCCACCGTAAACAGCTGCTCATAGCGCTCACGCGCCCGGTAACCCATTGCTTCCCGCAGTGCAGGGCTGGATGCCAGCCTTTGTATTGCCAAAGCAAACGCCGCTGTATTCCCCGCCTCAACCAGCAAACCGGTCTCCCCGTCCACCACACTTTCCGGAATACCGCCTACATCCATCCCCACTATCGGCAGCTGTGCCGCGCCAGCCTCAACCAGCGCCAGGGAAAAAGCCTCCCGCCTTGAAGGTGCGGCATACAAATCAAACGCCGGCAAAATCCGCTGCACATCCGGGCGATACCCCAGAAAATGAAACCGGGCATCCCCGCCTGCCAACGAGGTAACCTCTTTTCCGAAAGGCGTTGCCGTATCCCCGATAAAATAAAAATGAACATCATCCGGACAGGCTTTTCCCGCCTCAATCAACACATCCTGCCCCTTGTCGCGATGAAAGCGCCCCGCCAACACAACGGCAAACTGCCCCTCCGGAATATGCAGCTCCCGGCGCAAAGCAAGGCGTTCCCCCCGCACCACATCCGGCACACCATTATAAATACGGGTAATCCTCTCCTCAGGATAACGGTGCCTCACCAGGTTTTTCTTCACCGCATCGGCCACAGCAATCAAATGCCGGCACCGGCGCATATGCTTGCTCGAAGTCGTGGAATGCACCGTACTCACCGGCACAGCCCGCGTACCCATTGCAGCGATGCCCACATATTGCGAAGGCCGCACCTGGTGAGCATGGGCAATATCCGCCTGCCACGTCCTTATCAGGCGATGCAGCTTCCAGTAAGAAAAAAAATCAAACACTCCCCGCATCGGCAGCGTTTCCACCGGCAGCTGGTTAGCCCGGCACTGCGCGTCAATCCAGGAATTGGCCGGTGCGGCAACCAGTACCTTATGCCCCCTGGAACGCAACCCCAGTGAAAGGGAAAGCACATGATTTTCCGCCCCGCCAAACGTCATGCTCCGGATAACCTGGATAATACGCATCAGCAGAAAGGCCCCTTACCTGTTTTACCGGCATAGCCCTTTGGCACATCCTTGCGGTACAGCTTCCAGAGAAACCCCGGCAACGTATCCCCATAGGAAATCGCCTTTCGCGGAATCTCAAACGGATTGCGCGCATAATTGGCCGCCCCGCGAATACAGGTCAGCCCCGAACGATACCCCGCCTCTGCCGTCATCTCCGCCACCTGTGCATTGTAACTGCCGTAGGGATAACAAAAATCAGGAACCGCTTTCCCCAGCAAATCTTCCAGTTTGGCCTTGCTGTCAACTATCTCGCTTCTTGCAGCCTTGGGGTCGCATAAAGCCAGGCGCACATGCGTCATGGAGTGAGCGCCAAAATGCACCCCCTCTTTCTGCAACTCCCGGATAGCGGCGGCATCCATCAGCGGCGCTTTTTCCGGCACATCATCCATCCAGCTCGTGGATTTCCCCAGCATCCCCGCCACCAGAAACATCGTCACCGGGAAACCGTATTCCCTCAGCACCGGCCAGGCATACTCACGGAAATTCTCGCAGCCATCATCAAACGTAATCACAACCGAACGTGCCGGAATCACCTTCCCGTCAAAAAGGCAGGCATAAGCCTCAGTGAGGCTCATCACATGGCAACCGCACCACTTCAGCCAGGTCATCTGCCGGCGAAACCGGCCTGCATCACAGTAAACTGGGCGATGCAGCCTGGGATTATTGAAATGGCCCACCTGGTGATACATCAAAACCGAAATAGGCGGCTGCAAAAGAGGTGTCTGAACAGTCATTGAATGGGAAACGGGCATAATAGAAAAAACGACTTGCCAAAACTTTCACTGGCTTTTTAAACGTAAATCCACATGAGAGAGGAAATAAATCTTGATAAGGATACCGGAAAAACAGATACCTGACCAGCCTGCTTTTGAGAAATTCCATTATCCTATAAATAATTTCTCTTCAACCCTCGCAAAAACAGGAACAATACAGGCAATACCCTAAAAACAAATCTGTTTTTTTGAACAACTCATCCAGAGGAAAATAATATATTAACCATAGAAAGCTGGAACATAAAATCCCCTGTAATATGATGAAATAAAAAACAAACCTTGAACAAAAAAATTGCAAAGGCATATATCATTCTCTTCCTTATTTCATCTCCTGCTTCTTTTTTTTTTCTTGAAAGAAATACCCAATATCCTGAAAGTATTATAGGTCCTCTGTGGCGAAGTTCTTTTCCTGAAAATTAATTCTCCTCCCCAAAGAATGGCCTTTCCTGCTTGCCACAGCAAACGGTGTTTTCTCCAGTTCTCCTCAAAACCGGCAAAAGGCGTCAAGCGAAGATATTTGAAATATTCTTCGGTAAAGGCAGAATTTTTATAAGGAAGCCAGGGCTTTCTCTCACCGATAAAATGCAGAATATGAGCATCATGCAAGCGCGAAAAGCGCATATCCTTTGGAAAACGACTTAACTGCCCGTTCCATAGAGACGAGATATAACGCACACGATCATTGAGCGCGCCTGCAATCACATCCTGGTCATGCCAGACAATTTTGGATTTATTATTCAGGATATAGTCAATAAATTTCTCCGTAATGCGGTCTTCACGCATCTTTTTGCTGTTCATCAGCAAAACACCGGCATTCACATACCGTTTTGTCCCCATGCGCCGCCTGTTGCCGCGTGAGTCAATGTCACGGACCCCCAGAATATAATCATCCCCGCAATCCATACCATACAATTCCGCCAAGCTGTGCCGGACAACAATATCGCAATCCAGATAAATAACCTTGTCTTCCTTAGGAATCAAATCAGGAATAAAAAGCCTGAAATAGGTTTCAATCGTTACCAGATCATCAGGACTGATAGGAAATGAATTGATAATTTTTTCCTTGACAGGAAGATATTCGATAGAAAAATCGGCAATAGACTTTAACTGATTTATTTTTTCCCGATCTTCCTCTGTAAAATCATTTCCCAAAATATAAAAACAGAACGTATCTGATTCAGCTTTATTATAAAGAATAGAAGCCAGTGTTACAGCAAGGTGCTGTATATAATTCCTGTCGCTCGCCAGAGAAACTGCTATAGATATTTTATTAACCTATCTGATTATCCCTCACAGGAAAAATATCCCGTCAAACTTCTTTTCACCATTCAGGCGTTTTCAGCAAATTGATGAAAAAAAAATAAAACCATACTCCCTATCCCCGCTTTCGTTTGAAATATCGCCGGTCACATGCAATCTCTATCCCCAACATACGAAAAACCTTTTTCGATCCCACATTGGTAACAGAGAAAATTTTTTCTATGGCAGAAAGAGGATGGCATCGTACAATAGATTTATTCTTTCGCAATGCTTCCAAGGTTCTCAACTCATTATCCGGCAAATGGGCATAGCTTTCAATAAATTTCCTTGCATACTTGAAAAAAACGGCTTCATCACTGGAATAAATACCCCTAAAGAAATCATTTTAGCCAACATTTCTGACAACACTACGTCATTTTTTCAAGCATACCATAAAAGTAATAATAATTATAGATTCCTGAAAAATGGATACGAAAATATAACAAAGAGATGGTTCATGATTCCCTAGGAAATGTACCCACTTGGGAATACTTGGCTTTACATCCACCGACAAAAAACCCTACTTTCCAGTGCTCCCCTAATAATGGGGAAGGTTGCAACCCGGCTTAATTTTTATATAGTTGCCTTGTTGTAAAGTAGTACTTCCCAGGCATCCCAGATACGTTCAGGCTGATATGCCTCCATATCCTGCCTAGCTTGATTGCCCAATCTCATACGGAACTCCTGATCTTCCATCAGACGGCTTAACGCCTGCGCTATCGCTTCAGGGGTAGCGTCAGCCAAAAGGCCATTGTGGTTATTAACTATGAGTCCGTCAACAGAGGGGGCTTTTTTGCAACCAATGACAGGAATGCCCAGCGACATGGCTTCGGCTAGCGCCAAACTGAATGCCTCAAAAGCACTCGGAAAACAGAAAATGGATGTTTGCGCCAGAACATCCAAGGGCTGAGAAGTTGGTCCACACAGCTTTACCTGTTCCTCGAGTCCCTGCATTTTAATCAGATTTTGGATTTCCCTGACGTATTTTTTATCAACATGCGTCTCGCCATATAACCGGACTGTCCAGTCCGGAAAGCGGTTTTTGATAAGAGAGAATGCTTCTACAAGCAAAAGAGGTCTTTTCTGTCTTCGCTCAATTCTTCCCAGAAAACCGATGACTTTCGCCGATGTATCTGCTCGTTGATGATGAACAGGAACAATATTTGGAATACAGACGACTTCCTGTTCCGGCAATACCCGCTTTGTCTCATCAATAAATTCTGGCCTCAGTACTTGGATGCAGGAACAACGCTTCAGCGCATCGTTGTATTTTCCGTTATATGAGCTATCTTCATCGCCTAAAAATTTCGATGGATGAAAATGAAACATGGTAATAACCGGTGCACCAGGTTTGACCATATCGACTATCAGTGCTGTTGCTTCAGGCTGAAAAGAGACAATAACATCAATGTCAGATCTGCAAAGATACTTTTTCATAAGTTTGGCAGCATAGCCATTTTCTACATTGTTCAGGATTTCCCGCCTTTTTTTACGTCTGGCAATTCCGTTCGGCATAAACATAAAAACAAAGCGAATAAGTTGTTCTTTCAACGCCTGTATAATACGATCTCCTAATAACTGTTCTTCCGGCAGATTGTGGTATTCAATTTTCGGGTTCAGATAAAAAAACGGTTTGCCTTTTGCAAAGTCGTTTGCCAGGCAGATAACGTGATGCCCCCGTCTGACCAAGTTGTCTGCCATATCAAAAAATACTTTTTCAGCGCCCCCGCGGGAATTGTTTACCCTCCACAGGGTAACGAGTGCAATGTTAAGTGGTCGTTGTTCCATAATATCTTTTAGCCTTGTTTTGTCTGTCTTTTAGCTTCCAGTTTTTTCTCCGCTAGGCAAATGGGTATCTCTTGGTCTCGCTGTCACCGCCATTTCTAGTCATAATACTATTGCCTTATATGGTATCCAATTTAACCGGAGGGCAACTACAACTGTATTCAGTGTCCTTCTGCTGTATTTTCTGTCAAGCCACCTCAAATCATGAAGAAGTTATGCTGTCTCCAAATTAACAAAAGCGACATTTACCACTCGTCACCTAGTATTATATGCTCTGATATTCTCGCATTTTTCTGATGTATCATGCGGATTCTCTGGTCACAGCCGGCATATTCTTCCAGCATCTGCGGAGATTCATCGTTTGAACCATCATTGACTCAAATAATCTCAATGTCTGAAAACATCTGGGCGCAAAGACTATCCAGACAGCGGCGAAGATAAGGCGCTACGTTATAAACAGGAACAATGACAGATATAAGAGACATTGACTGATTTCCTTTTTCTTGCAGTTTTTCGGTAGCTGTCCTTATCTTTAATAAAGCTTGTTCAGGTCTTTTCAGATAGAAAAACAGACAGCGATAACCGGAAACCGCACTTTTCTATAAGAAAAACGGTATTTCTTATCCGTTTTCTTCTTCCTTCTTCCCCGCTTCCTTGGAAAACTGCAAGTAATACAGATTCGCATAAGCCCCGCCTCGTTGCAGCAATTCCGCATGAGTGCCTATCTCCACAATTTCCCCGGAAGACAAAACAACAATACAGGAAGCGCCCTCAATTGTGGAAAGCCGGTGGGCAATCACAAAGGTCGTCCTGCCCTTCATCAGCTGATCCAGCGCGGCCTGCACCTCCCTTTCCGATTCCGTATCCAGCGCCGATGTCGCCTCATCCAGTATCAGAATCGGCGCATCCTTGTAGATGGCCCTGGCAATCGCCAAACGCTGCCGCTGCCCGCCGGACAACTTGGAACCGTTATGCCCAATCGGCGTCTCCAGCCCGTTTTCCAGGCCGGCAATCACATCATCCAGATAAGCGGCTTTTGCCGCCGCCCGTATTCTCTCTGGGTCAGGAGACATATCGCCATAGGCAATATTGGCGGCAACCGTGTCATTAAACAGCACAACATGCTGGCTGACCATGGCAATTTGCTTGCGCAGACTGGCAAGGGAAATATCGCCAAGCGGCTGCCCATCCAGCAATATCCGGCCTTCCGTTGGCTGGTAAAACTCAGGCAGCAGATTGATCATCGTTGTTTTGCCTCCTCCGGACATACCTACCAAAGCAATTGTCTCGCCCGGCTCAACCCGAAGGTTGATATGCTGAAGCGCATGTCGGGAACTGCCGGGATAACAAAAACCGACATCCGCAAACTCAATGCCACCCTTGGCCCGCGCTGGCAAAGTAACGCCGGTCGTGCGCTCCACCGGCGCATCAATCATGTCAAAAACTGCCTCGGCAGCCGCCAGCCCGCGCTGCAAGGGGCCATTCACCTCAGCCAGCTGCTTCATCGGCGCCAACAGCATAAGCATGGCCGTAATAAACGAAACAAAACCGCCTACCGTCAAATACCCGTGCCGGAACTGGTAAAGCGATATCAGTACAATGGCAGCTACCGCACAGGCCGTTATCAACTGGGTAATCGGAACTGTGGAAGCAAAAGTTTTGGTCGTTCGCATCGTATAGCGCCGGATTTCCTCTGTCCCCTTCCCGAAACGTTTCTTTTCAAACTCCTGCGCGTCAAAAATCTTCGTTACCAGCTGGGCGCGGGTAGCCTCCTCCAGCTCCTGCGTCAACTGCGCATTCAGCGCCAGCGATTCCTTGTTCAGCTTTTTTAACCTTTTGCCGGTATGCCTTACAACCAGCGTCACCAGCGGCATCAACACCAGGGTAATCAGCGAAAGCTTCCAGTTAATATAAAAAAGCCAGCCAATCAATCCCACCACCGTCAGGAAAGAGCGCACCATCGAAGTCAATACATTGGTCACCATGCTGATAATCTGCTGCACTTCATACATGAGCGTATTAATAATACGGCCGATGGAATAGCTTTCAAAATAACCGGGAGACATACCCAGCATCCGCTCAAACATTTGCTTGCGCAAAACAGCCAGCAGCCGCGAGGAAACCCACGTCATCATATAAGTGCCGGTAAAAGTAGCCACACCCCGTATCACAAAAAGGCCGATAACAATGACAGGAACATACCAATAGGGAAAATCCGCCCCCTCCTTGAATCCTTTATCCAGCAGCATCTGGAAGAAAAAAGGAATCACCGGCTCGGCTCCGGCTGTTATTATCATGGCCAAAAGGGCTACCGCCATCCGGGCCATGTACGGGCGGTGCAAGATGAGAAGGCGTTTAATATAAAGAGGTAAAAACATGAAAAATATAACCGGTAACTTTTATATGGAATAAAATAGGACTTCTTCTTTCCGTTTTATCAATGCAGCAAATAACATGGAGGACATGACAACATAAAACTGAATAGTTGTTCTCCACTCAAAAATAACATCTGACAGACCGAAAATAAAAAAAGCCAGATTATAGGTTGCCCCCATAAAAGCTGTTGTTCTTAAAACAGAGTCGGAAGAGCGAATATAAGAAACAAAGTAAATAAAAGGCACAAGAAAAACAGCGATAACTGCTATCCCGCCAAGAGCACCATATCTTACTGCCCGTTGCAGAAATTCATTATGCGCATGTGGTTGTCTGGCTGCTTCCGGCGCAAAATTAACGCCTGTTTTCGCCATATTTTTCTGAAACGATTTACTTCTTTCTCCGATTCCTGTCACTGGATGTTTGGTAAATGCCTTCCATGAGGCCTCCCACAACTGCAACCGTGCCCCTATAGAAGTATTGGCATCGCCTTTCTGATATTGCATGACATCACTTTGCACCTGTTTAAAACGCCCCGGCACTTGGCCGGAAAACATAAAAGCAACAATCAACGCGCTTAAAAGGAGAACAATGCTGCTGGTAACAACAATTGTCTTTTTATTTCCTTTCCGAAAAAACAGGCCTGCCAGAACCAACAAAATCAGGGCGATTATCCAGCTTGCACGCGTCTGTGAAGCATAAAGGCCGCATATCACAGCACACAAGGCAAGCGTTCCCAAAACAATATTACGTTTTTTTTTCGGATTATCCCATCCTATGGAAAAAACAGCCATCATTCCCATCAGAACAGAAAAATTGGTAAAAGGTATAAGAAATATCCCCGTGTAATTAAACGGCTCCGGCCTTACCTTCCCCATACCGGAAATCACAAACAGGAACACCCCGCCGGCAATAGCGCAAAGCCCCCATACCCATCTGGCCCATTTGAGCCATTCCAGCGGCAAGGCAAGCCAGGCATAAACCAGTAGAGGCAGCAGCAAAAAACGGAACGGTTCAGCCAGCCAAACAAAACGCAATCGGGTGGCAAACAGCTGGTTGGACAACTCTGCCAAAAAAAACAGCGACATGGCAAACCACAAAGGCCAATAAGCTTTCAGGAAACGCAAAAAAGGCAGATGCTCATTTTTCCGGCAAAGAATAACGCCAATACTCAAAACCACCAGCAGCCAGAAAAGCACATCGTTTGCCCGCTTGGAAAAAAGCGCACAGAGCGGATAAATCACAGCAATAAACGCCATGAGTCCGGATAATATCCCCATCTTCGAAAAAGGCGCATATATTTTCTCCTTCAGGCTGGTCAGCATCTCTCAGAAAACCCCTTCCCCTTTTTCACAACACGCCATCTATGCTCCCTCTCCCCGGGACAAATCCTGCAACGCAAGCAAACAGGCATCCGTTGGATTGACCCGCCACGCATCGCCCATCACCAGTTCGCACCGGCAATCCGCTGTCTGAAAATCCGCCACCAGCGGCAGCCCGTCTTCCATCAAATAAGGGCTTAACCCGTCCTTTAACCTGTCAACCGATGTCGTTTGTTCTGTCAATGAAAACCGTAAATGCTTGTAAAAATGCCGCCTTGCCCCGGCAATATCCAGCGCCTCATCCGCCGTAATACGCAAACCGCCGGAAAAACGGTCTTCCGATATCTTGCCAAAAACCAGCAGAAACTCATCTTCGGCAAAAATATCCTGTTTCTGCTCCAGCAGCTCGGAAAACACCGTCGCTTCCACCGTACCGCTGCCATCATCCAGCGTAACAATCAGCATTTTCCCGCGCTGCGACATCTGGTTGCGCACAGAAGAAACAATGCCTGCCACCCATTTTGCCTCCCGCGAAGCGGCAAGCGAAGCAATCCGCACATGCCCGAACTGCGCCGCCTCTTTCTCATAGGCATGGAAAAGATGGCCAGACATGCAAAAGCCCAGCGCCTCTTTCTCTTCCTGCAACATCTGCTTTTCAGTCCAGTGCGGTGCCTTCACATACTCCACCGCCTGAAGCACCGCCTCCTCCCCGCCAAACAGGTTCCCCTGGTTGGCCGAAGATTCCGCCTGCTCGGCAGCCTCAATCGCCAGCGGCACAGAGGCCAGCAGCACCGCCCGGTTCTGGCCGAAACAATCCATGGCCCCCGCGCGAATCAGCGAATCAATCGTCCGGCGATTCACCTGGCGCCGGTCAATCCGTGCACAAAAATCAAACAAATCAGTAAACGGCCCATCCTTCCTGGCCTGGACAATAGATTCAATCGCCGATTCTCCCGAACCGCGCACAGCACCCAGCCCGAACCGGATTTCCTTCGGCTGCTGGCCGTCTCCCTGACTGACCGGCCTGAAGCGATATACCGAAAAATTGATATCCGGCGGCAAAAGCGCCAGCCCGCACACATCCAGCGCATCCTCCGTCAAAATACGGATCTTGTCCGTATCCTCCATGGAAAGCGACATGTTGGCTGCCATAAAAGCCGCCGGAAAATGCGCCTTCAGATAAGCCGTCCGGTAAGCCAGCAAAGCATAGGCAGCCGCATGGGATTTATTGAACCCGTACCCGGCAAACTTTTCCATCAGGTCAAAAATCTCATCCGCCTTTTCCTGCGAAAGATTGTTTTTCGCTGCCCCCTCACGGAATATCTGGCGCTGCGCCGCCATCTCATCGGCATCCTTCTTGCCCATGGCACGCCTGAGCAGATCAGCGCCGCCCAAAGAATAGCCGCCAATAATCTGCGCCATCTGCATCACCTGCTCCTGATAGACCATAATGCCGTAGGTCTCGGCAAGAATCTTTTCCGTGCGCGGATCAGGATAATCAAACTTTTCCCCGTGCTTGCGGCGGCAAAAATCCGGAATCAAATCCATCGGCCCGGGGCGGTACAGGGCAACCAGCGCAATAATATCTTCAAACCGGTCAGGCCGCGCATCCTTCAGCATCCCCTGCATCCCCCGGCTTTCAAGCTGGAACACCGCAACCGTTTTGGCATTCGTCAACAGCTCATAAGTCGGCTTATCGTCAAGCGGAATCGAATCAAGAGAAAAATCCGCCTGCTCCGGCCCCTGCTCCCGGATATAGCGCACAGCCAAATCCAGAATCGTCAGCGTTGCCAGGCCAAGAAAGTCAAACTTGACCAGGCCAATCTCTTCCACATCCTTCTTGTCAAAATGCGAAACCACGCCGGATTCATTCCCCTGCGTGTAAAGCGGGCAAAAATCCGTCAGCTTGCCCGGCGCAATCAACACCCCCCCGGCATGCATCCCCACATTCCGCGTAATCCCTTCCACCTGCTCTGCCAGCGCCAGAAGCTGCTTCACCTCCTCCTCATTGGCTTCGCGCTCCGCCAAAAGCGGCTCTTCCTTCTTCGCCTCGGCAATCGTCACCTGCTTGCCCGGCTTAAATGGAATCAGCTTGGAAATACCATCGCAGAAACTGTAGCCAAAATCCAGCACCCGTCCCACATCGCGCACAGCCGCCTTGGCAGCCATCGTGCCAAACGTTGCAATCTGGGAAACCGCATCCTTGCCATAGCGCTCCTTCACATACTGGATAACGCGATCCCGCCCTTCCTGGCAAAAATCAACGTCAAAATCCGGCATGGATACCCGCTCGGGATTTAAAAACCGTTCAAAAATCAGGTTATAGGCCAGCGGGTCCAAATCCGTAATATGAAGAGAATAAGCCACCAGCGAACCCGCGCCGGAACCCCGGCCGGGGCCGACAGGCACCCCGTTTTGCTTCGCCCAGCGGATAAAATCGGCCACAATAAGAAAATAGCCGGAAAACCCCATCTTGGTGATAGTGCCAATCTCAAACTCCAGTCGCTCCTCATAACGCGGCCTTGCTGCTTCGCGCTCGGCTTCGGCGGGGTAAAGCTGGAGCAGCCTTCCTTTCAGGCCCTCCCTGGCTTCCTGCGCCAGGAAATCATCCAGCGTCATCCCGGGCGGCGTCGGAAACTCCGGCAAATAGTGTTTGCCCAGCGTCAGCACCAGATTACAGCGCTTGGCAATCTCCACCGTATTTTGCAAAGCGCCGGGCAAATCCGAAAACAGCTCCTCCATTTTCTGCCTGGGAAGGAAGCACTGATGCTCATTGAACAAATGGGGCCGGCGCTGGTTTGAAAGAATCTCCCCGCCGGAAATACAAATACGCGCCTCATGCGCGGTAAATTCCTCCGCCGAAAGAAACTGAATCGGATGCGTGGCAACCACCGGCAGCTGCAACTTCGCCGCCAGCGCCACCGATTGCTTAAGGAGCGCTTCCGCGCCCGGCTGTCCGGTGCGCTGTATCTCAATATAAAAACTGTCCGGGAAAATACTCGCCCAGCGCTGTGCCTTCTTCTCCGCCGCCGCCGTGTTGCCTTTCTCAAATGCCTGGCCAATATCGCCATCCTTGAACCCCGAAAGCGCAATCAGCCCATTGCCTTCATCACTTTGCGACAGCGCCTCCAGCCATTCCACCCGGATTTCAGCCCGCCCGCGATACTGGTTTTCCAGCCAGGCGCGGGAAAGCAAATCGCAAAGCTGCAAATAGCCGTGCCGGTTCTTAACCAGCAGCAACAGGCGGGAAGGCTGATCCCTGTCCTGGTCATTACTCACCCATACATCGCAGCCCGCAACCGGCTTGATACCCGCCTTCCTCGCCGCCTTGTAAAACTTGATCAGCCCGAAAAGATTGGAAAGATCCGTCAGCGCCATCGCCGGCTGCGCATCTTCTGCCGCTGCCTTCACCGCATCGTCAATGCGCACCAGCCCATCCACAATGGAATATTCGGAATGCAGGCGGAGATGAACAAACTGGGGAGAAATCATTCCGCTATTTTACCCTGTCTGCCTGCCGCCACACCGTCTTGTCATGATGATTTTTGGCCTGTCCCCCCATAACCCCGCATAACTGGCGAAAACCCGCCGCCATACCGTAAAATAAAAAGGACTATGACATCGGAGAACAAGATGCAACAGCCCCCTTCCCAAAGCACCCGCCTGGCCCACCTCATAAAAAGATGGCTCGTCCTTGCCAGCCTTTGCCTGCTGTTCGCACCCAACCCCGCCTTCCCACAGGAAACCGCCAGTTACAAACTGGTTCTCACCAACAAAAGCCCGGCCAGAATCACCAAAATCATCCTGGCGCCCTACGGCCTCATCCAGGTCCATGCCGAAACCAGCCTTGCACCCGGAGAAAGCATCACCCTGGCCCGGCCCGCGTGTGAAAAAATGAAAATGGAAATCACCCACAGCAAAGGGCAATTTTCCTTTCCTTTCACCCCATTCGCCAACGAAAAAAACACGGCCATGACCCTGCTGCTCAGGAAAGATTCCGTTCCTGTCCTCCGCTTTGAGGAAAGGAAAAAAGCCGATATCACCGGCGACAATGCCGATTGGCACTTTCCCCAGATACTGGGCGCCGTCCCCTTCGGCGTAGGAAAAACCACCCTGGCTGAAGCCATCCAGCGCGGTGCAAAGACCGGTAGCAAACCCAACGAACAGGAAACCACGCTTTTATGGGGAAACCGTCCATGGAATCTCGCCATGACATTCTCGGGCAATGCGCCTGAAAGCCGGTTAAGGCAAATGGAAATGGTCGCCAAAGGCACGCCGGGCAAAACGCCGGCCGCCGTCCATGAATCCCTCATGGCACACGGCTACGTTTACTACAGCATGATACTCAAACAAGCGCCCAAAGAATTTTATGTCACTGTGCCGCTTGCCCGGGCACTGGAAAGGGCAAACATGAATGGCCGCAGCCTGGCTGCCGTACTGGCTGCGCACCCCAACGAAGTCGTCGTACAATCCCGTCCAGGCAAAAAATCATGGACAGTCTCCATGACACTGGCGCCAGACCTGGTCAAAAACCCCTAGCCTGATCACGCAGCTACCTGCGGCTCCTTGCAGGGTATAAAAACCTATTCCCCTGTTACCGCCTTGCAGGGCCAGCCGCCCAAAAGCGCCGCAACCTTCTTTCGGGGCGCAGGAGAAGCAGGAAGCGCACCGGCATCTGCCTGGGGTGCGGGAGAAGCAGGCTCATAAGGCTTGTCAAACCACGGATCATGCGGCTGGCCTTTGGCAGCCATAACCGACCGGTAAGGGCTGCGTTCCGAACGCCTGAGAGACAATGCCGCCCCCTGGCGGCCCTCCTGTTGCCCGCCAGAAAACCGGCGCGCTGCCGCCCTTCCCGGTTCAAAACCGGGAAGGGAAACAGGAGAAAGCTTCCGTTTAATCAGCTTCTCAATCTCGGCCAGGCACCGCTCATCCTTGTCGCAATAAAGCGAAATGGCATCGCCCGAAGCGCCCGCCCTGCCTGTCCGGCCAATCCGGTGCACATAATCCTCCGCCGAAAAAGGCAAATCATAATTAATCACGCACGGCAGTTCCGCAATATCCAGCCCCCTTGCCGCCACATCCGTTGCCACCAGCGCATCAATTTCCCCCTGCTTAAACGCCTCCAGTGCCGCCATCCTTTCAGGCTGCGTCCTGTCCCCATGAATGGCAGTCGAGCGAATCCCCTTTCTTTCCAGCAAGCGGGTCAGGCGGGAAGCGCCAATACGCGTATTGGTAAACACCAGCACCTGCTTCAAATTCCGGCTCTGGATAAGATAGGCAACCGCATCGCTCTTTTCAGCTTCCCCCACCTGATAAACAGCCTGGGATACCGTATCGGCAGCCGCATTGCTTCTTGCCACCTCCACCATGACCGGATCGCGCAGGAAACTGGCCGCCAGCTTCTTGATCTCCGGGGAAAAAGTCGCCGAAAACATCAGGTTTTGCCGCTTTTTGGGCAACAGGCTGATAATGCGCTGCAAATCCGGCAAAAAACCCATATCCAGCATCCGGTCCGCCTCATCCAGCACCAGCATACTGGCCTGGGAAAGGCTGACAGACTTTTGCTGCACATGATCCAGCAGGCGGCCAGGCGTGGCAACCAGTATCTCAATACCCGCCCTAAGCGCAGCCGTCTGGCCAGCCATATCCACACCGCCAAACACCACTGCCGAACGCAGCCCGGTATAGCGCGCATAATTGCGCACATTGTCAGCCACCTGGTCGGCCAGCTCCCGGGTAGGAGCCAAAATAAGCGCACGCACCGGATGGCGTGCGGGAGACATGCTGGTATTGGAAAAAGGCAGCAGCGCCTGGATAAGCGGCAAGGAAAAACCGGCCGTTTTCCCTGTGCCGGTCTGGGCAGCCCCCATCACATCGCGCCCCTGCATCACAACCGGTATCGCCTTTTGCTGGATAGGAGTAGGGGAAAGATACCCCTGGTCGCGCAATGCCCGGAGAACCTTCTCATCCAGGCCAAAATCCTCAAACCGCGGCGCAGCAGCCGCCTCATCGACCATCTTTTGATTTTCTGACATAATAAAATGAATACAACAGCAGCCTGCCTGATTCAGGGCAGGCAAAAAACTGCCATCCGGGCAATCTGGCCCAAGCGGATTAAAATAGTTTCGAAACAGGCGTATTGTACGCCACTTGCGCAAACAAAGCGCAGCCTTTCCCGGAACCGTAAAACCATGGAAAAACCGCACCAGGAATACTGCCCCTTATGCCATAGCCCGGCTGTCGCCATTGTCTATGGCAAATCCTGCTCCACCCCATCTTCCGCCAGCCTGCCGGAAAAAACCTGCTTTGGCGGCTGCATCGCCTTCCCTGATGAAAACGGCGCCATTGCAAACCGCATGTGCCCGGCCTGCCGGCATGAATGGGTTTCATCCTGCCTGCAAAAATAATTTTTTCTCTTATAGAAAATGTGCTGTTTTCAGGCGGCAGCATATTGGAAATTTACTTGTCCCTTCCCCTGTAAACGTCCGCCCCAGATAACCCTTTCTGAAATCAACCGAAAAATTCTATAAATATCAATAAATTACAAATGAACAAACCGTGTCCTTTGGGTTCTTCAGTGCCAACCTTATACTTCTCATAGCATTTTTATAAACAATCTCTACAGAGGAGAAGCCATGAAAAACAAGGAAAATAAGGACAACCGCAGCAATCAGCTCAATCCCAACAACGATGCTTACTGGGAATCAAGAGGGTGGGAAGAAAGACCGGAAGACTGGGAAGATCGCCTGGCTGTTGATAATTTATACCCACCGGATAAAAAATAAATCTCATACATTTTACTAAAAAAATCTCCCAAAATAATAATTTCAGGAGGTTTTTAATTTTATCATATTGATAAACATCAGGAAATACTTTTTGAGATGGAACTCCAATGCTGTAACCAGTAATTATAGCGTCCCTCAAACCATTCCTGTATAGAATGATAACCGGAATGAACCAATATACCACCATTCTTTTCTCTTACTTTTTTAAAAAGGGTTATAAAAAAGAAATTTATCCTCCTTATAACATAATATATCTTATTTGCAATTTCAACCTTCTTCTTATCAGCAGCATAAAGTTTTTCCAACAAAACCGTCAGTGACTCATTAGAGGGCATGGTTCCTTCTTTCCATTTGCGATACAAATGCTTTACAGATTCTATATCCCTATCCTTCTCTTTCTTATTAATTTGCGGAATAAGAGAAATCAGGCTTTGTTTCCCTCCTGCCTCTTTTTCCAGCCATAAGAAAAACTTGACATTCGGATGTACCAATGGATCGGCATCAAACTCCGGGAAAAAATCATGCAAATCAATATCTGGCAGTATGATTGATCCTGTATAGGCTATCACCGACAGTTGTATATCCAGCATAACCATAGCCCGATAAGGCCAAAACTCCTTAGGATCCTGAATACCCTGCAATATACCAAAAACATCTTCATCCAGATGTTTCCTGACGTTAGGGCAACTCGTCTTGAGTATATCGCAACATGCCTGCATTTCCTTTTTACAGAATTTCAAAGTAGGAACCTTTAATTCTTTCTCTACCTCAATAATATGCAAGGCCAAAGGAGAAAGTTTGGAAATATCGCCATGGGATATTCCATAAAAAAAAGCATTCCAAGGCATCCTCCTCCTGGCCATACCCATTATAAATTTCCACGATACGTCAAGAATACGGGACAATTCCTTAAAGATATGAAGTACCTTCCTCATTCTTTTCTTGATATCTTCCTTTCCTTCCTTTCGTCCGATATCATAGAAAACTCTCTTTAGCATCTTGGCATTTTCAGGGTTATCAGAGGCTATAAAATCAGCCAAGCCAGACCTTGATAATTTCATTAGTTCCATTTCAAGCAGAGGATGCCATAAGAAAAGATCACTAAATGCCCAAGGTCTACTGCGTCCATCACGCCCGCTGGAAAGATTCTTCAAAGCAAATGCTCCTTCTAACATAATTCATTGCTGGTTTATGCTCATGTCACAAGTATAAAAAAGTATTCTTTGCTAGAATACTAACAGCAATCTTGGTAACGCCACGTCTATCAGGAATTTACTATTTTCCGTATTTCTTGCGCATCCTTCTTTTCCACCAGTAAACAAAAAACAACGCATCTTCCTTGCATTTTCCTGCTAAAAGCGTATCGTCATATCCGGTACAAAAGTGAAAAACGCCATGAAAGCAATGGCCTTCATCAGGAACTGGACACTGCCGCTGGCCATGATCGCCGGTGCGGCAGGTTTTCCCGTGCTGGTTCACCTCTCGCCGCTGACCCCCTTCCTGATCTTTACCATGCTGTTTTTGACATTCTGCCGGGTACCCTTTTCTGCCATCCATTTTAGGATGCTGCACGGTTGGCTGCTGGCGCTTCAGATAGGCGGCGCCATAGCCGTCTATTACGCGCTGGCACCCTTTAACGTACTGGCGGCAGAAGGTGCCATGGTCTGCGTCATGGCGCCCACGGCAACAGCCGCAGCAGTCATTACAGACAAACTGGGCGGCAGCGCGGCCAGCATCACGGGCTATACGCTCCTATCAAACCTGGCAACCGCCATCGCCGCACCGCTTTTCTTCCCGGTTGTCCACCCCATGTATGGCGGACTGGATTTCTGGGAAGCCTTTTTCCTCATCTTCCAGCGGGTATTGCCCCTCCTCGTTGCGCCGTTTGTGGCAGCGGTTTGCCTGCGCCGCTTTTTCCCGCAATGGAATGCCCGTATCGCGGCCAGGCATGAAGCCTCCTTTTATCTTTGGGCCGTGGCATTGATGATTGTCATGGCGCAAACCACCCACACCGTTATCCATGAACCGGCAGAAGGCTTGACAGAAATCTGGATCGCGCTGGGCGCACTGGCCGTTTGCTGTCTCCAGTTCTTTCTGGGCAAACGTATCGGCGCGTTTTACGGGGGAAAAATCACCGGCGGCCAGGCGCTGGGGCAAAAAAATACCATCCTGGCCGTCTGGATGGCACACACCTACATGACGCCCATCACAGCCGTAGGCCCCGGCGCTTATGTACTCTGGCAAAACATCATCAACTCCTGGCAGCTCTGGCAGCAAAGAAAAGAAGAAGAACGCGGCATCACACGGGAAAAAGAGCAAGACTGACAGCCCCGCCCCTACGGCAAAAATCAGAGCAGCTTTAGCCAGACAACAAGCGTTACCACAGAACCAACCGTAGAAAAAAAGATCGTACGCGAGGCCACCCCTGCCCCTTTTCCATAAAACTCTGCCAGCATGAAAGGGCCGGTGCCGGTCGGCATCGCCGACAAAATCACCGCCGTTTTGGCCCAAATATCCGGCAGGGGAAAAAACTGGCTCACAAGCACCCAGGCAATCAGCGGCTGGCAAACAAGCTTCAGCAAAACCAGCCCCACAGAAACCGCCGTACTGGTTGCTTCCTGCTTTTGCGCCAGAAAAAGGCCGGTTGCCACCAGCGCGCAGGGACAAGCCGCCGAACCCAGCAGCTTGACGCCCTGCTGGATGCCATCCGGAAAGCGAAAGCCAAAAGCCAGCATAGCCATGCCCGCGATCGGAGAAAGAATAAGCGGATTCCTGAAAAGGGAAAACACAACCTGCCTTGCCGTCCTGGCAGCCTCCCCGCTCCGGTTCTTGCCCACCTCCATCAACACCAGTGAAAAAGCAAAATTGACTGAAACCGTCAGTACACCGGCAATCACCACTGGCGGAAGACTGGCCTCGCCAAAAGCCAGCAGGCACAGCGGAATACCGATATACCCCGTATTGGCATAAGAAGCGGCAGTCGCGTCAACCGCCGCAGCGGCCACATCCTTCTTACTGAAAAAACGAACCAGGAAAACCGGAATAAAAAGCGCCGCGACAGCAATTTCAAAAACCAGAATAAACCCGGGCTGCCAAAGCGCTTCCCAGGTGCTGTTGACAAGAATATCCACCGTGAGCGCCGGCAGGGCAAGAAAAACCACAAAACGGTTAAGCTCGGCAACCGCGGCAGCCTGCATCACGCCGCTTCGCCTAAAGAAATACCCCAAAGCGATCAGCAAAAAAACCGGCAGGACAACCGGGACAATTTCCAGCATCATTCAAACAGCGTTGCCAAAACAGACAAAAAGAAAATGCCGGGAAAACACCGCCCGGTCAGGGAACAAATTTTACGCCGCTTTTCCCCCGCCAGCCATTCCGGCACAGACAGTAACCGCCTCCCTGCCGGAATCAACACTGCCCAAAACAGCCTGCCCTGTATGGAGGATTTCCCGCACAAAAAAAGGCAGGTATGATGAGCAATTTCCACCATTCCCGTTTCCTGCCCGTATGTTGACCATCACCATGGCCGCACGCACAGAACAGCTTGCCGGCTGCCTGGCAAACCGGCTGGCCGCTTCGCCCCTGCCGCCTTTTGCCGCGGAAGAAGTCATTGTTCCATGCGCAGCCATGCGCCGCTACCTTTCACTGGCATTGGCCCGGCAAGGCGGCATTTGCGCCAACCTGCATTTCTCCTACCTGGGAAGCTGGTTCTGGGAACAAATCCGCAAAATCATGCCTGTCGCGCCGGATTCACCGTATGCGCGTAACAGGCTCGTCTGGCAAATCTTTCCCATCCTGGGCGAAACAGCCTTCATATCAGCGCATCTCCGCCTGGAACGCTGGCTGGCCGGCAATGACCAGACAGGCCGCTTTGAGCTGTCCCTCCTCCTGGCAACGCTGTTTGAGCAATACCTCACCTACCGCCCGGACTGGCTCAAAGCCTGGTTTGACGGCAAAACAGCCGTGAAAGGCTGCCCGGCAGACGAAGCCTGGCAAGCCGCGCTATGGAAAAAAATCGAAGAAAAAACCGGCTCGGACGGTGTGCATCCCGCCCATCGTTTTTTTGCGGCATTACAGGAAAACCCGTCGGCGGCAAAAACACTGCCCCAAAGGCTCTCGGTATTTTGCCTGCCAGCCATACCCCCGCAATACCTGGGCATGCTGGAAGCCATCAGCCAATGGGTGGAAGTCAACCTGTATGTGCTGAACCCCTGCCGGGAATACTGGTTTGATATCGTACCGGAAAAAAAGCTGGCCGCCTTGCAGCAGGCAGGAAAAGCCGCCTATCACGAAACAGGAAACGCCCTCCTGGCAGCCTGGGGAAAACAGACGCAATCCTGCCTCTCCCAGCTGTCCGCACTTAACACCGACTATGATTTTCTGGAACCGGAAACACCGCCTGCGCCTTCCCTGTTGGGCTGCCTGCAAAAAGCCGTACTGGCACTTGAAGAACCGGTACTGGCGGCCCTGCCCCAAAAAGACCGCAGCATAGAAATCCATATCTGCCACTCGCTCATGCGGGAAGTAGAAGTCCTGCACGATCAGCTCCTGTCACTCTTTTCGGGAAAAAACCCGCCTTCCCCATCCGATGTCGTTATTATCACGCCGGATGTTAAGCAGGTTGCCCCGCTCATGGAAGCCGTATTTGACGATGCAGCCTCAGGCAGGCGCATTCCATACCGTATAACCGGCCGCCCTGCCAGCCTGACAAACCCGGTAGCCAAAGCACTCCTGGACGTATTGTCGCTGGCAGCATCGCGCCTGACAGCGGCGGCCGTGTACGACCTGTTGTTGCAGCCTCTGGTAGCGAGGCAATTCGGGCTGGAAACCGCACTGGAACAGGTTCATGCCTGGCTGGAAGAAGCCGGCGTCTGCTGGGGATTTGACGGAGAACAGAAAACAGCCTTTGGCCTGCCGCAAGACAACAGCCGGAGTTTTTACGACGGGTTTTACCGGCTTTTCCTGGCCTACGCCCTGCCGCCGGATACCGCCGCGCCGTTTGGTTCGCGCCTGCCTGCGGGCAACCCGGAAGGCTCCGCCGCCGCACAGCTGGGTTGCCTGTGGCGCCTGCTTGGGCAACTGAAAGAACTGGCGCAAAAGCTGGATTCCCCCCGCCCCGGCCATGACTGGCGGAAAATTGTGCTGGCCGCCATGGACCATTTTATCTGTAGTGAGGCTGCCGAACCGGAAGATGACCTGGCCGTGCGGGAAACCATCGGACAGCTGTTCGACTGCATGGAAACAGCCGGTAGCACCCCAATAGAAGCCGCCGTCATGCGGCAGGCACTGTCAGCGGCGCTGGACGAACCGGCGCACGGCAGCATCCCGTCAGGTGCTGTCACACTGGCTCCGATGGCAGGGCTGAGAAACCTGCCTTACCGTTTTGTCTTCATCGTCGGCATGAGTGACGGCGCTTTCCCGGCAGAGCGCCGCCCGCCGGGATTCGACCTCATGGCGCACGACCGCCGGACAGGCGACATGCAGCGCAAAGAAGACGACCGCAACCTCTTCCTGGACTGGCTGCTAAGCGCAAAGGAACGCCTGTACATCAGCTATACCGGACGAAACGCGCGGGACAACGCGTCCCTGCCGCCCTCCATCGTCGTCTCGGAACTGCTGGATTGCCTGGCTCGCGCCGTAAAGAGAGGATGCCCGCAAACAGACAGGTGCCAGGCAGAAAAAGCCGTAGAAGCGCATCTGGTCATTGTCCATCCCTTGCAGGCATTTTCAGCGCGGTACTTCGAAGCCGGCGGCGATGAACGCATCAAAAGCCACCATACCGGATTTTGCCGGGCCCTGCTGGCGCGCCGTACCCAAACAGCAAACCGCCAATCACAGGCTGAAAAAGCGTTTCTGGCAGCAGCCGGACAGGAAACAGAACAAAAAACATCCCGTCAGGCAACCGGAGCGCTCTTCTTCGGTCAAGCACTGGCCAGGCCGGATGCCTCCTGGCAGCAAGTCACCCTGGCGGATCTGGCCTACTTCTTTGAAAACCCCAGCCGCTTCCTGCTATCCAGCCGCCTGGGGCTGTCTTTCCCGACAGAACAGGAAGCCCTGCCGGAAAGCGAACCTTTCACGGCAAACGGACTGGATACCTTCCGCTTCGCCTCTCGCCTGCTGCCGCTGTTGTTATCAGATTGCGAAAAAGAAAAAATAATGGCAGCAGCGCAGGCCGGCAACGAATTCCCGCCGGGCAGGATGGGAGAAATCACCATGGAAACAGAACTGGAAAAACTCTCCGGCTTCGCAGGTCCCCTCAAAGAAAACCTGGCTGCGCCCGTGCTGCCGCCGCTATCAGGAAAACTGGCCTTTACCTTGCAGGAAGAAATATGGACACTTCAGGGAGAACTGGCAGATGTGCGGAAAAACGGCCTTATCCGCTACCGCTACATCAAAGCAGATGGCGAAAGCGGCATCCGCTTCAGGCTGTCTGCCTGGATAGACCACCTTTTCCTGAACGCACTGGCGCCCGAAAATGTTACCTGCCGGACAACCTGCCATTTTGCCGGCAGCCGGCTATCCTTTTCCCCCTGTCCGCCAGCCGCGGCCAAACAACACCTCGAAAAACTGCTTTCCCTCTACCGGAAAGGCCTTACAGAACCGCTGCATTTCTTCCCGCAAACAGCGCTGGCCTTTGTGGAAAAAAACGAAAGCCTGGCAGAAGCCCGTAAAAAATGGGAAAGCAATTACCATAACGCCAAAAGCGAGGGAGACAACCCGTTCTACCGGCTGGCCCTGCGCGGGCAGGATACCGTGCTGAATACCGCTTTTGAAGAATGCGCCCGGCAAGTCATGTCCCCACTTAACGAAATGACAGAAAAACCATGACGGAAACAACCATTCCTGAAACACTGGATGTACTGGAATGCCGCCTGGGCGGTATGACCCTGATCGAGGCTTCTGCCGGAACAGGCAAAACCTGGAACATCTGCATGCTTTACCTGCGCCTGCTTCTCGAAAAGAAGCTGACTGTGCCGGAAATCCTGGTAGTCACCTTTACCAACGCGGCCACGGCAGAGCTGAAAGAACGCATCCGCGCCCGACTGGCAGAAATGCTGCTGCTTCTGGAAACCGGGGAAGAAACCGATCCCGTCCTGGCACAACTGGCTGCCCGGCTGGCCCAAACCGGCGCCATCCGCGAAGACATAAAACTATCCCTTCAGGCGGCGCTGGCTTCCTTTGATGAAGCCATGATCCTGACCATCCACGGCTTCTGCCGGAAAATCGCCGCCTCCCTGGCATTTGAAACCGGCCAGCCCTTCACTTTCGAGGTCTCGCATGAAGAACAGGAAACACTGCGCCAGGTCGTGGAAGACTTCTGGCGAAAAAACATCGCCGCCGATACGCTCGATAAAACCCTGGCACACTACCTGCACGCCATGCGCGTCACACCGGAAACCCTGTGCGAATTCCTTCAGCGGGAAATCAGCCGGCCGCTGGCACAAAAACGCTGGCCGGAAAACCTCTCTCCGGTAAACCGGCAAACGCTGGAACAATTACACGAATCCTACAACGAACTGGCAGACTTGTGGCCCTCATGCCGGGAAACACTGTCCGGCATCATCGCCAGGGCACTGGAAGAAAAAAACATCAGCGCCAAAAAATACCCAACTAAAAACCTGCCACAAATTCTGGATACCTATGAGCAACTTTTCCGGCATGGCGACCCGGCCGCCCTGTTTACCCTTTCCGAACCCGGCTCGCTCGAGCGCCTGGGAAAACTGACCACATCAGCACTTGAAGCTGCCCAAAACAAAGGGAAAACCGCGCCCTCGCATCCTTTCTTCGCCTGCGCCCAGGCATGGATGGAAAAGCGGGATACCGTACTGTCAATGCTGGAACGTGCTTACCTGCACCTGCTTTGCCAGCTGTCGGAAGAAACAGCAGAAGTCCGCCGCCGCAGGCAGGCCAACCGCCTCCTTTCGCCGGACGACATGCTCTACCGCCTGTACGATGCCCTGCGCAATCCGGCCCTGCCAGGCCTGCCCAAAGCCATCCGCAGCCTGTGCCCGGCAGCACTGGTCGATGAATTCCAGGATACCGACCCCATCCAGCTTTTCATTTTTCGGGCCATCTATGCCGGTTCCGAACAACCGCTCTTCCTGGTGGGTGACCCCAAGCAGGCCATCTACCGTTTTCGAAACGCCGACCTGCATACTTACCTGGCAGCAAAAAAAGAAGTGGACAACACTTACGCCCTAACCGCCAACCAGCGATCAGCCCCGGAAATCATTGCCGCCTGCAACACCCTTTTCATGCACAACCCGAAAGCCTTCATGCTGGAGGGCATCAGCTACCTGCCGGCTTTGCCGGGAAAGCGGAAACGCGAGGCGCTGCAAGATACAAGCATACCCGGCAAAGCGGCAAAAAACGGCATAGTCGTCTGGCAGCTGCCCCATACAGACGAAACACGCCTGACACGGGCAGAAGCCAGGCAGGCTTCTGCTGCCGCAACGGCAGCAGAAATCGTCCGCCTTCTGGCCGCCGGCAACAATAAGAAAATCACCATTGGCGATATGCCCCTCAAGGCATCGGATATCGCCGTGCTGGTACGCACCCACAACGAGGCAGATATTATACAGCAGGCACTGGCCGCCTTGGGCCTTCCCAGCGTTTCCCTGTCGCCAAACAGCATCTGGGCATCGCAGGAAGCCGGCGAACTGGCCATCATCCTGGCCGCTGTCGCCCAGCCGCGCAGCCTGGCAAGGATGAAAGCAGCGCTGGCAACAGAACTGCTGGGGCTAAACGCCGCCACCATAGAAGAAATCGCCAGCCACGATGCGTTACAGCTCGACTGGCTGGAAAAATTCATGGCCTGTCAGGCAGCCTGGCTGGAGCACGGCGCAGGATTTGCCATCCGGCAAATCATCAGCAGCCATGACATCCCTGCCCGGCTGATGGCGCTGCCGGAGGGAGAGCGCCGCCTGACCAACCTGCTGCACCTGGCCGAACTGCTCCATGAGGCAGGACAGGCATATCCCCTGCCTGAGTCCCTCCTGAGGTGGATAGCCAGGCAGCGGGATACCCGCCCGGACGAACAGACACAGCTTAGGCTCGAATCAGACGACCGGCTCATTCGCATCATCACCATCCATGCCGCCAAAGGGCTGGAATTCCCCTTTATCTTTTGCCCGTTTCTTTGGGATGCCAACCGGATCAACCGGAAAAGCAGCCTGCCCGGCCTGCTCTGGCAGGAAAACGGGCAGCTGGTTATGGACTTCAGGGAACATGGCCCGGATCAGCAAGAAGCCATCAGGAGCCTTATGCAAATAGAAGAGGCGGCAGAACACCTGCGGCTGATCTATGTAGCGCTGACAAGAGCCATTTACCGTTGTTACCTCATCGCAGGCTGCTACCTTCAGCCGACCAGCGGCAAACCCAGCATCAAGGCCAGCACAAGCGGTACCCTTAACTGGCTGGTAAGCAGCGGCATCACACCGCAAACATGGCTGAAAGAAGGAGATGAAAAACGGGTAAACGCCATTGAGGCAGGCTGGCAATCGCTCGCAGGCAATGATACCGGCATTACGCTGGCAGCCTTGCCCATGGCAGACAAGGCCAACCCGAACCTGCCGCTGCCCGCAGCAGAATCGCTTCCGCCCCTGCAAGCTTTGCCCCTGCCGCCATGGATTGCGCCCGGATGGCGAATCGGCAGCTACTCCGCCCTGGTTTACGGCGCTGCGCATGAAACACAGGGAAGCGACCGCGACGAGCGTACCGCCGGGCAACTGCCGGAAGAAGAAAACCCGGCATTGCCGCCGGACGATATCCTGTACTTTCCTGCCTCACGCTATGCAGGAAATTGCCTCCATGCTGTCTTTGAAAAAGCAGACTTTACCGATGAAACCACCTGGGAACAGGCCATCAGCCAGGCCCTGCTCCGCCATCCGCCGCATGGAACCGCCATGCCACAGAAAGAACAATCCGGCGCGCTGCCCGGCATGATCCGCAGTATGCTGCGCCAGGTTCTGGCTACCCCGCTCCACGACGGCCTGCGCCTGGAAACCGTAGGCATGGACAAACGCCTGACCGAACTGGAATTCTTCCTGCCGGTAAAACACCTGCCGGCAGCCGCCATGAATACACTCATGGACAGCGCATACCGGGGATCGCGCCTGGCCTTCCCTGTGCTGGAAGGCTACATCAAAGGCATGATAGACCTGGTTGTTGAACACAACAGCCGTTTTTACCTGGTGGACTGGAAATCCAATTTCCTGGGCATGGCCCCGGCAGACTATACCGGCACAGCGCTTGAAGAAGCCATGGCACAACACCACTACCATCTCCAGCACCTGCTCTACACCGTTGCGTTAAATCGTTATCTCTCGCAGCGCCTGCCAGGCTATACCTATAACCGGTACTTTGGCGGAGTGCTCTATCTTTTCGTGCGCGGTGTCCGGCCGGCATGGAAAACCGCCGGCGGCAGCCCCTGCGGCGTCTTCTTCCATCGCGCTGCTGAAGAAACCATCCGCCACCTGGATACCCTGCTTTGGGAAGGAACCCCGGTATGACACCATTTTCCCCAACACCGCCTGGTCTGCTGGCTGATGCCTTTGCCGAACATGTCAGGCTGTGGGCACAGGAACAACATGCAGATGAGCAGGCAATGAAATGGCTGCCGGAACTGGCACGCCGGCTGAGCCTGGCTGTATCAGCCGGGCATGTCTGCCTGCCGCTGGAAATGGTGTCAGATGAAGAAAACCTGCCTCCGTCCGAAGATCTGCGTCCTACCCTCTTGACTTCAGGGCTGGTCGGCACACCTCACTCGCCCGGCAACCTGCCGATGGTGCTGGATGCAGAAAACCGCCTGTACCTTCATCGTTACTTTGCCTATGAGCGCGCCCTTGCAAAACGGCTTTTATCCCTGCATGAAACCCTGCCGGTCGATATGGTTGCCGCAAAAGAAAGCCTGGCGCATTTTTTCGGACCGCAAAAAACCACCGGAGCCGACTGGCAGCGGCTTGCAGCAGCACTCGCCCTAAGGCAGCGCCTCACTGTCATCAGCGGTGGCCCGGGAACCGGCAAAACCACCACCGTAGCCGCCATCCTGGCCTGCCTGCTTTCCCTCAACCCGCAAACCCGCATCACACTGGCCGCGCCCACCGGCAAAGCTGCCATGCGTATGCTGGAAGCCCTGCGTCACCAGACAGCGCGCTTCCCTGAAAAAATACAGGCCGCCATGCCAACAGAAGCCTTCACCCTGCACCGTCTGTTGGAAGCCACTTCTCGGCCGGGCGTTTTCAGACGCCATGCCGGGCGTCCCCTGGCACTGGACATCCTGGTTGTCGATGAAGCCTCCATGGTCGACCTGGCGCTGGCCTGCCGCCTGCTTCAAGCCCTACCTTCGCATGCGCGCCTCATCATGCTGGGAGACAAAGACCAGCTCGCGGCCGTGGAAGCCGGCGCCGTTTTCGCCGAACTCTCGGCCTGCCCCGCGCTCACGCCTGCCTGCACAGCCGATCTTGCCGCCATGACAGGCATCCCCGAAAAAACAATCCTTCCGCCCGCTCAGGCAACACAGCCGCCATGGCAGGACAACACCGTATGGCTGACGCAAAACTTCCGTTTTGGCGAAAACTCCGGCATCAGCCGCCTTGCGCTGGCTGTGCGTGAAGGCAACACAGCCGATGCCTGCGCCGTACTGGCAAACTCCCCGGATAGTTCGCTGACCTGGCTGCCAAACGCCAACGCCGCACCCAACGGACAAGCCGCCGCCTGCATCCGCGAAAACTATGCCGCCTATCTCCGGGCAATCAACAACTGCTCCCCGGAAAACCCTGCCGCTGCCTTTGAAGCCTTCGAACGTTTCCGGGTGCTTTGCGCGCTCCGGGAAGGCCCTCAGGGAGCAGAAGCCGTCAATGCGCTTATCTCGGCCTGGTTCAAGGCAAAACGGGAAACCCCGCAGCAGGAAATATGGTACACAGGCCGGCCCGTCATGATACGGCAAAACGATTACAGCCTACGGCTTTTCAACGGGGATATCGGCCTGGTTCTGCCAACCGGGCAAGGCAGGCAAACCGTCTGTTTTCCGGACGGGAAAAACGGATTCCGCACCATACCGCCTGCCCGGCTGCCAGCCCATGAAACCGCCTTCGCCATGACAGTACACCAGTCGCAAGGCTCGGAATTTGAATCCCTTCTTATCCTGATGCCGCCAACTCCCGGCCCGCTTCTTACGCGCGAACTGTTGTACACCGCCGTCACCCGCGCACGGCAGCACGTCTGGCTGGCCTGCGCCGAAACAATCCTCCATACTGCCATTGGCGCATCAGTACACAGGCACTCCGGGCTGGCTGCCCGCCTGCGGGAAGCCAGCGCCGGAAACACCCCGGAACAAAGCGACTAACCATATTGCCGCTACCTGCAACCCACAGCGACAACACCCTGCGCTCTTTCACAATACACCGCCCCTTTTTGACAAAACCCGGCAGGCTTGTCATACTCCCACGCACATCCATCCGCCCTTTCCCATAAAAAACACCCCCGATGGCGCTGAAAAAATCCGCAATCTATACCCGGCTCTGGCAATCCTGCGACGCCCTGCGCGGCGGCATGGACGCCAGCCAGTACAAGGATTACGTCCTGGCCCTCCTCTTCGTCAAATACATCAGCGACAAATACACCGGCGACTACGCGGAAATCACCGTCCCGAAAGGTGCCTCCTTTGCCGACATGACCGCCCTGAAAGGCAAACCTGACATAGGCGACCGGATCAACAAAAACATTCTTGCGCCCATCGCCGAAGCCAACGACCTGCCCCCTTTCGCCAACTTTAACGACGAAGCCAAACTCGGCAGCGGCCAGGACAGGGTTGACCGCCTGACAGCCCTGATCGGCATCTTCGAAAACCTGGACTTCACCCGCAACCGCGCCGACGGAGACGATATTCTGGGCGACGCCTACGAATACCTCATGCGCCACTTCGCCACCGAAAGCGGCAAAAGCAAAGGCCAGTTCTACACCCCGCCCGAAGTCAGCCGCGTCATCACCGGTATCACCGGTATCGCCGGTGCCAAAACTACCGCCGGCACTACCGTTTACGACCCCACCTGCGGCTCCGGCTCCCTCCTCCTTAAAATGGGCGACGCCGCCGACGCCAATATCAGCCTCTACGGCCAGGAAAAAGACATTGCCACCCAGGGCCTTGCCCGCATGAACATGGTTCTGCACGGCTTTGCCACAGCCGCCATCGAAGGCGGCAACACCCTGACCAGCCCTAGATTTCAGCGTGGCGAAGCCCTGCAAACCTTCGACTACGTCGTGGCCAATCCCCCCTTCTCCGACAAAGCCTGGAGCCTGGGACTCGTCCCCGAAAAAGACAGCTGGGAACGCTTTCACCTCGGCGTTCCTCCCGAAAAAAACGGCGATTACGCCTACCTGCTGCACATCCTCGCCTCCATGAGCCCCGCCGGCAAAGGCGTCTGCGTCCTCCCGCACGGCGTCCTCTTTCGCGGCAACGCCGAAGCCGGCATCCGGCGGGAACTCATCAGGCGCGGCGTTATCAAAGGCATCATTGGCCTGCCGCCAAACCTCTTCTACGGCACCGGCATCCCCGCCTGCCTCATCGTGCTCGATAAAGAAAACGCCGCCGCCCGCAAAGGCATCTTCATGATAGACGCAAGCCGCGATTACGCCAAAGACGGCCCCAAAAACCGCCTGCGCGCCCGCGACATCCACCGCATCATTGACGTCTTCACCCGCCAGCGCGAAATACCAGGCTACTCCCGCCTGGTCAGCCATCAGGAAATCATCGAAAAAAACAACAGCAACCTCAATCTGCCCCGTTATATTGACAGCCGCGAAACCGAAGACAGCCAAAACATCGAAGCCCACCTGCGCGGCGGCATCCCGGCCAAAGACGTGGAAAAACTGGCGGCCTGCTGGCAAATCTGCCCCGGCCTGAAAAACGCCCTCTTTACTCCCCTGCCGGGCCGCCCCGGCTGCCTGCGCCTTGCCATAGAAGCAGGCGACATCCGCCGCACCGTGCAGCAGCACCCCGAAATGCTTGCCTTCAAACAAGGCGTCAGGAGCCGCTATGCCGCCTGGCAGCAAAAACAGCGGCCGCGCCTGGCCGCCTTCAGGCAGGGAGAACCCGGCAACCCCCTGGGCGAAACCACCGCGGAAGATCTGCTCGCCCACTTTGCCGGCCAGCCCCTCATCGACAACTACGCCGTCTATCAGGCCTTCATGGACCTGTGGGAAAACACCATGCAGGACGACTGCTACAGCATCAGTCAAAACGGCTGGAAGCCCGAAATCGAAAACATCGTGGAAATCACCCGAAACGGCAAAAACAAAGGCCAGGAAAAAAACAAAGGCTGGTCCTGCGACCTCACGCCCAAACCCCTCGTTGTCGCCCGCTATTTCCCCCGGGAACAGGCAGCCATAGACCGCCTTCAGGAAAAACTCGCCTCCCTTCAGGAAGAACAGCGAGCGCTTGAAGAAGAAGACGCCGAAGCACAAACCCCCGTCCTGAACCAGAAAAGCGAAAACAGCGGCGAAAAAGAAAAAAGCAAAAAGAAAGCCGTCGCCGAAATCAAAAAACTGATAAAACAACACCAGCTGGAAAACCTGCTCTACGCCGAAGAATTTGCCCGGCTGGAAAAATGGCGGCAACTGTCCAACACGGCCGGCAAACTGAAAAAAGACCTCAGGGAAAAAGAAAAAGCGCTGGATGCCGCCGCCCAAAACCGCATCCGGCAATTAACCGAAGAAGAAACAAAAAACCTTGTCATCAACGATAAATGGCTGGCGCAGCTGGCGCAAAGCCTTGCCGTCCTCATTGAAAACACCGAACAGCAGTTAATCAGCCGCATCCAGGAACTGGCAGCGCGCTACGCCCGCCCCCTGCCCGAACTGGAGGCCGCCGTCACCGAACAGGAAAACAAAGTGCGCGCCCACCTCAAAAGAATGGGCTTCACATGGTAACGAAAGGCTACAAACTGACCGAAGTCGGGGAAATACCAGAGGATTGGGAGGTGAAAACGCTGGAAGATATTTGCCAAGGCATTTTTCGTGGCGCAAGCCCCCGTCCAATAGCAAGTCCAGTTTGGTTTGACGAAAATTCAAAAATTGGTTGGGTTAGAATAAGCGATATATCATCAGTACATAAAACTCTTTCTCATACAGAACAACATCTTAGTACAAAGGGAATACAAAAAAGCAGATTCATACAACATCCTGCTCTGATAATGAGTATCTGCGCAACTATTGGAAAACCAATTATCACAATGCTCGATGTATGTATTCACGATGGTTTTGTAGAATTTAATAATCCAAATATTAATAAAATATTTTTATACTATATTTTAGAATATCTTGAACCATCATGGCAAAAGAAAGGCCAAACTGGTTCACAAATGAATTTAAATACAAATATTATTAAAAATACGCTTATTGCTTTACCTAAAACATCTTCCGAACAAGCTGCCATCGCCGAAGCCCTTTCCGACATGGATGCCCTTATCGACGCCCTGGAACAAAGCCTTGCAAAAAAGCGCCTTGTCAAACAGGGCGCCATGCAGGAACTGCTCACCGGAAAGCGGCGGCTGCCGGGGTTTACCGGAGGGTGGTATCCCAAACCCATCAAAACACTGGCTAACATATCGAGCGGCGGTACACCCAATACATCCATAGAAAAATATTGGCATGGCGATATTGTTTGGATTGTCCCGACTGATATAACAGAATCACATAAAAAATATATATCTTCCTCAAAAAGAAAAATTACAGAAAAAGGGATGAAAAACAGCGCCGCTACGCTTTTGCCACCTGGAACCTTATTACTTTGCACTCGCGCGACAATAGGCGAACTGGCTATTGCCGCAACGCCAGTCTCCACAAATCAGGGCTTTAAGAATTTGTCATGCTTTGATAATGTCGATAACGAATGGCTATATTATGCCATTCAACCTATGAAAGAAACGATAATAGCGCAGGCGTCAGGATCAACATTTCTGGAAATATCAAAAACAACCCTTGAAAATATTGAAATACTCACGCCGGCTGATAAATCCGAACAAACCGCCATCGCTGCCGTCCTTGCCGACATGGATGAAGAAATCGCCGCGCTGGAAAACAGGCTTGCCAAAACCCGCCTGCTCAAAAGCGGCATGATGCAGCAACTGCTTACCGGAAAGATTCGCCTCCTATGACAGATTTCCCCGAACGCCACACCCAAGACCGCATCATTGCCCTTTTCACCCGGAAACTGGGTTATGAATACCTCGGCAACTGGCGGTACCGGGAAAACAACGCCCCTGTGGAAGAAAAACTGCTCGTCGCCTTCCTCACAAAACAGGGTTACGCGCCGGAACAGATAACGCCCGCCGTTCATCAGCTGCAACAGGCCGCCCGCCTGCAAGGCCGCTCCCTCTATGACGCCAACAAAGCCGTTTACGAACAACTGCACTACGGCGTCAATGTGCAAACACGGGCAGACAAAAACCACGATACCGTGTTCCCCATCGACTGGGAAAACCCGGAAAACAACCATTTTGCCCTGGCAGAAGAAGTCACCCTGCGCGAAGGGCAGGAACGCCGGCCAGACCTTGTGCTTTACCTCAACGGCATCGCCGTTGCCGTTATGGAACTGAAGCGGTCAGCGGTTTCCCTTGTCGACGGCATCGCCCAATTCATTTCCAACCAGCGGCCAGAATACAATCCGGGCTTTTTTACCGCCGCGCAATGGCTCATGGCGTGCAACGCCAGCGAAGGCGTGCGCTACGGAACCATCGGCACGCAGGCAAAATACTACCTGGCATGGAAAGAAGAAACCGAAAACAAAGAAGACGCAAACCTCCCCCTGCTGGACAGACACCTGAAACAACTCTGCAACAAAGCGCGCCTGATTGAGCTACTGCATGACTTCATCCTCTTTGACGGCGGCGTCAAAAAACTGCCTCGTCCCCACCAGTATCACGCCATCAAACGCGCGCAGGAAGCCCTCCGCGCCCGCACAGGCGGCATCATCTGGCACACCCAGGGCAGCGGCAAATCGCTGCTCATGGTCATGCTCGCCCGCTGGATACTGACACATCGTCCTGAATCCCGCATACTGGTCGTCACTGACCGTGTCGAACTGGACGAACAAATCGAAGGCAACTTTATCAGCGCAGGGCAAGACAACATAACGCGCATCACCAGCGCCAGCCGGCTCCTGCCCGCGCTGGGGCAGCACGAAAACCGCCTGCTTTGCGCCCTCATCCACAAATTTGCCACCCTAAGCCAGCGGGGCGACCAAAGCCTGAAAGCCTACATCGAAGCCCTCCGGTCGCAAAAAAACCTCGCCGTGGGCGAACTCATCGTTTTTGTGGACGAATGCCACCGCAGCCAGAGCGGCGACCTCTATCGCGCCATGAAAGCCACCATGCCAAACGCCGTCTTCATCGGTTTTACCGGCACACCGCTCATTAAAACCGATAAAAAAACCACGAGGGAACTCTTTGGCAACTACATTCACGTCTATAAATTTGACGAAGCCGTACAAGACGGCGTAGTACTCGATCTGCTCTACGAAGCGCGGGATATCGATCAGCGTCTTTCCGAAAAAGAAAAAATAGACGCCCTTTTCGAAGCCCGCACAAAAACCCTGAACAGCTGGCAGAAAGCCGAACTGAAAAAACGCTGGGGAACCATGCAAAACCTCCTCAGCGCCAAATCCCGCATGGAAAAAATCATCGGGGAAATTGCTTTCGACTTTGAAACCAAGCCCATCCTGCAATCCGGGCGCGGCAACGCCCTGCTCGTAGCGGCCGGCATCCGGGACGCCTGCAAATACTACGAACTCTTTCAGGATTCCCCGCTCAGGGGAAAATGCGGCATCGTCACCTCCTACAACCCGCAAACAAAAGACGCCGCAGAAGACATGGGCGACAACACCGAAACCGGCAGGCAATTCGTGTATCGCACCTATCAGAAACTGCTGCAGGACATCACCCCCCTGCCAGGTAAAACCAAAGCCGAAACCTACGAAGCCCAAATCAAGGAACGCTTCAAAAAAGAACCCGCCGCCCTCTCGGTCGTCATCGTCGTGGATAAACTCCTGACCGGCTTTGACGCCGTCCCCTGCTCCTACCTCTACATTGATAAACACATGCAGGACCACAGCCTCTTTCAGGCCATCTGCCGCACCAACCGTATCGCGCAGGATGAAGTCGACTGGAAAGACTTTGGCCGCATTGTGGACTTCAAAGACCTCTTTCGCCAGATGGAAAACGCCATCGGCGTGTACACTGCCGAACTGGACCCCGCGCCCGACGGCAGCGATCCGCAAATCCGCCTGCAAAACCGCCTGACAGCCTGCCGCGAAAAACTTGACGCGGCGCGGCAAACCTTCCAGCTGCTCTGCGAACAGGTAGCGCCTCCCCAAGGCGAAGAAGAAAACATCCGCTACTTCTGCGGCAACCCCGAAAACCCGGAAGCCCTGACAGAAACCGAATCCCGCCGTCTGGCGCTTTACCAGAGCGCCGTCAAACTCCTTCGCGCTTACGCCGCCATAGCCGATGAAATAACAGATGCAGGCTACACACCGGAAGAAGCAACCCAAATTGCAGCCGAAACCCGGCGCGCCGGCGAACTGCGCAACATGGTGCGTATGGCCGCCGGGGAATACCTCGATACCCGCCCCTTTGAAGCCGATATGCGCAACCTGCTCGACCGCTACGTGGAAGCCGCCGCGCCGCGCACCCTCTCCGCCTTCGAGAACCTCCCCTTCCTGGAAATCGTCGCCCAAAGCGGCATCCGCGAAACCATCGCAAAAAAATTTGCCAAATTCCAGAGCAAAGAAGCCGTTGCCGAAGCCGTCGAAAACAATGTCCGCCGCGCCATTACCAGCGAACACGCAGCCAACCCGGAATTTTACGAACGCATGTCAAAACTCCTCACCGCACTGGTCGAACAAAGACGCGCCAATGCGCTCGCATACGAAGAATACCTGCGCCGTCTCGAAGAACAAATCCTGCGTCCCCTGCAACGCGGATACAACGACGGCATCCCCGCCGCCTGCGACACAAAAGCCAAACGGGCGCTCTACCAGAACCTGAACAACAACGAAGAACTGGCGCTGAACCTCCACGAAGATCTGCTTGAGCACTGCCCGCACGACTGGCGGCAAAACCGCGCCAAGCAAAAAGTCGTCAAACAGCGCCTGGCACAATACGTCGTCTCCCGCGAAGAAGTCGAAAGACTCTACCCCATCATCGAAGCGCAGGAAGAATACTGATGGAAAAATTTCACCTTCAGGAACTGACTATCAGCATCCGGCGAAAACCCATCAAAAGCCTGCGCCTGGCCGTCTGTCCGCCAGCCGGGGACGTACGCATCTCCGCGCCCCCGTGGATGAGCGAAGAACGTATCCGCCTCTTCGCCCTCTCACGGCTAAACTGGATAAGAAAACAGCGTCGCCTCATGCAGGCGCAGGAACGCGAAACCCCGCGGGAATACCTCAACAGAGAAACCCATTTCGTCTGGGGATACCCCTGCCTGCTTCACATCGAAGAACAACCCGCCGCTCCCCGCGTCACCCTCGATCACACCGCCCTGATCCTGCAAGTCCGTCCCCATGCCACGGCAGAAAGCATGGACCGGCTCCTGCAAGGCTGGTATCGCCGCATCCTGCGCGAAGCTGCCCTGCCGCGCCTGGCCGCATGGCAAGACCGGCTGAACCTGCCTCCCGTCACCCTGCGCATCCGCCGCATGAAAACCCGCTGGGGCTCCTGTACACCGGCGCACGGCAGCATCCTGCTGAATACCGAACTGGCAAAAAAACCGCGCGAATGCCTGGAGTACATCATCCTCCACGAATTGACCCACTTTCTGGAACCCAATCACGGCGTCCGCTTCACCGCCATCCTGGACAAACACCTGCCGCACTGGCGGACGATGAAAAAGCGCCTGAACAGGCTGCCCCTGCGGGCAGAAACATGGGAAAACTGAGCCGCCTGCCGCAGCAGGCCAAACCGGCGCCCCCTGCTTGGCCAAAGGCAACCTTACTCAGCCCCTTTCATCTCGTCCTGCAAAAACGCAGCCGCCCTTCTTGCAGTCTCATCCGGCTGCCAAATCCCTGTAAGCGGCATGCAGCACCTTGTCCAAACGGTCATATTCCGCTCCTGTACAATTATCCATTCCGATCGTTATACCGGCTTCTTCCATACAACGGCTGTACATCCTGCCCGGCGGCTCTGCCTGTAGAGAAAAGCCGGGAACGGATACTGCCAAAAACAAAATGTTTAATCCCGTCATCTCCGGCTTGACGGGAACATGCACATTTTTTCTTCAGATGCACATCAACATGTGCCCCTGAATCCGCCATATCGACCCTTTGCATGGATGCCATGAGGCCATTTCGGGATACTGCAAACGGCTTTTCTCGCCATGAAGGGGGGGTTCTCTTATCCCCTCCATTGCGGCTTTGCAGAAATAATACCCATAAAATTTGTACAGGCTTCTTGCGTGACAATGCCGGCAGGTGAAGCCTCAATACCCGCTTATCAACCGGCACAGGGCAGCTGATCATGTCAAAAAAACAGCCTGATCAGGGCGCCTCGATTCCCCCCAGAGATTTGCCGGCAAACCGGCTTTCAAAACCGGAAGCGGCAATACCATGCTCCTTTTCGCAATACGCCAGCATGGCATGGAAATCATCAAACCATGCCGCCGCAACGCCGCACTCATCCGCCGGCAAAATCAGGCGGCTTTCCGTACCCAAAGAGCGGGCCGTAAAAACAACAACATGGTAAAGCCATAGCGCGTCGGGATCAGGCAGCCTTCCCATACTTTCCGTCATTCCCGGAAACAGCCGGTCAAGATTGCCCCGCCCGGCTTCCTTTCGGGTAAAGGCATCATAAGCAACTGCCTCCACACGCACACATAACCAGGCCTGCTTTTCCGGCAAAAAGCGCTCCGCCCGGGCACTTTGCGACTTCATATCGCCAAAACCCAGCGGAAAGGCAATATGCGGATTGGAATGGTAAGAAAAACAACTTTCCATCTTTTCGGGTTTTCCTGTGCAGGCTGCAAAAAAACGGAAAGAACATCATGCCACATTTATGGCAGGAAATTCCTGCTTTCATCGCTTTTTCCCCCCTGATCTGCCTTCATTTGGCAATTTACTGATTCTCATCAGCAAACGCTGCCCGGTTTTCGTGTCTGATGAGAAAGCAACAGCAACACAACCTTATATTCCTGAAGGAGGCAAGCATGTGGAAAGCAAAAATAAAAGGAGTAGCGGGCATCATACTGGCTGCGGTTTTCATGGCACTGGCCGGCATATCCCACGCCCAGTACCTGGGCCCGGGCGAAATGCAGGCTGACACAACCGTCGCCCAGATTATTGCCAAACCCATCGACGGCCAGCAAGTTCTGCTCAAAGGGCGCATTACCCGTCGATTCGGCAAAAAATATTACGAATTTCAGGACAATACCGGCACAATCCGCGCCAAAATCAGTGAAAAACTTTTCTATAACCTGACAGTTACAGAAAACACCACCGTAGAAATCTTTGGCGAAGTGGATAAACGGCTGGTGGAATCCCCCATTGTCAAGGTATTCCGCCTTACCGTAGCGGCATCCTGATATCTTCTGCAATCAATCCGCCTGTATCCGGCAAAGCCGGATACAGCTGCCCCTGTTTTTAACAACAAAAAGGAGTTGACATGAAAGCATCCCAAAAAATCATGGCAGTAATAGGCATTACCCTGGCCGCCGGTCTGTTTGGCCAGGCCCAGGCGCAATATACCGGCCCCGGCCAAAGCACGGCAACAGCAATAACAACCGTCGCCGATATCATGAAAAACGCGGCCGATGACCAGGAAGTCACACTGCGCGGCCGGATTACCAAAAAACTGAAAAAAGAACGCTACGAATTCCAGGACAACACCGGTACCGTCCGCATGGAAATTGACGACAAATATTTCCATAACATCCGGGTCACAGACAAAACCCTGGTCGAAGTGTACGGCGAAGTGGAAAAAGACTTTGCCCGTCCGCTTGAAATTGATGTCAAACGGCTGACCGTCATCAAGCCGTAAGCAGATTCAGGCAGCATCACCACAGGGCCGCCTCCCTTCTGCCGGCCCTGTTTTTGTGAGAAAATGCAGAGCTGGTCGATATACAGGACAACTGATGCAGCAAGAAAAACGCAAGGCAGGCGTCTTCGGGTGGCTGGGCATACTGCTTTTTGTCATGCTGGTACTGCAACCGCTTCTGATACTGATAGGCCTCCGGAATACCCTCCTGGAAGCAGAACTGGATTTTCCCCAGTTACAGGAGCGTTACACCTGGTATTATTTCCGGACAACAGTTTTTCTTGCAGAAGTCGCCCGGGCGGCAATTAGCATAATTGGCGGCATCCTGCTTTTTAAGCGCCGCAGGCGCAGCTCGGTATATGGTGCAATCATCGCCCTGTGGGCATCAGGGCCAATTGGTCACGCCTTTACCCTCATGTTACCGGCACTGATGTACGGTTTTGGTTCCCCCGTTCACAACATCCTGCGCTATTCAAACCCGCTGCTCATCGCAACAGTCATCCACGCAGGCTACACCGTCTATTTGCTGCTTTCCAAACGGGTCAAGCTGACCTACCCGCCAGACGGACAGCTTCCCCCTGATGAGGCAGACGACTGACAAAGCCCTCTCAAATACGGCCGGTTTTCGCTTCATAACATCCCATTCATCCATCCTTTCCCTCTTTTTCACAGTACAGGGTATCCGCCTGGCCGCCGCCTTTTTGCCCGGTTTTTGAGGTGCAACAAACCACAGGAACCGCTTTCGGGATGAAATAACAGCAGGGGTCGCCGCCATGAAAGAAAGCGGCCCATCCGAAAAAGAAAGGAAACAGCATGTTTTTTTACCTGTTTTCACCGCCTGCCAAAAACACCTTTACCCCATCTGCCAACCCTTCCGGTAAAGTAAAAAGAATGGAACCCGAACAGGAAAAAACAGTAAAAAGCCTGCTCGAAAAACCGCCATATGGTGAAATATTCAGGCTGACAGGCAAAATAGAGGCATTCCTGGGCGGCAACCGCTACCTTTTTTCAGATGGGACAGGCCGTATCGCCATTCGCATCAGCCTTCGGGTATTTGGCGAAACCTCCCTTTTCAAAACATCCCGAATCGCCATCCGGGGCGACCTGAAACAAACACACTCCGGCCACCCCATCCTGCGGACGCGCCGCCTGCGGGTACTCTATTACTAACCGCCAAAAAGAAAAAGGCAGGTTGCAACCCTGCCTTTTCCGGTATCCATGCAACGTCAAAAAGTGTGGCGAATACCAAACTGGACGCCTGCAATCTCGCTTTTGTCCACCATGGTGAAATTGTAGTGCCGGCCGACAAAAGCACTGCCTGCATCCAGATAGGAAACCATCCCGTAAAGAGACGTCCGTTTGGAAAGAAAATAAGTATAGCCCGCCGAATACTTGTGAACATCCTCATCATTCACGCCATCATCCCAGTTACCGTAACTGTAGGCAAGCTGGATTTCACCGCTGCCAACCCGGTAAGCCAGGCCCAAAACAGCATCCTGCTGATCCACCGCACGGCCGGCCTCCATCCAGCCGGCATACAGTCCCGTTGCCTGCCGGTAAGTATCGGCAAAACCGGCCTGGGTTCGCGAATCCTGGAACCCAAGAGAAACCGTTGCCGCCCCCCATGTATAAGCCCCGCCCAGATTCCAGGCGTAAGAATTGTCAGAATCAGCCATGCGGTAATAGTTGGCGGTCATAAACAGGGGACCATTGTCATACTTTAAGGCAACATTCCAGCCGTCATTGCCAATCTTCCGGTAATAGGCGCTGTCATGGTCATCCTCCCCCAGCGAATAGGAAAGGCCAAAAGAAAAACCCTGCCATGACGGGCTGTCATAACGCACGGTATTGGGCAAATGCTCGGCATACAGATTATTGCCATACGCCAGATTGGCGCCAACACTGAAATTGAAAAAAGGATCCAGGCGGCGGTAATTTTCGACAGACAAATTGGCCACACGTCCCAGCCTGACAGCACCCCACTCCGCATGAGTCAAACCGACATTGGCCTGGCCCTGAAAATCAGGCCGCCTGATGCCTTCATTATTGCCATCGCCGCGGCTGCGGGCAAAATCCACCTCATTTCGCCTGCGCGCCCGGTCGCCGTCATTCAGCTCAAGCTGTTCCTCAACAGTAAAAGTAGCCTTCAGCCCCCTTCCCAAATCCTCACTGCCGGCCAGGCCAATAAAATTGCCGTAATTGCACGCCATACCGGCATCCCGGCCGCTTTCCTTGACATAGCCGGTATCCACATTACCGTAAAAGCGGAAATCAGGCCGGGCGTATGCCGCCTTTGCCGTCACAGCAGCCATACCCAACGCCCCCAGCGCCACAAAAATCGCTTTCATCTCGTCAGTTCCTGTATTGCGGATTCAATAAAGTAAAGGGGAAAGCCCCGCGAAATTGTATGCCAGGCCGCGCCGTTTGGGAGATCACAGTCGCCTCCTCCCCGTTTTTCACCGCAAAACCCGGCAAAATACCCCCGGTTTGTTGTTTTTTTGCCATAAAAACCGGTTCCAATCCCATGCCGATTGTTATTCGAAAACAGGGGAATCTTCCGGGAAAATAATGAAACCCGGCGGCCTGGTTTTTTCAGTTATCCGAAGAGCAACCCGCTGCCGATACGCCGGGGAAACACACCTCTCCCGGAGGCGCTGCCCTAGCCGGTAATGGCAATCAGCTCAATCACAAAATACAGCGTCGTATCGCCCCAGATAAAATCCACCGGACGCTTGCCGTTGGCAGATCCGGGCGGGCAAGTAAACTTGGCCTTGCTGCCCACCTGCATTTCCGGAATACCGGTCTGCCAGCATCCAATCACATCTGACAACTTGTAAATAGACGGATAACGGCGCGAATAAGACCGGTCAAACTCGGTTCCATCCTCCAGACTGCCAATATACTGTATTTGGACAATAGCGTTCGGCGCAGGTTTGGGGCCCTTGCCTGCCCGAAGGATTTTCATCTTCACACCGTTATCAAAAACGGTTTCATCATCATCCTTCTTCTCATCGGAAGCCGGGGCGGCCGCCTGTGCCTGATTCTGATTCGGAGCAGGAGCAGCCGCCGGAGAAGCCTGCTGTGCCTGAACAGGGGGTGCAGGCTGTGCCTGCTGCTGCGCGGCGGCAGTCGGCATAAAAAGGAAAAAAGCGGCCCAAATAGTCCCTATCCCCGTTATCCAAAATGTCTGTTTGCTGTTCATGCGCACCGCCTGCCAATAGACAGGCCTAATTAAACCATGAAACCCGGCTTTGCGCATCTTTCTGTGCAAGCCAAAAACTTGCCAACACAACCTGCCTCCCGCAAAAAAGGCTGCCGGATTTCCCGGATACACGCCAGGCCTTCCAGCCATTTATCCGCCCTTCGGCTGCCTGTGCGCCAACACACAATGACAACATCTGCCGCATAAAGCAGTATCATGGCAAACTGTCAGCTGCTTTTCAGGAAAAAACTATGCCGTTTAGCCACATGACCCTTTACCTTGGCAAAGGCTGCCCCGGCTGCGCCTTGCTTGAATCGTACCTTGCCGCCGCTTCCGGCCGGTTTGCCAATCTGGTCTGCAAAGAAATTTACGCCGACAGGGCGCATTACGAAGAACTGCGGGAAACAGGCAAACGCTATGGCATCCCGGAAACCTGTATCGGCATTCCCTTCCTGGCAGCCGGAGACGAATACGCCTCAGGCCATACCGCCATTATCGCCTTGCTCGAATCCCGCTTGCAGGCATAACATCCCTTGGAAAACTGCTTGCTGCCTTCAGGGAAAACACCTTCCGTCAGGCTAAAAAAAGCATCATAACATTCAGACTTTCAATACAGAGCCTCATAAAAAGCAGAATATTGAGCGAGCAGGCGGTTCAGTTCCTGTTCCCCGTAAAGGGAAACCAGAGAGGGATCATCAGAAAACAGGCTGACCCCCAGCCCAAACCGGGAAGATCCCCATTTTGCACCGGCTGCTTCCAGCAAAGTAGGAGCCATATCCAGCGCAGATACTTTCTCTGAGTGCTTTCTCTTTCCAAATGACGGCACATCCCCGGCAAAAGCATTAAAAATAGTTCTTTCGCGAACAGGAGAAAGAAAAACGGGATTTCCCATAAACAAATGGTCACCCAATACGGCAACTACCGTATCGTCAGTCTTCCTTGCAAAATTTTCTGCAAGGAATTTCCCCAGCTCCCTGTCCGTTTTCACAATCGCGTCACGGATATCGTAGTAAACCTTTTCCTCTTCAGGGCAAAAACCATCAGGGAAATGCGTATCTACCGTTTCAATAACCAGGACAAAAGGCTTCCCTTTCAGGGACAGCTCTTGATACATTTCTGTTGCCCGGGCAAATAAGAAGGCATCATTGTATCCCCAGTCCGTTCCTTTGAATTTATCTATGTCATAGCCTGCTTTTTTCCAATAGGCCTTATCCAGTATGCGGAAATTGCCATGCTTGTAAAGATTATCCTTGCCTGAATAGGCTTTCTTGCTTCCCAGCAACAATACCTGTTCATATCCGTTTTCGGCGAGAATATCAAAAATACTTGTGGCATGGGGAAGGAACGTTGTATGGCCAAATTTGGTGCTGTAGTTGTTCCCGTCAACCGGCAGTTTCAATGGCACGCCAAAATGCCATGCTGTCATGGCGCCAATCGTCCAGCCGGTTCCATGAACCTGTATCTGGTTAAGATTGTGCCGTGATTGTTTTTTGAATGATTCCAGATTCGGTATAAGAGAAGATCCAATACGGGAATCGGAAAAACTGTTTTCCAGGGATTCCGCCAACACAATCACCAGGTTTTTCTTTTTGTTAAAGGTAATTTCACTAGCCGGCGGAACCTGATAATGTTCCGAAAAAAAATCTTTTCCTGTCGTTTCCTGACGAGATGAAAGATATTCCCTGATATGCAGCTTGTTATCAGCCTTTTTTAAACTGATATAACCTGTAATCAGGCTGATAATAAAAAGAAAAAGAAGGATAAAAAAGTATTTTTTATTATGCTGAATCCGGAGGGCAGAGGCTTTTTTATGCCATGCTATGAGAATACCGGGCAATGAAAAGAAAAGGCGGGAGAAATAATCAATTTTGTAAACAAGAAAAACCCATACCCCCCCCCCGCAATTAAAACAAGGAAGAAGACGGCAATTTTCATAACAATCTTAAGGCTTACACCGGATTGCGGTGTAACCAGATGAAACAATATTTGGTCAATGGTAATATTTTTTCCAAAAGTAGCGGTGAGCCATTTTGTTGTGGTTAAAAAGAAAATAGCCAGGAATCCGGTTAATGCCGTGATAAATCGAAAAATACCTGATAAATATTTCATGGTTCGCAAGGGGGGGGGGAAAATAATTATTGTGTACGATTATTTTAATCAGCAAAAATAAAAATCTTTTTTCTGTCTGGCTAAATACTTCTTTCCTCTTCGCTAAGCAGCTGCCCCCGTATCATGATACGCTCCAGGCTCTCACGGGCCGCCTCCATTCCCTGGTCAGCCGCCTTTTTAAACCACTGGGCAGCAGTCTGGTCGCTCTGCCTGACGCCGTCCCCGCGCAAATACATACTGCCCAAATTAAACTGGGCCTGGGGCAAATCATGTTCCACCGCTTTGCGGTACCACTTGATGGCTGTTTCATAATCCTGTTCCACCCCCAGCCCTCTTGCATACATAAACCCCAGGTTATTCTGGGATTCCGCATATCCCTGATCGGCCGCTTTCCTGAACCATTCCACCGCCTTATGATAATCGCGCTCAACCCCGTCGCCACGCGTATAAATCAGCCCCATGGCGTCCTGCGCCTCAGGCAAACCCTGTTCGGCCGCCTGCCCATACCATTTCAGCGCAAGCGCATCATTTCGCCATACCCCCTCTCCCTTGTAATACAGCTCGGCCAATAAAAGCTGCGCTTCAGGAAAACCCTGCCCGGCCGCCTTTTCGTACCACGCAGCCGCTTCTTCCGGATTTTTCTCAACACCCCGGCCCGTCGCATACATCAGGCCAATACTGGCTTGCGCCTCGGGCAAATTCTTTTCTGCTGCCTTGGCAAACCATGCCATCGCCTGTTCATCATCTTCCGGCACACCATGACCCTCCAGGTAAAGCTGCCCCAGTTCATACTGAGCCTCCGCATACCCCTGTTCGGCTGCCTTCCTGTACCACCTTGCGGCCTGTGCCACATCCTTCGGCACACCATGCCCTTCCTTGCAGGCATGGCCCAACTCATACTGTGCCATTGCCAGCCCCTGCGCCGCCGCCTGCCGGTAAAGGCTGGCCGCCTGCGCCGGATTCTTCTCTACCGCCCTGCCTTCCGAATAAAACACGCCCAGATTGGCCAGCGCTTCGGGCAATCCCTGTTCCGCCGCCCTTTTGAACCACATCAGCGCAAGCGCATCATCCTGCACAACCCCGCGGCCTTCCGAATAAAGGAACCCCAGATTATCCTGCGCCTTGGCATGGCCCTGCATCGCTGCCTTTTCATACCACTTCGCCGCCGCAGCCTCATCCCGGGGCACGCCTTCCCCCTCCTCCAGCATACCGGCCAAATCAAACTGGGATTGCGCATCCCCCTGCCGTGCCGCTTTTTCATACCACTTCGCTGCCTGGGCATGGTCTGCCGGCGTTCCCTCGCCGTTGTAATACATCGTCCCCAACGCCGCCTGCGCCCGCCTGTTCCCCTGCTGCGCCGCCCGGCCAAACAGGTCAAGCGCCCGGCGGTATTCCCGTTGCCGGTAAAAGGCCGCGCCCGCCGCATAATCATCAGCCAGCACAGCATCGGGCCATAACGCAAAACAGATGGCAAAAAGCAGGCACAACCATGCCTGCCTTTCCTTTTTGCCCTGCTTTCCTGATATGGGTTGCATCATGATCTGCCCATCAAAATGTAAGCGCCCGCCCGCACCGTAAAGGAAAAAACCAACTGCGCTTCTTCCCCATACCCATGCCGGGCAAAAGCGCCCCCTCAGGCGCCTCCGACATAATGGGCTCCTGTCCTGTGGTGGCTGACATACAGATTGCCCAGATTATCCATTGCCTCCGGTAACCCCTGCCCGGCGGCCTTTTTAAACCAGTCGGCAGCCTGCACATAATTTTGCGCCACACCACGGCCCTCATAATAGAGAACCCCCAGATTGTTCTGCGCCTCTGCCAGCCCTTGCTCGGCAGCCTGCCGGTACCAGCCGGCCGCCAGCTCAACATCCTTTGGCACACCCGTACCGGATTCATACAAACGTCCCAGGTTATTCTGTGCCTGGGCATTACCTTGCGCCGCAGCCTTCCTGTACCATTCAATGGCCTGGGCCGTAAACTGGCCGCCCCCCATGCCTTTCTCATACAGCACACCCAGATTATTCTGGGCAGCCGCCAGCCCCTGCCCGGCCGCCCGGTGATACCAGATAAAGGCGCGGGCATGATCCTGCTTCACGCCGCGTCCGGCATAGTACATATTGGCCAGATTATTCTGCGACTCGGCATAACCCTGGGTCGCTCCCATGTAATACCAGACCACAGCCTGCACCTCCTCTTGCGGAACGCCAATCCCCCGCTCATACATAATGCCCAGGCTGTTTTGCGCTTCTACCATTTTCTGGGCAGCCGCCTTCTTGAACCAGAGATGCGCCTCCATATCATCCTTGTCAACACCCTGCCCCCTGTAATACATACCTGCCAGATTGTACTGGGCGTCAGCCAGCCCCTGCTTTGCCGCCTGCCGATACCAGTAAACCGCCTGCATATCGTCATGCCGCACCCCCAGGCCGCAGGCATACATAAAACCAAGGTTATTCTGGGCGCCAGGCAGCCCCTGCTCCGCCGCATTACGGAACCAGAAAGCCGCCGTCCGGTGATTTTGCGGCGCGCCCGCACCGGCGGCATACAGACGCCCAAGGTTATACTGGGCTTGCGCATTACCCTGCGCTGCCGCCTTGCGGTAATGCATAACTGCCTTTGCATAATCCTGCTGTCTTCCCGCTCCTTTTTCAAACAGGACACCCAGATTATTTTGCGCCTCGGCATAACCCTGTTCAGCAGCCTTGCCCAGCCAGTGCGCTGCCTCGGCAAAATCCTGGATCACCCCTTTGCCATCAACATACATCACGCCAAGCGCATTCTGTGAAGGGGCATACCCCTGCTCGGCAGCCTTGTAAAACCAGATAAAGGCCTGCGCATTGTCCTGCGAAACGCCGCGCCCTTTTGCATACATCTCTCCCAGCTTGTGCTGGGCCAGGCTGTAACCCTCATCCGCAGCCTGCCGGTACCAGTCCAGGGCAAGCGCATCATTCCTGCCAACGCCAATCCCCTTTTCATGCATCATGCCCAGATAGTATTGCGCCTGTACATACCCCTGTTCGGCCGCTTTCAGGAACCACTCGCGCGCCAGCGCCTCATTGCGGGGAACGCCCAATCCCTCCTCATACAACACTGCCAGGTTATTCTGGGCCTCCGCCAGCCCCTGTACTGCCGCCTTCCTGTACCACTCGGCTGCCTGGGCATAATTTTTGGCAACGCCCCGCCCTTCCTGATACAGCACCGCCAGATTGTTTTGCGCCTCCGCATGTCCCCTGACACCGGCCATCCGGTACCAGTCCGCCGCCCGGCGCTCATTCTTTGCCACGCCTGCGCCGCGGCCATACATACGGCCCAGATTAAACTGGGCTTCCGCCAGCCCCTGCTCGGCCGCCTTCCTGTACCATTCAACAGCCATGCCTTCATGGCGCGCCACGCCAAGGCCCCGTTCGTACATAATGCCCAGATTATTCTGCGCCCGGGCATTGCCTTTCACGGCATGGCGGTGGAAAAGGGGAAACGCCCGGTCATACTGCTTGCGGTAATAATTGTCCGTCGCTTCCATAAGCGGGTCGATATCCGTACAGTTTACGCACAGATCCCTGGAAGAAGCGGCAGACGCACTGCCTGCGCATACCAGCGCAGCCGCCAGCGCAGCCGCCAGCGCCCCGGCTCTGAAACGGGCAACCTTTCCTGCTCTCATGTCTTTCCCTTTTTCCCAATATCCGTTATTCAACAACAGCCAATTATTCTAACTGATAACCCCGCCATAACAAGTCCGGCCGGCCCGCCGCCGCGAATACTTTTTCCAGCGGCAGGAAAGGGCCGGCAAAAACGGGCACAAAACGCGCATCCCGGCGTTTTGCCGTTCAGTCAATCCCCAAAAGTTCCACCTCAAACACCAGCGTGCTGTCAGGCGGAATAACCCTGCCAGCCCCCCGCGAGCCATAGGCCGTATCCGAAGGGCAGGTCAACCGTGCCTTGCCGCCGGTTTTTATCTTTTGCACCCCTTCCGTCCAGCAGCGAATCACGCCCCTTAACGGAAAACTGGCCGGCTTGCCCCGTGCATACGAACTGTCAAACTCCGTGCCATCCAGTAATGTTCCCCGGTAATGAACCGTTACCCTGTCAGACGCCGACGGGAACGCACCCGTCCCTTCCCGCAGCATTTCCACCTTCACCCCGGAAGGCAGCGTCACTGCCTTGTCTCCGCCTTTTCCCTGCGGCGCAGCAAAAGCCAGTCCAGCTGCCGAAAAAACAGCTATTGCCGCTGTCATACGCCATTTGATTTGCATGATCTTTCCTTTCCATTCCAGTTATTGACCACTTTTTTCAAAAGAAACTGCCGGCCCGGCATCTGCCAGGGCAACCGCCTGTTGATCCCCGCCGGCAAAACGGACTTTCCAGGCAAAAAAACCGGCGAGACAAGCCAGCGCCGCGCCGATACCCGCCCCGTTGGCAAGCATCCCCGGCATCCCGAGCATTTCCGGCGCGGCCACCACATACGAAGACACCACCGCCGTCATAAAACAGGCTGGCAGCAAGGCAATGACATAACGCCTCCCTTTACGCGCCAGATAAACCGTTGCTGTCCACAGCGCCAGCGCACCCAGAATCTGGTTCATCCAGGCAAAATAACGCCATACCACCGAAAAATCCAGCAGCGCCATCAACAAAAAACCGCCGGCAAAAAGCGGTAAAGAAACCCCAAGCCGTTTCATCACAGGGCGCTGATCTACCCTGAGCGCATCGGCAACAATCAGGCGGGCAGAACGGAAAGCCGTATCGCCCGATGTAACCGGCGCAACCACCACCCCCAGTACTGCCACCACCGCGCCAGCCGTTCCCAGCCATTCCCGCGTAATAAAATCGACCACTACCGCCGCATTTGTCTCATGGAAAAAAGCCCGCCCTTCAGGCGAATGGAAAACATAACTGGCAGCCGCCGCCCAGATAAGCGCCACCACGCCTTCGGCAATCATCGCGCCATAAAAAACCGCCCTGCCCTGGCGCTCATTTTCCATACAGCGCGCCATCATGGGCGACTGCGTGGCATGAAACCCCGAGAGAGCGCCGCAGGCAATCGTAATAAACAGCATCGGGAAAACCGGCGTAGTCGCCGCATCAGGATGCGTATTGGCCAATCCGTCCGTAACCTCGGGAATCGCTGGAAAGTGGACATACAGGGCAACCAGAATACCCAGCGCCATAAAAAGCAATGCAGCGGCAAAAAGCGGATAAATACGGCCAATCACCCGGTCAACCGGCAAAATCGTCGCCAGCAGGTAATAGGCAAAAATCACAGCCGACCAGAACAGGAAACACCATTGCCCCGGCGTTTTTCCGGCAGCCATATCCGGGAAACCCGAAAACAAACCAGCCGTCAGGCCGGTAAGCAATCCTGCCGGGCCAGCCACAAAAACCACCCCGACCAAAATCATCATGAGCGGCGTAAACACACGCGCCGCCTGCATGAACCCCCGGCCCATATACTTGCCCACAATCTCGGGAAAACTCATGCCGCCGTTACGCAGCGAAATCATGCCGGAAAAATAATCATGCACCGCCCCGGCAAAAATACAGCCAGCCACAATCCAGATATAGGCCATAGCGCCAAACCGCGCACCCAGGATCGCACCAAAAATAGGGCCGAGCCCGGCAATATTCAGGAACTGGATCATAAAAATCCGCCAGCCGGGCAGCACAATAAAATCCACGCCGTCCGCCTTTTCGCAGGCAGGCGTCACACGGGCGGGATCCATGCCAAAAACACGCTCCGCCACCTTGCCATAGACCAGGTAGCCAGCAACAAGCAAAACCAGACTGACAGAAAAGGAAACCATCTTTTTTCAGATAAAACGGGTAACGGCAAGCCTCGCGGATTGTAGCACGCAGCATAACACCCTGCCTGCCGGGCCTGCCGCAAAAATCTGCCTGCCACCCGCTGCAAAACCCTGCCACCCCCTGAAAAACCGGTAAGCCTAATCCTCCCCTTCCATCTCAATCAGGCGGTTTTTTGCTGCGTCACTGCCGTGGGAAACCGCTTTTTTATACCATTCCACCGCCGTTGCCCTGTCTGCCTTGACCCCTCTGCCTTCCTCATACATGGCTCCCATCCGGAATTCCGCAAAGGCATCCTCCCTTTTCGCCGCCTTTTCATACCAGGCCATAGCCTGCGCATAATCCGCTTTTACCCCCCTGCCGCGCTCATAAAGCGAGCCTAAAAATCCCTGGGCAAACAAATTATCCTGCTCTGCCGCTTTCAGCATCCACTCATACGCCTGCGCATAATTCAGGCGCACGCCAAGGCCGCGCGCATACATAAACCCGACACGGCTCTGGGCATGCGCATTGCCCTGCTCCGCCGCCTGGAGATAAAGCGCCATGGCCTGCTTGTAATCCTGCTTGACCCCAAGCCCTTTCATGAAAAGATAAGCCTGCCCGTTCACACCGCGCAAATCGCCCGTCTCCGCTACCTGCCGGTAAAGCTGCATGGCCTTGTCAAAATCCTTTTCCGCCCCCTTGCCGGAAAGATGCATTCCCGCCAGCCTGAGCATGGCGTCAGTATGCCCCTGTTCAGCGGCCTGCCGGTACCACGAAGCCGCCTGCGCAAGATCTGTCTTTACCCCCTTGCCCCTGGCATACATCAATCCGACATAAAACCGGGCTTCGGCACTGCCCGCCTGGGCCGCCTGCATAAAGCAGTCCATCGCCCGCGTATAGTCCTGCCCGGTTTCCTCGCCTTTGGCATACCGCAAACCTTCCTTTATCAGTTCACGCACGCCATCCGGCTCTCCGGAAACCGGGGCACCCCCCTCATAACTGAAAAAACCGGCGCTTTCCCCTGGTTGCCGGCTTTGCTCTTCCTCTGCCAGCGCCTGCCCGGCACAGGCCGCCATCACCCCGAACAGCAAGGCAAACACCATCTGCGAGGCCAAATCGTATTTACTCTGTCCCATGACAATACCTTGTCCCATCTTCCTTTTTGGCAAATGACGCACCCAAAAAGCCGCGTCAGTCCTCCTGCCTATCTTGCCACATCCCGTAAAAAGCACAGACAAAAAGGGGGCAAAAAAGAGCAGGCTGTATGAAAAAAGCGACAGCCCGCCCGCCTTTACGCCAATCATCCTTGCCCATACAGGATAAAATGGCAATCATCCGTAAAACTGCCTCTGCCGGCTGAAACAAGCGGTTGGCTAGGCAGCCAAAATCGTGTAACGTTCGCCCGTTACCCACCACGACCGCTACCCATGCTTTTGCTCCATACCTGCTGCGCCCCCTGCTCTGCAGCCATCCTGGAATGGCTCCTGGCACAAAGCGAAAAGCCCACCCTGTTTTACTTCAATCCCAACATCTTTCCCCACGCCGAATACGAAACCCGCAAACAGGAATGCACCGCTTACGCCGCCCGCCTGGGGCTTGAAATCATCGACGGAGATTACAACCACGCAGCCTGGCTTGCCCATATCGCCGGACACGAACACCAGCCGGAACGCGGCTCCCGTTGCCTGGCCTGCTTCCGCATGAGAATGCTTGCCACCGCCCGCCTGGCAAAAGAGCGCGGCTTTCCCCGCTTCGCCACCACACTGGCCTCCTCACGCTGGAAAAACCTGGAACAAATCGCTTCGGCCGGACATTGGGCGGCAAAAGAAACCGGCGGAGTCGCCTTCTGGGAAAAAAACTGGCGGAAAGGCGGACTGGAAGAACGGCGGCGCATCCTCCTGGCCGAAAACGGGTTCTATAACCAGACCTACTGCGGCTGCGAATTCAGCATAAGAAAATAACCGCGCCCGGCCATAGCAGAAAACAAACAATCAACGCCTTTTTCCGCATCATCGCTTACAATGCCGCTATATCTGCCTGAAGGGAAAACGCCCATGAAAACCATCCCTGCCCTGTTTACCCTCCTGCTCCTGGCAGGCTGCGCCTGTCAGACAGTCGCATCCTACCAGCCGGAACCCGAAACCATCCCCGCCGTGCAAAACGCCGTCAACACCCCGGTCAACATCGGCCAGTTCCATGATGCCAGCTTCCGCAAAGAACTGACCTGCCGCAGCCTGTCCATTATCCGTGCGCCTGATGGCCAAAGCTATGCCGATGCCATCCGCCGGGCACTGATTGACGAACTCGCCCAGGCCGGGCGATACGACCCGGATTCGCCGGTAACCCTGACAGCCCAGCTCAACCGGATTGATTTCGAAACAGAAAAAGGCGCATGGATCATCCGCATGACCTTCCTTTCCTCCAACGGCAAGCAGATGGTTCTGGAAAAAACAGTCGAATACAACAGCATTGGCTTTGGCGAGGCCGCCTGCCTGCAAGCCGCCTGGCAATACCTGCCGTCAGTAAAACAATTCATGGCAGACCTTTTGGCCTCGCCCGAATTTGCCGGGCTGACGCAAAACACGCCATCTCCCGCCTCGCATGAGGAAACCCCTGATACAAACATCCTGAACGCCGAACAGGAAGCCGCTGCCGAAGCCCGCGCACGGGAAGCCGGCAAAGAGCGCATCCGCCGTAAAGACAGCCTGGAAAACATTCGCAAAACCGATACCGGCAACCTGTAAAAGCACGCAGCCTATTTCAGCGGCATAAACCGGATACCCTCCATGGAAACCGGCCGCGGTTCCGGCCAGGCCTGCCAGGCTGCCTGCGCCCGTTCCCGCCACTGCCCGGCCTTTTCCAAATCAACTGCCTGCTGCAACTCCCCTTTCCCATAAATTTCAGCCAGGCGCTCCATCGCAGGCGGATACCCCTGCCCGGCACTGTGCCGGTACCAGGAAAGCGCATCTGCCTGCGTGGCATATTCCATCCAGCCTATTTCATGCGCCTTCGCCACATTATATTGCGCCTCGGCATTTCCATTTCCGGCAGCTTGCCTATCCAGCTCCAGCGCCTTTTTGGTATCCGGCAATACCCCCGTCAGGCCGTTCATATACATAAAAGCCAGATAATGCTGCGAACAGGCATTTCCCTGCTCTGCCCCGGCCTCCAGAAGCATTCTGGCCTTCACCGGATCAGCCGCCACACCCCGGCCGCGAAGATACTGGTACCCCAGGCGGCACTGCGCCTCGGCAAACTGCTGGTCAGCCGCCTTTGCATACCAGCGCGCCGCTTCCGCCTCATCACGGGAAACGCCCCGCCCCAGGCGGTACAAATCGCCAATTGCCTGCTGCGCACTGGCATACCCCTGTCCGGCTGCCTTGCGGTACCACTGCATGGCAGTGCCATAATCAGGCGGCGTCCCCAGGCCATTCTCATACATGGAACCCGCTGCAATCATTGAAGGCGCATGTCCCTGCACGGCAGCCTGCCTGTACAGGTAAAGTGCCTTCGCATAATCTTGCGTAACCCCCTGGCCGTTATAGTACATCCGCGCCATATTGGCGAGCGAAACCGGGCTTTGCCCCGCAGCGACCGGCTTTGCCGCCTCCTCTTTTGCCTGTTTCTTCCCCAAAGGCACGCCAGCCTGCTTTCCCGGCGCCGCACCAGCCGTTGACGCCAGTAAAAAGAGAACCCAAACAGCAAAAAACAGCTTGCGTTTTCCCATCCCGTTCCTTTCATCCAATAAACATCCGCCCGGCAAAAGCAGACAAATCTTTCCTTTTTTATTGCCACTATAGCTTTTTTCCGGCAAATAAGCCGCCATTTTTGGCAGCTTTTCCCCTGTTCGGCAAAAATTTGCACAACCGCTTGGTAAAATGGCAGTTTTTTGCCAGCCGCCATCCGGCAAGGCAAGCCAACATGGAACAGGCAACCGAACTCATCAAAAACATCAATGCCATCGTCTGGGGGCCGCCCATGCTGCTCGCCCTGGCAGGCGTGGGCCTGTATCTGTCATTCGGCCTGAAACTGGTCCCCCAAAGACAAATCGGACATGCCTTCCGGCTCATGTGGGAAGGCCGCAGGAAAAAAGACGGCAAAGGCGACATTACCCCGTTTAACGCCCTCATGACCGCCATGGCTGCCCATGTAGGCACCGGCAACATCGCAGGCGTAGCCACCGCCATCTATTACGGCGGGCCTGGCGCGCTTTTCTGGATGTGGGTCATTGCCGTCATCGGCATGGGCACCATGTTCTGCGAAGCCACGCTGGCCGTTTATTTCCGCGAAAAAGACGCACAGGGCAACACCGTAGGCGGCCCCATGTATTACATCAAAAACGGCATGGGGAAAAAATGGGCCTGGCTGGCAGCCATCTTTGCCTTCTTCGGCATGACAGCCGCCGCCGGAATCGGCACCACCGTGCAATCCAATTCCATGGCCGATGCCCTCCTTGACACCTTCGGCATCAATCCGCTCATTACCGGCATTGTCGCCGCCCTCCTTTCCGGCGCAGTCCTGCTTGGCGGCATCCGCCGCATCGGCGAAGTCACCGGCAGGCTGGTTCCTGTCATGGCAATCGGCTATATGCTGTCCGCCCTGGCCGTTCTCGCCATCCACATCGGCGAACTGCCGCAGGCGCTGGCACTGATTGTCCAGGCGGCCTTCACCCCTGCGGCCGCCGCAGGCGGCTTTACCGGCGCCACCGTCTGGGCCGCCATCCGGTTCGGCTTTGCCCGCGGCATTTTCTCAAACGAGGCAGGCATGGGCAGCTCTCCCATCGCACACGCCGCCGCACAAACAGACAACCCAGTTTCCCAAGGCATACTGGCCATGATCGGCGTTTTAATGGATACGCTCGTCATCTGCACCCTGACCGGGCTGGTTCTGATCGTCACCGGCGCATGGAAAAGCGGTGCAAACGGCGCAGCCATGACCAACCTGGCCTTCCAGGAAAGCCTGCCCGGATTCGGCCGGTACATCGTCACCTTCGGCATCGTCCTGTTTGCCTTTTCCACCCTGATCGGCTGGAGCTTTTACAGCGAAAAATGCACCGCCTACCTCTTTGGAGCCAAAGCCGTCATCCCGTTCCGGATAGCCTGGGTCCTTCTCATTCCCGTAGGCGTCCTGCCGCAAATTGACCTGGGTTCGCTCTGGCTCGTTGCCGATACATTAAACGCCCTCATGGCCATTCCCAACCTGATTGCGCTGGCAGCCCTCTCCCCCGTCGTATTCCGGCTGTCTGCCCAATACTGGGCCACTCCCGGAACCCGCAAAACTGCGGGTATGGGCAAAACGCAAAACCACGCCGACCCCTGATACCGCACAGGCCGCGCCAATGGCAAAAACCGGCGCATAGCCGAACAGCGTCGCCACCGTCCCCGTAGCCGGCCCTGCCAGGGCAAACGACACATCCTGAAAAGCGGCAAAACCGCCCAGCGCTGTTCCTCTTGCCTGCGGCGGAATACGCCTGACAATCTCCACCCCCAGCGCCGGAAACACAAGAGAACAGCCCATACCGGTCAATGTCGCGCCGCCTAACGCCATCATGGGCGAAACCGCCCCCCATAAAAGCAAAAGACCGGCCGTCTCCACCAGCAGGGAAAAACAGGTAATCCGTATCCCGCCCATCCTGTCAGGCCACCTTCCGCAAAACACGCGGACCAGCACATAAGACACCCCGAAACAAGTCAGCACAAAACCGGCATTCCCCCACTTCTGTTCCTCAAAATAAAGCGAGACAAACGTCCCGATCAGCGCAAACCCCGTCCCCTGGAGCGCCAGCGCCAGCCCCGGCAGCCAGATCAGGCGGAAAATACGCCAAAGGGGCAGCCGCTCCCCGCCAAGCGGCGCGGTGCCGGGCACACGGCAATCCAGCAGAAAACTCACCAGCGGCAAAAGAAGCGTCGCCACACCCAGCGACAAAAAACCATATTGCCTGTACAACACCAGCCCGACCGGCGCACCGGCAGCAAGCGAACCATAAATTGCCATGCCGTTCCAGGACATCACCTGTCCCGAACGGGAAGGGCCAAGCAACCCCGTTGCCCAGGTAAAATTGCCAGACATCAGCTGGCTTTCCCCCAGACCCAGCAAAACCCGTCCGGCCAGGAGAATCCCCAGGCGGACAGGCAAAGAAACCGGCAAAAGCACCGCCAGAATATAAGCCAGCCCGGCGGCTGAACACACCGCCATGCCATGCATCTTGCAGCGCTTGCCGCCCTTCTCATCCGCCATGCGCCCAATGAAACCCCGCGTGGCGACAGTCGCCAGAAACTGGACACCCACCACCACGCCAACCATAACATTCGAAAGGCCCAGCTCATGGCGGACATAAAGCGGAATCACCGCCAGCGGCAATCCAATACTCAGATAAGTAAAAAACACCGCTGCCGTCAGCAAGGCAAGCGTCCGGTCTTCTTTTTGCATAACGCCTTTCCGAAAACAACCCGGTCATAACAGGCAATCCCTGTCATCATCAACATTTTCCAATATAAACGCAAAAATACCATGCCGCACCGGCATGCCAAAACACACGCACCGCCGCTTTTTCTTCACCCGGCTTATCCTTCATCAGCTCCCCGCCCATTGTCAGCCCCTTGCCATTTGGGAAAATTACGGTACACTTGATTCGTTACCAACAACCCTTTTCCGCAATGGGACAAACCGTTGTCTGTACTGCTTTTCCCTTTTTGGCATCCTCTCTTTTCGCATCCTCCCGTACCGGCAGCAGCCATCTTGGCATAGCTGCTTATCCCGACCGGCTGTTTTCGGAAAACTGACATGGAATGGATGCTCGAACCGGCAACCTGGGCCGGGCTGGTAACACTGATCGTCCTGGAAATCGTCCTGGGCATCGACAACCTGGTATTCATTGCCATCCTTGCCGACAAACTCCCGGCAAACCAGCGAAACCGCGCCCGTATCGTCGGGCTTTCCCTGGCGCTCCTCATGCGGCTGTTAATGCTGTCAGCCATCTCGTGGATGGTACGGCTGACCACACCGCTTTTCACCCTCTGGGGAGCCGGCTTTTCCGGGCGGGATATCATCCTGGTACTGGGCGGTTTCTTCCTGCTGTACAAATCCACCACCGAACTGCACGAACGCGTGGATGGCAAAATTCATATCCGCGCCAAAGAACGCGTCGCACCGGCCTTTGCTGTCGTCGTTGCCCAAATCGTCATCCTGGACGCCGTCTTTTCCATTGATTCCGTCATCACTGCCGTCGGCATCGTCGAACACCTCCCCATCATGATGCTGGCCGTCATCGTCGCCATGGGCATCATGATGATGGCCTCCCGCCCCCTCACAAACTTCGTCAACGCCCATCAAACCGTTGTCGTTCTCTGCCTGTCCTTCCTGCTCATGATCGGCTTAACCCTCATTGCGGAAGGCATCGGCCTCAAAATCCCCAAAGGCTACCTCTATGCCGCCATCGGATTTTCCATTCTCATCGAATTTCTCAACCAGCTTGCCCAGCACAACCTGGCCAAAAACATGTCCCACATCCCCCGGCGGGAACGTACCGCCGAGGCAGTATTGCGGCTCCTGGGCGGAAAAACCCGGGCGGAAAAAGAATTCGAGCCGGAATTTCCGGAAGAAGCCGGCCCGCCCCCGGCCTTTGCCGAAGAAGAACGCAACATGGTCAGCGGCGTCCTCTCGCTGGGCGAACGCTCCATCCGCTCCATCATGACACCGCGAACCGAAGTCACCTGGATCAACCTCGAAGACAGCGCCGACACCATCCAGCAGCAAATCCGCTCAACCCCCCACAGCTACTTTCCCGTCTGCCAGGGCCAGCTTGACCACCTTGTCGGCATTGCCCGTGCGCAAGACCTGATGGACGACATCCACTCCGGCCTGCCGCTGGCACACTCAAAAAACATCAAGGAACCCGTTGTCATGCCCGAATCGGCAGGCGTCCTCAAGGCAATGGAAATCCTGAGGCATACCCCCGGCCAGCTTGCCCTGGTCGCCGATGAATACGGCTCCATAGAAGGATTGATCACCCCCATTGATATCCTGGAAGCCATTGCCGGCGAATTTCCCGACGAAAACGAACAGCCCAGCGTTATTGAAGAAAAACCGGGCGTATGGGTCATGGACGGCGCAACCAGCATCTACTACCTGGAACAACTGCTTGAAACCGACGGCCTGGCCGATGAAGACGACGACTACACCTCACTGGCCGGCCTGCTTCTTGAACGCTTCGGCACCGTCCCCCATGTGGGCCAGGCGCTGGAATATGGCCGGTTCCGTTTTGAAGTACTGGAAATGGAAGGACGCCGCATTGCCAAAGTCCTCGTCACAGAAAATACAGACGCAGCAGATGCCCCGGCTGGCGACAAAACACACAAAGAAAGGCTAAGCTGACACCACAACGCCCCTTCCGGCATCCTGCCTATTCCAGAATATGACAGCATCTCACGAAAAACCGGCTGAATGCCATCCCCGTTTCTTTGTCATCAGCGGTGCGCCGGGCGCAGGCAAAACCACCTTGCTGCACCTCCTCAAAGACCATCACTTTTCCGTAATGGAAGAAGGCGCGCGCTTCATTATCCAAACCCAGTCCGCCATCGGCGGAACCGCGCTTCCACAGAAAAACAACCCAACCTACGCAGAACTCATGCTCGGCTGGGAACTGCGCTCATATCACGAAGCAAAGCGCCTGCAAAACCCCGTCCTCTTTGACCGTGGCATTCCCGACATCATCGCCCACCTGGCACTGTGCGGGCTTCCCGCGCCGCCGCACCTTGTTCGTGCAGCCGGACAATACCGCTACAACCAGACCGTATTCATTGCGCCCTACTGGCCCGAAATTTACCGGACTGATACCGAAAGACGGCAGTCGCCCGGGCAGGCACAAGCCGCGTATGAAGCCATCCTGCTGGCATACCAGCGCCTGGGCTACACCCCTTTGGTGTTGCCCAAAGAAAATCCGGCCAGGCGCGCGCAATTCGTCATCAATCACATCAAACGCCAGGAAAAACCCGGCTCCTGACACCGCCTTACCTGGCTGGCTACGCCGCCTTTTGCGCCACAACGCTCATCAGGGCAGAAAGGCCGCAATGCGCCTTGCCTTCAGCCAGCTCTACATCCTCGTCTTGCATTTCCAGGATATCCATGCCGGCAAAAGCCTCCTCAAGCATCTCCCTGGTATAAAGCTTTTCAGCTGAAGGCGGCCCGCCCGTCCCATAATCCAGCTGCCGCACGGCATACCCTTGCAGCAACAGCAACCCGCCCGGCTTAAGCGCCTTGATGCACCGCGCAAAAAGACGCTTGCGCATGGCAGGCGTCGCAAAATTGACAAAAATCAGCACCACCGCATCATAAACTGCCTCCGGCCAGTCCCAGTCCTCAACCGAAGCCACCGCATAGCGCACCTGCACCCCACGCTCTTTGGCAAACCGGGCTGCCTTTTCCACCCCGACAGGCGACAGGTCAAAAGCCTCAACCTCCATCCCCCTTTCCGCACACCAGACACTGTTTCGCCCTTCGCCGTCCGCCGGCAACAACACCCGCATCCCGGGCCGGAAGCGGTGCGCCTGCGAAGCCAGCCAGGCATTGGGCGCCATGCCAAACACATAACCCTCCCGGCCATAGCGGGCATCCCACACCTGCCGGTTCTTTTCACTGGGACTATCCATCACTTCTCCTCCTCTCGCTGATACCCTTCCAGGCGGTAAAGCGGCCCCGCCGCATTGCCGTTGCCATTGGCAGCCGCCCGGCGATACCAGGCGCGGGCCGTCTCCACATCCTGCGGCACCCCTTCGCCATACTCATACGCCACCCCCATCAAATACTGGGCATCGCCATACTCCTGCTCGGCCGCCTTCCTGAACCAGCGCACCGCTTCCACAAAATCCGTTTCCACCCCAATACCGGCCAGATAAAGCGAACCGTAATTCGTCTGCGCCCGCGCATAACCCTGTTCAGCCGATTTCTTCAGCCAGGCGACCGCCTGCTCTTTATCCCGCGCTGTGCCCTGACCCCGCAAATACATCATGCCTACCTTGTACTCCCCGGCAGGGCTGCCCATTTCAGCCGCACGCCGGTACCAGCCCAAAGCCGTCTCCGGGCTGGCTACCACCAGCTCGCCATCAGCATACATCTGCCCCAGCTTCAGCATCGCATCAACATGGCCAACCCCTGCCGCCTTGGTCAGCAGTCTGACAGCACGGCTAGCATACCGCCGGTCACAGGCCGCCAGGCCCTTGCGGAAATCCCGTTCCCCCTTTCCGGCAACATCAGCCGCCTGGCCTTCTTCTCTCTCCAGGCTGTTTTTCACCGCCTCATCTTCCGGCACAACCGCCTGAAGCGGCAAAACCCCTTCAGCTTCCCCCTGATAGGCTTCCCCCGCCAGGGCCGCCCCAATTGCCAGCCACCCTGCCGCCAGCCACCCTGCCGCCCATTTCCACTGCCCGATTACCTGCATCCTGCCCCTTCCCTACCGCTTCCTGCAAAACCATCCGTTTCCTGAAATCCCGCCATGCCGCGCAATACCCGCAAACGCCTGCACGCCGTCTCCATCTTCTGCCCGGCCGCCATCTCATACCACCTGATCGCTTCCAGAATATCAACCGGCGTCCCATCACGCCCGGTCTCGTAAATCCATCCCAGCGCCACCTGCGCCAGCGGATGCCCCTGCCGGGCAGCCCGGATAAAAAAGGCGCGCGCCTTTTCCCCATCCTGCGGCAGGCCGCGCCCCTCGTCATACAGCACACCCAGATTGTATTCCGCCTCTTTCAAGCCTTGCTCTGCCGCCCGCTGCCACAATATGGCCGCCCTGCCGTCATTTTGGGGCACCCCCTGCCCGTAATAACAGGAAAGCCCCAAATGGTAAAGCGATTTCTTCTCCCGCCGCAAAGCGCCCATTTCCCACCACCTGGCCGCCATTGCCGGATCTGCCTTAACGCCTTCCCCGTTAAAATACATCTGGCCCAGCAAATACTGCGCCTCCACATCCCCGCCAAGCGCCGCTTTTTCAAGCCACCTTGCCCCGGCAGCAAGGTCCTTTTTCGCACCCCGGCCGGATACATACATCACGCCCAGATTGTACTGGGCATCCCGCGCCCCTTCTTTTGCCGCGCAGCGATACCATTGGCGCGCCCGTGCATAATTCTGCCCTATCCCCTGGCCGGTATAATACCGGTCAGCCAGCCACAGCTTTGCCGCCATATCGCCATCTTCAGCCGCCTTCTGCATGGCAAGCGCCAGGCGCTCATCCCGCATTTGGGAAAAATCAGGCAACTTCCGGCCTGCCGGCATACCTGCCGCCAACCCAGGCAGAAAAAGGCACAACGCCAGCCATACCCCCGGCACCATCCCCTGGATACACATCCCGGAAAACCGCCCGCCGTTTTTCATGCCGCCAGCCACCAACAGGAACAAAATTGCCCTTCCTAACGAGCCGCAGCCTTTTCCTTTTCTTCCAGCGCTTTCAAAATCACGGCTGCATCGGCGTTACCCTGCCTGGCAGCACCCTCATACCACCTTGCCGCCATTTCCTGATCAGGCGCAACCCCCAGCCCCTTCTCATAAGCCACTCCCAGCATCGCCTGAGCACGGGCATCGCCCCTTTCTGCCGCCATCTGAAGCCACTTCACCCCTTTGGCAGCATCTTCCCGTATCCCGCGCCCGGTCAAATACATTGCGCCCAGCGCTGCCATAGCCGGCACATATTCCTGCCTTGCAGACTCACGGTACTGCGCATAAGCCGCCGCTGCATCAGGCCCGGCAGGCAGCCCTATTCCTTTCTCCGCACACCAGCCGGCATAATACCGGGCAACCCGGTCGCCCTTTTCTGCCGCTTTCCCAAACAGGCCGCAAGCCTCCTGTTGCGTTTTTTCCCCGTCCCGGCCTTCCAGCTGCATCACACCCAGCGCAACCTGCGCCTGAAGATGCCCCTGCCCGGCTGCCAGGCCATACCATTTTGCCGCAGCCTTATCATCCCGTGAAACATCCCGGCCTTCGCCATACAGCTTGCCAAGCCGGTATTGCGCCTCGGCCAGGCCCTGCTCTGCCGCCTTCTCATACCAGCCGGCTGCCTGCTTCCCGTTTGTCCGTGTGCCAATGCCGTTTTCATAAAAATAGCCCAGCGCCGCCTCCCCTTCCGGATTCTTCGCCTCCGCCGCCTGGCGGACACGGGCAAACGCCCCGGCATATTCCCCCTTTTCATACAGGGCCATCCCGGCCTTCAGGTCTTCCTCCCCGGCGCTGCCTTCCGCCGCCAGGCAAACGGCAGGCAGGCAAAAAGCCAATGCCAGCAAACGGGTCACAAACCATACCGACTTTTTCTGCTTCATCTATTCATCCTTTCCGGAAAACAGCGCTGATACCCATTGCAGCCATCATAACATTGCGCCTGCCCGCCTCAAAGCCTGCCTTGCTGCCTTCCGCCGCTCCTAACGGCCTGCATCCCATATCTTCCCTTCTTCTCTGCCTTCCAGCTTCCTTAACCTGGCCGCCGCCCCGGCATGGCCCGATTCCGCCGCCCGCGCATACCAGAACCCTGCCTGGGCAATACTTCTTCCCGTCCCAAGCCCGTTCTCATACATATCGGCCAGCTCATACTGCGCCCCGGCATGGCCCCGCCCGGCCGCAGCCTTAAGCCAGAACAAAGCGCGCCGCCAGTCCTGCGGCAGGCCGTCCCCATCCTTTAACGTCAGCCCAATCCGGTAAAGCGAAACCACATCCGCCCCCAAAGCCGTATCCCGCAGCGAAAACCCGCTGCATACCGGCCGCTCCGGAAAACGGCGGCAGGTTTCCCCCATCAAATGAAGCCGCTTAACAGCATTGGCATTGCCCAGCGCCGCCGAGTAAACATACCATTTCCCGGCCTCCAGCCAGTTCCGGCCAAGTCCCTGGCCCAGTTCATACATCCCGGCCAGATTAAACGCCGCAAACCGCTGCCCGGCAGCCGCCGCTTTTTCCGTCCAGGCAAGCGCCGCAGCATAAGCCTCCCTGCCCGGACCAGCCGCCGGAAAAAAATAAGCCGCCTCATACTGCGCGTCAGCCTCGCCATTTTCAGCGGCCTTAAGCATCCATTCCCGTCCGGCACGCGCATCCCTGGCAACGCCAATCCCCTTTATATACGCCCTCCCCAGGCGGTACTGCGCACGGGAATCGCCACCTTTTGCCTGTTGAAGCAAAGCATTAAAACCGGCCGGATCTGCCATATCCGCAGCAAGCGCCGCCTCATCCAGCTGTACCAGACCGTGCAAAGCCGAAGGACTGCCCTGCTCTGCCGCCTTCTCATACCACTGCCGGGCCTTTCCCTCATCCTTCGCCACACCTTCGCCCGCCTCAAGCATCCTGCCCAGATTATATTGCGCCATCCGGTGGCCTGCCTGTGCCAGGCGGCTGATCCAGCCATAAGCCGCGTGCGGGTTTCGCGCCGCCCCCTGCCCCCGCGCATACAGCATCGCCAGCACATACGCCGCGCGGACATGTCCTTGAACAGCCGCCGCCTCCAGCTGCCTGATAGCCGCCGCATAATCCTGCCGTACCTGTTTCCCTTCCAGAAAAACCATCCCCAGCCGATATGCCGCAGCATCATAACCACCGTTCGCATCCTGAACCAGGCGGGAAAGCCTCTCCTTCTCCACAGCGGCAAGCGGCCTCCCTCGCCGGCCGGACGCCAAAGCCGCATCCGGCAGCAACAGGCAGGCAGCCAACGCCAAGGCCGCCCACACCGCCAGACGCGGTGCCATCCTCATGGCGTCATCCCTGCTGCCCGTGCGCCATCATCCGGCGAGGAAGCCGGCGCGCCTTCACCTCCCTCCATGCGCCGCAGCAAAAGCGCCGCAAGCCGGTTCCCTTTCTCCGATGCCTTCCGGTAACAAGCCTTCGCCCTGTCCAGGTCCTGCGGCGTACCCGTCCCCGTCTCATACATCCGCCCCAGATTCAGCAACGACATCACATGCCCGGCTTCAGCCGCCTGCCTGCCCAATTCCAGCGCCTTCGCATAATCCTGTTTCACCCCCCGGCCGCGTGCATACATTCCTGCCAGGCGTCCCTTGGCTTCCACATTCCCTTGCGCCGCGCTCTTTTCATACCACAAAACCGCCGCCGCATCGTCCGGCTCCACCCCCAGCCCGTTGACATACATCATCCCCAGACTGAACTGCGCCCGCGCATCGCCCGCTTCCGCCTGCGCCTTCAGCTCCCCGAAAGCCCGGCGCATCTCCCCTTCCTGCCCGCCGCTGTGCCGGTACATATCCGCAATTTCATGGCGCGCCGCCGCATCATCCTGGTCAGCGGCCCGCATAAACCACTCCAGTGCCGCCCGAAAATCCTTCTTCACCCCCTTTCCCCAGCGGTACAGGCAGCCCAGCTCATATTGCGCCCGCGCCATTCCCTCCTTCGCCTGTACTGACAGCACACTTACCTTCCCGGCATCAGGCGGCTGCAAAGCCGTTACCACCTCACAAGTCGTTACCTGGGCCTGCGCTGTCCCCAGCAGCATCCCCATTACCGCAGCCAGCACGCCGCGCCTGCCCCATCTTCCCATCACTGTCTTTACTCCTCCATATTTCCCATCTTTGCCCGGTTGCACCTTCCCCATCTTCGCCTCATACCCTGGCACAATCAGGCATTCTTTTGGGATAGTACACCAAAGCCCGGGCAGTCGTGCCGCACCGAAAAAACAACCCTGCCAACCAAACCGGCAGCCTCCCTTCCCTCCTTTTACCAAAATCAATATCCCTTCTCTTATGCCGGGTAGCATAAAAAAACGGCCCCAAGGCCCCTGCCTGGCCGGTTTTTAACAGCCAGGCAAAGCCCATCACCCGTAAAAAAGGAGGAACCTCTCATGAATGACAAAACCGCCAAGAAATCCGGCCAACCGCAAGAAGAACAATTACAAATTGCCGAACTGCTGGGCAACATGTATGCACACACCACCAGCCTCAAACTCTTTCACTGGCTTGTCACCGGCCCGGGCAGCTATGCCGCCCACACGGCATGCGAACTGGCCATCAAGGAAATGAGCCGCATACTCGATTGCCTGGCCGAAACCTGCATCGCCCTTTACGGCGACCTGCCGCTGACAATCCCCGAAACCGAAAAACCCGAAGACCTGGTCAGCCATTGCGAAGCCTTTTACGATGAAGTGGAAAACGCCCGCGAACTCTTCACCGATGATTTTGCCGATTCCCTCATCGACGACTGGCAGGAAGCCCAGCAGCAACTCCTCTACCGCTTGAAACGCCTGCAATAAGGAACATTAAGGGGAGGTAACTTCAGCTTACCTCCTTTTTCTATCCCTGCATAAGAAAACAGGTACATCTTTTGCCCAATACAAAAAGCCAATCCCAAAGCGCGTCCTTTTAAAACTGGCTCCGCCGGCAACAAGATATTCTCACAGAGAGAATTAACTGTCCATAACATGGACAAAACATATATTTTGATTATATATTAACCTGCCCGATTTGGGATATTCTCATTGTCATCTGCCATTTCAGCAAGAAGCGTATTTTTATACCCTCCGCATAAATTATCTGCACTCCACAACACCATCTTATTCAAAACAGGAATAAAACTCTCCCCCTGCAAGGTAAGAGTATATTCAACCTTTTGTGGCACTTCCCTGTAAACTTCACGATGAATAAAACCATCCGTTTCAAGATCTTTTAATTGTTTGGATAATGTTGCCTGCGTTATTCCATCAAGACGCCGGAATAATTCATTGAATCGCTGCACCTTGTAAAAAGCAATATACCACAGTATCAGCAGCTTCCATTTTCCGCCCAAAACAGACTGCAACCTGCCCATCGGCACACATCGGTTTAAAACATCCGGCGAATCAAATTTATTTAAAACCATATCAATAACCTGGACATTGCCATAATCGGAGAAAATGTATTCATCAATTCTAGGCAATTCCGCCAGTCACTTCAAGCCTGGATACCTGCCATAGGCATCTGATGCTCCTGCATAACAACAGAAAAATATCCTGAAACAGGAATTCATGCTATCAAAAAAGATAGCAGGTATCAAAAAAAAGCGTTCTTGCCTGCGATGATTTATTCTCCTATATTATCGCCATCGGATATCTTTTTATATCAAATAACTTTGTTTTGATTTATATCTGGATAACTCGGGGAAATTTTTATGCAAAATATATGTGCCATGCTTGGAATTCGCTATCCTGTACTTCAGGCTGCAATGGCCTGGCTGACAAATGCGGAACTGGTCGCAAGCGTCGGAAATGCAGGGGGCCTGGGAGTGCTTGGCCCCAATGCCGGTCAATATACGCCTGCCCGCCATCCCGGGGAATCAGCGGAAAGGATGCGCCGGGAAATCAAAAAAATACGGGAAATTTCTTCCTGCCCATTTGCAATAAACTACCTGCTCCCCATTCCTGGCATTGATGCGACTGTCCGTTACATGAAACCGTTGCTTGAGGTTTGCCTGGATGAAAAAATAAAAATCCTGCTGACTGCCGGCGACCTGCATTCCGAAGCGAAAAAAACAATTATCAATCTTAAAAATCTGGGATTTTTTATTATACACAGGGATTATTCTCCCACTGTAACAAGCGCCCTGATGGCCCAATCACTGGGCGTAGATATATATATTGCCACCGGCAGCGAGGCAGGGGGTCTGTTACCCAAACACGAACTTTCCACCTTGTCTATTCTGCCCCAGATTTGCCGTGCCCTGAAAATTCCGGTTATATCAGCAGGCGGAATAGTAGATAAGGCAAGTGCCAGGGCTGCTTTTGAACTTGGCGCCTCCGGTGTATATGTCGGCACAAGATTTATTATGGCAAAGGAAAATCCTGCCCATATCAACACAAAAGAATTTATAAAAAGAGGAAAACCGGAAAACCTGAAAAGAATATCAAGCCCTCTTGGAGAATATCGAAGCCTGCTGGCATATCATGATGATAATAAAAGCGATGGAGATATTATCAACAAAACACTTGGCGGCTTCAGAACCGGCATGCTGGAAGGCAAAATAAATGAAGGCGTTGTCAGCGTTTCAACAGCAGTCGGCAGCATAAACAGCATCATGCCGGCAAAAGAGATTGTTTGCGAACTGGCATCACCTTTTATAAGAAACCCCGCTGAAATAGTAAACCATTCAGCACCGTAGAATATGGCGCCACACAAAATGATATGGCAGGAAAACCTGTTTCGGCAAATAACAATGGCCTTTTACCGGAAATATATGGATATACACAGAATAACTTGAAACAGGGGATAACCCTGTGCAATGAAAAAACAGGCTGGCCTCATTTCATTTTGCAGCAGGTACCTGTTCAGATTAGGCAGCGAAACCCCAGGCAATAAATACAAAAACCTTCAGCATCTTTCCTGACAGGCCCATTTCTTCCTGTTATTTTGTCCTCTGAAACAGGCAGTTCGGCATGCCGCCTTTATCCGGAACAGGCTGCTCCCCAAAATCGGGACAAAAATTTAAAATCCCTCTTTACTCCAGGCGCGCCGCTTCTTTTTCCGCCTGCTCATGCCCCTGCGAAGCCGCCTTCCTAAACCAGTAAAGCGCTTCTTCCCGGTTGGGCTCCACCCCTACCCCGGCCTCCAGATGAATCGCCAGCTTGTACTGCGCGGGCGCAAACCCCTGGATCGCCGCCTGGCGGAACCAGTACACAGCCGTTTCCGGTTCAACCGGCCTGCCCCGGCCGTGGAAAAACATCAGGCCCAGATTATCCTGGGCACGTGCCACGCCCTGCCTTGCCGCCAGCTCATACCAGTCCGCCGCTTTGGCATAATCCTGCACCACGCCCCGTCCGGCATAATAAATATTGCCCAGGTTAAAACAGGAAACCGCATGCCCTTTTTCCGCTGCACGGGTATACCACTTGACCGCTTCCTGATAAGCCTTTTCCGTCCCTTCCCGCGCATAAGCTGCGGCAACCTTGTATTCTGCAACCGCCATCCGGTTGCGCTGGTGGCTCCGCATCTTGTCGCGAAACACCTCTTCTTCCGGCATCACCACTTTTGGCCCTGCCACCATATCGCCTGTTGCGGCAACCGGCGCAGACGGCAGCGCTTCCCCTTCCGCCAGCAAAATCCCGTCCGCCAGCGCCGTCTCCGGGTCCGGCAAAACCGCCGCGCCAGATGGCGCTGGCGCAGCCGCTTCTTCAGCTTGTCCGGCCAATCCGGCCTCCGGTTCCTGCCCTAAATCCCCTGCATCCTCCTCCTCAATAGTGGATTCCATCCCTGCCTGTGCCGCTTCCGGTTCAACCGGCACACCTTCAGGCAAGCCGGCTTCAGCCTCACCTGCTCCTTCGGCAAGGCTCTCCGGCCCGGTTTCCTGCGCCGGTTTCGCTGCCGCGTCTGATTCCGGCATCTCCTGAATCAGTACAGCCTCTTCCCCGTCAGGCGCTTCGGCAGCCGCATCCTGCCCAACATCCGCTTCTTCCGAAACATCCTCCGGCATTTTCGCTTCAGCTGACGGCGCATCCATTATCACAACAGCATCGACTTCCTGTGATACGGCCACCGGTTCGCCGCCGGTTTCTGCCTCTCCAGAAACCGCTGCCTGCCCGGGTCCTTCCGCAGGCAACACGGCTTCTTCACTGCCTGGCTCCAGTTCTGGCAGGGCTCCTGATGCTGTCTCTTCACCGCTATCTTCGGCTTCAGGTTTAGGCTCCGCCTGCACAGTATCTGCTTCCGCCAAGGCTGCTTCCAATATCCCGGCTTCGCTTTCATCTGGGCTTTCGCCAAAATCACTTAATCCCGCTTCAGCTTCGCTCTCTTCACTAAAGGCTTCGGCCAATGGCGCCTCGGCCTCTTCGGCTTCCTCCGCCTCCAATGCGCTGGCTCCAGCCAGCAAAGCCGCTTCCACTTCGCCAGCTTCTTCCCCGACAGCAAGGGAAACATCGCTGCCATTTCCTTCCGGCACAACTGGCATCCCAGCTGACGCTTCTGTTACATCCAGCCCGGACACTTCCGGCAAAGCCCCTTCGGCACCAGTCTCATCCCCCCCTGCGCTTGGCGCTTCCATAACAGGCTCTTCCTGCCCTGCCTGCACAGCGCCTGATTCCGCCAACGCTGCTTCAGGCAAACCCTCTTCAGTTTCGCCCGTGCTTTCGGCAAAACCGGCAAAGCCCGCTTCCGGCATCATTCTTCCACCAGCTTCTTCTGCCTCCGGCACATCCTGAGCAGGCTGCGCCTCCTCCACTTCGCCAGGCTCCCCGGCAACATGCGCGATATCGCTGCCTTCGCTTTCTTCAGACATCACCAACTCATCGCCGGTGGCTTCTGCTGTTTCCTGCCCTGCGTCTCCGGCAGGCAATATCTCTCCGGCATCAGGAACATTTCCTGTCGCCGCATCTTCCCCTTCCGGGCTGGGTACCGGTTCCATTACCGTTTCTGTTACAGCTTCCTCACCTGCCGCATCAAGCGCAGCCCCAGCTTCATCCGGCCCGGTTGCAACAGGCATATCAGACAAAAATGCCTGGCCTGCCCCATCAAAACCAGCCGCCGGCGCTGCTTCTTCCTCAACTTTCCCTGGCACGGCAGATAAGGCCGGATCAGGCTGCCCGCCTTCCGGCATCCCTGCCAATCCTGCCGCTACCCCCTCATCTTCACTGGCAAAAACATGGTCCGCAGCAAAAGCCGCGCCTCCTGCAAAGGATTCTGTTTCCGGCCAATCCGCCGCTTCTGCAACAGGTTCCGGTTCGGCCTCCGCCATACCGCCCCCACCGGCAGCTTCCTGCCCCGCCTGAACCGCTTCCCCTTCCGCCGCCATTGCTTCAACATCCGCTTCGGCCTCCTGAAAGGCAGGCAGCACAGCGCCACCGCCAGGATACCCCTTCTCTGCCATGCCTTCTGCAACCAGCGGGACTTCCGGCTCTCCGATAGCGGCATCGCCATCGGCCATCGTCCCGTCTTCACCTTCCGGCATAACGGGTTCCGCCTCGGTTGCCGCAATATCCTCCATAACGGATTCCGGCGCTGCCTGTACCGCTTCTGCCTCTTTCGCCACAACCGCGGCATTTTCTTCCGTGGCTTCCGGTAACGCTTCTATTGCCTCCGGTACTGCCTGGCTTTCCTCTAAAAAAGCCTGTTCGGCTTGTATCCCGTTTTCTGAAATTCCAGCTGGTGCCGCTGCTTCCTCTATCACAACAACATCGGCTTCCTGTGATACGGCCACCGGTTCGCTGCCAGTTTCTGCCTCTCCCGAAACCGCTGCCTGCCCGGGTTCTTCCGCAGGCAACACGGCTTCTTCACTGCCTGGCTCCGGTTCGGGCAGGGCTCCTGATGCTGTCTCTTCACCGCTATCTTCAGCTTCGCTCTCTTCACTAAAGGCTTCGGCCAATGGCGCTTCGGCCGCTTCGGCTTCCTCTGCTGCCACCAACGACTCTTCCGCTTCCTCCGCCTCCAATGCGCTGGCCCCAGCCAGCAAAGCCGGATCAAATCCGGCAATCTCTGCCCGTTCCTCCTCGCTCATCCCGGTTGTCAACGCCGTTTCTTCCTGCAAGCCAGGGCTGCCAGCCGGTAATGGCCCGTCTTCCCTGAGCAACGACAAATCAAACCCGGCAATCTCCGCACGCTCTTCCTCACTTAACCCGGCAAGCAGCGCAGCCGTTTCATCTTCTTCTGCTGCCTCTTCACTCAATACCGGCGCATCTTCAGATCCGGTTTCAGGTTCCATTGCAACCTCTGCAACATCCTCTTCAGCCTCCTGCCCACCTGCCTCCTCATCGTATTCACCGTCTGCAACCGGCGGCCCTTCAGCCAGCATACCGGCCAGACCAGCCTCAACCGAAGCAATCATATCGGCAAACGGATCAGCTGACACTGCCTCTTCCTCCGAAGAGGCAGCCTCCTCATCCATACCCAGCTGCAACACCTCCCCATCAGGAACAGCCCGGTAATCCACATCACAGGGAGGATTGTCTGCCGACATCGTGTCAGCCAGCGGCACATCCGGCGCATCCATGGCTTCCGGCGCATCCACCTTTTCAGAACGGCCGTATGCAGCCACCTTCTTTTCCCGATAAACCGTCACGGCGCCCTGCATGGCTTCTTCCGTTTTTTCCTCCGGCATTCCGCCTCCCTCACCCTCCTGCTGGCTGGACAGGCCGGCCGGCGTCTGGCGGGGAAACCAGACCCGTGCTTTTTCACGATGGGCAATATCCTTCCTCGGCGGAGCAGCCAGGCTGCCGGTTTCAGGCGCAACATGGGTTACCGGCGCACGCCGGTACCATTTCATTGCCTTCCTGAAATCCTTGTCATCCACCCAATGCCCCCATTCCCCGGGCCAGGCTTACGCCTGGCTCCGGTATATATCTCATCATGCCGCAAATTTCTTTCCAAAAAGAAAAAAAGCAGCCGTCCTGCCCTTGTCCCGCCTACGTTCGTCCAAACGGCAAAGGAGAACATTCCAGATCAAACAACTCCCCGTTCCGGTTACGCAAACTGTCAATCCGGCCAAACTCGCTGCGCAGGCAATCATAAAGCGAAGGCCACTCCCCGATCGGCTCGGCCGAATCAAAAGCGCAATAAAACACGCGGGAATCATCCTCCCGCATATACAGCCGGGAAAAATCATAGTCATACGCGCCGAAAAAAACCATATCATCCCGCGCATCGCCCGGACGGTCCTGCCCGTCCAGCGCTTCAATAGAATAAGGCATAGGCGGGGCATCCGGCGTACGGACAGCGCTCTCCGGCAAGCCTGCCAGAATAAGCGTATCCAGCATATAACCCAGGCCGTTCGCCTCAAGGTAAAATTCGTGCAGCTCCCCCGGCAACTTCCGCCGGATAAGCCGCACCATGCGCCTCACGCCTTCTTCCGTCAAAGGAGGATAAGCCGTATGCAGCCATGCGCCGCCCGGCACATGCCGGACATATCCCGTGCAAACCGCGCCATTGGGAGCCGTTTCCGCACCCAGATGGGCATACCGGTTCACATGCTGCCGTATCAAATCTGTAAAACGTCCCATTTATCTGCTTCTTTTCGTTTCCTGTCGCAATAGCAGGTTCACACCGTCCTTCCATCAGGCAAAAGCATAGCAGAAAAGCCCCCTCCTTTTTCCTGAAAAACCACGAAAACCTGCCCGAAAACACCTAGTATTGACCGCGCTCATACAATGCCTGAAGCTGCTTTCTCGCCTCCATTGAACCCTGCTCCGCCGCAAGCCGGTACCACCTGACCGCTTCCTCAATATCCTTTTTCACCGTCATGCCCGTCTCATAGGCATATCCCAAAAGATACTGCGCCTCCGGCGAGCCGCCCTGCGCCGCGCTGCGAATCAACTCCATCCCCCGCGCCGCATCCTGCCTTGCCCCGCGCCCCTGCATAAACATTACACCCAAAAGCGCCCGGGCGCGGATATCCCCCTTGGCCTCGGCCAGCGTCAGCCAGCGCAACGCCTCGCTGTCGCTTTTCCGTACGCCCAAACCGGCATAATACAAATACCCCAAATTGTACTGGGAAGCCATATCCCCCTGCTGCGCCGCCTTTTTGTACCATGCTGCTGCCGCCGCATCATCGCGGCCTACCCCGTTTCCCTTGCGGTAACTGTCTGCCAGCATCCGCTGCGCCATCACATGCCCCTTCTGCGCCGCCCGGGAAAACCATTGCACCGCCTGGGCATAATCCCGCGAAACTACCCGCCCGTCGTAATACAAAAGGCCCAGCACCGTCTGCGCTGTCGTCGAACCGCCCTCCGCCCCCAGCCGGTACCACCTGATTGCCTCATGCATATCCAGCGCAACGCCGCGCCCCTCCTCATACATCATCCCCAAAAGCGTCTGCGCCATCGGGTTGCCTGCCTGCGCCGCCTGCCTAACCAGTGGCAGCGCCTCCCTGTACTGCCGCTTCTGGTACAACCGGTACCCTTCCTCCAGATCAAAGGCAACATCTGCCAGCACCACAGACGGCAGCAAAAAAAGAAACGGGAAAACAAGCACCCGGCAAAAAAAGCGCACCCCAACAGAAAAAACCGTTTTTCTCAGCATCAGCCCACCGGCAGCACCCTGCCCCACACCAAAAATACCAGTATGCCCCGGCGGAAGCGCTTTTTCAAACCACCCGCCAAAACCCGGTACATCCAAAAACTTGAGATATTTCCATAAACCGCCGCCAGCCTGCCGGTAAACTGGGCATCCGCCATCATGATCAACACCGCGTTATGCACATTGCCAAGCTGATTGCCTACTGCCGCGAACAAGGCATCGAATTCTGCCTGAAAAATGGCGCTGTCAGAGTTCGCGGCACAACCGACGTAGTTGAAGAAATGCTGCCCGTCCTGCGCGCACGCAAAAAAGAAATCATCGCCCACCTCTCGGCACAGCAGCCTTGCATAGACAACGGCAACGCCGATGCCGATGCCGCCTTCACCGAAACCCGCGCCCTGCTAAACCGCCTCATGTCACGCAGGCCCTAACCCGCCTTCCCGTGTCCGGCATATTCCCCCCTGCGGCAGGCAGGCGTTATCCGCCACAACACCGCCGCAAGACACGCCGCTGCCAGCGCGCAAACAAGCGCCGGCACATGCTGCCCGGCCAGCACAACCTCATCCACCCCGCCCGGCAAACTGCTTTGCGCCTGCCACGAAAAACCGGCAAATACCTGCCACGCCGCAGCAATCCGCCAGGCAGCCGCCAGCGCAACAGCAAAAGCAACCGGCGCAGCCACCCGCATCAGGCAGGTAACCATCCCTGCATAAAGCGCGGCAAACAAACCGGCTATGGCAGCCGCCAGTGCAAACAGCCCCAGCCAGTGCAAACCGGAAAGCAGCGCCAGCGTGCCTTCACCCGGAAAAAACAATGCCTGCCAGGGAACCGCATGCAGCAGGAAAAAACTGCCCTCGGAAAAAACCAGCGGCTCCAGAAGCGCCGCCACATCATAAAAAGGAAAAAGCCGCCGGTAAGGCACGCCGCCATACACCCCGTTCCCGTCATTCGTAAAACCTGTCAGCATCCACAACAGCACCAGGCAGGCGCACAAGGCCAGCCCCAGCCAGTAACGCCGCTGCCACCCCGGCTGCAACGGCGGCCATGCGCCTGTTTCATCCGAAAGCAGGCTCTTTGCCACCGAAAGAAACCACCAGTACGTCAGCCCCAAAAAAGAAAGCGCCCCCACAGGTAAACTGCCCCGCCCAAGTCCTGCCGCGCCATCGCGGACAAACAAAAGCAAAAACATCGCCGTCCACCACACCATTCCCACCCGCATGGCAGACAACAACAGCTGCAACGCCCCCCGGCTGCCCGCCAGCACCGGAAACGGCAGTGCCAGCCACAACAGCGTCAGCGAAGCCAGCGCCAAATCAAAAAAAACAGGAAAACCCAGGCCGGAAAACCATAACGCCGCCGTCCCGGCCAGCGCCACCCCGGCAGCAGCAAAAAAAAGGCCGCGCTGCCACGGCTCCGGCACCTGCTCCCAGGAAATCACATCCTCCCTCGGCGAAAAAACCGCCGCCGTGGCAAACGCCAGCGCCGTCAGCCACAACACCCCCTCCGCAAACCACGATACCGGCAAATGAAGAAAAACAACCGCCCGGTCAACCGGAAAAATAAACGCCCATAAAAGCGGCACAGCCAAAGCAGCCATATCCCGGCGGGAAACCGGCCGCTTCTCTTTCGGCGCCATCCGGCGCATCCGCCTTTCCAGAATTTCCTCAATCGTCGTCATACCTGCCCGGCCATCTCCATGCCGCATCATTCTACCATCCCCCAATCAGCCGCCCGGTAGCAGCCAGCCCTCCCCGCCACACAAAAACAATCCGGCAACCCGCCCTATCTGGGCTGATCCTGATAACGCCACAACAGCCCACCAAACGCAAAAACGGCACAAAAACAGCCCGCAAAGCCAGTAACGGCGCGCTTGCCACAATTTTACCAATCCGGTGTTAAGAAAGCCTGGGCAAAAAAAGCGATTTTTCTCTGAAAAAACAACCTCATAGGCAAATTTTAAGGAGAGCATCATGCAAGTCATCAACACCAACATATCGTCCCTGAACTCCCAACGTCACCTGAACAACACCCAGTCGGCACTTTCCACCTCACTGGAGAGACTGTCTTCAGGCAAACGCATCAACAGCGCAAAAGATGATGCGGCGGGATTGGGGATATCCGACCGGATGACGTCTCAAATCAACGGCATGAACCAGGCCATCCGGAACGCCCGTGACGGCATCTCCATGT
>JAMPER010000002.1 GCA_023664945.1 Alistipes senegalensis | reverse complement strand
GGACTCATACCATATTGTAAGGCCTCAGGCACGATTAGCCGGAAATATTTCTACTTTCACTCTCTGCAAGACAATTTCACCTGCTGCAAAACCCAATGATACAAAGACTCCATCCCAACCACATAGGAGACCTTGCATCATGCTCACCCAAATCCTTGCCCGTCTTGCCCCTAGTCTTACCCTCGTTTCTGACTGGTGTGCTGAATTTGAAAAACTCATTTCCCTGCGATCCCTTCACCCAAAAACCATCAACAAACGCAAGGGAAACCTAGCCCATCTGAAACGCGCTATCGGTCAACTGCGGCTGGGGGCAATCCGACCCATTCATATTGCAGAAGCGGTGCATCAGTTATGGCAATCTGGCCGTCAGAATACGGCTAGACGTGTCCTTCTGGAGGCCAGGGAGCTTTTTGCCGAAGCCGTGTCTGCCGGGCTAATTACAACAAACCCGGCAATAGCAATCAAACCTCTGCCGGTAAAGATACGCCGCCAGCGGATGCGGCTGGAGGAATTGCAAGCTTTGTATGAGGAATCCCTGAAATCTGAACCTGCATGGGTAAGCAAAATGCTGTTGCTGGCGCTGGTTACTGGACAACGTCGGGCTGATTTGCAAAAGATGGCTTTTGCAGATGTGAGAGACAATCATTTGTTTATTGAGCAACAGAAGACGGGGGAACGGATTGCGCTGCCGCTGAAGCTTAGATTGAAGCCTGTAAACGTGACGCTGGGGCAAGTCATAAAATCCTGCCGGGATTATGTTGCTCCCGGTAAGACCTTACTGAGAAAGGATAACGGGCAACCGCTTTGCACAAATTATATGACAGCCCGATTCCGCCATTTGTTTGTCCGGGTGCTTGACCGTTCTGATTCGGGCTACCGGCCAACGCTGCATGAGTGCCGGTCTTTGTCTGAACGGCTTTACCGTGAACAAGGTATCAATACACAAATTCTGCTGGGTCACAGAAGTCAGGCTATGACGGATCAATATAACGATATGCGCGGGCTTGACAGGGATAGGTTCAGGTTTTTGGCGGTGTAGGGAGAATACCTGCCGAGGCTGGGCAGTGTGTTTATTCGGTTGCATTTAACCTTCGGAGGGATTTCGGCCGTCACGATTATCAGCAACCTTCCGTTTGCCTTCTGGCAGTTTTTTGTACATTTCATCTACCTGGCGAGGTTCCGCTATCATTTTCTCGGCAATCATATTGATGAACGAAAACATGCTGTGAACCAGTTTAGGGGAATCCTGTAGATTCATTTCTCCAGGGTGAACCGCTTCGTTTCCAGTCAACCTGACAAAATCAAACATTTTTCTTAAGGATTCAGGAAGTCCCCGGTTTACCATCTCGGCAATATTATCGTTAATGGATTTCTCTGGACTGCCAAAATGGTTACATAGTTTCTGAAGAACCAGACGAAGCAATGCAGCGGCACCTCGCGGAGAATGGTTTACGATGTTGCGCGCTTCCATGTAGTCTGTTTTGCAGTCTTCGGGTAGATCTGGGTGGGGCATTGGTGCTGATGATGCAGCTGGATAGATCATTTGACCTGTGTATTTATCCTGTGTTGAGTCTGCTGTAGGGGAACTAAGCTCGGCGAGCCAAACAGATGCTTTCTTGCACACCTGACATATGGCTTCAGCAACAAAAGAAGAGGGATGATCGCGAACCCAAGGGTGCTGATCACGAAAATATGTATGCCAATTCATTTGTGCAAAGGCATTACAAAACGGGCAGCGAAATGCTTTTTTAGTGAATTCCGGCACTGTATAGCTCATTTTGAATTTTCATTGGTCAGATTCTTTCTATTTTAAGTTACTCTGACATTTGCATCGTCAACTTTGTGGAATAACGCCTGCAAAACTGGCGAGCGCACTCAAAAACTTCAGTACCTTGCCAGTTGGCTTTTTGACCATGTGGCCCTCAGCCACCTTACCCGCCGACGGAAAATGGATGGAACGCAATGGCGATATCCTGACCATAGCCGACTATCCAGACCTCTTTGCCATCCTAGGAAACCTCTACGGGGGGAATGGCACCACCACATTCGCCTTGCCCGATGACAGAGGGCTTGTTGAGCGCGGCTGGGATCATGGGCGCGGATATGACAGCGCTCGCACATTCGGTAGTGAACAACAAGATGCAACAAGGGAATTAAGTGGATATATTGACCACTTACTCACCGGAACAGGAGGGAGTGGTTTTTCCGGATGTTTTGGTGGGAAAATTTTTAATCATTTCAATGTCGGCGCATATGGAAGCGGTAACGGCAACGTTAATTACATTTCTTTCTCAAACAAAAATGTGGTTGATACCGCGCCAGAATTCAGGATGCGTAATCGCGCATACCTCCCTATCATCAAGGTTTTGCCGTGACTATGGCAAGACTTTAATAATTGGAAGATAGGCTCGGTTTTTCATCCGGTTTTCTGGAGCAGTTGGGACTACTCTGGAAGCATCGAATATCAGGTTATCGGATCCATATCCCGACGTATTTTGATATGCGCCCGTCACGTTAGGATGTGCCCAGTAGAAAGCGCCCTCGGCGGCATTGACCCTAGAAAGCGTCAGAAAGGGCACACCACCTATGATGTTTCTTATCGCATCCCCCTGTTCGGAGCCGAATGTGCGAGCGCTGTCATATCCGCGCCCATGATCCCAGCCGCGCTCAACAAGCCCTCTGTCATCGGGCAAGGCGAATGTGGTGGTGCCATTCCCCCCGTAGAGGTTTCCTAGGATGGCAAAGAGGTCTGGATAGTCGGCTATGGTCAGGATATCGCCGTTTCGCTCCATCCATTTGCCGTCGGCGGGTAAGGTGGCTGAGGGCCACATGGTCATGAAGGCAACTGGCAAGCTGCTAATGTTTTTGAGTGCGTTCGCCAGTTTGGTATGTAAGTCATCCTCCAAGCAAAACGCACTACTTTGACTGGTGAATGAGGTAAACTGGACATGTTTAGAATGGATGCTACTGGATTAAAGCAGAATGAGCAAAAAACAACTGTCAGATCAAGAAAAATATAACGAAGCCTTTCAGGTGCGCAACATCCTTGGGTGGTGTAGTCGTGAGAAAAACAAGCTTGCTCTTAAGTATGCGCTTGATATTCGAAAATTCGAGATTAACCTCTATTGGAGGAGAACAGCATATTTTTGGACATTGATCACACTCATCTTAGGTAGCTTTGGCTTCACGATAAATCAAAAGCATGCCGCAGCATCCGTAATTTTGTCCTGTATTGCGTTCGTTTTATGTTTTGCATGGATATTCGTTAATAAAGGCAGTAAACACTGGCAAGAAAACTGGGAATATCATGTCGATCAGTTAGAAAATAATATTACTGGACCGCTCTACAAGACGGTACTATTTAAGCAAAGGAATTATAAAGGTAACCCATTGACAAGGCCTGCGGCAATGTCTGTATCGAAAATAAATTTGCTCGTTTGCTGGTTCATGCTAGTTGTATGTGGCTCGCTCCTTGTTTATGCTTGGTTTAAGTTTGATTTTGCCGACAAGAATAATTGTTTCGATTTATATGCCTGTTATGAAAAGTACAGTGTGTCCTGTTTCCCTTATTTTGAAGAGGCCTGTTCTGACTTTTGGCTTTGTGTGTGGTTTACAGCAATAAGTTCTATTGCCTGTTCCCTTATATATTACTTTGGTAAAAGTGGCATATTAGATGAGACAAAACTTAAAATGACAATACGCCGTTCAATCATTGAACCAGAAGACTGATCAGGCCAGTGTAGAATAGAACCTGCCATCAGCATAGCTAATGCTTTCGGAACGCGTTCGCCGGATAGCAGTTTAGAAAACCCCGCCGAGGCGAGGTTTGTAATTTACACCACCAAAAACCTGAACCTCTCCCTGTCAAGCCCGCGCATATCATTATATTTGTCCGTCATAGCCTGACTTCTGTGACCCAGCAGAACTTGCGTATTGATACCTTGTTCACGGTAAAGTCGTTCCGACAAAGACCGGCACTCATGTAGCGTTGGCCTGTACCCCGTATCACTACGGTCAAGCACCCGCACAAACAAATGGCGGAACCTGGCCGTCATATAGTTAAGGCAAAGCGGCTGACCGTTATCCTTCCGCAGGAAGGTTTTACCGTGAGCAGCATAATCCCTGCAAGACCTAATAACCTGTCCAAGAGATATACCGATAGGCTTTAACTTGAGTTTCAAAGGCAAAGCAACCCGTTCACCTGTTTTTTGCTGCTCAATAAACAAATGATTGTCTCTAACATCAGCAAAAGCCATCTTTTGCAAATCAGCCCGACGTTGTCCAGTAACCAGCGCCAGCAACAGCATCCTGCTGACCCATGCGGGTTCAGTCTTTAGGGATTCATCATAAAGTGCCTGCCACTCTTCCAATTTCATCCGTTGGCGGCGTATCTGTACAGGCAGAGGCTTAATAGACACAGCCGGATTAGAACCAATCAAACCGGCAGCCACGGCTTCAGCAAAACATTCCCTGGCCTCAAGCAAAACGCGCCGGGCAGTATTCTGCCGTCCCGATAGCCATATTCGATGTACCGCTTCTGCAATGTGTAATGGCCTAACAGCACCGATACGGATATGCCCGATAGCGTGCTTTAGATGTGCAAGATTACCTTTGCGTTTGTTGACTGTTTTGGGATATAGATGCCGTAGGGCAATGAGCTTTTCAAATTCACCGCACCAGTCGGCAATGAGGGTAAGACCAGGGGCGATCCGGGTAAGGATTTGGGTGAGCATGGGTGTCTCCTGTCGTTTTTGTACAGGGATATTTCACCATGCGTTTGCAGCTAGTGTAATTGTTTTGCAGTCTGTGCAAATGATTGGGCAGGTGGTTTATTGCGCGTAACGCTTTAATTTATCGCGCGCCGCTACACCCTGCCCAAAACCGTCTCTGCCGCCACAACATGAAAAACTGCCGGCAAAAACAGGCACGCCAGCGCAGCCAGACAACGCAGAAAAAACGTCTGCTTCCGTCTTATTCCCATCCGAAACAACATCCCTTTTCCCATTGACAACCTGTTTACGCCAATCTGTCGTCCTGCCTGGCACACAAAAAAACGGCGGCCCCTCTCAAGCAGCCGCCGCTGTCCATGCACCTCCTAGCGTAGCAACATACTATTCATTCAGTATCTTTAACAAATCCGTGTACAGCTCGCAAGTCCGATCCACATACCGGGATGCCATCAAATCGCCCTTTCCGGCCTGCGCCTTCAGGTTAATCAGCTCTCGTCTCAACGGTGTCAGCTCCCGCCGGGCACAATTTTCAATACGCCGCTGTGGCAGGCAAATCAGGTCATATTCATCTGCCAAAGAAAGCATCTTTTCCGGCGTACACTTGTTCCAGGGTGTTTTCAACGGCCTGGCCTGGCCGTTTCCACCCGCCAGCACATCATCAGCCACAGCAAGTATCCCGAATACCTCCCGGCATACGCCATCCCACTGCCCGTCAGCAATCCACTGCCCAACCTGCGCCGACTGTCTGGCTACCGCCGCCTCATATGCAGGCATCAACCCTTCATTCTGCAAAAACCGCAGCCGTAAATCCAGGTTCTGGCGAACCAGCTTTTCCGCCATGGCCTCCGTACACCCCGTCTGCGCCGCAGCAGGCAGCAAACACCCTGCCAGAAACAGCGCGCATACAAACCTTCCCCATTCCTGCAAGCCCGGGAGCCTCCGTTTTTTATCCATCCTGCGCCTCCTGAAAAAACAACGCTTCCTGCCGTACCTGAAAACCGATCGCCTTTATATCCTGAAAACAATTATGGCAACAAAACCCCCTTACGGCAACGACACCTCAAAAGGAAAGCCGGCTTTGCGTCCCCGGCAAAATCAGCATACACTTTCCTCTTTTGCCCAACCCGCCAACAGACAGGCAACGCATGAAAAAGAAAGCCTTTATCCGCACCTTCGGCTGCCAGATGAACGATTACGATTCAGCCAGGATGCTTGATCTTCTTGAAGCCGAATGCGCCTATACCCGCACAGATTCTCCGGAAGAAGCCGATCTGATCATCCTTAACACCTGCTCCGTCCGTGAAAAAGCCCAGGAAAAAGTCTTTTCCGACCTTGGCCGCCTGCGCAAACTCAAAGACACCCGGCCCGGCCTGCTCATCGGCATATCCGGCTGCGTGGCATCCCAGGAAGGCGAAGCTGTCATCCGCCGCGCCCCTTACGTCAACCTGGTTTTCGGGCCGCAAACCTTTCACCGGCTTCCCGCCATGATCAAAGCCTGCCAGCGCACCGGCAAGCCGCAGGTTGACGTCAGCTTCCCGGAAATTGAAAAATTCGACTGCCTGCCGCCTCCCCGTGTGGATGCGCCAACCGCTTCCGTTACCATCATGGAAGGCTGCGGCCGCTTTTGCAGCTACTGCATCGTCCCCTATACCCGCGGCAAGGAAATCTCGCGCCCGCTGGACAGCATCCTTGAAGAAATTGCCGGACTGGCCGAACAGGGCGTCAAAGACATCCTTCTGCTCGGACAGAACGTCAACGCCTACCGGGGCGACATGGCCGGCGGCGAAAAAGCCGACTTTGCCCTGCTTGTCGAACACATCGCCGCCATATCGGGCATTGAGCGCATCCGTTTTGTCACCAGCCACCCCACCGAATTTTCGGCACGCCTCATTGCCGCCTACGAACGGGTGCCCAAACTCGTCAACCATCTTTACCTGCCTGCCCAGCACGGCTCCGACCGCATCCTTGCAGCCATGCGGCGCGGCTACACCACGCTGGAATACAAATCCATCATCCGCCGCCTCCGCGCCATCCGGCCCGGTATCCTGGTCTCCAGCGACTTCATCGTTGGCTTTCCCGGCGAAACCGATGCCGACTTTGACGCCATGATGCGCTTCATCGACGAAGTTGACTTTGACCACAGCTTCAGCTTCCTGTACAGCCCGCGCCCTGGCACTCCCGCAGCGGCCCTGCCGATGGATATTCCGCTTGACGTCCGCAAAGAACGGCTTCGCCGTCTCCAAGCCTGCATAGACGAACACACCGCGCGTCATAACCAGGCCATGGTCAATACCACCCTGCGCGTCCTCATCGAAAGCTGCCGGCCAGGCCCCCAATGGCAGGGCAGGACCGACAGCAATCGTGTGGTGCATATTACCGCCACTGAAGATGCGCCCCTTGCCGTTGGCAGCATGGCAGCCATCCGCATCACCGGCGCTTCCCGCCATGCCCTGACAGGCATCCCGGCATAACAGCCCGTCCGGATAATGCCCTTTCCCCTGTCACACATTCTTGACCTGCCCCTTTCCCTGGTCCGGCCCGTCCATATAAACTATGGCAGGCTGGATCCAGCTCAAAATCAACCGCCATCCCGTGGAGCGTAACGTGAAAAAGACCCCGCCGGCAAACAACATGCAACCTGCCAGAGCAGCCGCAACCATACTCTACTTTGCCCCTGAACCGGAAGACAACACCCGCCTGGCCAACCTCTGCGGCCCTATGGACGAAAACATCCGCCAGATTGAATCCGCCCTGGATATCGACATCACCCGCCGTGGCGGCAAATTCATCCTGACCGGAAAAGAAGCCCTGAAAGCGCACAACCTCCTGGAACACTTTTACGCCGTCTCCACTGCGCCGCTTTCACTGGATGATATCCAGCTTGCCCTTGTGGAAATGCGCGCTATCGACGCCAACCTGGCTACCGGCGTCCCCGCTGCCATCCTTGCCGAAGCCGAAGTCTCCAGTCCTGTTCTGAAAACCCGCCGTACCGACCTGCGCGGGCGCACCCCCATGCAGGTGGATTACCTCAAAGCCATCCTGGAACACGACATCACCTTTGGCATTGGCCCTGCAGGCACCGGCAAAACCTACCTCGCTGTTGCCTGTGCCGTGGATGCGCTTGAACGGGAAAGCGTGCAGCGTGTCATCCTCACCCGCCCGGCTGTCGAAGCAGGCGAACGCCTCGGCTTTTTGCCCGGCGACCTGGCCCAGAAAGTCGATCCCTACCTGCGCCCCCTTTACGACGCCCTGTACGATCTCTTGGGCTTTGAACGCACCCAGCGCTATTTTGAAAAACAGGTCATTGAAATCGCCCCGCTTGCCTACATGCGGGGCCGCACACTCAACAACGCCTTCGTCATCCTGGACGAAGCACAAAACACCACGCCGGAACAGATGAAAATGTTCCTGACACGCATCGGCTTTGGCAGCCGTGCCGTCATTACCGGCGACATTACCCAGATCGACCTGCCATCCAGCCAGAAAAGCGGTCTCGTTGATTCCCTGCGCATCCTGAAAAACGTACGCGGCATCAGCATGATCCGCTTTTCCAGCGTGGATATCGTCCGCCACCCCCTGGTTGCCCGCATCGTCGAAGCCTATGAAAAAGCCGGCGCAGCGGCAAAACGCGAACAATCCGCCGCCAGAAAAGAAAACAAAATTGCCTCAAAAGCAGAAAAACCATGAAACCCGATTTTCCCCTCTCCCTCTCCATCCAGTACGCAGACCTGCGCCTGCAAAACGCGGCCTCCCGGCCGCAGATACGCCGCTGGGTGCGCGCCGCCCTGCAACAACCCGCCGCCATAGCCCTGCGTTTTGTCGGCGAAGCCGAAGGCCGCGCCCTCAACCGCGATTTCCGGAAAAAAGACTACGCCACCAATGTCCTGACCTTCGCCTATGGCAATACCAGCCCGGATCCGGAAAGCGAAGCCGCTGCCGAAGCCGACATCATCCTGTGCGCCGATGTCATCCTTGCCGAAGCCAAAGCACAAGGCAAAACCCCGGCCGCCCATCTGGCCCACCTTATCATCCACGGCGTTTTGCATGCCCAGGGCTACGACCACGAAACAGAGAACGAAGCAGCCGAAATGGAAGCCCTGGAAACCCGCATCCTCGCCCGTTTCCGCATCGCCGACCCCTACGCCTAAATCCCTTACCCGGCAGCAAGCTCCCCCTTTGGCGCAAATCAACCCCTTCCGTTTCCGTTCAGGCTATCCTGCCAGGATGAATGTTTTTCTTTGCCTTTCCATCCGACCTGACATAACCTGCCGCCTTATGCCAAAACATCCCTTGCGCCTTGCCCTTGTGCTGGCAAGCTTTCTCCTTCCCGCCTGCCATGCCCTGTCCCAAAGCGCCGTCACCCTCTATGGCTGGACAGACATCGGCTATGTCAAAGAAACCGGAAAAGACTGGCGCATGGATGAAAACGACAGCAATGCCCTGGGCATCAAAGGCATTGAAGACCTGGGCGGCGGACTGAAAGCCACCTTCGACCTGCAAACCCGCTTCACTCTCCAGAACGGCCGGCTTGAAAGCAGTGAAGGGGCTCAATGGGAAGGCGCAGCCAACATGGGGCTGGCCGGCAACTGGGGCAGCCTGCGCTTCGGCCGCTTAAACGAAGTCGCTACCGAAACCTTCCGCGTACTGGATCCCTTTAACCAGGACGGCCCCGCCAGTATGCTGCGCAGCTCACAGCGCCTTGTCCGCATCAGCAACACCCTGCGTTACGACAGTCCCGCATGGCATGGCCTTTACCTGCGCGCCGCCTATTCGCTCGGCCAAAACAGCCGGCAGCCTGAACCCGGTTCGGCAGCTTTCGCCGGCAAAGACCATGACGGCTATGCCGCCTCCCTGCGATACGACCGAGGCCCCTTCTTCATCCTCGGCAGCTGGAGCCGGAAAGCCGATTCAGGCAACGCCAGCCTGTGGAACCTCGGCGGCGCATACACATACGGACCCCTTCGCTTCTCCATCGGCTATGAGCACACCCGGGATAACGGCTGGAAAAACGGGAAATACAGCAACGCTGAGCTGGCAGAAAGCTGCGGCGCGGCAGGCGGCATCCGCTCCCGCCAGCAATCCTGGATAGCCGGCATCAAATGGACAACCCGCCCCGGCATCATCGACCTGCTGATTAACCACAGCCGCCTCAAAGACCCCCATATAGACGGCACAGCCGGGCAGCCCGGCCCTGGCAAGGCAACAAAATACGCCATCGGCTACACCCATAACCTCTCCAGCCGCACCCAGCTTTACACAAAAACTTCCTTTACCGACTTTGGCACCCCTTTTACAGCCGCCTTCTACCGGGGCAAAGAACAAGACAGCAAACACGCCTTCACCTTCCAGCTTGGCCTCTTTCACCGTTTCTAGGATAAAAAAATCCCCTGGCACGCCAGGGGATTCACCTTGCCAATTCCGGCAGCCAAAACAATATGCCCAATTTTCATGCAATGCCGCCATTAAAACTTTTCAGGTAACTGACATATTTCACAGAAACGATCCCTTTAACATACCCATCTGCAACTACATTGCACACCATATACTGATATCATTCAGATAAATATCATGTTTTTTGCGCTGCCCTGCCAAACAATCGTATCTGATGCAAAACGGCATACCCCAAAATGGATGCCTCTTTTGGTTTATAGCGAATGATATACCCGCCCGGCTATGAGCTATTCTGGAGTCAACCCATGAAAATCCTGTCAAAATACCATGACTATTACGATTCCATGACGAAGATAACAAAATAGTTTAATAAACGAAAAAATTATCCCATACCGGATGAAAAAACGATATATCCGCTCAAAACCAGGTCTTAACTATTGATTGCAAGAACAGGTGGTCCCTGAACAGCCTGCATGATGAATTTCCGGATTTGGTAATCGGCCGGACATACTACACACCAACAGGACAGCGGGTATATGGTTATGAAAGTGTGAAAGAAACCTATCTGATCGTTTGCGGAAAATGTTTTCCTGTCTTTCAGTACAATAAATGCTTCAGACACCAGGACAGTAACAGTTATGTAATATTCAACCCTGAAAAACATTTGAATCTATTTGTCAGCAAACCATTCTTTGGGAAAGACCGGCTTTTGCTGAACCGGTATAACAGGGAAATGCCGTTTTTAAAAATGCTTTGTACTATGGCAGCATTGCCTGTTTTCATTTGCCGTTTAAAACGACACGGCATCATGGTAATCAGCCACCCGCCGCTTCTCGGAAAACCAGGTCTTGAAGAAGTTTATCCCGCCGGCCAGCTTTATCAGGACATTTCATATTATCTGGCAAATATCATCAGGGAATCGCCGGATATAATGCCGGAAACAAAAATGACAGACCAGGAAAAAATTATTGCAAAAAGGATTTGATATAAAAAATCATTCCGCCGCCATAAAAAGGCCGCGTAATAATTGCTGACACCCTATATCTATTCCTCTATCTCACTATCCTGAAACCGGCGCTCCTGAATAGTGAGTTGTTCTTTTCCTTTCGCATACCGCCTGGGATTGCCGCACATCCAGCAACTGCACATCTTTGGCGTTTCGACAAATTTGCCAATATGCCCATTGCAGTAATGGGCACGTTTCTTCCTGATACGCCTTTTGTGGTGTCTGCGTACTGATCTCATCTATCTTATTTTACCTGCTTGCTGTCTTGCCGATGTGTCAGAAAGGAATAAATAAAACCGGAATTTTTCACGTAGAGGAAAACAGGCTGATGAAAAAATGCCGGCCAGTCGTCCTGAAAAACAACTGCCTCTATTATTTACCTGTTGTGCTTGTCCAGGCGAAAAAAAGTATCGGCTTCTGGTGGACAGCATGGAGATGTACCCCTCTGTGCCCAGGCATCCCGGTCTTGTTATGTCATCACCAGGATAACCGTCATACGATACAACCAAAATACACTAGGAAACACAACCTCTCTGGGTAGCGGCAATTTTCACCGCATCCGGGGCAAAAAATCCCCCGGCACAGCGGGGGATATTCAAAGCACGTCCTGTCTGTCAATCAGCCAAAAGCTGGCGCAGCACATATGGCAAAATGCCGCCATGCCGGTAATATTCCACCTCAACCGGCGTATCAATGCGCAAAAGCAGCGGTACCGTCTGTGAAGCGCCATCTTTGCGATGAATCACCAGCTTCACCTCTTTTAACGGCTCAATCGTCTCCAGCCCCAGCAGATCAAACGTCTCATCTCCCTTCAGGCCCAAAGATTGCACACTGTCATTCCCCGTAAACTGGAGCGGCAGCACACTCATGCCAACCAGGTTGGAACGGTGGATACGCTCAAACGAGCGGACAATCACCGCACGAACCCCCAAAAGCCGCGACCCCTTCGCCGCCCAGTCGCGGGACGAACCGGCGCCATATTCCTCGCCGCCAAAAACCACCGTCGGCACCTGCTCCTCACAATAACGCATCGCCGCATCAAAAATCGGCATCGTCTCACCCTTCGGCTGGTAAACCGTAAATCCGCCTTCCTTGCGCCTGCCCTGTGCATCGGCAGGCAGCATCAGATTGCGGATACGTACATTGCCGAACGTCCCGCGCATCATCACCTCATGGTTCCCCCTGCGCGCGCCAAACGAATTGAACGCGGCGCGGGGCACACCATGCGCCACCAGCCATTGCCCGGCAGGGCTTTGTTCCTGAATCGCTCCCGCAGGCGAAATATGGTCTGTCGTAATCATATCGCCAAAAATCGCCAGCGCCCTTGCGCCCGCAATATTGGCCGAACCAGCCGGTGGCGTCATTGCAAACCCGTCAAAATACGGCGGCTCGGCAATATAGGTCGAAACCGGCCAGTCATAGACATTCCCTGTCGCAAACCCGCCAATCTTTTCCCACAACAGGCCCGGCGCATTCCGGATATCCGCATAATTACGGCGGAAAGCCGCTGCATCCAGCGCCAGCGGCATCAATGCCGCCACTTCTGCCTGGCTCGGCCAGATATCCTTCAGATACACAGCCTTGCCGTCTTTTCCTGTACCCAGCGGCTCGGTTGTCAAATCCTTTCTTACATTGCCCGCAATCGCATACGCCACCACCAGCGGCGGAGATGCCAGGAAATTGGCCCGGATATTCGGGTGAATACGCGCCTCAAAATTGCGGTTGCCCGACAATACCGCTGCCGCAACCACATCATGTTTGACAATCGCCTCGTTTAACGCCGGCGACAAATCGCCGGAGTTGCCGATACACGTTGTGCAGCCATAAGCAGCCACCCCGAAACCCAGCTGTTCCAGATACGGCAGCAGCCCCGCCTTGCCCAGGTAAGCCGTTACCATACGCGAACCAGGCGCAAGCGATGTCTTGACTGACGGCGCAGCCTTAAGCCCGGCCTCCACCGCCTTTTTCGCCAGCAGCCCGGCCGCCAGCAGCACTGCCGGATTACTCGTATTCGTACACGATGTAATCGCGGCAATCAGCACATCCCCGTTGGAAAGGCTATCCCCGTCTGCTGTCGGATAAACCGCCTCAAGGTCATCAGCCTTTTTGCCAAAGCCATCTTCAGCCACCGGCTGCGAAAACAGCGTTGTAAACCGCCTCTTCAAATTACCCAGCGCAATCCGGTCCTGCGGACGCTTCGGCCCGGCAAGGGAAGGCTCAATCGACCCCAGATCCAGCGTCACCACCCTGGTATAGTCAATCTGTCCTTCACCGGGAATACCAAACATCCCCTGCGCCCGGAAATAGCTCTCCAGCACAGCAGCAGCCTCCTCACTGCGCCCTGTCTGGCGGAAATAGGCCACCGTTGCCTCATCCACCGGGAAAAAGCCGATCGTCGCACCGTATTCCGGCGCCATATTGGCAATCGTAGCCCGGTCTGTCGCCGAAAGCGAAGCCGCGCCTTCGCCGAAAAATTCCACAAACTTCCCGACAACCCGTTCCTTGCGAAGCCGCTCTGTTACCGCCAGCACCAGATCCGTTGCCGTGCAGCCAGCTGCCAGCTGTCCCGTCAGATGCATGCCGATCACATCCGGCGTCAGGAAATAAACCGGCTGCCCCAGCATAGCTGCTTCAGCCTCAATCCCGCCGACACCCCAGCCAACCGAGCCGGCCCCGTTAATCATCGTCGTATGTGAATCCGTGCCTACCAGCGTATCCGGGTAATACACCTCCCCTTTTTCCGCATCTGTCTTGCGGTGTACTCCCGGCGCCAGATGTTCCATATTCACCTGATGGACAATACCGAACCCCGGCGGCACCACGCCAAACGTTTCAAACGCCTGCATTCCCCATTTCATAAACTGGTAGCGCTCATGATTGCGCTCAAACTCCAGCTTCATATTCAGATCCAGCGCATCCGGGCGGGCCGAATGATCAATCTGCACAGAATGATCCACCACCAGATCCACGGGCACCAGCGGCTCAATCTTCTTCGGGTCCTTGCCCATTCTTACCGCTACATTACGCATGGCAGCCAGATCAGCCAGAAGCGGAATCCCCGTAAAATCCTGAAGCAGCACCCGCGCCACAACAAACGGAATCTCGTTAACCCGTTTGGCGTTTGCCTCCCATGCAGCAAGCTGCCGCACATGCGCCTCGGTCACCTTTACCCCATCGCAATTGCGCAGCACCGATTCCAGCACAATGCGAATCGAAACCGGCAGGCGCGATAAATCCAGGCCCAGCTCCCTGCCCAGTTTCGGAAGAGAATAAAAACGGCCCCTGCCGGCAGAACCGGCCGGGAAATCATCAAGAGTGCGTTCAATTAAAGAGGACATGCGTTCTCCAGACAACATAAAAAATGGCTCCCGAAAGAGCCATTCAAATCAGGATAAAGCCAATATTATAGCCCGGCTGGGCCATAACGGCCAACGGACATTACTGCCGCGAAGCCGGCCGCTTGCGCGCCTGCTCCGGGCTGCGGCATTCATTCGCAAGCTGACGGCCCTTTTTGGAATCAAACAGCATACTCTTGGATGGAATACTGATTAAAACCAGGCCGTCGGCCTTGTTTTCATAACGTTCCGCACCGGTAGAAGTCTGCTGGCGGCTCAAACGGTACATCCTGTTTTGCCAACGCAGATTAACATAGCTGTTATCCGCCGCATTTTTATACACCGTCAGCTTATTACCCAGATCGCACTGATAATGCGCGCTGATATGGCCTGCCGTAGCAAGCTGAACATCGGTATTCTCGGCATGGGCGGAAAAAGGCAGAGCCAGAGCCAATCCTGCCGCAACGAAAGAAGCAGTCAGAAACTTTTGCATCGTATCAACCTCACACAAAAAAAACAGAATTGCGCACCATTCCGGCGCAGGAACCCCATTTCGGAAAAACGCTCCTGTGCGCTTTTCCGGATAACGGAAATATTATCGCATAAAAAACAGGAGAAGTGGCATATAATGCCTTGATTAATGTGGGAAAAATTCGGCAGAGCCCAACTTCCTGATCAAACCGAACACCTCAATAAAAAGCTGTTCCAGCGGCGGCTCCATATAAACCAGCATCAATGCAATCATGACAAAACCGGTCGCAATCGTCACTGGAAAACCAATCCCAAACAAATTCAGCTGCGGCGCGGCCCTGGTCAAAATACCCAGCGTAATATTAGCTACCAGAAGTGCTGCCAGAATCGGCAGCGCCAGTTGCAGACCGTAGGCAAAAATCATGCCGCCCCACTTCACAATCAGGAAAAACCCATCCTTGCCCATCGGCGTGCCCGCAACCGGCAGCGTGGTAAAACTCTCCACCAGCACCGAGAGCATCAGCAAATGAAAATTGGCCGCCACATAAAGCGTCAGCACCAGCAGAGCAAAATACTGGCTGATTGCTGAAGACTGCCCCCGTGTCTGCGGGTCATAAAACGTGGCGAACCCCAGCCCCATCGTCATGCCTACAGCCGTTCCCGCCATCTCCATAGCCGAAAACGCAAAACGCATTGCCAGCCCCATGGCACTGCCTATCAGAAACTGCTGCACCAAAATAAGAAAACCCGTCGGGGAAAGCGGATCCACCGCCAGCTCAACCGGAACAGAAGGAGAAACCGCCAGCGCAACACACACACCCGTCAGGATACGTATCCGCATGGGAATTCCTGTCGCGCTGAAAAGCGGCGCAGTGGCAATCAGCCCCAAAATACGTGTCAGCGGCCAAATAAAAGACGAAACCCAGATCAGCAGATCATTACTGCCAAACGTCACCATTGCCAACCCCGCCTTTTCCCGCCTTGCGCCAAAACCGCGCTACCCGGCCATAAAAGGAATACTGGTAAACACTTGCTGCATGAAATTGGTCATCACCGTCATCATCCACGGGCCGGCAATCACCAGCATCACAAAAATCCCCACCATCTTGGGAATAAACGACAACGTTGTCTCGTTAATCTGGGTCGCCGCCTGGAAAATACTCACAATCAGGCCAATCGCCAGTGCCGTCAAAAGCAGCGGCGCAGCCAGCATCAGCGTTATTTCCACGCCCTGGCGGCCCAGTGTCATTACACTTTCCGGTGTCATTATCCCGCCCCGTTAGTAAAAACTGTGCGCAAGCGAACCGATAATCAGGTGCCACCCGTCCGCCAGCACAAACAACATCAGCTTGAACGGCAGAGAAACAATCGCCGGAGATACCATCATCATCCCCATCGACATCAGCACACTGGCTACCACCATATCAATAATCAGAAACGGCAGGAAAATAGCAAAGCCGATCTGAAATGCCGTCTTCAGCTCGCTGGTCGCAAAAGAAGGCACCAAAACGCTCATCGGCAGATCTTTTTCATCCTGCACTTCTGGAATATCTGCCATCTGGAGAAACATCTCCAGATCCGTCTTTCGCGTCTGCTTGAGCATAAACGCCTTCAGCGGAACCTTTCCTCTCTCGTATGCTTCCTGCATCGTAATCCGGTTTTCCGAAAACGGCTTGTAAGCCTCATCATAAATCTGGTTAAAGACCGGCGACATCACAAAAAACGTCATGAAAAGCGCCAGCGCCACCATCACCTGATTGGGCGGTGAACCCTGCGTGCCAATTGCCTGGCGCAAAAGCGAGAAAACAATCACAATCCGCGTAAAACTCGTCATCAACAACAGCGCGGCAGGAATAAAAGAAAGCGCCGTCAAAAAAATCAGCGTCTGAATCGAAAGCGAATAAGTCTGGCCGCCGCCCGGCGCCGGTGTCGCCGTCAGTGCCGGCAAGCCCTGGGCCGCCGCTGCAACCGGCAGGAACAACAGGAAAAACGCCAGAAAACATCCCCGCATCCGGCGTTTCCCTGCACTGTCATGACTTGTTCTCATCATTTCGCCGATCCATCACCTTTTTGAGCCATACAGCAAAAGAAGGCGAAGCCGCCTCGCCTGCCCCTTCCGGCAACTCCTGCCTGGGCATCGTCGCCAGCGTATTGATCTGGGTAGGCGTCACTCCCAGAATCAACCAATGTTCCCCGATTTCCACCACCATCACCCGCTCGCGATTGCCAACAGAAAGCCCGCCGACTACCCGCATATTCACGCCGGAAAAAGCGCGGTTAAACCCCGTGCGCCGCACAAGCCACCATGCCGCCCACATCAGTCCCAGCACCACAAGGAGACCAAAAATTCCCTGGAACAGATAGCCTGCTGAAGAAACCGGCGGCGCAACAGACACAGTCGCCTGCGCCGGCGCTTGTTGTGCATAAACAGCTGCCGGCGAGAAAATCACGCCAAAAAGCAGCGTAACAAACAGGCGGCGCATCAGCGGTTCAGCTTTCTGATCCGCTCGGCAGGCGTAATCACATCCGTAAGACGAATACCGAACTTGTCATTAACCACCACCACTTCCCCTTGCGCAATCAGGCAACCGTTAACCAGCACATCCATCGGCTCGCCAGCCAGCCCGTCCAGCTCCACCACAGAACCCTGCGCCAGTTGAAGCAGGTTCTTGATCGGCAGTTTTGTGCGGCCCAGCTCCACCGTCATCTGGATGGGGATATCCAGAATAAAATCAATATCGCGCGGCGGCTTGCCGGTTTCGCCGCCCGCCTGCACAGATTGCTCCGCCGAGGCAGCAGGCGCATCCTTGGCAACCGCGCTTTCCGCCTGCGCCATTGCCTCCGATTCAGCCTGCTCTGCCAACGCAGCGCCCCAGGCAGCCATATCATCAGCCGCCTTGTCCTCCTCTGCCGCTGCTTCCTTTGCAGCGGCCTCTTCTGCCAACGCCGCGCTCCAGTCGTCTGCCGCGCTGCCTGCTTCCGGTTTATCAGTCGTCTCCGACATTCCTCTCTCCTAATCCTGGCGTTTCGGCTGAAATACTGATCAGCCGCTCCACCTTCAGCGCATATTGCCCGTTCATCTTGCCATAAGAGCACTCCATGATCGGCACGCCGTCCACCTTGGCCTCAATCGTTTCCGGCACATTCAGGGGCAAAATATCGCCTGGCTTCATAGCCAGAAGCCCCTCCACATCCGTTCGGGCCGTACCAAGCTCGGCCACAATCTCCACCTCCGCTGTCTGAATCTGCTGCTTGAGCAGCCTCACCCAGCGCCGGTCCACCTCCAGCGCCTCGCCCTGCATACTCGAAGTCAGAATATCCCGCACCGGCTCAATCATCGTATAAGGCGTGCAGACATGGATAGAGCCGCCGTTGTCGCCCAGATCCAGGCGGAACGAAGAAGACACCACCACCTCGCTTGGCGTGGCAATATTGGCAAACTGCGGATTCATCTCCGACCGGATAAACTCAAACTCGATCGGATAAACCGGCTCCCACGACTTGGCGTAATTCTCAAAAATAATGTCCAGCGTGCGGTGAATCACGCGCTGTTCCACCTGAGTAAAGTCCCGTCCTTCCACACGCAGGTGAAAACGGCCGTCCCCGCCAAACAAATTGTCCACAATCAGAAAAGCCAGCGCCGGTTCAATCACCACCAGCCCCGTTCCCCTGAGCGGCTTGATATGCACCAGATTGAAATTGGAAGGCACCACCAGGTTGCGGATAAACTCGCTGTACTTCGATACGCGCACCGGCCCGACAGAAACTTCCGTATTGCGCCGCAAAAAATTGAACATGCCAATACGCAGCAAACGGGCAAACCGCTCGTTCATAATCTCCAGCGTCGGCATCCGGCCGCGGACAATCCGCTCCTGCGTGGCAAGATTGTACGAACGGACGCCCGTCTCCTCCTCAACCTCCTCCGGCTCGTCCTCGGCACCTGTCACGCCCCGCAACAGGGCGTCAACCTCCTCCTGGGAAAGAAAAGTTTCCGTTGCCATATCCGCTTACCCGAAACAATACCGATTCACTGGACAATAAACGAAGTAAACAGCACATTGACGATTTCCAGCGGATAATCCCCCGGGAGAAACGGCTGCCGTATCTGTGCGGCAATTTCCTCGGCCAGCTTGGTCTTCCCTTCCGCCGTCAGCACCTCCTGCGGATGCTTGCTGGAAAGCAGCATCAAAAGGCGGCTTCTTATCAACGGCAAGTGCTGTTTGAGCTTCGTCGCATCCTCATCATCCACCATCTGGAGCGTAATAGCAGTCTGCAAAAGCTGCCCTTCCTCGCCCTGCAAATTAACCGTAAAAGCATCCAGCGAAACAAACACAGGCGCTTTTTCCTCCTCGCCTTCCTCTTTTTTCTTTTTCTTCTTCTTTTTCTTCTTGACCGGCATCGAATCCCCATCGTCATCGTCTGCGGCAACCTCGTCCGCATTCTGATGCGACCACCAGTACCAGCCGCCGCCGGCTCCGCCCAAAATCAGGACAAGCACCACCGCCAAAATGATAATCAGCTTGCCCTTGCCTTTTTTCTTTGCGCCTTCTTCCGCACCTTCAGCTGCTTCCTTGTTTGCCGCCATCACTTGCCTTTCCGGGTATCTGTCTTCCCGTTCATGTCGCGTTAAAACAATAAACCCCCGCCCGGCCTGAAAACCGGGCGCACATAATTCTCCTTATTTTACAGCCTCACGATAAGCAGGCAAACCAGTCTCTGCAAAAAAACGCCGGAAAAAAACCGCAAGGGTCACTCTGCCAGGAACTTCAATCCCGCTGTCCCGGCCAGAATCAGTGCAATACACAAAAATCTCAGGAATCCGGCAGGCTCCCTGAACAGCGCCATACCCAATACCGCCGCGCCCAGCGTTCCCGTCCCTGTCCATATCGCATAAGCCGTGCCAAGCGGCAAATCCGCCAGCGACAAGCCCAGAAAATAAAAACTTCCGAGAATACCTGCAACCGTCACAACTGCCGGTACCTTCCGTGTCATCCCCTGCGAAACTTTCATTGCCACAGCCCACACCACCTCCAGCAGCCCGGCAGCAAACAGCCAAAACCATGCCGTCACGGCTTTTTCCCCAATCGCCCGTCAATCCACTTCAGGCCGCCGATACCGGCGCAAATCATCCCGATGCAGGCCATGTGCGCTACATCAAACGGCTCCGACAGAAACACCCTACCGAACACTGCCGTACCCAGCGTCCCGATTCCCGTCCACACCGCATAAGCCGTCCCCATCGGCAGCCTTTTCAGCGCCGCCGCCAGAAAACAAACACTGGCAGCCATCCCTGCTACGGCAGCAACAGAAAAAAACGGCACACTCAACCCGTTTGAAGCCTTCAGCGCCGCCGCCCACACCACCTCCAGCAGCCCGGCAGCAAACAGCCAAAACCACGACATTCTGTTTTCCTTTCATGCAAAAAAGCCTGGAAGAGAAAAATATCTCTCCCAGGCTTTTATCCTTCCGTGAACACAAGGCTTTCCCTGTGCGTTTTCTCTCGGACCAGTCCGGCTGTAGCCGCGGAACCCTAGAAAACCATTGGCGTCAGATTATACCAATAATAAGACAACGCAGCACATTACAGAACAAACCGGCTGCATCATCCTTGTCCGCCTAAACAAACGTATCCACCAGCCCCCTTGCAATAACCTGTTCAGCCTGCACGCTTCCCGCTGTTCCCGTCACTGCCGCCAAAGCGCCGCCCTCACCATCAAGATTGTCGCTGCCATTACCAGCCGCCCTGCCGCCCGAAGTTCCTGATTCCTGCTGAAACCCTCCGGAATTTTCCGCTCCCACCTGGGCCTGTCCCAGCTGGATACCCGCGCCTTCCATCATCTCGCGCAGGCGCGGCAAAGATCCTTCCAGCGCCTGTCTGACATCCGGATTTGCCGAGAAAAAATTGGCCGAAGCATGATTATTGGAAACGCTTACAACCACCCTTACCGGCCCCAGGTCAGGCGGATTTAACACCAGCGAAGCACTTTGCTGCTCTTGCCCCACCATCCACAACACCCGCTGTCCAATTGCCTGAGTCCATTCAGGCGTTCCCACCGGCTGCATAATCCGAGCCTCAACGGGTCCGGCCTGAACCGGCGCGGCCGCAGCCGCTGCCTGGGCAACCGGCTGTACCGGCTGCATAAATACCGCCTGCTCCGAAGAAGACGGCAAAGCGCCCTGTGATGCAACCGGCATCTGCCTTGCCTCTCCCGCGCCAGACGAAGCTGCAGCCGTTGTTGCAGCTGAAGCTGTTGCTCTGGCAGGCGTCATTGCCGTCACATTTTCTGCATCCCCGTCAGCCGTATCAACCCTGCCCGATGCGGCCTGCTCTTCTGTAGCCAGAGGCCTGGCTGTATCAGCCGCCTTTTCTCCGGCCTCTGCCTGTACCCGGCCGTAAACCGCCCCGTCCGCTTTCCCGTCCTGGCGGCCTGCCAAAGCATCGCCTCCGGTTTCAGCCGCCACTGGCAAAGACAGGCCATCCTCAGCTGTCTCACCGGAAACCGCCGCCAGCAGCGATACACCATTTTCATCAGTCAGCCCGGCGGCATCTTCGCCAGATACTGCAACCGGCTCCGTCTCCACAGACTGCGAGCCTGCCATAGCTGCCATAATCTGCGCCAGCACCGCTGCCTCTCCGCCGGGAACTATTTGGACATCCCCTTTTTCATCCTGCTCAGCCAGGCTGGCGCCCTCTTCCTCGCCAACCTGCCCGCTTGCCTGCGCCGGTTCCGTCTCAGCACCCTTTTCCGGCTGTGCTGCCGGAGAATCCATATTAGAAACCGTCTCCTGATTAGAAACCGTCTCCTGATGCGCATCAGAAACAGCAACCGGCATGCGTTCCGGAGAGTGTTCAGCAATTCTGCCATCCAAAAGCGCCTGGAAAGGATTACCCGTCCCATTGCCCTGGCCCTTGCTGCTTGTGCCTGTGCCCGTTGCCGCATTTTTCCCGGCATCCGGAAGCGGCTGCACCATCAATAACGACATGCCCATCTCTCGTCCTCCTCTTCTGCGCTACCCCATTTTGACCATGCGGGCCCGCCTGCTGTTAAACTCATCCGCCTCTTTCTGCTCCCGCCGTGCCGCCTTCTTCATTTCCTTGGCCCGCGCGCGTTCCTGCAAAATCTCGTAAGAAGCCCGTTTTTTCTCACAATCCTGCCAGGCAGCCTTGGCAGCATCAATCCTTCCCTGCGCCTCCCTAACCACCTGCTGCTGGCCGCTTATCGCCTCATCCAGCCTGTCAATAAAAAGAGAATAATTCCGGTAATCTGCCACAGAAAGCCCCATCTTCCGGTTTTCCTGAAAACGAACCACATAATCCTCCCGATACTGCAACAGCATCGACAGCTTCTGTTCGGCCTCCGCACCTGCCTTAATCGTATGCCCCAGCATAACGGCAGCCTTTTCCACCTCTTCTGCCGCCAGATTAATCAGCGTTTCCATTGTGAACGATTTCGTCATATCGCGGCCCTATCCAAACACACCTGCAAGCTCTTCAAGACTGGCCGTCACATCAGAGCGTTCCATAATGTCCTGCTGCAAAAAATGCTCAATCCTGTCGTGCCGCGCAATCGCCTCGTCCAGCATGGGATCGCTTCCTGTACGATAAGCGCCCACGCTGATCAAATCGCGGCTGCGCGTATAACGCGAACTCAGCTGTTTAAGCCGCCGCGCAAGCTGCTGATGCTCCGGCATCGTAATATTCTGCATTGCCCGGCTGATAGACTGCTCAATATCAATCGCCGGATAATGCCCTGCCTCCGCCAGCTCCCGGTTCAGCACAATATGGCCGTCCAGAATCGCGCGTGCCGAATCCGCAATCGGATCCTGCTGGTCATCCCCTTCCGTCAGCACCGTATAAAAAGCCGTAATCGAACCGCCGCCCTCCTCGCCGTTCCCGGCCCGCTCCACCAGCGCCGGCAGCTTCGCAAAAACCGAAGGCGGATACCCCTTCGTTGCCGGCGGCTCGCCTATCGCCAGCGCAATCTCGCGCTGCGCCATCGCATAGCGCGTCAGCGAATCCATAATCAACAGCACATTCTTGCCCTGATCGCGAAAATACTCCGCAATCGTTGTCGTATAGGCTGCTCCCTGCAAACGCATCAAAGGCGGCGCATCGGCAGGCGCAGCCACAACAGCCGAACGCTTGAGCCCCTCCTCTCCCAGGATCTGCTCAATAAACTCCTTGACCTCACGGCCCCGCTCGCCAATCAGCCCCACCACAATCACATCTGCGCTCGTATAGCGCGCCATCATGCCAAGCAGCACACTCTTGCCCACGCCCGAACCGGCAAACAGCCCCATACGCTGGCCCCGGCCAACCGTCAGCATACTGTTGATAGCCCTGACGCCCACATCCAGAATCTCCGTAATCGGCGCACGGCCCAGCGGATTCATCGCCCGCACTGCCAGCGGTCCCGCGTGCAACGCATTCAACGGTCCCTTGCCGTCCAGCGGCCGGCCGGTAGCATCCACCACCCTGCCAAGCAACTCCTCGCCTACCGGCAGCTGGCGGGTACCCTCTTCCGTGCGCTTGCCCAAATGCGCCATCCAGCCGGGGCCAGAAGGCAGCCCCGGCATTTCCACCGGAAACACAGGCGTCCCCGGCAAAATCCCTTCCACCTCGCTTTGCGGCATCAACAACAGCTTCTCTTCCTCAAAGCCGACTACCTCCGCCTCAATCCGCACCCCGTCGGCAAGCGGCACCCAGCAGGCACTGCCAATCGGCAGCTTTAAGCCCACTGCCTCCATCACCAGCCCGGTCACCCGTGTAATACGGCCGGAAACCTGCATCGGTTCCACCCGCTCAATCCATGCCCGGCAATCATTCAGGCACGATTGCCAGAGCGCGAATCCCGTCCGTGCCCCTTCTGCCTCCGCAGCTTTCATGATTTCTCCGGCATCCATCATTCCTGCTCCATCCAGTCAGATTCCCGCCCCAGGCTTCCCGTCAGGCGCTGCCATCGCGTTGCCAGCGAACTGTCAATCTGGTTGCTGCCCGTCTCAATGCGGCAGCTCCCGCGGGGAACATCCTCCTCTGCAAGCCGCATCCCTGCCTTTTCCAGCTCCTCGCCCATTGCCTTGCGGACAACCGCCGCATCCGCCGGATTAAGATACAACACCGCCGGCTGCTGAAGTGAAGGCAAATAACGCACCGCATCCGCCACCACCGGCACCAAAAGCTCCGGTTTCACCTTCAGCGCCGTTTTCATCATCGCCTTGGCAAAATCCAGCGCCAGCGCCAGCACATCCCCTGCAATCGCCTCATGGGCGCGGGCCACATCCGCCGCAAACCCGGCCGCTGCCGCCTTTAACGTACGCGCATACTCCTCGCCTTCAAGCCTGCCCTCGCCATAGCCTTTTTCAAACCCTTCCGTCTCGCCCCGCCTGGTGCCTTCCTCCAGGCCCTTTGCCAGCCCTTCCTCATATCCCCTGGTACGCCCTTCCTCCAGGCCCTTCGCCAGTCCTTCCTCCATACCGGCGCGATACCCTGCCTCCCGCGCTTCCTTGCGCAACCCCTCAATTAAGGCATGCACATCTTCTATTGTTGCCTGCGTCACCGTCGGTGCCATCACCACCGGCGCTTCAACCACCTCCGGTTCTGCTTCCGCTCCCGGCCCAACATCCCCGGCCTGGTCAGCTTCCAGCTCCCCTTCCCCGGCAAACGCCTCTGCAACCTCCGCCTGTACGGCTTCTTCCGCCGTCACAGCCTCCGTTGTTTCTTCCTCCTGCGCCGCCATCTGCGGCTCAGGCCCGGCCCCTTCAGCCGCCTCTTCGGCCTGCGTGCCTGCCTGCTCATCCTCCCCGGCGAACGTCCCTGCAACCTCTTCCTGTACCGCTCCTTCCGCTGCAACAGCCTCAACCGCCGTCTCTTCCTGCACCTCCCACTGCAAATCAGCTTCCGGCTCCTCTATCACAAGCTCAGAGCCAAAATCCACCTCATCGGGAGAAACCGGCTTTCTCCCGGCATCCAGCAAATCAGCCTCCTCAAACGAGGCCAGCTCCCAGCGCTCGTAAGCCGTCTGCTTCTCCTTTGGCAGCTTCCTATACAAACTGATCTTCTCCCTTGCCGCCTAAAATAATCTGGCCTTCCTCTGCCAAACGGCGAACCGTACTCAAAATCTCTTTCTGGTTGGCCTCCACTTCCGAAAGACGAACCGGCCCTTTTGCCTCCAGATCCTCGCGCATCATATCCGCCGCACGCTGTGACATATTCCGGAAAATCTTCTCGCGCAACTCCTCTTTTGCGCCCTTGAGCGCAACAATCAGCACCTCGGACTGAACCTCCCGCAAAATCGTCTGGATACCGCGGTTATCAATATCAATAATGTCATCAAAGACAAACATTTCATCCATGATTTCCTGCGCCATCTTCTCGTCATACTGCTTCAGGTTTTCCATGACGCTGGTCTCATACTCACTGCTCATGAAGTTCAGAATCTCTGCCGCCGTCCGAACGCCGCCCATCGGCTTCTTCTTCACATTCTCGTTGCCCATCAGCAGATTCGTCAGCACATCATTCAACTCCCGCAATGCTGAAGGCTGCACCCCGTCCAGCGTTGCAATCCTGAGCACCACATCGTTCCGCAGGCGTTCCGTAAAGAAACTCAGCACCTCGCAGGCATGATCCCGCTCCAGGTGCACCAGAATTGTGGCAATAATCTGCGGATGCTCATTGCGGATCAAATCTGCCACCGTCTGGCCGTCCATCCATTTCAGGCTTTCAATACCGCTCTCGTCACGCGTCCCCAGAATACGGGTAATCAACCCTGCCGCCTTGTCATCACCCAGCGCCTTGGTCAGCACATCGCGCACATACTCATCCGTATCCACGCCGATATCCGTATTCTTGGATACCTCTGCCATAAACTCGACCAAAACCCGCTCCAGATCCTCGGCAGGCACCCCCTTCATCGCCGCCATGGCCGTACCCAGCTTCTGCACCTCGCGCGGCCCCATAAACTTCATCACTTCGGCCGCCGCATCCGCGCCCAGCGCAAGCATCATAATTGCGCTCTTTTCCGGACCTTCCAGCCTCTTCTGGACTTCGGTTTCATCACTCATTTCCGAGCCACTCCAAAATGATATTTGCTACTGCCTTCGGATTATCACGCGCAAGTCCCTTGGCCATCTCCAGCAATTCCTGATAAGCCTTTTCCTCCTCCGTGACCGCTGCGCCGCCCAGGGCAACAATCGCTTTTGCATCACCTTCCGCCGCCGCTTTTTCCAGCTCGGCGCGCTCTTCTTCCCTAGCGCGTTCCTCTTCTTCTTTCATACGCGCCTCCTCTTCCTCCCTGATCCGGGCTTCCTCCTCCTCCCTGATCCGGGCTTCCTCTTCCTCCCGAGCCTTGTTTTCAGCCTCAATCCGGGCTTCTTCTTCCGCCCTGGCCTTGGCCTCAGCCTCCATTCGTGCTTCCACTTCCGCCTTGGCTCTGGCCTCTGCCTCAATCCGCGCTGCTTCGCGGGCAGCTTCCTCCTCTTCACGCTTCTTGCGGTCAGCTTCCTCCTGACCGGAAAGCTTGTAAATCAGCGGTTTTAAAATCGTCATGTAAATCCACAGCAAAATCCCGCCGATAATCACATATTTGCCGACATCCTTTGCCATATCATAAGTCTCCGGGCGTTTCCAAATAGGCGGACCATCATCCGGCGGTGCAAAACGAGTATTCATCACCGACAGACTGTCGCCCCGCTGCGGGTTATACCCCATCGCCTCCCGCACCAGCGCGGCCACCTCTTCCTTCTCTGCATCTGTCAGCGGCACCAGCGCGTCATTGCCGTTCTCATCCTTGCCCGGCTTGTAATTGACCACCACCGCCACCGTCAGACGCTTGATCTCGCCCTTGGCCTTCTGGACATAACGCAGCGTCTTGTCCACCTCATAATTGATAACCGATTCCTTCTTGCCTTCCAAAGGCGCGTTATTATTCCCCTGGCCAACCGGCGTAAATACCCGCTGTCCGGGCGGCGCCGTCTGTTGCTGTCCCGGGTTCTGCTGAATCAGCGGCGCAGTAGGCGGCACAGGCGGCTGATTTGTCACCGCGCCGGGAATACCCCCGTTCGGATCAGCTGCAAGCTTCTGCGATTCCAGGCTTTGCTGGCTGCGAATCGAAGGCGCATTGGGTGCCTGGTTCGGCTTGTAAATCTCCTCAGCCTGCTCCGTCTTGCCGAAATCCACCTCAACCGTTGCCTCGGCACGAACATTCTTTTCGCCCACAACCGGCGCCAGCACCGATTCCACCCGCTTCACAATATTCTTCTGGAGCTCGCGTACATACTCCATCTGGCGGGCATCCATCTTTTCGCTTTCCGTCTTCTCCCTGTCCTGCCAAGAAAGAAGCTCCCCGTTCTGGTCAACCAGCGTCACATTTGCCGCCGTCAGCCCCGGCACACTGCTGGCAACCAGATGCACAATCGCATTCACCTGCTGGCGATCCAGCGAACGGCCGTGATACAACGTCAGCAGCACCGAAGCCGTCGGCTTTTGCTGATCGCGCACAAAAACCGAAGCCTTGTTCATGGCCAGGTGCACCCGGGCATGCTGAATCGCATCCATCGACTGAATCGTCCTGCCCAGCTCCCCCTCCAGCGCCCGCTGGAAATTTACCTGTTCCAGAAACTGCGAAGAACCAATCTTCTGGTTCTCCATTACCTCAAACCCCACGCCGCTGGCCTTGGGCAACCCCTCCGAAGCCAGCTTTAAGCGCAAACCATGCACCAGCTCCGCCGGAACCATAATCGAATTGCCGCCCCGCCCAATCTTGTACGGCACCTCCATCCGCTCCAGCTCGGCAACAATCGAACCGCCGTCCTTCTCCGAAAAACCTGAATACAGAACGCCATACTCCGTTTCCTGCGACCACATCCAGATACCGGCGCCAATCGCAATCAGCGCGGCCACCGCCACAAGCAGCGCAATATAACGGATACGCGGCTCCTCAAGGCGCGTTTTCGCCTTGGCAACCATTCCTTTGAAACCGGTTGCCTCCGGCTCTTCGGCCACCGGCCTTGCAGTGGTTTCCTCGGGTGCTGCCTGCTCGCCGGCCGACTGCACACCCTCATCCGCCGGGGCGGCTGCCGCCTCCGGCTCTTCGGCAGATACCGGCGCTTCAGCGGCAGCTGCTGCCGCCTCCATTGCGCCTGGCTCTTCTGCTATCGCCATCTTCACCCTCCGGGCTGCTGTAGTAAGTGAGGTTAATTATCGTTTTATTTTCCCCATCCCGCATGCAAAGAGGGAATGATGGGGCATACCTATTGTCCTCTTTTTTCCCATTCTCAAACCGAAGAATAAAGCCGGTTTTCACCGTTTTATCCTCAATCGCCCAAACAACAGGAATGGTAAAGTAGGCAGCATACGCAGGTTTGCCGCCTCAAAAAGCCAGACCGCAACAGGAAAAACAAAGGAATCCGACATGATGGCCATCAACAACAGCCAGATACAGGCAATGCTGGCGCAAATCCGCGCAACCGGCGCACAAATCGCACCGCCTGCCAACCAGGTCAAAAATGTGGAAAACCCCATTGCCGGGGAAACAGTCAAAACCAAAGAACCCGGAAAAATCGACTTTGCCGAAGCACTGCGCGCCACCCTGGATAACGTCAACAACCTCCAGGTACAATCCGAACACCTTGGCCAGCAGTTTTCATTGGGTAACGATGACATCCAGCTCTCGGACGTCATGATCTCCATGCAAAAAGCCAGCATCGCCCTCCAGACAACCGTCCAGGCCAGAAACCGGCTTGTCTCCGCCTACCAGGAAATCATGGGCATGCAAATCTGAATCCGGCCGCCATCGTTCATCCAGGCAACCTTTGCAAAAAAACGGGGAAAACTTCCCCGTTTTTTTATTCTGTAAAACATTCCAAACCCTGACAAACAGCATAACCTCCATCTGCGCCGCTTCATCAGGAAAAAAGCGGCATTCACACCTTCCCTGTTCCCACGGGCTGTTGCCGCAACATATCGCCCCTGCCGGTTTTGCAGGAGCTTGCACGAATTTATATAATAATCACAAACAAGCCCTGCCAAAGGGCATATTGCCGTAAAGCCAAGACACAAAAAGCAAAAATGAAAAAAAACACCGTACAGGAATACAGGTGGTCAGACCTGATGCTGGATCAGGTTGTTCCTGTCTTTGTTATTGAACACACGGGAAACAAAGCGAGCATCAAAGCTTTTTGCGGAACCGCCTTCTTCATTGGCCAAAACGGATATGCGCTCACCGCAAAACACAATCTTCCCGAAAAACCGCCAAAGAACCTGGCCATCAGCTTCCTGGTCACAGATAAAACAGGGATGCACGAAAAACGCAGAAGCGCCTTCATTGTCGATATTGATTACCACCCGACAGCAGATATCGCCATCATCAAAACAGGCATCCAGGCCTGGCACTCCATTTTTCAGCTCAACATCAAAAAACAGTGCCCCAACGCACGCTATCATCTCACCGGCTACCCCCTCGCGGCAGCAAAAGAATGGGCAAAACGTCCAGAAAACCGCCAAAGCGCATGTATTGGGCATAACGCAGGCCATATCAGGAGCTATTTCATCAATAAAAGCGGTGAAAATACCCCGGCTGCTGCATTCTATGAACTGAGCAAAACCGGCGGCGCGGGTGTATCAGGATCACCCGTCTTTAAAAAAACAGGAAACACCTTTGAAGTCATCGGCATTTACATAGGAGAAAAAAAAGCAGCCATGCAAAGCAGTGAAGAAACACCGGAAAGCCAGGAAGAAACCGCCGAAGAAAACATGCTTATTTCCCGGGAAACAACAACGAATCTATCCGGCATGGCTGTGCCCGCCTCATCTTTCTATAACTGGGAACCCAAATGCCTGGGGCACTCCATCCTGAAAGAAATGAACGGCTGAGCAATCAAACATTTTTCCGCCTCATGCTCAAACCAGTGCCATACTGATCCCCCCTTCAGGATATCAACAGCCCTCTTACCCAAAACGTAAAATTCTCCAGGCAGCCAGCCTCAAGATTTTGCTGGCATATCAATCCATACGCCATGCCAGCGCCAAACCAGATAAAGCGGAATCACCCCGCTATACAGCAGAAAAATATAGTCTGGAGAAAAACCGGCTCTCCCGCCGCCAAAGCGGCAGTGGACGCACACATACCGCCTCACCGCCACCGGGCCTGATCTCTCCGGCAATGCCAACAGGCAAAAACTACTGCACCTTGCTAATCCGGGAAACCTCTACCTTAATCTTGCTCCAGTCGCGGTCAACTTCCCCCTGAATCTCAACCAAATCCTGGGGAGCTACCTGCAGTCCCTGCCAGATATCATGGTCAATCTCAACCCTGATCGTACCCGTGGCATCCTTAAAAAGATACTTTTCATCCCCCAGGCTTTGGACAATATAGCCCTTCAGCGTAACAGGCGCATCATCCCGCATGGATAAAGCCTGTTTCACCGTAGCCAGTGCCGGGCCGGGACCGGTAAATCCACCCCTGGCAGGCATGGGCACAGGCGTATCAGCCAAAACAGCGCCGCTTCCCAAAAGAAAACCCGCAGAAAACACAACAGCAGCAAGCGTACGAACAGATGTTCCCATGGCAAAATCCTTCCTTTTACAGAGAAAACGAACAAAAATAATACATTCAAATTACATTCTACTCAAAAAACCACCTGCCTTCCTGGCAGTGTTTTTTATAGGGCTGACTCAGCGAAAAAGTAACCTCCTGTGCTGATCCAAACAGCCGGATTTTTAGTTTTTTCCTGGCAACGCCACCTATTTTTTAACATCGTCACAGACAGTAAATTGTTGCAAGCCAGTCCGGTTACAGCTCTGCTGCCAATATCAGCCTTGCGATGATAAATGACGGTTTATTGGGCAAATTTTCCTCAATCCGCTTAACCGCTTCAAAGTAAAGCCCCGCACAATAAACTGAAGCATCATGCGCGATAAATAGTGTGTATTTACCTTTGCACCTGTTGCAAAAGAATTTCACCTGCTGCAAATCACAATGATACAAAGACTCCATCCCAACCACATAGGAGGCCTTGCATCATGCTCACCAAAATCCTTACCCTGCTTGCCCCTGGTCTTACCCTCATTGCCAACTGGTGTACCGAATTTAAGCGGCTCATTGCCCTACGGCATCTGCACCCCAAAACTATCCTCAAACGCAAAGGAAATATTGCGCACCTGAAGTGCTCTATTGGTCATATCCGTATCGGATCGGTTCGCCCTGTTCACATTGCGCAGGCTGTTCATGAATTATGGCAATCTGGCCGTCAGAATACGGCCGGACGTGTTTTGCCTGGGGTCAAAAATCCTTTTCAGAAGCAATTGCTGCCAACCTGCCCCTAAAAACAGCGCCACACTGCCCACAAAAAAAAATGCGGCAGGCTGCTTGCCTGCCGCATTTTTCGCAATCAGCGTCCTAAACCTGCTTATGCGCTGCCCTTCCTTTTTTCACCGCAGTACGGGCAGAAAGTAAAGCTGTCTGCCGGAAGCGGTTTGCCGCAGGAATCACAGCTTGCCGGAACCGGCCCCAGTTCAACAATCAGCTCGCCTTCACGGACAGGAATCATCTGCTTGGTTTCGCTGTAGTTGGCTGTCTTCAGCACACGCTTGACCACCCCATCCATCGGCGAAAGTACCGCTTTTTCCTGCTTCATAATAGAAATGTTAAAGAGGTCATCCCCCTTCTTCACGGTCTGCCCCGGGCTGACATAGGTTACCCACAAATCGCCATTGCTGGGCGCTGCCACATGGTAAGGATTATCCGGATCAGCCTTGGCAACATTGCCCTTGCCGCCTGCGCCTGCCTTGGCAACCTGCACTTCGGAACTCATGATTTCCGAATCAAGCACATAGCGGACAATGGAAAGGCCGTTTTCATCCGGTTCACGGATGCTCAACAGGGAAAGGCTGTGCGGCTTGCCCTGGCTGTCCAGGAAATTCAGCTCTTCACCCGGCTCCATCCCCTCAAACCAGACATCCAGCGGAATATTGTTTGGATTACCGTAATTCAGGCGGAAATCAAACATCTTCAGCGCATCAGCCGGATGGTTCAAATACAACAGCAGCTCATCCCTGGTCGGCTCCCGATGCAAATGCTCATGGAGAGCAGCACGCTCGGCATCAAAATCAATCTCCGGCAGGAAATCCAGCGGTGAATGCTCGGTACGCCGGGCAATCATGTTTTTCCAGTCCTCGCCGAATGCACTTTGATACACCCAGTCTGCCGGGAAGCCCAGCGGCAGCTTGCCATATTCACCCAACAGCAGGCTCCTGAAAGCATCGTTGCAATCGCGATAAATCATCAGGCGCGCTTCTTTTTTCTCCGGCGGAATTTCATCCTCTGGGCGGCCTGCCACAAACTCCAGCACCTCCAGCAAATCCCGCACCGCGTTATCCCCACCGCGCCGGTATGCGCCCATAACCGCCAGGAAAGCCGTATTCCAGGTAATTTGCGAACCCGGTGTCACATCATGGTAATGGACAATCTGCCTTGCGCCTGCCAGGAAACGCAGCATTTGCGGCAGCAGGTGGATATACCCCTGATTCAGTGCGCCCTGCTGGGAAGAAGAAGTTGCGCCGCCCGGCATACCGTGGCGCACCACATCGTAATCAATGCCCTGGAAGTATGGCGTAGTATAGCGGTCATAGTAAGGCATGATTTGCTTGAGCACAAAATTGCCTTCCCGAAGCATGTGCTGGTTCAGGTTGGTCTTCATGCCCAGCTCTTCCAGATAGGCGGCTGTGGAAAGCACTTCGCCCTGGCCATACCAGCGCATGGCCGCCCCCATGGAAGTATCAATAATATGCGCGCCAGCCTTGGCAGCCTCTGCCACAGCCGGAACAAACAGGCCGTCCGTGTAATGGCGGTGATGGTGCAGCACCAGATCCGGCCATTTCTTGCGCAAGGCTGTCACCAGATCGCGCATGAAATGCGGCGGGCAATTACCGGCCATATCTTTCAAGCCCAGGATAATATTCCGGGAAGCCTCGGCCAGATCCACGCCCATAATCTGCGCAGTCTGGCTCAAAATTTCTTCCGTCACGCCCAGATAGTGATCAACCGTAAAGCCGCGGCCATAGCTGAGCGACAAAGAAGGTTCAAACACCACACTCGGCGTATGCAGAATCACCTCGGCAAACGGCTTCATGTTTTCGATATGGTTCAGGAAGTCGAAGCTGCGGATAACATGGAAATCCTCGCAGATTTTTTCCGCCGTGGCATGCATAAGATTGCGCGGCTGCGGCCGGTACCCCAGGACATTGGTCGAGCGGATAAGAATCTGCTTCATGGTCTTCGGGGCAATCCGGTTCATTTCCTTGGCCTCGACAAAAGGCGAGGTCATATTGGCCATCATATTGACGTGGAAATGCGCGCCACCGCCGGTTTCCAGCGAGAAAAAGCCGCAGTTGTCCAGATACGGCACCACCAGCAAATCTTCAGCCAGGCGGAAGCGGTTGCCACTGTTGGACTGGGTATTATCCCTTGTTGTCGTATCCGTAAAATGCACATAGCCCGAATCGCGGATATAAGAAAGCAACGCCTTCCTGTCGCCGCGCGGGTAAGGAGAAGGCGCCTGGCGGACCGCTTCTGGAATCGGCGGCAGCAGCGGCGAAAACTTGTCCATGCGCGGCGTTGTGCGTGTACGGTATTCGCCAAGCTGCACAAAGCGGTTGTAGCCCAAAGCAGAAATATCCGCAATCAGGCGCGCCGTGCGTTCGGATTCGCGAGCAGCATCCGTATAATCCATCAAATCCGGATGGGCAGCAATAAAACGTGTATCGCATTCGCCCTGGCGGAACAGCGGATGCCGAATCACCTCGCGATAGAAAGGAATCGTGGTCTTGACCCCGGCTACCGTATATTCGCTCAGTGCCCGATCCATAATACCCAGCACTTTTTCCCACTCGTGCGCATAGGTAATCAACAGCGTACCGGCAGAATCGTAATTGGAGGGGAATTCATAACCCGCGCTCATATTGGAATCAATCCGCACGCCCGGGCCGCCGGGAGAAACATAACGGCTGATCAACCCGGCATTGGGAGAAAAGCCCTTTTGCGGATCCTCGCAGTTGATACGCACCTGCATGGCATGGTGGAAAGGCTGGGTATTTTCCTCGTTAAAACGCAGCTCGCTGCCAAAGGCAATGGCAATCTGCTCTTCCACCAGATCAATACCGTAGCGGCATTCCGTAATACCGTGTTCAACCTGCAAGCGTGTATTTACCTCAATCAGGTACGGCTGCCCTTCGGAAGTTACCAGGAACTCGACAGTCGCCAGAGAATAATATCCCACCGCTTTCACCAGCTTGCGGGCATAACCCTTTAAGGTCTCGCGCAACTCCGGCGTAATCATCACCCACGGCGAGGGAGTAATTTCCACCAGCTTCTGGTTATTGCGTTGCAGGCTGCAATCCCGTTCGTCAAAAGCAAACACATTGCCGTATTTGTCGGCAATCACCTGGATTTCAATATGGCGCACATTGCGCAGGAATTTTTCAACATAAACACGGGGATTGCCGAAAGAAGCCTGCGCCATGGTGGAAGCCTTGAAAAAAGCGTCTTCCAGCCCGGCTTCGTCATGTACCTCGAAAATACCCCGGCCGCCGCCGCCGCCTTCAGCCTTGAGCATAATAGGAAAGCCGATCTCAAGCGCATTGCGGCGTGCCTCTGGCACATCCACCGCGCCGTCAGAACCGGGAACCACCGGAATATTGAGCTTCTTGGCCAGCGCACGCACCTGCACCTTGTTGCCAAGAAGCCGCATGGGTTCCTGTTCCGCACCAATGAAAAGCACCCCTTCTTCCTTGCAAATACGGGGAAAATTCTCATCTTCGGAAGCAAACCCCCAGCCCGGGTGAATAGCGGCAATACCCCGCTGCTTCGCAAGCTTGACGATCCTTTCAACATCCAGATAAGCGCGCGGATCCTCACCCAGAAGCAACAGCTCCTGCGCAGCCGAGGCGGCAGGAGCCGTCTTGTCAATGTTCGTCGCAGTCATCACAGCAACCGCGCCAAAACTCTCACGGATAGAGCGACAGATTCGTCGGGCCGGGATACCCCGGTTGGCTACCAGAATAGCCTTCCCCTTCAATTCTTTCACTACCTGCTCAAACGTCTTTCTGGACATCCTTTTTCCTCTCCCAAAACCGACCGCCGCACATGCCGGCATGCGGCAAAAACAACAACTGCCAGACAAAAAAATCAACCCCGCGCCAGGCTCCCGCCAAAAATCTCGCAAACACTGCCTTTACCGGTCTCCACAAGCGCCCCTCCCCGGGGGCTTATGCCTCTTAACCAGCCATTAAGCAAGATGCCGTTGTGGTCAGAAACGGTAACTGCTTCTCCCTTCCATGCGAGAAACGCATCAGCCAGATCAGGCAGCGTTTCCGCCGCCAATTGCGCAAACGATTGACTATACGCAAAAATCAGCTGCTTTACAAGTGCCTGCCAAAAGGCAAAAGGCGACTGCAAAAAAGGCTGTCCGTCAGCCGATTGCAGCAACCCGGCCGGCACAGCACTTTCACGCCTCAGCAAGCCGGCATCCGGCAATACGCGAAGATTCACCCCTACCCCGGCCAGCCTCACCCCGCCTTTTTCCTCAATCAGAATCCCCGCCGCCTTCGCCTCCTCACGGTTCAACAAATCATTGGGCCATTTCAGCTTAAGCGGATACCCGAGGCGGGAAAGCGCTGCCGCCAGCAAAACGCCAGTTGCCACCGCCGCCGCATCAGAGCGAAAAAGGGCCGAATCCGGCAGGCGAAAAGTGGCATAGAGATTGCCGCGTGGCGATTGCCAGTGCCGGCGAAACTGCCCCCTGCCCGCTGTCTGCGAAGCCGCCAGCACCGCACCCCACGAAGGCAAAAGCCCCTGCTGCGCCAAACGGTGGCCCACAGCAAAAGTCGATGTCACCTCATCACATAAAAAAACAGGTGCCGGCACCGCAAAAAAAGCCGACGCAGACTGCACCGAATCAGGCGGCGCCTCGCCAAGCAACGCTTCCTTGCCAAAAAGTGCCTCAAGGGGAAACGGCATGGCATCGCCATCTAAGCCCTTTGCCAAAGCAACACACCCGGCCTTAACCGGGGCATCCGGCAGCGAATCCGGCAAAAAAGGACAAAGAGAAAAAGCGCAAGACATGAATACGCCAACCTGAACAAACGGCCAATCCGGCAGCAAAGATAAAAACCAGTCCAGATTATAAGCGCTATCGCAACAGCAAGTGCCCGGCTAGCAAAGGTTTTTCGCTTTCCTGCACTATAAACAACACCCGCCAGGCCAAACCCGCCTGCCTTTCTCAGGCAGGCAGATAAAAACCGCTACAGCCCGCATAAAAAGGAGCCGTCTTATCGCACCAGGCAAGGCAAACTGCCGCTGGCATTTCCCTGTCAAAACAGATCTCCCATTAACAACCACCCAGAGAAAAAACATGAAACGTATCGCCTGCTTTATCCTCGCCATGCTGGCCTCATGCGCGGCATTTGCCCAGGCAAACCAGCCCGCCAGCCTGGCATCAGTCGAAAAACTGCTGGATATCACCCATGCCGGACAAACGCACCAGGCCACCGTACAGGAAATGACACAGATAATCGAGCAATCCACCCGGCAAACCCTGCACCGCGTGCCGCCTGCCCAGCAGGAAAAATTCCGGCAAACCATGTCCCGGCTGGATACTATTGTCCGGGAAGAAATGAACTGGGAAAAAATCAAACCCCAATATATCCGGATTTATGCCGAAACCTTCACCCAGAAGGAAGTGGACGACCTGATGGCTTTTTACCAAACCCCGTCAGGACAATCCTTCATAAAAAAACAGCCTGAAGTCACCCGGAAAACTTCCGCCCTTTCCCAGGAAAAAATGGAAATAATGATGAAACGCCTCTCGCAAGTCATGCAGGAAATCATGGCAAACAAATAATAAGCCGCATTTCCCCTGCTTTTGCCAGGCAGCAGAACCCGAAGAAACGGGTTCTGCTTTTTTGTACCGGAAAAGAAAACAGCAGGTGTGGTAAAGAAATACGGTAAAAACTCTTTTTATAGCGGCGAATCAATCAAGCGGCTGCGGTTTGTCAGGCACCTCGCCCACATTGTCAGGCTGGCAGTAAATCTCCCAGCTGCCCGGCGAATAATGAAAATCCCCTTCCGCAAACACCGCTTTTTTCCCCAGGTACCTGCCATTGCTTTCCTTCAGGCTGTATTGATAGCACAATACACTGCCATCAATATTCGTCTTGACATCATCAACCCTGAAAGCAGCCGGATCCGCCACGCCGGTTTTCAACAGGAAAGTAGCCGACATCATGCGCTGGTGGATTTTCTCCGCACGCCGGATATCTTCCACCTCCTCATGGGTAGGGACTTTTTCCTGGCTCCGCTTGTATATCATCCCCCCCATACAGGCCGCCAGCACAATCAAAACGCCAACCATTATCCATGTCACCCGCCGGCTCTTTTTCGGTCCCAGCGAATCACAATGCGGACACTTGTCCGCTGTTTCAATCACATCCTTCTTGCAAACCCTGCATTTCACCAATGTCATGGAAAAACATCCCGTTACACTTTTTTCACCGCCTCCGGAAAAACGGCAAATACGGCAGGTCGATTCCTGCAACAACACACCATCCCGGCACAGCCAGGTTCAAACAAAAAACAAAAGCGAAAAAACACCCCGCAAAAAACATGCCTGGTCCCAGGCAAACCCTTTCCAAAAACAAACGGGGCAGCGCCTGGTCAGTGCATATTCTGAAACCGGCGGCTCATTCCCTGCCTGCTGCCGGTTTCCTTTTTCTTCCTTTTTTGCCCCGGCACATCACACGGCTGTTTTTTGAGTTGGGCAATCCGCCTTTCACGGAACAGGTTCAACTCGTAACTGACCTGTTCATACAACTGCAGCGTTTTGGTCATTTTGCCACCATCCCTTTTCCTGCCGGCCATTGCGCCGGCCGGCAGCCTGCCTTCCCTAAAACCGGATAGGCGTCGATCCCCATATTTCCTTCGCATATTCCGCGATAGTGCGGTCAGACGAGAAATACCCCATATTGGCAATATTATGAATAGCCTTTTTATCCCACCGCACAGACTGGCGGTAAAGCGTATCCACCTGCTCCTGGGTGGCAATATAGCTTTCATAATCAGCCAGCAGCATATAACGGTCGCCGTAATTGATCAGCGAATCATAAATTGCCCTGAAGCGTCCGGGATCATTCGGAGAGAAGAAGCCGTCCCGAATCTGGTCAAGCGCCATTTTCAGCTCCGGATTCCTTTCATAAATATCCCTCGGCTGGTAATGGAGGCGGAGATCTTCTATCTGTTCGGCTGTATTGCCAAAAATGAAAATATTATCCGCGCCGACCTTCTCCATAATTTCAATATTGGCGCCGTCCAGCGTCCCCATCGTCAGTGCGCCATTGACAGCCAGCTTCATATTGCCGGTCCCGGAAGCCTCCGTCCCCGCCATGGATATCTGCTGCGAAAGGTCGGCGGCAGGAATAATCATTTCCGCCAGGCTTACGCCATAGTTGGGAATGAAAACCACTTTCAGCTTGTTGCCGACATTGGGGTCGTTATTAACCTTGGCGGCAACATCATTGATCAGCTTGATAATATCCTTCGCCATCTGGTAGGCAGAAGCCGCCTTGCCGGCAAAAATAACCGAACGCGGCACCCAGTTAACTTCCGAATTGGCCACAATCCGGTTATAGCGGGTAATCACATGCAGCACATTGAGCAGCTGCCGTTTGTATTCATGAATCCGCTTGATCTGCACATCAAACAGGGAATCCAGATTCAGTTCCACATTCACATTGTTGCGAACCCACCGCGCCAGCCGCTGCTTGTTCTGCCGCTTGATAGCCCGGAAAGCCGTAATGAAACGTTCGTCTGATTCCAGGGAATTGATCTGCCCCAGCTGCTCGAAATCCACCCGCCAGTTCTTGCCGACATGATTGTCAATCAACTGAGAAAGCAGCGGATTGGCCTGTGAAACCCAGCGGCGCGGCGTAATGCCGTTGGTAATATTCATGAAACGATCCGGGAAAATCTTGGCAAAATCCGCAAAAATGGATTGCTTCATCAGCTCGGAATGCAACTTGGAAACCCCGTTGACCTTGTGGCTGGCCACCACAGCCAGATAAGCCATGCGAACGCGCCGTTCCCCTGTTTCATCAATCAGCGATATCCGGCGCATCAACTCACTGTCATTGCCGAATTTTTCAGCAGTCCGGGAAAGAAACTCATTATTGATATCAAAAATAATCATGAGGTGACGCGGCAGAACCCGACCGATCAGATCAAGCGGCCAGGTTTCAAGCGCCTCGCTCATCAGCGTATGGTTGGTATAAGAGAAAATCCGCTGGGTCAGCGACCAGGCATGATCCCAGCGCAAGCCCTGCTCATCTACCAGAATACGCATCAGCTCTGGCACAGCCAGGACCGGATGGGTATCATTCAGGTGGATAGACATGCTTTCCGCCAGGTCATCAAAACTGGAATGATTCAGCTGATGGCGGCGGATCATGTCCTGTATGCTGGCAGAAACAAAGAAATATTCCTGGCGCAGGCGCAATTCCTTCCCGTGCGGAGTTGAATCATCCGGATACAAAACGCGCGTAATATTTTCCGACATATTCTTGGATTCAACAGCGCTGGAATAATTGCCCTGGTTAAAATCAGCCAGGTTGATCTCGGATGCTGCCTTGGCAGACCACAGCCTGAGCGTGGTAGCGCATTCCGTCCCGTAACCGGGGATAATCGTGTCATAAGCCATAGCCAGTACGCTGTGCGTATCTACCCACCGGGCCCTTCCCCCTTCCTGGCGGATATGCCCGCCATAACGGACATGGAACTGAACTTCCGGGCGGGGGAACTCCCAGGGATTGCCCCTGGTCAGCAGCCAGTAGTCAGGGGTTTCAACCTGGTAGCCGTCAATAATTTCCTGCTTGAACATCCCGTATTCATAACGGATGCCATATCCCATATTCGGCAGGTTCAGCGTTGCCATGGAATCCAGGAAACAGGCAGCCAGGCGGCCCAGACCGCCGTTTCCCAGCGCCGCATCCGGCTCATGGTTGGAAATTTCTTCCATATCAACGGCCAGATCCTGCAAGGCCTTTTTCATGTCTTCGCCGATATCCAGCGCCTGAAGTGCATTGTGGAAAGTGCGCCCGATCAGAAATTCCATGGAAAGATAATAAACCATCTTGGAATTCTGCTCATAGTAAGCCCTGGCTGTCCGCATCCAGCGCTCGACAAGCCGGTTTCTGACAGCCAGTTCCGCCGCCAAAAGCCAGTCCCCGCGGGTAGCATTTAGCGGAATCTTGGCAGAACGATAGCGCAGGTTATTGGATATGGAACGCTTTAGCGCCTCCACATCACTGGCTAGAAATCCTTCCTGTTCCGAACGAATATCACCCATAGCGATTCTCCCATGAAGCGTGAAAGGAATGGCCCGGCCTGGTCCAGGGCATCCCCATCCTGGAACACCCGCAAAAGCAAAACCTGCCCGGCATAGCAGGCCTGAAACCCTTGAAATCCTATTTTTCCAATATACCCTTACAGGCAGCCCTTTGGCAAGTTTAGGTCCATGCGCCGCTGCCTCCCTGGCTGCCTGCCGTATTTACATTACAACATCCTCATACAATTTTCTGTACTGCTCGGCAGAATGCTTCCAGCTCAAATGCAGCCGCATCCCCTGCCGTTGAACAGCACGCCACTGGCGCGGCTCGCCAAAAAGCGCAAAAGCGCGTCCAATCGCCCATTCTATGGCAGGCACATCAAAATCATTAAAAACAAAACCGGTTGCCGTCCTGTTCTGCAAATTCTCCTCGGAACAATCCGTTACCGAATCCGCCAGGCCGCCCACCCGGTGTACCAAAGGCAGCGTACCGTAGCGCAGCCCGTAAAACTGGGTCAGCCCGCAAGGTTCGTAGCGCGAAGGCACCATAATCACATCACTCCCGGCAATCACCCGGTGCGCCAGCTGTTCGTCATACCCGATCCGCACAGCCACCTGCTGCGGAAAACGGCGGGCATAATCAGCAAAAGCACTTTCAAGATGGTACTCGCCATTACCGACAACCACAATCTGCCCCTGCTTTTCCAGCAACCTGTTCATGGCCCCCAAAACCAGATTCAGGCCCTTTTGCGAAGCAAAACGGCTTACCACGCAAAAAAGCGGCGCTGCCGTCTGAAAAGACAATCCCATCTCCTGCTGCAAAGCCAGCCTGCACTGTTTTTTCCCGCTAATGGAACGGGCATTGTACGTCTGTGCCAGCGCAGCGTCCGTTGCCGGATTCCAGACAGTAATATCAATACCGTTCAAAATACCGGTGATATCCCCGCTCCGCTTTTGGACAACCCCGCCAAGCCCGCACGACTGCTCGCCATCGTGTATTTCCCTGGCATAAGTCGGGCTGACCGTTGTAATCTTGTCGGCATAGGCAAGGCCGGCTTTCAGAAAAGAAACCTGATCATAAAACTCCACGCCCTCCGGCGAAAACATATAACCTGGGAGATCCAGCTCGCCAAAAAGACAGGCGGGAAAATTGCCCTGATAAGCCATGTTGTGGATAGTAAAAACCGTTCCCGCCAATTTTTGCCCCCTGTGCCATTCCATCGACCGCAAATAGGCAAACGCCATGCCCGCATGCCAGTCATGCCCATGTATGATCTGGGGCCGCCAGAAAAAATCAAACCCTTCCGCCAGGCGCGCGGCCGTCCAGCCAAGCAGGGCAAAGCGGCGATGATTGTCGCCATACGGCTGGCTGTAAATATCAATATAGGGATTGCCGGGACGATCATACAATCCAGGCGCATCAATATAATAAACAGGCAATCCGGACTGCGGCAATTTGCCATAGAAAAGGCGAAGGGAATGCGCACCAAAACGGGGCGGCAGCTCCGCCACCAGATGCTTCTCGCCAATATGATGAACAAAAGCGGGAAATCCCGGCACCAGCATCCGGGCATCGCACCCCTTCCTGGCCAGCGCAACCGGCAGCGCCCCGGTCACATCAGCCAGCCCGCCGGTTTTCAGGTAAGGAAAAATCTCGCTGCATACATGCAGCACCCGCAATCTGTGTCTTTTTGTCTTCACTTGTTTTCCCTGGCTGCTTATCCGTCATGACGCAGCTGCGCCAGCATACTTTCTGTCACCAGCACCACGCCGTTTGGCGTCCGGTAAAAACGCTGTGCATCCTGCTCATGGTTTTCGCCAATCACCATACCTTCCGGAATCCGGCATCCCCGGTCAATCACCACGCGTTTTAAACGCGCACCCTGGCCTATTTCCACGCTCGGCAGCACAACGCACTGATCCATATTGCAAAAAGGATTGACTCTCACCTTGGAAAACAGGAGGGTATTGGATACCCGCGAACCGCACACAATACACCCGCCCGATACCATTGTATTGGACATGACCCCGTCCATCCCGTGCGGGTCAGGCACAAACTTCGCCGGTGGCTCCTGCTCCTGGTAAGTCCAGATCGGCCAATCCTCATCATAAAGATTCAGCTCCGGCATATTGGAAGTCAAATCCATATTGGCCGACCAGAAAGCATCAACCGTTCCCACATCCCGCCAGTATGGCCTCACAATACTCGAAGACGGCACGCACGACATACTGAAATAGTGTGCCGAAGCCTCGCCTGCCTTCACCACCTTGGGAATAATATCCTTGCCGAAATCATGGGATGATTCCGTATCTTCTGCATCCAGCGCCAGCATCCCGTACAGGTAATCGGCATTGAAAACATAAATCCCCATGCTGGCCAGCGCCATCTCCGGATTACCCGGCATCCCCGGCGGATTTTCCGGCTTTTCCATAAAACTGGTAATTTTCCGGTCTTCATCAACTGCCATCACACCAAAAGCCGAGGCATCTGCACGGGGCACCTCAACGCAGGCAACCGTACACATACACTTTCTTTCTGCATGATCCAAAAGCAGCTGCGAATAATCCATCTTGTAAACATGGTCGCCCGCCAGCACCAGAACATAATCCGCCTGATAGGAGCGTAAAATTCCCATATTCTGGGAAACCGCATCGGCCGTTCCCCGATACCACATCTCTGAATCCATCTGCTGGCCGGCCGGCATCAGGTCAATAAACTCGTTTTGTTCGCCCCGCAAAAAATTCCAGCCGCGCTGCAAGTGGCGTATCAGGGAATGCGGCTGATATTGCGTAACCACCCCGATCCGGCGAATACCGGAATTGATGCAATTGGAAAGAGCAAAATCAATAATGCGGAACTTGCCGCCAAAATAAACCGCAGGTTTGGCGCGCATATCGGTCAACTGTTTCAGGCGGCTTCCCCGCCCGCCTGCCAGCACCAGGGCAATAGTCCTTTTCGGAAGTTGGTTCGCCAGCAGCAATTTATTTACTACCAATTTCATATCCCCCCCCGTATCTTTTTTCAAACGTTTTGTCAAGCTGTTTATTAATCAGGTAATCACTGTCGGTTTCTCCATGCCGGTATAATCCCGGATAGCCGCCACCTCCGAGGCAATACCAATCAAATCGGACAAAGCTGCCTGCGGATCCAGGCCATGCCGCTCCGGATTGGGTTCATACTGGTCAAAATACACGCGTAATGTCGCCCCCACCGTACCCGTTCCCGACAGGCGGAAAACAATACGGGAAGCATCGGCAAACAAAAGGCGGACACCCTGCTTCTGCGAAACCGAACCATCAACCGGATCAACGTAGCTGAAATCATCTGCCCGTTCAATCACCCGATTTCCGAAACGCCTGCCGGCCAAAGAGGGCAGCTGCCGTCTTAAAGCCGACATCAGCGCCTGTGCCTGCTGCGCATCGACATGCTCATAGTCATGCCGGGAATAATAATTGCGGCCATACCGCTGCCAGTGTGCCGCAACCAGCGCATTGACCGAAAGCCCGGTTGCCGCCACCAGATTCAGCCAGAAAAGAATCGCCCAAAGTCCGTCCTTTTCCCGTATATGGACAGAGCTGGTTCCATAACTCTCTTCCCCGCACAGCGTAATTTTCCCGGCATCCATCAGATTGCCGAAAAACTTCCATCCTGTCGGCGTCTCATAGCAGGGCACATTGAGCGCGGCGGCGACCTTGTCAACCGCAGCAGAAGTCGGCATGGAACGCGCCACGCCGCAAATGCCTTTTTTATACCCCGGAACAAGTGCCGCATTGGCTGCCAAAACAGCCAGGCTGTCCGAAGGAGAAACAGCAAGCCCGCGTCCCACAATCATATTGCGGTCGGCATCCCCGTCAGTTGCCGCGCCAAAATCCGGCGCATCTGGGCCATTCATGCAATCAATCAAATCACGCGCATTCGCCGGGTTGGGGTCGGGATGCAGCCCGCCAAAATCCTCAAGCGGCGCGGCATTAACCACAGTACCGGCCGGCGCACCCAGCTCGCCTTCAATAATCCGGCGGGCATACGGTCCGCAAACCGCATTCATGGCGTCAAACCGCAATCTGAAACCGCCTTTGAAAAGCGCGCTGATCGCATCAAAATCAAAAATGGAGCGCATCAGCCCGGCATAATCCGAGACAGAATCAATCACCTCAATTTCCATCTCTTCCATCGTTGCCTTGCCGGTAACACTCAGGTCAACCGGCGGCATATCGCTGATCAAATAACGGGAAACCGTTTGCGTACAGGCATAAATAGCCTGGGTCACCTTTTCGGGAGCCGGCCCGCCGTTGCCAATATTGTATTTGACGCCCAAATCCCCGTCTGGCCCGCCGGGATTATGGCTGGCAGATAAAATAATGCCGCCGTCCGCGCCATATTTCCTGATCAGGCAGCTGGCTGCCGGAGTAGAAAGAATACCGTTTTGCCCAACCAGCACCTTCCCCCACCCGTTGGCGGCGGCCATGCGCAAAATAGTCTGGAGAGCCGCCCGGTTATGGAAACGGCCATCGCCGCCCAAAACCAGCATTTTCCCCGTGCAGGAACCGAGAGAATCAAAAATCGACTGGACAAAGTTTTCCAGGTAGTGCGGCTGCCTGAAAACCTCCACCTTTTTGCGCAGGCCCGATGTGCCGGGTTCCTGCCCCGCTATCGGCTTCGTTGATATTGTCTGAACAGCCATCTTCATCTCCTGTATCAGAAACAATCGGCTTTTGCCTTGTCAGCCGCATGGCGTTAACCTGCATTCCATGCGTGAAACCGCTTCCTGATTCTATCTTATCAAGATTAATGGGGAATCGCCAGCAATATGGTGTAAGGATGCAACAGCACCTGAAACTCCATGTACATTCCCTTTTCCATTTCACCCTGCGTATCCAGCTCAAGTTGCCAGCGGCCGCCAGGCAGTTTGAAAATCACTTCCTGGGCCGAAGCATTCATCAAAATCAGGCAATCGCGCGAAGCGCCGTTAGTCCGGATAAGCGCCCCCATGCAATAACAGCTTTTGTTATTCCATACCTCCCCAGCTATCTCGCCGCCCGAAGAAGACAGCCATTGAATCGTAAAATCCGAATCCGTCCGCCTGCCCGGTTCCGCCTCAAACCACCTGGCATAACCCAGTGCCGGATACTGCTTGCGCAGTCTGATCAGCTCGCAAACAAATTCTGTAAACTCTCCGTCAGCCTCGGCCCAGTTCAGCCAGGTTGTCTCATTATTCTGGCAGTAGGCATTATTGTTTCCCTGCTGGGTCTGTCCCATCTCATCGCCTGCCAAAAGCATGGGCGTTCCCTGTGAAAACAGGAGCGTCGCCATCATGGCTCGCTTGTATTGCCGCCGCAGCGTATTGATAGCAGCGCTGGTAGCCGGCCCCTCAATACCGCAATTCCAGCTGTGATTCCGGTTGTGCCCATCCCGGTTGTCTTCCCCGTTCGCCTCATTATGCTTGTGGTTATAGCTCACCAGATCCTGCAAGGTAAACCCGTCATGAGCCGTAATGAAATTGACAGAAGCCGAAGGCAGGCGGCCTTCCCGCCCGAAAATATCGCTTGAGCCGGCAAAACGCCGGGTAAACTCCCCCAAAGTCGGCCACTGATGAAGCCAGAACGCCCGCATCGTATCCCGGTAAACATCGTTCCACTCCAGCCAGCCATTCGGGAAATGCCCCAGCTGGTAGCCGTTCGGCCCCAAATCCCACGGCTCGGCAATCTTCTTGACCCGCGACAAGACCGGATCCTGCATCAGCGCCGTGAAAAAACCGGCCGTTACCGAATAAGCCTCTTTTTCCCTTCCCAGTATAGGCGCCAGATCAAAACGGAAACCGTCAACCTGCATTTCCTCCACCCAGTACCGCAATGAATCCATCACCATTTGCAAAACCCGCGGATGTCCCAGATTCAGGCAATTTCCGCAGCCGGCCCAATCTATATATTCCGCCCGGTTTTCCGGACTCAGGTGATAATAAACCGCATTGTCAATTCCCTTAAAGCTCAACACAGGGCCGCCTTTGCCGCCCTCAACCGTATGGTTGTAAACAACATCCAGAATCACCTCAATACCCCGGCTGTGCAGCGCTTTTACCATATCGCGGAATTCCGAAACCGGCGTCGTTCCTTCCCGGCCAGACCAGTAACGGTTTTCCGGCGCAAAAAAACCGATAGTGGCATATCCCCAGTAATTGCTTAACCCCATCTCTGTCAGGCGGAGCTCGTCCCCGTACACCTGAACCGGCAGCAGGCTGATAGAAGTAATGCCCAGCTTTTCCAGATAATCCAGCACCGCCGGATGAGCCATACCGGCATACGTTCCCCTTATTGCTTCAGGCACATCAGGGTGCCGCATCGTAAATCCCTTCACATGGGCCTCATAAAGCACCATATCCGCCGTCGGGACAGCAGGGCGCGCCACCCCTTCCCAGTCATATTCCTCATGAACCACCTGCCCTTTCAGGGCAAAAGCAGCCGTATCATCCGGGCAATCATCCCGAAACGCCGCACCCCCCCCAAACCGGCCGACAACCCGGCGGGCATACGGATCCAAAAGCAGTTTGGAAGGATTAAACCGGTGCCCTTCCTCAGGCTTATACGGTCCGCTCACGCGATACCCGTATATCAGCCCCGGCTTTGCCTCCGGCAGATAACCATGCCAGATGCCTTCCTCGCAAGCCGACATCAGGTAACGCCCGGTTTCTTTTTTGCCCGATTCATCAAAAAGGCACAGCGCCACAAACTCGGCATTGGGAGCCGCCAGCGCAAAATTAACACCCTTGCCGTCCCATTGCGCACCCAGCGGCAAATGCGAACCCGGCATCAATTTGTCCAGATCACGAAAAGTCATGGTTTACTCCTTTTTGATGAACATACAGGCCGCCAGCGGCGGCACCGTGATTTCCAGCGAAAAGTCCCGGTGGTTGGACCATACCGGCTGCGCTTGCAGCTCGCTGTTATGCACCCCGCTTCCCCCATAAATATGGGCGTCGGTATTGATAATTTCGCGATAAATCCCCGCTTCCGGCACACCGATGCGATATCCGTAACGCGGCACGGGAGTAAAGTTGCACACCACAATCACAAACCGCCCTTCGTCATCCCGGCGCAAAAAAGACAAAACAGAGTGCTCGGCATCCTCATGGATAATCCATTCAAATCCCGCCGGATCAAAATCCAGCCTGTGCAAGGCAGGATAAGCCGTATAAACCGCATTGAGATCACGAATTAAGCGCTGCAAACCGGCATGAAACGGATACCGGAGCAAATCCCACTCAATACTGCCGGTGGCATTCCATTCCGAATACTGCCCTATCTCGCCCCCCATAAACAGCAGCTTTTTCCCCGGATGCCCCCACATAAAACCGTAATAACAGCGCAAATTGGCAAAACGCTGCCACTCATCCCCCGGCATCTTGCCGATAAGCGACGCTTTGCAATGCACCACCTCGTCATGGGAAAGCGGCAAAATGAAATTCTCGGAAAACGCATACATCATCCCGAAGCGCATTTTGTCCTGGTGGTATTTCCGGTTAATCGGATCTTCCCGCATATAAGCAAGCGTATCGTTCATCCACCCCAGATTCCATTTGTAATGAAACCCCAGGCCGCCGGCCTCAACCGGCCGGGACACACCGGGAAAACTGGTGGACTCTTCCGCCATAGTGACAGCTTCCTTCCGCTGCGTGCGCACCATCTCGTTCATTTTCTGCAAAAAAGCGATAGCCTCCAGATTTTCCCGTCCGCCGTACTGATTGGGAATCCACTGGCCGGGCGCGCGGCTGTAATCCCGGTAAAGCATGGAAGCCACCGCATCCACCCGCAGGCCGTCAATACCGTAACGTTCAATCCAGTAAAGCGCATTTCCCACCAGATAATTGCAGACCTCCCGTCTGCCATAGTTATAGATAATGCTGTCCCAGTCCTGGTGTACCCCCTCCCTGGGATCTTCATGCTCATAAAGGCTCGTGCCGTCAAAACGGTACAGCCCGTGCGAATCGGCCGGGAAATGGGCCGGCACCCAATCCAGGATAACGCCAATCCCTTGGTCATGCGCCGCTTTGACAAAATCGCGGAATTCGTCCGGCGTGCCAAAACGGGAAGTCACCGCATACAGCCCCACAGGCTGATACCCCCATGAACCGTCATGCGGATGCTCGGATATAGGCAAAAGCTCAACATGAGTAAACCCCAGATCCTTTACATACGGAATAAGCTGTTCGGCCAGCTCACGGTACGTCAGCCACTCCCAGCCGTTCTTTTTGCGCCAAGAACCCGGATGCACCTCATAAATACTGATAGGCGCATCTGCCGCATTGGCCTTTTTGCGGTCAGCGCGGGAAGGATAAACATCAGGCAGACGGTGAACAATAGAAGCCGTATTCGGCCGCATTTCGGCACGAAAAGCAAACGGATCGGATTTCAGGATAACCTCGCCGGAACGGGTCTTGATTTCATACTTGTATAAATCGCCCGGCATCAGGTGAGGAATAAAAATTTCCCAGACACCGCATTCCACCCGGTAACGCATCATGTGGCGGCGCCCGTCCCAGTTATTGAAATTGCCCACAACCGATACCCGCCTGGCGTGGGGAGCCCATACAGCAAACGTAACACCCTCCACCCCTTCAAAACTCCGGGGATGCGCCCCCAGCCGCTCATAAGGCCGGTAATGCGTGCCTTCCGCCAGCAGCCACACATCCATCTCGCCCAAAACCGTCCGGAAACGGTAGGCATCCTCCATCTCCTGCTCATGGTCGCCCCAGTTGACATGCAGCCGGTAGGGAAAAGGCTCGCTGCGGCCTGGAATAACGCCTTCAAACAAGGCAGTATCACCTGCCCTGGGCAAATCAAACCGTATCTTTTCACCGGCTGTCCCGATAACAGCCACCCCCCAGGCGCCCGGTATCAGCGCCCTGACAACCAGGCGCCCTCCCTCTTTGTGCATTCCCAAAAGCGAAAAGGGATCAGGATAGTCTCCCGACACCAGCGCATCCAGTACCGAATCCAGCTTCGACATAGCCCATCCCTCCTCAAAAGCGCGAACCAAAAAAAAAGCCTGCCTCGCCCGCGTTGCAACCAGCCGTACCCAAGCATACTTTTTTCAAGTATAAAATATGCTTTCCCGAAAACCCAGTATCCTGAGCCAGGCTTTCCGTTCCAAACATCCCTTCGGCAACCCGGCCGTACCGGTAACAGGCTGATATAATGAAAAACCGTCCTGCTTTTTGGCAGGAAAAATCCGGTTTTCTTCTTTTCCGGGTCTGAACAAATACGGCAGGTTCTGGGGATGATGCTGTTTACAAAGTCGCATCAGGCAGCGCCCGGCTGCCTGCGGCGTTTCGGGTTGCTGTTTTTCTGCCTGGCCGCCGCGGCAGCACTTCAGGGGTGTATGCCGCTTATGATCGCCCGCAGCGGGGTAACGGGCGCGCTGATCGTCACCGACAGACGGACAGTCGGCTCCCAGATTGAAGATCGCACCATCAGCCTTAAGGGCGAATCTGCGGCCTCGGAAATTGCCGGTGAATCAGGGCACATCAACGTAGCCAGCTTTAACCGCCTGGTACTCATTACCGGGGAAGTGCCCGATGACGAGACGCGCCTTAAAGTAGAAATTGCCATAGCCGGCATCCCCAACATCCGTGGCATTATCAATGAACTGGCAATTGAAGCGCCTTCCAGCCTGGATTCCCGCTCGCGCGACTCACTGATTACGGCGCAGGTAACCGCACGCTTTCTGAATACAGAAGGGCTGTATTCCAACTCCCGGAAAACCGTCACCGAGCGCGGTACAGTTTACCTGATGGGCCGCCTGACCGAACGGGAAGGCTGCGCTGCGGCAAAAGCAGCCAGCACCGTCCCCGGCGTCATGCGCGTCGTCAAAATTTTTGAATACATCACCGAAGAAGAACTCAAACAAATACAGGCTGCCTATACGCCTGACGAAACACTTTCTGCCGGTAATGCCGACCGTTACCGGACAAACCCGGAATACCGGTAACCCGGCCTGCCAGCCGGCATATCGGGAGAATCAGGCAATATTGGGAAAGCATTGTATCTGGCTGCCGCCTTTCGCCTCTCCTATAGTAACAAACACACAAACCTCGCACGCCTGATCAAACAGGCATGACAACACAGGAGAGATAACATGGAAAAACGGGAACTGGGAAAAAGCGGCCTGAAAGTTTCAGCCCTGGGCCTGGGCTGCATGGGCATGAGCAGCGGCTATGGTCCTGCCGCCAGTATAAACGAAATGGTAAACCTCATTCACCAGGCAGTGGATATGGGCGTAAATCATGTTGATACAGCCGAAGTTTACGGGCCTTTCGCCAACGAAGAACTACTTGGCAAAGCCCTTTCCCCCATCCGGAACAAAGTCATTATTGCCACCAAATTCGGTTTTGGGCCAGACCCGGCCAACGGCGGCGCATGGACAACAACCGACAGCCGCCCGGAACACATCCGTGAAGTAGCTGAAGCCTCCCTCAAACGCCTGAAAACCGATGTCATCGACCTTTTCTACCAACACCGGGTTGACCCCGGCGTGCCCATCGAAGAAGTCGCCGGCGCGGTAAAAGATCTAATCAAGGCAGGCAAAGTCCGGTATTTCGGCCTTTCCGAAGCAGGAACCGATACCATCCGCCGCGCCCACGCCGTCTGTCCTGTTGCGGCGCTCCAAAGCGAATACTCACTCTGGTACCGCAAACCGGAAAAGGAGATTCTTCCCCTGCTGGAAGAACTGGGCATCGGCTTTGTTCCCTTCAGCCCGCTTGGTCAGGGATTCTTGACCGGCACACTGAAAGCCAACAGCACATTTAACGAAGGCTTCGACTTCCGTTCATTCTTCCCCCGCTTTTCTCCCGAAGCCCTCAAGGCCAACCAGACATTTGTGGAAAAACTGGGCGAAATGGCAAAAGAAAAAAACGCCACGCCAGCCCAGATTGCCCTGGCCTGGCTTTTGGCGCAAAAACCCTGGATCGTGCCGATTCCCGGCACAACCAAACTGCACCGGCTGAAAGAAAACCTGGCGGCAGCCAGCCTGAACCTGTCGGCAGAAGACCTGTGCCATATTGGTGATGAACTCGCAAAAATCGAAATCTTCGGCGAACGTTTCCCGGAAATATTTGAAAAAGGAACCGGCATCTGACCTGCTCTGCCTCATCCCTTCGCATCTTGCCGTTGGCGGGTAACACCGCCAATGGCAAGAGCGGCCTTTGCCCTAAAACAAACCCGCTCTTTCATCTCCGCTGACAACAGAGGCAGCATACGCTAGTATCTTCCTGTTTCAAATTTCCGTCTTCATCCGGATTGCCAGGATACAACACATTTTTATGGCTGCCATTCTGTCTTTCTGCGCACTCTGCCTGCTGCTCCTTGCCGGCATGGCAATCCGTTCCTTTTTCCCCCTGCTCCAGCGCCTTTACCTGCCGGCATCAGTTATCGGCGGATTTCTTGGACTGGCCATCGCCGGCTTTGGCGGCACTTGCCTGCCGCCGGAATGGCTCGCTGCCTTCGGAGAGCTTCCCGGCTTTCTCATCAACATCATCTTTGCAGGACTCTTTATCGGCGCTGTTCCCCCTGCGCTGAAAACCATCGGCCGGCTGGCAGGCGCCCAGTTCTGCTTCAGCCAGATCCTGGCCTGGGGACAATACGTTATCGGCCTGGGCATGGCGCTGTTTTTACTCGGCCCGCTTTTCGGAACCCCTGCCGTTTTCGGCAACCTGATCGAAATCGGTTTTGCCGGCGGGCACGGCACCGTAGGCGGCCTGTCCCAAACCTTCCGCGAACTGGGCTGGCCTGCCGGCGTTGACCTGGGTTATACCGTTGCCACCTGCGGCATGGTACTCGGCATCCTGATCGGCATGGTCATGGTCAATATCGGCGTACGAAAAGGCTTTATCCGGCATATCCGAACCTTTAACGATATGACCCTGGCAGAACAAAAAGGCATCCACCCGCCGGAATCGCAGCCCCCGTCAGGCAGGCAGACCGTCTCGCCTGACGTCATGGATTCGCTGGGACTGCACCTTGCCCTGACAGGCCTTGCCATCCTGATCGGCTGCGGCATCAAAACACTGCTGGTCCAGGCAGAAAGTTTTGCCCCGGCCGCAATGGCAGACATGCACATCATGCAAAGCCTGCCGCTTTTCCCCATGTGCATGATCGGCGGCCTGCTGCTCCAGCTTTTCCTGAAAAAAACCGGCGCAGATTTCTTGGCAGACAGCGGCCAAATGAATCGCATTACCGGTGCAGCGCTTGATTTCCTGGTTGTCGCAGCCATTGCCTCCATCCGGCTGGAATTTGTCGCCGCCTACTGGCTGCCGCTCCTCATACTGGTTCTGGCCGGCATCGCCTGGAACCTGCTGATCATCATTTTCATCGGGCCGCACATCTTCAGCGAAGCCTGGTTTGAACGCTCCCTGGCCGAATTCGGCCAGGCTATGGGCGTCACCGCCACCGGCCTGATGCTGCTGAGAACCGTTGATCCGGAAAACAAAACCGTTGCCGCACAGGCATTCGGCTACAAACAGCTCCTGCATGAACCCGTCATGGGAGGGGGATTATGGACATCCCTTGCCGTGCCGCTTGTCATGGCCGGCGGCGGTATAACCATCTGGCTGTTTTGCCTGGCTGTGCTTGCCGCAGCGCTTATTTGCTGGCGAACCTTTTTCTTCGTGCGGCAACAAAAAACAGACACACACTAGACAGATAGTGCGCCATACCATCTGTCCCTACCTGAGAAACCCATCAATAATACGCGATTCCGCCTCTTCCTGCGTCAGCCCCAGCGTCATCAGTTTCACAAGCTGTTCGCCGGCAATCCGCCCGATAGACGCCTCGTGAATCAAGGAAGCATCCACATGATTGGCCAAAATTTCCGGCGTGGCACTCACCACCGCCTTATCCATAATAATAGCGTCACATTCGGAATGGCCCGTGCAGGCGCTGCTTCCGGTAATGCGTGAAACAAACTCCTGCCGGGAATAATCCCGCGCAACCGAGCGGGAAGCCACCCTGGCCCTGGCGTGGTCTCCTGTTATATCCAGAACAAACTCCGTCCTCGCCAATTGCCTGCCGCTGGTCATCAGCTTTTCCGTAATAGCCAGATAACTGTCTGCTGCCAGCTCGCCCCGCGTCACGCGGTGCGTAGCATCCACCCCCTCTGTCTGGATACTTTCCATATCAAAAACGCTACCCTGCTCCAGATGAACCACCGTCACCGGATTGATAATACTGCGTCCCTCTGCCCCGCCGCTGGCATAATGCTTTTCCCGGTAAGCCACCCTGGACTGTTTGCCGATATGGAAATGATGGATACCGTCATGGCGGCTTTCGCTGCATCCGCTGTTGTGAATCCCGCATCCGGCAACAAACAGGATATCCTCGCAGCCCTCGCCGACATAAAAATCATTGGTAACAATATCCGTCATGCCGGTAACATCAATCGCCACCGGAATATGAACCGTTTCCCCCTTTGTGCCCGGTTTCACATAAATTGCCATCCCGCTGCCGTCTTCCTTCGGCACAATAGTCACATTGGCAGAATCAGCCCTGCCGATACTTTTCCCATTCACCCGAATATTAAATGCCCCCGAAGGCTTGCCGGTAATGCCGGACACCTTGTACAACACTTCGCTGATAACCGGTTTCATCGCACACCCTCCACAGTCATACCGCAAGGGCGGGTTGTCATACCCAGCGCCGGCAGCACCGCTTCCCGTTTGCCGATATGGGTCAGCCTGCCCTGTTCAATCACAGCAACCTTGTCGGCTATGCCCAAAATCCGCTCCTGATGGGAAATAATCACAGCAGCGCCCTTGCGGGCCTTTCTTATCCGGTTAAACACCTGGATCAGATTCTGGTAACTCCACAAATCAATACCGGCCTCCGGCTCGTCAAAAACAGAAAGCCGTGCGCCGCGTGCCATCAGCATGGCAATCTCAACCCGCTTCTTCTCGCCGCCCGAAAGCGTGCCGTTCAGTTCCCGCGTTGTATATTCACGCGCGCACATCCCCACCTCCGAAAGGCAGGCACAGGTTTCCTCCACCGTCAGCGGCCTGCCGGACGCCAGCGACAGCAAATCCTGAACCGTCAGCCCCTTGAACGATACCGGCTGCTGAAAAGCAAAGCCAATCCCAAGCCTGGCGCGCGCCGTCACATCCAGGCCTGTAATATCCCGCCCGTCAAATATCACCCTGCCGGAATCTGGCCGATGAATCCCCATGATAACCCGCGCCAGCGTGGATTTTCCCCCGCCATTCGGACCGGTAATCACAAAAAAGCTGTCCGGCTCCACTTCAAAACTGACCCCGTCCAGAATCTTCCTGGACTGGCGGTTTTCATCCGTAATAGAAACCGTAATATCTTCAAGCACCAGCATACCTATTCCTCTCATCCAGCCCTGTCTTGCCCCCATTATCGAACATCAACAGGCAAAACGCCTTGCCCGCTCACAACAGGACGCACAGCCGGGCAGTATCTTACCCTTTCCGGCCTTCCCGCGTGCAACTCACCGCTTTTTCCTGCCTTGGGAAATCCGTTTTCCCTCATCAGCATAAGACAGGCATCACAGACAAACTGTTTGCTGCCATAAAAATTACCGGTTCTTTGGCAAATAACCTGGCACAGACATTACACCCATTAACCTACTATGTAAATAGGTAATTAACATCAAAACATCATTCCTAAAAAGAATACCGGAAAAAATAATGCGCCGGATACCGCTGCAAGGCAAAGGGTAAAACCCCGCACATGCCTGCCTTATCCGCATGCACAGCAAAACAGGGCCTTTTCGGCAGCCAAACTTTAGCGCCTGCGAAAGCAGCCAGCCAACGCGGCGCAACCTCCCTGGTCATGACACATCATGGCCTATCTTGTCTGCCACCGGGCCGCCTGCTTCTTTCCATGCCAAAAAGCCGCCGCGGATATGCGCCACAGGGGCCAGCCCCATTATCTGTGCCGTACGGGTTGCCAAAATGGAACGCCAGCCGCCGGCACAATAGAAAATAAAAGAATATTTTCCCGAAAAAACCGGCTTGTGATACGGGCTTTCCGGATCAAGCCAGAATTCAAGCATCCCCCGCGGGCAATGGAAAGCGCCGGGAATAACGCCCTCCCGCTCAATTTCACGAATATCCCGCAAGTCAATAAAACGGACGTTCTCCTCCCCCAATTTGGCAATCGCTTCCTCAGCTTCCAGCGAAACAATATGCTTCTCCGCTTCATCAAGCAGCTGTCTGTATCCCACACCGGTTTTCATATCGCACCATGGAAAAAATACCGGTTTATTTTACCACGCCCGATGCCTGCCTGCGGATACAGCTTTTCCCGGCAAGGGCACTTCATGTTATATTGCCGGATTATCCAACAGGAAAATAGCCAAAGGAGAAAAACATGAGTGAGGCAGATAAGCCAAAAGGAACCAATGCGCTTGCGCCTGTCTGGGAATCCATGCTGTCCGCCAGCCTAAAGCAAACGCTCATCCTAAGCTACCTGAACCGGAAATTCCCCGGCGCAATTGAAGAAATGGCACATGAATTTGGCGTCCTGTCCGGCATGTTGTCCATCCCGCCGGATGCAGGCGAAGAAGTAAAAAAAACACTGGAAGGCATGCCAAAAACCAACCGGGAAAACGAGCCGTTTCGCATCCTCTCCAACGAAATCATGGCCGGTGCTATCATCCAGACACTGCTTTTACGCCATCTCATAAAATCCGATCACGGAATGGCCCAGGCCATGCTGGCAGACTTTCAGGCCATATCCGGTATGCTGGAACTTAACGAGACCGTCAAAACGCGGGTTACCGCCTCGCTTTCAGAGTTCCTTCCTCAGCAAGGCAGCTGAAAAACAAAGAGTTCCTGCCATCCTGAACCCTTGTCCATATCCCCGTGCTATGTGGGCGGCGGGGATATTTTTATCCGGGAATTTTTCCTGCTGCAAAGCAAAACTATGCAGAAAAAAAAAAAAGTGTTATTATTTTGGCAATGTTTTGGACATGAACACCTTTCCAGCTGATGCCGCTGCCCAATAAATAAGTACTTTTATTGCGTTTTCTTGTTGTGCCATGGCAAACCTTCAAGCACAAAACATCCAGGAAGATTCCAGCCTGTACCCTTCCTACCCCTCCATCCGCGCCATCCTCATTGCCGGCATCGTCCTCCTCCTCTTCTGGGCCGCCGGATCCTGGCTCATCGCAGATGCCTACCACTCCTGGCAAAACGAGCAAACCTATCTCGAAACGCAGGAACTGGCTCAAACCACTACCGATGACCTGCAAAAAAGAATCAACGAAGCCTTCTCCCTCATGCAGGCCATACCCGCCATCTTAAGCCAGAACGTCGATATACAGGAATCAATCCTGCGCCATCGCAACCACGGCAAAGACATGATTACGCGCCCTGAAAAAGAAATTATCAGGCACATTCTCAGCCACTCCGAATTGCGGGCAAACAGCCGGATGCTGGAAAAAACAGTTGAAATAATTGGCACAATCAGCGCACTCTGGGTAACAGAAGAACATGGGTTTTGCATTGCCGCCAGCAATGCCGGAACCGAGCAAAGCATTCTCGGCAAAAACTTCAGCCCTTACGGGCACTACCGTGAAACATCCAGGAACCGCTCTGCCGTAGAGTATTCAAGCGGTTACTTTATTCCCCAGCCAGGCCTTTACTTTTCCTCGCCGATACTGATTAATAACCAGGTTATCGGCGCCGTGACAGCCAAAATCAGTCTGACCTACCTGTACCAGTGGCTGAGCAAGACCACAGGTCTTCTTGTGGATCGCTACGGCGTCATCATCTACGCATCAAACCCCTCATACCTGCTCAAACGCCTGCCGGACTCCACCGTCTATAAACTCTCCGCGGAAGAACGCCAGCTGCGCTACAAAAAAACCAAATTTGAAGAACTCTCCTTCCACAAAAAAACAGATTCCTCCGATTCCCTTTACATGATCAACGGGGAATACACACCCTATTACGTCTTCGCAGCACAGCTCAAAAACCCCGACCTCACGCTGATGACAACCTTCAAAAGACCGTCACAGCAGGAAACCATCCAGCAAACCATCGTCTATTTCTTCCTCCTGCTCCTGGCCGGATTCATCATCATCCTGGGAGGTTGCTGCCTGAACTATTACATCCGCTACCGCCGCGCCCAGAACCAAATGCATATCCGGCAGCTGATTTCCCGCGATGCGCTGACCGGCTTCTACAACCGCTCCATGCTCATCCCGCTTATCGACCAAAAAATCAGCCAGGCAAAACTGCGCCATACCAACTTCGCCATCCTGTTTATGGATATCGACCTCTTTAAGGATATTAACGACAGCTTCGGCCATGAAATCGGCGACGAGGTATTGCAGCAGCTCTCCGGCCGTATCAAATCCGTCATCAGGGAAACCGATATCATTATCCGCCATGCCGGCGATGACTTTATTATCCTGCTTGACGATACCCACGCGCAGGATGATGTCGCCGGACTGGCCAAGGCTTTGATGGTCAACAGCCAGCAGCCCTTCTACCTCCAGAACAAAATTATGCTCACGCTGTCCGTCAGCGTCGGCATCGTCCTTTTCCCCGATCATGGCGATACCGCCTCCCTGTTGATGCGCCACGCCGACACCGCGCTTTATTTCGTCAAGCAAAACGGCCGCAACAACTATTCCTTCTACCGTTCCCAGATGTCCACCGAACTGCTTATGCGCAAATCGCTGGAAAACGATATGGAACACGCCCTTGAAAACAACGAGTTCTTCCTCGTTTATCAGCCCCAATACTGCTATGCGAAAAAAGGCATCGTCAGTTGCGAGGCGCTCATCCGCTGGAACCATCCCGTACACGGCATCATTTCGCCCGCAACCTTTATCCCCATCGCAGAACATTCCGGCTTCATCAAACGCCTGGGCGAATGGATATTAAACGAGGCTTGCCGGCAGGCAGGAGAATGGCGCAAAAACTTCGGCAGATCCCCTTCCGTTGCTGTCAACCTTTCCGCCATCCAGTTCCAGGATGACCTCCCCGAACTCATCCAGCGCACCATTGCATGTCATGACATCTCTCCTGACATGCTGGATCTGGAACTGACCGAATCCATCCTGATGAAAAACATTACCCAAAGCCAGAACATCATCCATAAATTGAAAAAAATGGGTTCCAAAGTCAGCCTGGATGATTTCGGCACCGGATACTCAAGCCTGGCCTACCTGCAAAAATTCCCGATCGACACCATCAAAATAGACCAGGCCTTCGTCAGAGATATGGAAAGCAACACCAGCAACCGCGCCATCATCAATGCCATCATCAGCATGGCGCAGGGCCTCAATTACCAGGTCATTGCCGAAGGCATTGAAACGCCGGGTCAGTACAACATGCTCATGGAAATGGGCTGCCATATCATTCAGGGTTACTGGTTCAGCAAACCGCTGACCGCCGGCCAGTTTGCCGAATTCTACGTAAAAAACCGCTGCCCACAAGAATAAACAAACAAACCCGCTCTCATCGTAAAACTCTCGACCGCAGCAACACTGACAAAAATGTGTCTTTTTTACAGCATTTTGTAAAAAAGAGCAATTCTTATTTGCATTTATGGAACAGCACGGTAATATGTCAGGCAGCTGTTTGAACCGAATCAACTCAGCATTCTTTCACCAATTTATTAACTGGATTTTGATTATGAAAAAAATATTGGTTCTGGCTGTGCTGGGCGCTATGGCAGGCGCAGCCCAGGCACAAAGCCACATCCAGATTTATGGCACCGTTGATACCGGCTATATCAAAGAAACCGGCAGCGACACCCGCATGGGCGAAAACGCCACCAACCTGATCGGTTTTCGGGGATACGAAGACCTGGGGGGCGGACTGAAGGCAACTTTCGAGCTGGAAAAACAATTTGCATTAAATGACGGCACAGCCCTGGAAACCTACATGGGCGACCGCTTAAAAGAACAGGAAACAGCCGACTGGCTGGGTGCGGCCAACCTGGGACTGGAAAGCGACTGGGGTAAAGTCCGCTTTGGACGTATTTCGGAAATCTCATTTGAATATTTCTCTACCCTGGACCCGTTTGAACAAGGTTCAACCGGCGCTTCGCTTGCCCTGTACAACCGTCTCCATTCCGAGCAAATCAGCAACACCGTCCGCTACGACAGCCCGGAATACAAGGGCTTCGGCGTATCTGCCAGCTTCACCCTGTCAGAAGACGACCATAATCTTTCCCGTGAAGAAGACAAAACCAATTACGGCTTCGCCGGCTCCCTGCACTACGACAACGGCCCGCTGGCCTTAATGGCCAACTATGCCCGCCTGGCCGACTCCAATGATTCCTGGGTCTTCAACATTGGCGGCGGCTATGCCTTTGGCCCGGCAAGAATTACGGCAGGCTGGCAAACCAGCAAATTCAAGGAACAAAAACTCTCCTTGCGGACAGGTGATGATGCTGATTTCTTTTCAGCAATGGACCAGCAGGAATGGATGGTGGGACTGACCTGCGATATTGGCCCGGGCACCTTCCAGCTCGCCTATAACCGCGCCAGCATTGACAACTGGCACGATGGCAAAGACGGCGACGTCAATAAATACGCTATCGGTTACACCTATAACCTCTCCAAACGCACTGCGATTTACGGCGTACTTTCCTACACCGACAGCGACAACGAAGAAGTAGGCAGTGTCTATAACAACAACGGCACAGCCAGAGAATCCGTCACCGGTATCCAGATCGGCATGACGCACAACTTCTAGGCTGAAAAAACGGCAAAACCCGGGGGACTTGCCCAGGCAGTCCCCCTTTTTTATCGACTAAATGCCGCCTTGCGCTTATAATGTCGAAATACGCGGGCGTAGCTCAATGGTAGAGCAGAAGCTTCCCAAGCTTACGACGAGGGTTCGATTCCCTTCGCCCGCTCCATTCCCCTCCTTCTTCCACACATTGCCGCCTGCCTGTTTTATGCCTGACAGCCTGCCTGAAACCATCCCGGCCAAGAAGCCGGAAAAACCGCTTTTATATGATCCGTCGGAAAAACGCATCCGCAGCTTCGTTATCCGTGCCGGGCGGCTTTCCCCTGCGCAGGAACGTGCGCTCTGTGAATTGACCCCGCTGTACGGCATCCCCTTTGAAAAAGCGCCGCTGGATCTGGCCAAAGCATTCGGCCGCGAGGCAGAAACCATCCTGGAAATCGGTTTCGGCATGGGCGATACCACCGCCAAAATTGCCGAAATGATGCCGGAAAAAAACTTCCTGGGCATCGAAGTCCATGCGCCCGGCGTAGGCAGCCTGCTCAAGCTGATTGAAGCACAGCAGCTTCGCCATGTCCGTATCATCCGGTATGATGCCGTGGAAGTGATTACCCACATGATCCCGGAAAACACCCTCTCCGGCATCCATGTCTTCTTCCCCGATCCCTGGCACAAGGCGCGCCATAATAAAAGGCGCCTGATCCAGGCGCCCTTTGTCAGGCAGCTTGCAGGCCGCCTGAAACCCGGCGGCTACCTTCACTGCGCAACCGACTGGGAACCCTATGCGGAACAAATGCTGGAAGTGCTGACGGCAGAACCCCTTTTGGCCAATACAGCGGCAGGCTATGCCCCCCGTCCGGCCTACCGCCCGGAAACCAAATTTGAAAAACGCGGCCGGCGGCTTGGCCACGGCGTCTGGGACCTCATTTTCCGGAAACGCTAACGGCCCGTGCCACCAGGCCGGGCATTTTTCCGCCTGCCGTTAAGCGCTTTCCTCTTCGGCAACCTGAAGCACAATCTTGCCGATATGGTTGCCGGATTCCATCAGCTCATGCGCCTGCATGGCCCTGTCAAGCGGAAAAACACGGTTGACCACCGCATGAATACGGCCCGATTCCAGAAGCGGCCAGACATGCGTCTTCAGGTTTTTCGCAATTTCCCCCTTAAAAGCAGGCGAACGGGGACGCAAAGTCGACCCCGTCACCGTCAGCCGCTTATGCAAAAGCTGGCCGAAATCCAGCGTCCCCTTGCGGCCGCCCAGGTGGGCAATCATCACCAGCCGGCCATCCTCGGCCATGCAATCCAGCTCCCGCTGGAGATACATCGCCCCCATGATATCCAGAACCACATCCACACCACGGCCAGCCGTTTCCTGCCGGATAATTTCAACAAAATCCTCCGTCAGATAATTGATGCCGCGCACCGCGCCAAGCTGCTCGCAGGCCCGGCATTTTTCGGGTGTACGGGCAGTGGCAAACACCCTGTGCCCTTTCGCCGCTGCCATCTGGATAGCCGCCACGCCAATACCGGAAGTCCCGCCCTGCACCAGAAAGGTTTCCCCCGGCCGGATAGCCGCCCGGTCAAAAACATTGCTCCATACCGTAAAAAAAGTCTCGGGCAGGGAAGCCGCCTCAACAAAAGAAAACCCCGCCGGAACAGGCAGGCATTGCGATACAGGCGCAGTACAGTATTCGGCATAACCGCCGCCCTGGAGAAGCGCACAAACCTTCTCGCCCATCCTGAAACCGCCGCTTTCCGGTTCCCCTCCCACAATAATGCCGGCCACCTCCAGGCCGGGCACAGGAGAAGCGCCCGCCGGCACCTTGTAATGCCCCCGCCGCTGCAACACGTCAGGCCGGTTGATTCCGGCAGCAACCACTTTAATCAAAACCTCTCCCGCACGTGGAACCGGAACAGGCAGGTCTGTCACCTGAAGAAGCCCGGCATCACCTGCCTGGCCTGACTGGACAATTTCAATGGCTTTCATGGCATACCCTCACAAACCGGGACAACGCCGGAAAAACAGCAAAACACTACCGATAACAGGAAAAACACGGCATAAACAATGATTTTCCCCTCACATCTTCAAGCGCTATCCTTCAAAAAACAGCAAAGCTTCCCGCTTCAAGCGGGAAGCCCGCCGGCTGCCGTCAGGCAGAAGCAGTCTCTTCAGCTGCCGCCGCTTTCATGGAAAGCTTGATGCGGCCGCGCTCGTCCGTCTCAATCACTTTCACCCGAACCTGCTGCCCTTCCTTCAGGTAATCCGATACCGCATTGACCCGCTCCGTGGCAATCTGGCTGATATGCAAAAGGCCGTCCTTGCCTGGCAAGACCTGAACAATCGCGCCGAAATCCAGAAGTTTCAGCACCGTCCCTTCATAAATCTTGCCGACTTCCACCGAAGCAGTCAGCTCCTCAATACGGCGCTTGGCTTCCTGGCCTGCTGCGGCATCCACCGAAGCAATGGTAACCACCCCTTCATCGCTGATATCAATCTGGGTGCCGGTTTCCTCTGTCAGCGCACGAATAACCGCGCCGCCCTTGCCAATCACATCCCGGATCTTTTCCGGATGAATCTTAAGCGTAATCAGGCGCGGCGCAAAGTCGGACAACTCTGTCTTGAACTCCGGCATAGCCTGCTGCATCTTGGCCAGGATATGCATCCGGCCTTCCTTGGCCTGGGCCAGCGCCACCTGCATAATTTCCTTGGTAATCCCCTGGATCTTGATATCCATCTGCAGCGCCGTAATCCCGTCGGCCGTACCGGCCACCTTGAAATCCATATCGCCCAGGTGATCCTCATCCCCCAGAATATCAGTCAAAACGGCAAACTTGCCGCCTTCCTTGATTAACCCCATGGCAATCCCGGCAACATGTTTTTTAATCGGCACACCGGCATCCATAAGCGCCAGGCTGCCGCCGCAAACAGAAGCCATGGAAGAAGAACCGTTGGATTCGGTAATTTCCGATACCAGCCGGATGGAATAACTGAACTCATCCTGCGAGGGCAACACAGCGGCCAGCCCCCGTTTGGCCAGGCGGCCATGGCCGATTTCACGCCGTTTCGGCGTCCCGACGCGGCCGGTTTCCCCTGTGGCAAAAGGCGGCATATTGTAGTGCATCATGAAAGCATCGCTGTATTCGCCCATCAGCGCGTCAATCTTCTGGTTGTCGCGAGCCGTCCCCAGCGTAGCCACAACCAGCGCCTGCGTTTCACCCCGCGTAAAGAGCGCGGAACCGTGCGTCCTCGGCAACACGCTCGTACGAATCGAAATCGGGCGGACTGTTCGGGTATCCCGCCCGTCAATGCGCGGCTCGCCATCCAGAATCTGCGAGCGGACAATACGGGCTTCCAGCTCAAACAGAATATTGCCTACCTCTACCGCATCCGGTGCTTCCTCGCCTTTGGCCGCAGCCTCGGCAGCCAGCGCCACATTGACAGCCTCCGCAGCCTGGCGCAGCTTGCTGGTACGCGCCTGCTTCTGGCGGATACTGTAGGCTTCCCGCAAAAGCGGCTCGGCAAGCCGGGTCACGTCAGCCACCAGCGTTTCCTTGCTGGCAGGCGGCTCCCATTCCACTTCCGGCTTGCCGCCATCCCTAACCAGCTCGTCAATGGCATTGATGACAGCCTGCATCTGCTCATGGCCGTACACCACACCACCCAGCATGACATCTTCCGAAAGCTCCTGCGCATCGGATTCCACCATCAGCACAGCCCGTTCAGTACCGGCCACTACCAGATCCATCTTTGAAACCGCCAGCTGGGAAGCTGTCGGATTCAGCACATACTGCCCGTCCACATAACCGACACGGGCCGCCCCCAGCGGGCCGTTAAAAGGAATACCCGAAACGCACAAGGCGGCAGAAGCGCCGATCATGGCAGGAATATCCGGATCAATTTCAGGATTGACAGACAACACATGGATAATAACCTGCACCTCATTGAAATAGCCATCCGGGAAAAGCGGGCGGATAGGCCGGTCAATCAGGCGGGAAGTCAGCGTTTCCTTTTCCGAAGGGCGGCCTTCCCGTTTGAAAAAGCCGCCCGGAATGCGGCCGGCTGCATAACTTTTTTCGATGTAATCCACAGTCAGCGGGAAAAAATCCTGCCCCGGACGGGCGTCTTCCTGCGCAACCACCGTTGCCAGCACAACCGTATCCTCCATGGATACCATCACCGCGCCGGATGCCTGACGGGCAATCTCGCCGGTTTCAAGCGTTACCGTATGCTGGCCATACTGGAAGGTCTTGCTCACTTTGTTAAACATGCTGTTCCTTTCAAATTGACCGGCAGAATTTCAGGCGCTGCCGTTCGCCCCATTTGCCAAAAACCGGCCCTCATCTGCCGGTTTTCCTCTTTTTTCGGCCCTTGCGGAAACCTGGCGCTCCAGGCATACCCGCCATTCTCGCAGCCCATAACGAAATGCCCGCGGCAGAAACCTGACGCAGGCATCTCACAACAAGGCGCTGCCAACCGGCCTGCGCCCGCCGCGCTATTTGCGCAGCCCAAGTTTGCCAATCAGTTCGCGATAACGGTTGGCATCTTTCTTGCGCAGGTAGTTCAACAGGTTCCTGCGGCGGTTAACCATCATAAGGAGACCGCGCCGGGAATGGTGATCTTTCTTGTGCGTCCGGAAATGATCCTGAAGGTCATTAATCCGTGCAGTCAGCAGTGCCACCTGCACTTCCGGAGAACCTGTATCGTTGCTGCTGCGGGCGTTTTCCGCCACAATGGCAGCCTTGTTTTCTTTTGCCAGAGCCATAATTTACCTTTCACATGCGGCAACAGGAGTCGAAACCCCCAATACCGTGGGACAACAAAAATAACCGGCCAAAAATCAGCCGGTTATTAAGTATAAAGTAAAAATCTGTTTCTGTACAAACCTCTTGCGGCAAAATTTGGTAAATTGGCTTGCATCAACTGTACGAAAACGTAAAAAATGAAACGCACCGCCGCCCTTCTCGCCCTTGCCTGCACACTCTTCATGGCCGGATGCGCCGCCTTCGGCCCGCCCCTTGAACCGGGAGCGACAGAAGAAGCCGTCCGCGACCGCTATGGCCTGCCAAACGCAACCTATCCTGATGGCGAAACCGTTCTGTGGGAATACAACGGCGGATATTGGGATCAGCAAACCTACATGGCCCGCCTCGGCAAAGATCACCGCCTGATCTCATGGGAACCGGTGCGCACCGATGAAAAATTCCGCACAATCACCATTGGAAAATCGGCCGCAAACGATGTCCTCAAAACCGTAGGCAAACCAACAGAAACCTCCACAGTCCGCCTGAACAACTACACCGTCTGGTCATACCGCTACAAACAGGACGGCGTATGGGACGCCATGATGCACATCATGTTTGACAACAACGGCATCGTGCAGAAAATGGAAACCGGCCGCGATCCGCTGTATGATGATGACCGGGGATTCTGGGGCCGGCGCGGTCCCGGGATAGGAATTGGTATCGGCGGCGGCCGCTGGGGAAGCGGCGGCGGTATCGGCATCGGATTCGGCTTTTAACCTTTCTGTTGCCGCAAATTATGTCAGGAAAACAAAAATGAAAGGCTTTGGCGCAGTCATATCCCTTTTGTTCGCCGTGCTGCTGGCAGCCGGCTGCGCTAACAAATACGCCTCCCCCCTGCTGCCCGGCGCAACAGAAAACGAAATCATCGCCCATCACGGCCAGCCTGACGCCCGCTATGAAAAAGCGGGATATACCCTCCTGGAATATGCTGCCGGATACTGGGGCCAATATGCTTTCTTCGCCACACTGGATGGCAACGGCCGCCTGGTCAAATGGGAGCAGGTGCTGACAGACGAAAAATTTGATACCCTCAAGCCCGGCCAAACAACCCGCGCCGACCTTCTGCAAACCATCGGGCATCCTGCTGAAATCACCCGGATACACAAATACAACTACGAAGTCTGGACATATCGCTACAAAAAAGCCCTTTCCTGGGATTTTCTCATGCACTTCATGTTTGATCCGAACGACCCTGGCGGCACAGTCAAAATGAAGGAATGCGTAATAGATACCATGTATGACCCGGGCGGCGACTGACAGCGCCCGGCATCCCTCTTTCTCAACACCTTTGCTCACCATGAAAAAAAACAAACTGGCCAGGACGCCGGCTGAAATCGACAAGGCACGCACAGCAGGGCACCTTGCCGCCAAAGTATTGCACATGATCGGCGAATATGTCCGGCCCGGTATTTCCACACTGGAACTGGACAAAATCTGCCATGATTACATCGTTGGCGAATTGCAGGCCATCCCGGCCAATGTCGGCTACATGGGATACCAGCACACCACCTGCATTTCGCTCAACCATGTCATCTGCCACGGCATCCCTTCGGAACGTATCCTCAAAAACGGCGATATCCTCAATATTGACATTGCCCTGATAAAAGACGGGTGGTACGGCGATACCAGCCGGATGTACACCGTCGGCAAGCCGGGCATCATGGCAAAACGGCTGATCGACACCACCTACGAAGCCATGATGGCCGGCATCTGGCAAGTTAGGCCCGGCAGCACCCTGGGCGATATCGGCCACGCCATTGAAAGCGTCGCACACCGGGAAGGCTTCAGCGTCGTTGAGGAATACTGCGGCCACGGCATCGGCACCATTTACCACGATGAACCGCAGGTTTTGCACTATGGGAAAAAAGGCACTGGCATGGTGCTGGAAGAAGGCATGATCTTTACCATCGAACCCATGATAAATGCCGGGAAAAAACAGCTTCGCGTATTAAAGGATGGCTGGACAGCCGTCACCAAAGACCGCTCCCTCTCTGCACAGTGGGAACACATGGTCGTTGTCACAGCAGACGGCTACGAAATCCTGACCCCCTGGCCGGAAACCTTATAGGCTGCCTCCTGCGGCAATAAATATGCCGCAGGATATCAGTACAACAAAACTGTTCAGCCTATCACCTTGGAAACAGCATCCAGATAGGAATTGACAGAAGCGGTAATCACATCGGTATCAGCAGAAAAACCGTAATACACCTTGCCGTTATGCTCCACATGCATGTGGACCTTGCCTACATCATCTGTTCCGCGCGTAATCGCCTGGATAAGGAACTCCTCAAGCGTCACCTTCTGCCGGACAAGCTGGCGCACAGCGTTAATGGCCGCATCAATCGGGCCGTTGCCGGAAGCCGTTGCCATGGCCGGCTTGCCGTCAATAATAAGCCTGACTGTCGCCATGGGAATAGCGCTCTTGCCGCTGACAACCTGCAAATAATCCAGCTTGAGCCGCCGCACATCTTCCGAATTGGCGCCAGCCAGCATACGCAAATCGTCATCCGAAACCGATTTTTTCTCGTCTGCCACCGTCAGGAACTTGCTGTATGCCACATCCAGCGCTTCCGGCGCGAGGGCATAGCCCAGCCGGCGGAGATGATGATCAAGCGCAGCGCGGCCGCTGCGGGCAGTCAGCACAATAGAAGAATCGGAAACGCCAATATCGGCCGGGTCAATAATTTCATAATTTTCGCGGTTCTTCAGCATCCCGTCCTGGTGAATGCCTGAAGAATGGGCAAACGCATTACGGCCCACAATCGCCTTGTTCGGCTGGACAGGCATACGCATCAGATTGGAAACCAGCCGGGAAGTTTTCATGATATGGGTGGTCTCAATATCCGTATAGTAGGGCAAATCCTTGCGGCACTTCAGGATCATGACAATCTCCTCCATCGAAGTATTGCCTGCCCGCTCCCCAATGCCGTTGATCGTGCATTCCACCTGGCGGATACCGTTCATAATGCCTGCCAGCGTATTGGCGGTTGCCATCCCCAGATCATTATGGCAATGCGCAGAAAGAATCGCCTTGTCCACATTGCCGACATGATCCATCAGGTATTTGATCTTTTCGCCGTATTCATAAGGCGTGCAGTAACCGGTCGTATCCGGGATATTGATAACCGTAGCGCCTGCATCAATCACCGCTTCCACAATGCGGGCCAAAAACGCATTTTCGCTGCGGCCGGCATCCTCGGCAAAAAATTCAACATCGTCAATAAAGCGCCGCGCATACCTGACAGCCTTGACAGCCCGTTCCACAATTTCATCCGGCGTGGAATTGAACTTGGAATAAATATGGTAGGGAGAAACGCCGATACCGGTATGGATGCGCCCCCTTTCTGCCTGCTTGAGCGCATCCAGCGCAATATCAATATCCCGTTCCACAGCGCGGGTCAAAGCGGCAATCACCGGTTTCTTTACCACTTTCGATATCTCTACCACCGATTTGAAATCCCCCGGGCTCGACATGGGAAAACCGGCCTCAATCACATCCACACCCAATTCTTCCAGCGCCCGCGCAATCTCGATTTTTTCCAGCGTATTGAGCTGGCTTCCGGGAACCTGCTCCCCGTCCCGCAAAGTCGTGTCGAAAATATGGATTTTGTTGGCAGAATTGGAAACCATGTCATGCTCCTTTGATAAAAACGGATCTCTATAAATACATCCTGAAGCGAGCCTTGCCCCGTCTGCACATGGCAAACAGCAACAGCTTGTCAAATAAGGGGGAAAAGAATATCAGCACGCCGGGCGTGCTAGCAGAAATAGCGGCAAGACATAACGCCCTGCGCCAACAGCGGTGAAAACAGCAATGTCACTAAAAAAGCACATGCAAAAAACTATAAGCTTCTTTTTCAAATGATGCAACTTTTTATTCAGGCAACACGCCGGCAAAAAAGCAGGAACGCCGCCTCATTTCGTTTCGGCATCCGCCTCATGCCCTTCTTCCCGAGTCTGGACAATACTCACCGGTTTACCCCGGAGCCTGAACCAGATATAAGTCACATAACCGGATAACCCGTACAAAATGAAAAGCCCAAAAAGCACCTTGGGAGGGTCAAAAGAAATCATCACCAGAATCAGCACCAGCACAATCACGGCAATAAACGGCACCGATTTGCGGAAATTCATAACCTTGAAACTGTAAAACGGCACATTCGTCACCATCGTCAGGCCGGCGAACAAGGTAAGCCCCCAGGAAATCCATTCAAAATCCCGGCCGGCAAAACCCAAATCATCCATCAGCCAGATAAATCCGGCCACAATAGCCGCCGCAGCCGGGCTGGGCAGCCCCTGGAAAAAACGCTTGTCAACCACAGCGATATTGGTATTAAAACGTGCAAGACGCAATGCGGCACAGGCACAGTAAATAAAAGCGGCAACCCAGCCCAGCCGCCCCATGCCTTTTAAAGACCACTCATAAGCGACCAATGCCGGCGCCACACCGAAAGTCACCATATCGGAAAGACTGTCAAGCTGTGCGCCAAATTCGCTTTGGGTATGGGTCAGCCTGGCAATCCGCCCATCCATGCTGTCCAAAACCATGCCGATAAAAATAGCCACCGTTGACAGGTAAAAGGCCATATTAAGCGACATGACAATCGCATAAAACCCGCAAAAAAGGGCGGAAAGGGTAATCATGTTGGGCAGCAGGTAAATACCCCTGCGGCGCGGATCTAACGGTTTCATGGCGCACTCTCCCGGCGCCGTCTTAGGCGGCATCCGTTTTTCCTGTCCTGTCACAATATTTCATCAACTGCCTGCAACATTAACACATCGCCCCTGCTTTTTCTTTATCCTTGTCAGACAGGCCGAAATTCGGCAAGAACAGTCTCTGTCGCATAAACCTTGTCCCCCACCGCCACTTTGGGCTGTGCCGTCAGCGGAAGATAAACATCCACACGGGAGCCAAAACGGATAAAACCGAAACGCTGGCCCCGCTGCAGGCGGCCGCCCTCTTCCGCATAGCAGAGAATACGTCTGGCAACCAGCCCAGCAATCTGGACGCACGTAACCATCTCGCCATTACCCGCCCGAATAAGCAGGGCATTCCGCTCGTTTGAAAGGGAAGCCTTGTCCAGGCTGGCATTGAAAAACTGTCCCGGGAAATAAGCTATCTTCTCAATTTCACCATCAACAGGCGAACGGTTGGAATGCACATTGAATACACTCATAAAAACACTGATCTTCAACGCTTCCCGGTTGCCATAAATATCCTGCGTCCTTTCAACAACAACCACCCTGCCATCGGCCGGCGCCAATACCGCACGGTCATTCTCCGGCGCCTGCCGAGCGGGATCGCGGAAAAATTGCAGAGTAAAAAAAGTCAGCAGCCACAATGGCAGAGACCATAGCCCGCCCCAAATCGTCACCAGTATGGAAACAACCAGGAAAAGCCCCAGGAAAAGCCAGCCTTCACGCGCAATAATAGGATGAGGGTAATTCTTCAATGTATTTCCAGATATCAACAGTCCAGTTTATTATCTTACCGCGAGTTGCTTTTTTGTTCTACCATGCCCGGCCGCAGCATAGCCCGCTCTTGAAAACCGCAGGCGAACCTCCACCTAACCGTTATCCTCTTCAAAAAGAGGTAAAAATACTTTCCGGCCGTACAGGCAGCGCCGTTTGGCAAAGGCGCCAATTCTGCCACAGTGCCTCCGGAAAGAAAACAGCTGTCCCGATGAATGCCGGCAACACAGATAACCATGACATTCGATCCATCCAGACTGATGTGGGTTCGCGCCCTGAAAATGCTTGAGCAGGCCGAGCGGTTGCAGAGCCAGTTCTTCCAGCTTCGTCCCGGAAGGCAAAGCGGCCCCGCGTGGGAACCGCCTGTCGATATTTTCGAGATAGACGGGGGCGTGCTGATTTTAGCCGCCCTGCCCGGCGTAGCACCGGAACACATCCGCATCCGGCTGGATAAAGAAACACTCGCTATCGTCGGCGAGAGGCCGCCAATGACAACGCCTCCCGCTGTCATCCGGCGCATGGAAATCCCCCACGGCCGTTTCGAGCGGCATATCCATCTTGGAGAACACCGCTTTGAAATCAGAGAAAAAACCCTCTCCCACGGCTGCCTGAAACTGATACTGAAAAAATCCGACAAAGGTGAACCATGAACAACCCATTCCATATCTTTTCAGTGACAGAAGGCACGGATACCCTGCTTGATAGCCTCACCACAGCAGAAACCCAGGCACAGGGAGAAAACCGGGAAACCCTCCCGCCCATCCCGGAAAACGCCCTTATCCTGCTGCCAGTCAGGAACCTGGTTCTTTTCCCCGGCATGGTTGTGCCTGTCCATATCGGCCGCGACAGCGCCATCCGCGCCGCGCAAACCGCCATCCGTGAAGACAGGCAGATTGGCGTTATCCTGCAAAAAGACCCGGAAGAAAATGCCCCCTTCAGCAAAGAACACCTGTATGAGGTAGGAACCGCCGCCAACATCCTGCGTTATGTCACCAGCCCGTCAGAATCCCACCATATCGTTTGCCAGGGAGAAGGCCGTTTTCGTATCCGCAGCCTGCTGAAAGGCTACCCTTTCCTCGTTGCGGAAGTTGAACGCTTTTCACAGGCTGAAGAAAAAGACATCGAAATTGAAGGCCGCATGGTTCAGCTCAAACAGCGCGCCGTTGAAATCCTCCAGATGATGCCGGACGTACCGCAGGAAATTTCCGATTCCATGTTAAGCATCAGCTCGCCTGAGCTGCTGTCGGATCTGTTAACCGGCTTAATTGACGTCGGCACCACAGAAAAACAGACCGTGCTTCAAATGCCGGACTTGAAAGCGCGCATGGACTACGTGCTGCGGATGCTGAACTACCGCCTGGAAGTGCTGCGCGTTTCGCACGACATCGACAGGCAAACCCAAAAACGGCTGGGCGACCGGCAGCGGGAAGCCTTGCTTCGCGAACAGCTCAAAACCATCCAGAACCAGCTTGGTGACGCCGATGCAGGCATCTCCGACACAAAAGAAATAGAAAGCGCCATTGCCAAAGCGCAGATGCCCCCGGAAGCAGACACCCATGCAAAAAAAGAGCTGAGCCGTCTCAAAAACATGCCCGAAGCCGCCGGAGAATACGCCATGCTGCGAACCTACCTGGAATGGCTGACCGAATTGCCCTGGTCTGTTTCCAGCAGGGACCAGACCGACATTGCCAAAGCGCGCAAACAGCTCAACAGGGACCATTACGGCCTGGAAAAAATCAAACGCCGCATCCTGGAATTTCTGGCTGTCCACAAACTCAACCCGAAAGGCAAAAGCCCGTTACTCTGCCTTGTCGGCCCGCCGGGAGTAGGCAAAACTTCCCTGGGGCAAAGCATCGCTAGGGCAACCGGCCGCAAATTTGTGCGAGTCAGCATGGGCGGCGTCCACGACGAAGCAGAAATACGGGGCCACCGCCGGACATATCTGGGCGCCCTGCCCGGCAACATCATCCAGGCTGTCCGCCGGGCTGGCGCCAACAACTGCGTCATGCTGCTTGACGAAATAGACAAACTCGGCCGCGGGGCACAGGGCGATCCGGCTGCCGCCTTATTGGAAGTACTGGATCCGGAACAAAACAGCACCTTTCGGGACAACTACCTTTCCCTTCCTTTTGACCTCTCCGGCATCCTGTTCATCTGCACAGCCAACACACCGGACGCCATTCCCGGCCCGCTGCGCGACCGGATGGAAATGATAGAACTGCCCGGCTACACCGAAGAAGAAAAAGTCCAGATTGCCGGGCGTTACCTCGTCAAACGCCAGAAAGAAACCAACGGCCTCACAGCCGGGCAATGCAAAATCAGCAAACGCGCCCTGCATGAAATCATCAACCACTACACCCGTGAGGCCGGTGTACGCAACCTGGAAAGGGAAATCGGCAGCATCTGCCGTGATGTCGCTGTCCGGGTAGCGGAAGGCAATACAGAAAACACGCTGATCGATGTCAGCGAAGTCCACCGCATCCTGGGTGCAAGACGCTTTGAAAACGAAGTCGCCATGCGAACCGGTATGCCTGGCGTGGCAACCGGCCTGGCCTGGACGCCGGTTGGCGGCGATATCCTCTTTATTGAGGCCAGCCGCGTGCCCGGCAAAGACAAGCTGACCCTAACCGGCCAGCTTGGCGATGTCATGCGGGAAAGCGCCATCGCTGCCCTGACCCTGCTCAAGGCACGCGCCGCCTCCCTGCATATCGAACCGTCCCTTTTCGAAAACGGCGACATCCATATCCACGTCCCGGCAGGTGCCATCCCCAAAGACGGCCCCAGCGCCGGGGTTGCCATGTTTTTGGCGCTGACATCCATGATGATGAACCGGCCCATCCTCGCCGACCACGCCATGACAGGCGAAATCAGCCTGCGCGGCCTGGTCCTGCCCGTCGGCGGCATCAAGGAAAAAGTCCTGGCCGCCTTGCGCTCCGGCATCCGGACCGTCATGCTGCCGGCAAGAAACAAAAAAGACCTGGACGACATTCCCAAAGACGCGCAGGAAAAACTCAACTTTATCTGGCTGGAAACCGTGGATGACGCCCTCAAAGCCGCGCTTGCCAAAGCCCCGCCTGCCGTAACAAAAGGGAAAAAAGAAAAATCCCGGCAATAACACTGGCAAAAACAACAAAGGGGGCTTACACGCCCCCTTTGCTATACAGCAGGCCGGTTCTCCCGGTTTTTCAAGAGATAAAGGCCAACCAGCTCTGTTTGTGCCAAAACATGCCCTTCCATCCTCTCAACCACCTGGGCCTTCGTGGCATGTCCCATATCAGGCAACACCGTATCCAGCGCATACAGCTTGTGGAAATAGCGGTGTACGCCAACCGGAGGGCAAGGGCCGTTATACCCGGCATTTTTCCGGTCATTCGTCCCAATCAGCGTACCCGGCGGCAAATCACTGTCCGGCACGCCTTCCGGCAAACTGCCCGCAACCGGCGGCAAATTATAAAGCACCCAGTGTACCCAAACCATTTTCGGCGCAGCCGGATCAGGCGCATCCGGGTCATCCACAATCAGCACCAGGCTTTTTGTCCCTTCCGGCGGGGCAGTCCAAGCCAAGGGCGGCGAAATATTCCGGCTTTCGCAAGTGTACAGCTCAGGCATCATCTCCTGGTGCCCGAAAGCCAAAGACGAGAGCTTGAACGACATGGAAAAATCCTCCTCAATAAACGGGAACAGGGGAAACCGTCAAAGCGCCGCCCGGGCAAACCGGCAACACACCGTCAGTCCACCGGCCGGCACAGTCCCTCAAAAAACAAAACAACCTGTCTATAAAGATGAAGGTCCCTTGCCTGCTCCATCTTCCGGCTCTTCCTCAAAAAGAAAAGCCTGCATCTGCCCGGCCAGAAACCGGCGCGCCTGCGGATCCGTCATATTCAGCCGGTACTCGTTTACCAGCATGGTTTGCCGTTGGACCCAGGCATTCCATGCCTCCTTTGAAATATTGTCGTAAATACGCTTGCCCATCTCCCCCGGGTAAGGCGGATAATCCAGTCCCGCCCCTTCCTTTTTCAATTTGGCGCAATATATCATCCTCGTCATCACTTTCTCCTTGCCTTACGTCCCGTATCATCCCGGCGTGTTTTCCAACAAATCACATTACCAGCCCATCACCCTGCCTGAGGCCGGGTTTGAAACCCATGAAAAATAATCATAATACAAAAAAACCAGGCTGCCTGATCCGGTCCTTTCTTTCCTGTTCTGATAAACCGCAAACCTTTTTCCCTCGCTGCCAGAACCTCTTTACCAGGCGCCGCTCACAGTGATACAGATTACCCTCGCCAACACCATAAAGGAGAAAGCATGGATATCCAGGTATTTGGCTCCAGCACCGAAAAAACAGCCGCCCTTGCCAGGCAATGCCAGCTTGCCGCAGCAGAAACCGGCAGCAACATTACCGTCCGCAAAGTCGCCAACCGCGACCGGATCACCGAAATGGGTATCGATAACCTGCCTGCCGTAGCCATCAACGGCATCATCCTGTCCAGCGGCCGTATTCCTGCCCGGCAGGAAATCAGCGCCTGGATCAGCGAAGCCGCCGGCATGCACTCCCATAAATGGAAAAAGCGCCCTACAGCTTCTTGATCAACACCTGCGATTTCCGCTGCCAGTTGTAAATATGCTGCCGGTCTTTCGGTAACTCATTCACGCTGGCATAAACAAACCCGCGGCGCAAAAACCAGTGCGCCGTCTGGGTTGTCAGAATAAAAAGGTGAGTCAACCCCATTGAGCGGGCACGATTTTCGATATGCACCAGGATACGTTCGCCTTCCCCTTCCTCCTGCACATCCGGATCCACAATCAGACAGGCCATTTCCCCCATCTTTTCCGCCGGGAAAGGATAAAGCGCGGCGCACCCGAAAATGACGCCGTCATGTTCCATCACCGAAAAATTGCCGATTTCGCGCTCAAGCAGCTCACGCCCGCGCTTGACCAGCGTGCCATTGGCTTCATACGGTTCAATCAGCTTGAGAATACTGCCCACATCCTGGATCGTGGCATCCCGCAAAATATCAATATTTTCATACGTTACCATCGTCCCCACGCCATCATGCGTAAAAAGCTCCATCAGGGCGGAACCATCCATGGCAAACGATACAATATGCGCCCTGGGCACGCCGCCTATACACGCCTTCGAAGCGAACCGCAGGTAACTCGCCGCCTCATCAGACAAATGCCCTGTATGCAAAAGCGCCTCCGCCTGGGCAGGCGTAATCTCGCGTATCTCTTCCCCTTCAGCATTGGTCATAAGCGGCGTTTCCGTCACAAAAATCAGCTTGTGCGCATGCAGCGCCAGCGCCGCAGAAACAGCGACATCCTCCATCCGCAAGCTGAAAATCTCGCCGGTCGGTGAAAAACCCAGCGGCGGCAGCAAAACCAGATCACCCGCATCCAGAATACGCTGGATACTGTCAAAAGCCACCTTGCGCGTCTTGCCTGTCAACTGCATATCCACGCCATCCAGAATACCCAAAGGCGTGGCAGTAATAAAATTGCCCGAAATAATCCGTATCTCGGCATGCGCCATCGGCGTATTGGGCAACCCCTGGCTGAAAGCCGCCTCAATATCCAGGCGCAATTCACCAGTCGCCTCCTTGGCACACTCCAGCGCCGCACTGTCAGTAATCCGCGTACCGTTATAAAAAGCGCTTTCCACCTGCCGCAAGGCAAGCTGTTCCTCAACCTGCGGGCGGGAACCATGCACAATCACCACCTTGATACCCAGCGCATGCAAAAGGGAAATATCATGCACCAGCGTTGACAGGGCGCCGGCGCGAACCAGTTCCCCCGGAAACGCCACCACAAAAGTCTGCCCGCGGAAAGAATGAATATAAGGCGCAACCGAACGCAACCAATTCACAAATTGCATGGCGTCTTCCATATCAGCCCACCTCATAAAACGGGATAAAACAAAAACCGGACAGCCTTCCCACTGCCAAAACAACCCATTTGGCGAGAGAAACCCGGACATCCAGCCGCTACCGGGATTATAATTCGCATCGGCATGACAGCAACTCCTCCTTCCCCAAAAAATCATCCCGCGCCTGCGCCAGAACAGCCGGCAGATACCGTACGCTTCCGCCACCCCATTCCGCCGCTTGTTTATCCGGAAGAACTGCCCGTTTCACGCAAGCGCGATGACATTATCGCCGCCCTCCAAAACAACCAGGTCATCATCGTCTGCGGCGAAACGGGTTCGGGAAAAACCACGCAGCTGCCCAAAATCTGCCTGGAAATCGGGCGTGGCGTCAACGGGTTCATTGGCCACACCCAGCCCCGCCGGATAGCGGCCAGCTCCACCGCCCGGCGTATCGCCGCCGAACTCGGCACACCGCTTGGCGAACATGTCGGCTACAAAATCCGCTTTACCGACAAAACCAGTCCCGGCGCATCGGTCAAACTGATGACAGACGGCATCCTCCTGGCGGAAACCCAGACAGACCGCCTGCTCAAACAATACGATACCCTTATCATTGACGAGGCACATGAACGCAGCCTGAACATTGATTTTCTGCTGGGCTACCTGAAACAGCTCCTGCCGCGCCGCCCCGATCTCAAGCTCATCATCACCTCGGCCACTATTGACGCCCAGCGCTTTGCCCGGCACTTCGGAACAGCCCAACACCCTGTGCCGGTAATCGAGGTTTCAGGCCGCCTGTACCCTGTCGAAATCCACTACCGGCCGGTTTACGACCCGGCCTTTTCCCCGGAAGAAAGCACCGGTGCAAATGGGCAAAAACCGCCAGGGCGGGCACAGGCCGCCCGGGAACAGCGCAACCTGATGGAAGCCATCGCCGAGGCGGTAGATGAAGTCTCGCGCGCCGGGCAAGGCGATATCCTGGTCTTCCTGCCGGGCGAACGGGAAATCCGGGATACGGCAGAAACCCTGCGCCGGCGGCTGCCTCCCCATACAGAAATCCTGCCGCTTTTTTCCCGGCTCTCGGCACAGGAACAGGAAAAAATCTTTAAGCCGACCAATGCCCGCCGTATCGTGCTGGCTACCAACGTAGCCGAAACCTCCCTGACCGTGCCGGGCATTCGCTTCGTCATTGATCCGGGGTTGGCGCGCGTCAAGCGCTACAGCTACCGCAACAAGGTAGAACAGCTTCACATTGAGCCGGTCTCACAGGCTGCTGCCAACCAGCGTGCCGGCCGTTGCGGCCGGGTGGCCTCCGGCATATGTATCCGCCTGTATGAAGAAACCGACTTTGCCCAGCGCCCGGAATACACCACACCGGAAATCCTCCGTTCTTCCCTTGCTTCCGTCATCCTGCGCATGAAAGCCTTGAGGCTGGGCGAAGTGGAAACCTTCCCTTTCCTTGAGCCGCCGTTAAAACGCGCCGTCACAGACGGCTACCAGCTCCTTCAGGAGCTGGGTGCGCTGGACGGGAAAAACCGCATGACCCCGGTAGGACACCAGCTTTCCCGACTGCCGCTTGATCCAAGAATCGGCCGCATGATCCTGGCGGCAAAAGACCAGCAAAGCCTCTCGGAAGTCCTTATCATCGCAGCGGCGCTCTCCATCCAGGATCCCCGCGAACGGCCGCTGGACGCCCAGGAAGCCGCCGACAGGGCTCACCTGAAATTTGTTGAGCCCCGTTCCGAATTTCAGGGATACCTGAAAATCTGGAACTGGTTTCATGATGCAGTCAAACACAAAAAATCCAACCGCCAGCTCCAGGAAAACTGCCGTGCCAACTTTCTTTCCTATCTCCGGCTGCGGGAATGGCGCGACATCCATTCCCAGCTGCTGGCCCTGGTTCACGAGCAGGGATGGCGGCCAAACGAGAAACCGGCGACCTATGAGCAACTTCATCTGGCCCTCCTGACCGGTCTTTTGGGCAACATCGGCTGCCGGTCAGACGAAGGCGCTCACTACCTGGGGGCACGCGGTATTCGCTTTTACCTCTGGCCCGGTTCAACGCTGGGAAAAAAACACAGCAAATGGGTCATGGCAGCCGAACTGGTTGATACCACCCGCCTGTACGCCCGCTGTCTTGCCCAAATTCAGCCGGAATGGCTCGAAAAAACCGGCAGCCACCTGCTGAAAAAATCATGGGGCGATCCCCGCTGGGAAAAACGGCCCGCCCAGGTTTCCGCCTACGAACGGGGAACCCTCTACGGGCTGGTAGTGTACAGCCAGCGCCGGATTCATTACGGCCCAATCAACCCGGCCCAGTCCCGCGAAATCTTTATCCGTGACGCCTTGGTCGGCGGGGATTTTGAAACCCGCGCGCCATTCTTCATCCATAACCGGAAACTGGTACGGGAAATTGAAACCCTGGAACACCAGTCGCGCCGGGCAGACGTCCTGGTGGACGATGAACTGATCGCCGCCTTTTATGACCAGCGCCTGCCCGAGGGCATCTATAACGGCGCGGCATTTGAAAAGTGGTACAAGGATGCCTCAGCCGCCAATCCCAAACTGCTTTACCTCGTCAGGGAAGACCTGATGCGCCATGAGGCAACCGGCATCACCACAGATTTTTTCCCAAAATCCCTGACGCTTGCCGGAATCAAGATGGCGCTCTCATACCATTTTGAACCCGGCCATATCCGGGACGGCATTACCCTTTCTGTACCGCTATACGCCTTAAACCAGCTGCCAGCCGAACAGTGCGAATGGCTGGTGCCGGGCATGCTCAAAGAAAAAGTCCGTCTGCTGCTCAAATCCCTTCCCCAGCGTCTGCGCCGCCACTGTGTGCCGCTGCCTGATTATGCAGCCGCCTTTTGCGACAGAATCCACGAATCAAGCCGCTTCGGCCAGGGCCGCCTCATTGATGCACTGATTGCCGATATCCGTGAACAAACCGGCGCTGTTCCCCAAACGGGAGACTTCAGACAGGAGACCCTTCCGCCGCACCTTTTCATGAACTTCCGGGTAACAGATGAAAGCGGCCGCATGCTCGACATGGCCCGCAACCTTTCTGCCCTGCAAAACTCCCTTGGCCGTGAAGCACGGGAACAATTCAGGCAACTGGCCGGCAATACCCCGCTCAAGGCAGCGGGGAAAACCCCGTCTGATACAGCCTCAGCCAAAAAAGAACCGGCGCCGTCTTCCTATGGGAAACTGACTGCATGGAGCTTTGGGGAACTGCCAGAACTGCTCGAAATCTCCCAGGGCAGGCAGTCCCTTATCGGCTATCCCGCGTTGTCAGACAAAACAACCCACTGTGAAATCGAAGTCTTTGACGAACCGGCCATGGCAGAAAAAACCCACCGCGCCGGATTGCGCCGCCTTTTTTCCTTTCAGTTGAAAGACCAGATCCGTTTCCTGGGAAAAAATATCGCCGGCCTGCAACAAATGGGACTGCATTACCTTCCTCTGGGTGAAAGCGACACATTGCGCGACCAGATTCTCCAGGCTGCCCTTGATGCCGCTTTCATGCAACCGCCGCTTCCCCGCAACGAGGCGGAATTTCTGGCAAGAACGGCAGAAGGGAAAAACCGGATCGGCCTTCTGGTCAACGAAGTCGCCAGGCTGGCTTTGCAAATCCTGGAACAATACACGCAAGTCCAGCGCAAACTCCAGTCAATCAAGGCACACAACCATGCCTTTGCCGACATCCGCGCCCAAATAGACGCCTTGATGAACAAACATTTCCTGACAGAAAACAACCTTGCCCGGCTGGCCCATTTCCCGCGTTACCTCAAGGCCTGCGACATCCGCATCGACCGGCTGCGTGCCGACCCGGCGCGGGACAGCCGGCTGTCAGCCGAATGGCAGGCCGCGGCCGCCCCGTGGCAACGCGCCTGCCGGGAACGGCAAAAAACCGCTGCCGCCATAGAGCCGGACATGCAGGAATTCAGATGGATGCTGGAAGAACTGCGCGTCTCCCTGTTTGCGCAGGAACTGCGCACCCCTATGCCGGTTTCTGTCAAACGGCTCCATAAAATATGGGCATCCCTGGAGCGCTAGACCATCTCTTTTACCGGCGGCAGCTAAATCTCGTAAGTGGCAGCCCCGCCGTTTCCTGACAGGGCCTCATCAATCATATCCCGGGTCAAAAGCGGTGAAAGCATTTCCATAAACGCATAAACATAGCCACGCAGGTAAGCATTGCGCCGCATCAGCAAACGGGAATGCCCGGTACCGAAAAGGTGCCCGGCAGGAATAGCATGAAGATGCCTGTCACGCTCACTGTCATAGGCCAGGCCGACAATCAGGCCAACCCCCATCCCCAACTCCACATACGCCTTGATCACATCAGCCGTCAAAGCAGAAACCGGAATTTCCGGCTTGAGTCCCCGCTGCATGAAAATACGCTCAATACGTTTTCTTCCGGGAAAACTCTGTTCATAAGTCACCAGGGGATAGGCAGCCACATCCTCCAGCGTGACAAGTCCTGCCTGCGCCAGGGGATGGCCGTGCGGCACAATCAGCGAATACTCCCACTGGCTGAACGGCACACCGAAAATCGTATCCATTTCCCCTTCCTGCTCCATCATCAGCGCAACATCTGCCGTCCCATCCTGCACATATTCCACCAGTTGCTGCGCTGTTCCCTGGAGCATGGAAAGCCTTACCCGCGGAAACCGGACAACAAAACGGGAAATCGTCTTCGGCAGAAAATAACGCGCCTCGGCATAGGAAGTCGCAATAGTCAGGCTGCCTGTATCATGAATCGTAAACTCCCTTGCAATCTGCCTTAAGCTGTCAATCTCATGCAAAATCCGCTCAACCGACCTCAGGATAGCTTCCCCCGGCTCTGTCAATCCCCTGATCCGTTTGCCATGCCGCTGAAAAATCTCCACACCCAGCTCGTCTTCCAGCTCAATAATCGCCTTGGATACCCCGGGCTGTGAAGTATAAAGCGCCCTGGCCGCCTCGGTCAGGTTAAAATGCTGCCTGACCGCCTCGCGGACAAAGCGCAACTGATGCAAATTCATGGACTCTTCCTGTGACAGCCTGCCTGGCAGGCCAGAAAAAACGCTTTATATCAAAAAGCAATGATGAAGCGCCAGATTGGCTTCATTTATTATATATGAAACCATGCCATCCTGTCCGGTACCCTCTGCCGCTAATGCCGTTCCACCCACCAGAGGGCACCGCAGGCAAAGAGAAGGAAAATCACACTGGGCAAAACAGCAGTCAGGAAAGCCGGCCAGGTATTTAACAGTCCCAGATGGGAAAAGAGGCTGTTTAGCAGCATAAACAAAACGCCGATCATAATACCTGTGAAAATCTTCACGCTGATCCCGCCGGAACGAAAATGCAGATAGGCAAACGGCAGCGCCAGCGCCATCATCACAAAAACCGAAAAGGGATACACAATTTTTTTCCAGAAAGCAATCCGGTAAGCGGCCGTATCCTGATTATTGGCCTCCATATGCCGGTTATAGACAGCCAAACCATAAGCAGACATCTTGGTCGCATCCACAGCCAGCACAGAAAGAATATCCGGCGTCAATTCAGAAAGCATACGCATGGAGGCAACCTGCCTTGTATCAAATTTGGGAGCAGAAGCCGGAAAACGTGCCTGTCCCGGCCTGGCCGGCGCAGTAACCACATCCTCCGTCACCTCTTTCAGCTCCCATTCATGGTTGCCAAGATAACGCCCCTCCCTGGCCGTTACCATACGCTGAAGCTGTTGCGCCGTATTAAACTCATAAAGCTGCACATGGCGCACACTCTGGTCTGTCCTGAAACCGCCGATACTGATAAAGCGGGAACCGGTCACCGTCCCTTCCAGGCCATTCGCGTAAAGCGTATCCCGGCTCCAGATACTGGAACGGATATCACGCTGCAATTTACTGTCCCGAAATGCAGTCGCCTGTGTTGAAGAATAAGGCGTAATAAATTCCCCCACTGCCAGGGTAAACAACATAAAAACCACACCAATCCGCGCCAGAATCCATCCTGCCTGAATAGTGGACATGGAAGAAGCCCGCATGATGGTAAATTCCGAATTGGCCGCAAAACGGGCCAGGGCATAAATCGTCCCGATCAACACCGCTACCGGCATCAATTCATATATATATCCCGGCAAATTCAGCAAAATATAGTAAAACGCGTGTTTTAGCCGATAAGCTCCCCGGCCGACCGAATTAACCTCTGTCATCAGGTCAAAAAAAGCAAAAAGCGCCAGAAAAGCCAGGAGCACAAACAGCACCGACTTCACAATCTCACTGGCAAAATAACGTTGCAATATCTTCATTTGCCGCTTCTTTCACGAAGACGTCTTCGCCAGGCAGACCAGATAACCAGCGGATGCCTGCGGCTGTTAGTTCCCAGCCGCCACGCATAAAGGCCAATGATAATCAAAGCAATAAACAGGTGAAGCGGCCACCACCCTGCCATCAGGCTGATCCTTCCCCTTGAGACAGACGATTGCATCACACTGGTGAAATTGTTATACGCCACATACAGCAGGAGCGCGATAATCAGGTTAAACGACCGTCCCCCGCGCGGATTGACAAACCCCAGCGGTACAGCCAGAAACATCAGCAAAAAAGCCATAATCGGCTGGGCTATACGCCAAAGCATCTCCCCCTTTGCCCGCGGTGCAACCGCAAACCGTGCAATCAGCTCCCGGTTCGGCAGCGCACGGATAGAATCCGTCACATAATCCGTTTCCTGCGCATTATCAATCAGAGAAGTATAACGTTCAAACTCCAGCAGCCGGAATTCAGGCGGATCCAGCAATTTTTCGTAACGCAGCCCATCGTCCAGCACCAGATAACGCTCGCCTTTTTCATTGGTGCGAACCGTCCCTTCCTTCGACACCACAATGCTGACATTACCCTCCTTAACATCGCGGATAAACACATTTTCCACATAACTCATGTCTTCGGCCATTTTCTCGACATAAAAGACACGATCCTTGTCGGCAGATTTCTGGAACTTTCCCGGGGAAACACGGGCCAAATCCTCCCGCTGGTTAAAACGGGCCCGGTAAACGGCATTCTGGTAATGCGCCCAGGGGGTAATAAAAAAACTGAAAACCGTTACCAGCAAAACCACCGGCAAGGCAAACTGCAAAATGGGCTTGAGCCAGCGCGTCAGGCTGAGGCCGGACGCAAACCAGACCACCATCTCCGAATCCTGGTAACTGCGGGTAATCACCAGCAGCACCGAAATAAAACCGGTCAGCACCAGGATAACCGGCGAATAGGACAACGCAGAAAACCCGATCAACGCCACCACATCCTCGGACGCCACACTTCCTTTCGCCGCCTGACCGAGAATCCGGATCAGCATCATGGTGACCGTAATGGTAAAAAGCGTCATGAATACCGCACCCGCAATACTCACCAGTTCTCGTCGGAGGGCACGCTGAAAAATCATGAGAGGCTATAATGTGAAAAGACAGGAGGAAAACCAAATGGACTTTAGCATAAAAACCGTTGACAAAAAAAATACCCTCGCCACAATCCGGACAGACTGCATTGCCGTTGGCATATACGAAGGCGGCATCCTTTCACCGGCAGCCAAAGAGCTGGATCTGGAGCGAGCCGTCACGAATGCAATCAAAACCGGCGACTTGTCCGGCAAACCCGGCAGCACACTGCTTCTTCACCAGGCCAAAGGCATCCAGTCCCCCCGCATCCTGCTGCTGGGATTGGGAAAAGATGAAATTATCGCCGAAAAAGACTATACCGTCATCGCAAAAACACTGGCACAGGCCTTTTCCTCACTGGGCGGGAAAAGCGCGCTGGTTGCCCTTCCCCTAGAAAACATCCGCAACCGGCCTGTTGAATGGGCTATCGCTTCCCTGATTTTTGCTGCAAAAGAAACCGCCTACCGAAGCGATGCCATGAAAAGCAAAAAAGAGGCAACTCCCGAAGGCATCAAAAAAACCGCCTTCTACCTGCCTGCCGGCCAGGCAGAAACCGGCTGCAAAGCCATTGCCCGTGCCCAGGCTGTCGCAAAGGGCATGAAACTGGCCAAAGACCTGGGCAACCTGCCTGCCAACATCTGCACCCCGTCCTATCTGGCAGAACAGGCAAAAAAACTCGCTGACACTTATCATTTCCAGGTTCAGGTACTTGAAAAAAAACAAGTGCAATCCCTGAAAATGAACAGCTTTCTTTCTGTTGCGCGCGGCAGTGACGAACCGCCCAAATTTATTGTTATCAGCCACAAGGGCGGCAAAGCAAAAGAAGCGCCCGTTGTGCTGGTCGGCAAAGGCCTCACCTTCGATGCAGGCGGCATCTCCCTCAAACCAGGCCCCGGCATGGATGAAATGAAATACGACATGTGCGGCGCTGCCGCCGTACTGGGCACCTTTGCCGCTATTGGCGAAATGGGTTTGAAACAGAATATCGTCGGCCTGATTCCCGCATGCGAAAACCTGCCTTCAGGCCATGCCAACAAACCCGGCGACATCGTTACCTCCATGTCCGGCCAGACAATTGAAATTCTCAACACCGATGCAGAAGGCCGCCTTATCCTTTGCGATGCGCTCACCTACGCCGAAAGATTCAAACCGGATATTGTCATTGACATGGCAACCTTGACCGGCGCCTGCGTTGTCGCGCTCGGGCATCACAATTCCGGGCTTTTTACCCGCGATGACGATGCCCACAACCAGCTTGCAAACGACCTGCTCGCTGCCGGAAAAACCTGCGGCGATACTGCCTGGAGGATGCCGATACAGGAAAGCTACCAGGAACAACTCAAATCCAACTTTGCGGACATGGCCAATATCGGCGGACAACCTGGCGGCAGCATTACCGCAGCCTGCTTCCTTGAGCGATTTACCCGAAAATATACCTGGGCACACCTTGATATTGCCGGAACCGCGTGGAAAAGCGGCGCTGCCAAGGGCGCAACAGGCCGGCCCGTTCCCCTGCTTTGCACCTACCTGTTCAACAGGGAAAAATAATCCCTCCTCTGCAAACCGCAGCGCACAAAGCAAAACAGGGCATAGCATTTACGTTATGCCCTGTTTTCTGCCTTACCAAAAAACGCCTTTACAACCCCCTGAACTGGGCACAGCTCTTAAACACCTTGCAGGAAGGTTCCAGCCCTTTCTGGCGGCACCATTTCGCCGTCAGCTTCAATAATTCCTTGATATCGCGCCCCGATATTCCCTGGAATTCCTGGACAAGCTCGTCAATCAGGCCATCGTCCAGCTGGACATCAAACTGATCCGCCAGCACCCGCCATATCCGCCTCGCCTCCTCCGGACGCGGCGGCTCAAAAACAATCGTGGCAATACAACGTGAAGCAATCGCATCATCCACGTCATCCACCCTGTTCGTCGTCAGGAAAAGCAGGCCGTGAAAATATTCCAGCGTCCGCAAAAAAGAGGCCACCACCGCATTATGGTCAATATCATTGCCCCGCTTGCGAATATACACATCCGCCTCATCAATCAGCATTACCGCTCCCCAGCGCTGCGCCCGCTTGAGAATCTTGTCCAGATTGGCCTCAACCGCATCAGACTGTATGCCAAGCTGCCCGGAGTGAACCCGGTACAGGGGGCGGCCGACCACCTCTGCATACACTTCCGCTGTCAGCGTCTTGCCCAAACCCGGCGCGCCCTTGCACAGAATCGTCGTTCCGCCGGATTTGCCGGAAATAATATCCTCCATCAGCACATCCATATCCTGCGTCAGAATATCCACCAAATCCCGGTGTTCATCCGGCAGCACCAGCTTGTCGCGCAATGCCGGGTTATATTCATACGGCGTCAGCCTGTCCACATGAATCCACATATTGGTATGCGTATTCAGGTTAAAACAGAAAATCTTGGGATGAATCGGCACCTCCGAATAAGGCTTCCCGACACTTCCCCATAACGGCGAATCTATCTGTGCAAAAAACTTCCGGTGCATCACCCCTTCATCATTAATCACCTTGACAGGCTCATCAAAGACAATACGTTCTGCATAACGGCTGCCTTTTTCAAAATCCACCTCCAGCCCTTCGCCCTCCGCCATAAACTGGCAATTGAGCCGGACAAGGTAATCCGAAAACTTATGAACCGATTTCAGATACGCGGCCTTGAGCTCCGGCGTTTCCTTCATGAAGCCCTTGGATGCCAAAATATTGGCCACCTGCTTGTGCCGCAAATCATCGCCAAAGAAATAAATCATCCGGGTAGCCGGCCGGTTCATATCATCCAGGCTCGCCACCGGGCTGTTTGCCACAATCTGGACAGCCACATTCGGCGGCGCATTCTGTCCTTCCTGAAAATAAACATTATTCACCAGCCACGGCATTTGCTCATAGTGGCCGCCTATCGTATAAATCCACCCGTCAATCCCGTCTGCTATCAAATACCGGCCCAGCGCCTGCGCCAGCATCTTGAGATTCTTGATCTCCGCATTGGCCGGATCCTTCTCCGCCTGCCTTAAACCTGCAACCGTCCCGGCAGCCGCATCATGACCATCTTTTGTCAGCCGGTTATAAAGCCACTCCTTGTGTATTTCCTCCAGCTGGTTGAAATAAATCGTAATTTCATCATCGTCCCGCAACAGCAGATATGCCGGAATATTCCGGGTCCACGCCGCATCAGAAAAATGCGATTTGGCATCCTTGGCAATCGCCGTTGAAATAGTCAGGGCAATCCCCCGGTAATTTTCCTGCTCGTCTGTCTTTTCCATGCAGGTATAGACACCTTGCTCCCACATTTCTCCCTCCCGCACATGCGTTACCCCTTTGGCATTTTAACGTCACTTTGCCTTTCCCAAAAAGACTGTCTTTCCTTTCCCCTGAAAAAACAACCATCGCATACAGCCATTATCAGGCAAAAGAACAACCCGGCTTGTCTTGCCCCATATCAATCTGCCAAACCGCCAGCGCCGCATAATAGTTTTCCGCCAGCTGTTTTATTCCTGTCAGAAAGCAACAGCCGTGAAAAAAAAACGTATGCACCTCATCGACCTTTCCCAGTTTTACGTCCCGGAATGCCGGATCATCCGGACATACATCACAGCAAAATCCCGCTGGCTGGCTCAACATCCGCACATCAGGCACACCATCATCGCCCCGGGTGATGCCCCTTCAACCGTGCAGGACGGCATTGTCAGAACACCGGGCATCCGCCTTCCCTGCTTTCCGGGATTCCGGCTGAGCCAATCCCGGCGCGCCGTGGAATTTCTCATAAAAAGCCTGCACCCCGACTGCATCGAAGTAAGCGACCCATTCCAGTTTGCACGCGCTGCCATCCACCTCAAGCAGGATTGCCCTGTTTTAATCGGCGCATATTGCCACTTCACCCCTGCACGCATCATGCTTCATCCGTTTACCAGCGAAAGCCGGATAATCCGCGCACTCAGCCGCCTTTACCGCCGGTTCGACCTGCTTCTTGTCTCCAGCCTGAATCTGCTCGGAAAATTCCGGGAACACGGCCTTGAACACGCACGTTACCTGCCGCCCGGCGTAGATACAACCGTCTTTCATCCCTCTGCTGCCGATCCGGCCATGCGTGACCGTCTCGGCCTGAAAGAAAAAACAAAGCTGCTGGCCTACGTTGAATACACGCCGGAACCCATTTGCCGCAAACTCCTGCTTGAAACCATGCACCACCTGGACAGCACCTATCATCTTCTGGTCATTGGCAGCAATCCCAAAAGCGCCGACACAGAGAAAATTTCCTACTTTTACTTTAACCAGCATACCCATCCATCCGAGCAGCTGGCAACCCTGATCGCCAGCTGCGACGCACTGGTTCACCCGGAACTGCACCAGAACTATCCTCTTTCCGTACTTGAAGGCATGGCCTGCGCCCTGCCCGTAGCCGGATTCAACTCCGGCGCTTTCGTGGAACTGGTTGACGAAACCTGCGGCGTTGCCGTCAATACCGTTTGCCCCAAAAAACTGGCCAATGCCATCACCTGCATTTGCGAAAACCGGAAAACCATGGGAAGCGCAGCCAGAAAAAAAATGAAAAACCGGCATGACTGGCGTGCCCTCCTCACAACCTGGCATACCTGTTATACAAACCTGATGGCAAACCGTAAACCAACCTGCCCGGTAAAACCGCAAAACACCCCGTTTGGCCAGGCGCAACAAAACAGCTGATCAGAAACAACAACCAGGAACCAAACCGGCAAGACAAACCTCTATTTTTCAAACCATTTCACATAAAAGGAGAAAAACATGAAACAGCCATTAAGTGTACTGGCCTGCGCGATTATTACTGCCTTCTCGGCCCAGGCCTTTGCCGATACCGTCCCGCAAAATGTTTATCCCGAAACAACCATGACCAGCTCCGTTGTTGATGCCGAAATTGTTTCCGCGCTGGAAGGCATCAACAAAGGGGCAATGAAAACCGCAAAAATGGCAGCAAAAAAATCCATGAATCCTTCTGTACAACAGTATGCACAACAAGTCATGATTGACCATCGCAATGCTGAAAAACAACTCGACCAAATCAGACGAAAAAACCGTCTCACCGTTGAAACACCGGCCGTCCGCCGTGACATGAGACAAGAAAACACCGCAGCCAGACGGCGGGTTAACAAACTGGATGGCGCTGCTTTTGACCAGGCTTTCCTTGACGAGCAAATCAACCAGCAACAGCAGGCATTACAACTGATCGACAACAGCCTTCTAAAAAAAGTGGACAACATTGACCTGCGCGCCTACATCAACAACCTGCGTACCCTGATGGATGCCAACCTCCAGACAGCACGCCAGCTCCGGGCCGCAATCTGAACGGCGGCATAAACAAAAGCCACCTTCCCGGCTGGAAACCCTGGCAACCTTATGAGGAAAACGATGAAAAAAACGGACTTTTGTAAACTCAGAATGCGTTATGCAGCCCTTCGCTCCCGGCTCTATGCTGCACAGCAACTGCATCAGGCCAAGGGATACATGAAAACACACCCGCTTGTCTGCGCATCGCTGGCCCTTGCTGCCGGCTTTCTTGCCTGGAAGCGCCTGCCGGCCATCTGGCCTGGCAACCGGAAATAACCCACCTATTTTTAATCTCAAAGCAAGAGGAAACCATGAAAGCACTACGTCAATTCTCCGCCTTTGCCATGTCTTTTCTTTTTGTTTCAATCCTGGCCTGCGCCGCCGGACATAGCCAGGCCCGCGAAACTGCGGGACAATATGTAGATGATGCTGCCATCACAGCTGAAGTCAAAGGAAAAATCTTCGCCCACAAAGACTTGAGCGCAGCAGAAATCAACGTAGAAACCTACAAAGGAACCGTTCAGTTAAGCGGCTTTGTTTCCAATCCGTCACAAATCAAAATGGCAGGAGAAATTGCCCGGGATGTCAAAGGCGTCAAAAAAGTCGATAACAGCCTCAAGCTGAAATCCGGCTCCTGATTGAAGGGAAAAGCCATAACCGCTATGCTGGGGAACAGGCTGCCTTTCCTGCCTGTTTGGGCAACCATTCCCCTGATATATTGCTGTCCCTGCTAACAAAAAGGTGAATCATGAAAACATTTCGTTATTTTTACCTGGCCCTTTTCGCTTTACTGCTTGCCTCGCTTGGCGCTTGCGCCACCGGCCAGAAACACGGCACCGTCGGCCAGTACATCGAAGACTCCGCCATCACAACCAATGTCAAAGCCGCCATCTTTCAGCAAGACGACCTGAGCGCTGCTGAAATCAATGTCGAAACCTTTAACGGCGTTGTGCAATTAAGCGGCTTCGTTTCCCGCCCTGCCCAGATTGCCAGGGCAACCGAAATTGCCCGAAGCGTAGAAGGCGTTAAAAGCGTCAAAAACAACCTGTCCGTCAAACGCTAGTACAAGCAATAAACCAACTGGCAGAAAATAAAAAGAAACAACCCGCAGCCTGGCAAAGCGGCCTGCTTGCCGGGCTGGCACTTACCTGAAAACAGCATTTTTATGCCGCCTATCCCTCTTTAACCATCAAACCGTCAGCCATTTCATCAACATACCAACATTCTCGGTAATCCATGAATTGGAAAGACTACTCTGATTCTGCAAACTTGCCAGGAAAGAAGAAAAATCATCATACCTCACATTCTGAAAAGAAACCGGCAACGCCGTTTTATTAACCTTCTCCTTTAAGTCTGCATCATTGTTGCCCGCCGTTTTACCGGAAGGCGCACTCAATATTTCCTTTGTAGCCCGTGTATACAGCTCCATAAACCTGGCAGCATGATTTCCGCCACCTTCGCCGTTGAGAATGCTTTGGTTCAATTCATTGATCTGGTTATACAATTCAGCATCATTCGCTTTAAGCCAGCGCTCCATATCCACATAGCCGTTGGGCGCGCCAGACATCCGCGTCGGCTCTTCAGGCCAGTTATAGACAACCTTGCCACTATCTGAAACAGAACCGTTCAGGCCATATCTTGCGATAGCCTCCATAGCCGACATAAATCCGGCAGCATGCGCATCATCCAGATAATTTTCCGCCAGATAACGTGCCGATTCCAATCCAAAAGCAACCATATCCTTTCTTTCCTGCTCCGACAATCCCGAAACATCGCCCGACATCAGGTAAGCAGAAATAATCCCCATGGCAGAACTGACAACACTGTCAGGTGCACCCGCCAGACTGCTATAAAGCTGTGTATTTACCTCGGCATCCGGAATCACAATCCTGTGGGCATTCAGCGGTATAATCTCTTTCTGGAACTCCCTATCTCTTTCAGCCTTCTGCACCGCTTCCTCCGCCGTCATTGCCCTTTTTGACATGCACTTGCCATCCTCAACAAGTGCCGCCAGGCCATCGCCGGAAATTTGCACAATAACGCTCTCTCCATACTGGGAAGAAATGACATTCAATGCCTGTATCGTTTCCTCCCGTGACATTTTGTCCATGACCTTATTGCCATCTTCATCTGTGGTATTGAACTGATATTTCACCAACGTTTCTTTTTTCACTACCGAAGAAGAGCCATACCCCTTTATCTGCTCCGTTCCCACATAAAACTGGCTGTAACCCGAACTAACATCGATTGCCATGATTGAATTCCCAATTCAATAAGTTATGCCTCTCATAAAACAAAACAGCTACAGGAAATCACAACTGATTCATATCCAACTTTCATACAAAAATATCAATACAACAGGAAAATATTGCCCATAAGAAATATGGCTGTTTTTCTTCCATGCTTGGACAACACATGAAAAAGAAAAAGCTGTAGCTGAGCCCAACCCATTCAATAGCCGCGCAGTAACGTCCGTTAATAAGTATTAACAGACATTAGTCTGCTGGTAACGCATTGAAATAAAAAAGGATTAACAGCAACAATAAATCAGGGAAAAGGAGAAAAATTTTTATAAAAGAAACAGAACAACCTTCAAAAAGTCCTTGCAAAATAAGAACATAGCAACCTTGAATACCAGAGAAAACCGTCTGTTAATACTTATTAACGGCCTATCTTCAGCTAACTTTAACATCCAACAGATATACCGTTATTCAGGACATCTACATCGTATTCCGATATCTGCGCAGGCAGCCCCTTCCAAACATCGCAGAATACCTTGCCCAAAACAGACAAACCACCCCGCCTACAAGAAACAGAGCCCAACGCCATCTGATGATACCCCTCTTCAAAACCATTTTATTCCCGAATCCCAGAAGGCGACTTGCTCCCATTGGCAAATCATCCTGAAAACACCTTCTGCTGCCTGCACCTGCATACAAAAAAGCATCCCGCAATAATAACGCCCTAAAAATTGGAGAACACCTCCACTCACAGAAAACGCTTTAATAGGCTAATCTGATTTGGCACATCACATTATCGGCAAGCATACATAGGCTGCTATAATATATATTTATGCGGCTGTAGCTCAGCTGGATAGAGTACTTGGCTA
>JAMPER010000001.1:1234345-1295097 GCA_023664945.1 Alistipes senegalensis | reverse complement strand
GGAGGGTAAAAGCAGTAGGGCTGGCTGTCGCGGTGGCTTTGGTGGGCCTGGCGGGACTGTATATCAAGAATCATAAGGGGCTGCCGATGCGGCCTGGTATGGAGGTTTATGGAAAGCAGGCTGAACAATTGATCGTGCCTCCTGCAAAAGACGATGCCGGAATGGAATATGTTGGCAAGGAAAAGTGCGAAGCGCCAGCGTATTGCCGTCATTCAGGAACGGCTTTTGCGCAAACTGTTGCAGTGATGGGAGACAGCCATGCGCAATCAGCTTATTCTGGGATGGCCAGGCTGGGCAAGGAGATGGGGTTTAATACATTTCTTTTGGGTGAAGGTGGACATGAGATGATGTTGCTTTTGCGGCAAGGAAAACCTCAAAAATACATAGATATTTTGCTGAAAAAACAGGATATCAAGTTGGTGTTTCTGATATTTCGGATACGCCTTTATATTAGTGGGGAACATAATTTTACGGAAAATAATCCAGGTATCGATGTTGCAAGAAAAAACAGGGTACCTGCCGAAGTTTTGCGTGAAAGGTTGCAGTATGCGGTTGATAAGCTGAAGGCAGCAGGTAAGGAGGTGATTATTGTAGGTGATAATCCGGAGTTGTTTGCCAATCCGCGTGATTATATCAAGCGGCCTTTTTCTTCCCACAGAAGTTTTAGGGATTTCCCGGTTTTGCTGAAGAAGGATGTGCTAGCCTACCAGAAGGAGGCATTGGCATTGCTGGGTGAGATTAAAGGTGCGACAGTAATTTCTCCGATTGATGTTTTTTGCCCGCTGGATAAATGCCAGGTGTTTGATCAGGATGGTTTACCATTTTATTATGATGACGATCACCTTTCATTTGCCGGAAGTGAATTTCAGGCAAGACAGCTGTTTTTGCCTTATTTGGAAAAATGGATGGCAAAGGAAAGGGGCGCAGCGTCTGTAAGCGGGAAATAAGCTTTTTTTACAGGCTTTTATCTGTTGTATTCTCAGCAAAGACTTGAAGATAACGGTTGTGGTGCGGCTTGTGGATGTTACAATACAGGCCAGCCTGTATCCTGTGCCGGGGAAGCGGTGTGCATTGCTGTGAGTGATTGCCCGCATACCGTCTGATATGCCCGTGCAGGATTGGTGAGGCAACCCGAATATTGATAACGATACTTTGCTGCCGATGCTGACAGAACAGCGTAACCTATTTGTGAAGAGAGCTCTTCAGGCAGGGGTTTGCCTTTTTCTTTTTGCGCTGTGTGCTTTTTCACAGGCGGCTTCTCTTGGCCGTTTGACGGTGCTTTCCTCGCTGGGCCAGCCTTTGCGGGCTGAAGTGGAGCTTCTGGATGTTTCTGATGAGGAAGCGGCAAATCTGGCGGTTGCGCTGGCACCCGTAGAAGCTTATAGGCGTTCCGGCCTGGATTATTCCTCTCTTTTGCAAACGCTGGATATTACTGTAGTGCAGGAGGGGGAACGGCGTTTTGCCCGTATCCGCAGTGCCCAGCCGGTGAGTGAGCCTTATATCGGCCTGTTGCTGGAATTGGCGGCAGGACAGGCAAGGAAGGGACGGGAATACGCATTGACGCTGGATGCGGCGGAGCGGACCAGCCTGCGTTCTGCCCCGCTTTCTTCTGCTGCTTCTTTGGAAAGGCTTTCCAGGCAGCAGCGGGTGGAACGGCTTTTTACCAGAACGATTCCGGCGGATGCCGCGCGGCCGGCTGCTGTTTTGGGCAGCCAGGAAAGCCAGAAGACCCAGGAAAAACCGGGGGCTTCCCGGTATGTGGTGGCGCGCGGGGATACGCTTTCAAAGATTGCCGCCCGTTTGGGCAGGCGGGATATTTCACTGGAGCAGATGCTTGTTGCGCTTTACCGGAATAACCCGGATGCGTTTCTTGACAATAACATGAACCTGCTCAAGGAGGGGGCGTCGCTTTCGATTCCCGAGGTTGATGACGGCGAGGATATCTCCCGTTCCGAGGCACGTTCTGTTGTCAGGTTGCATGCTGCCAATTTCAGTGATTACAGCCAGAAGCTGGCTGGTATGGTGAGAAAATCTTCTCCCCGTTCCACGCCTGCTACCGGGCCGGTTGCCGAGGGCCGGATATCTACCCAGGTGAAAGAGCAGCCGACGCCTGCCAGCCGTTTGCCTGATCGTTTGGAGCTTTCCAAGGTTCGGCCGGGCGAGCAGCCATCCGGTATGACGGTGGAGGAAAAAGTAGCGATTACCCAGGCGGTTGAGGAGAACCGGCACCGGATTGTTGAGCTGGAGAAGAATGTCGGCGAATTGAAAAATCTCCTGGAAATTGTGAGTGAAAGCGGCGCGGCGATTGCCCAGCCGGCACAAACGCCTGCGGATATGAAAGCTGGCGGGCAAAAGAAGGCGCCGCCGGCAACAGACAAAACAGCAAAAGGCAAGGATGCTGTGCCTGTTTCAGATGGCAGAAAGGATACTCCTGCAACTGATGCAGAAAATGAGGATGCAGCAGAAAAGGCAGGGGTGGATCCCGATCAGACGTTGGCAACTGCCGGGAAAAAAGTAGCGGCTGTCGAGGAGCTGGAGACTGTAGATGATGAGGATGACGGGGACGAAGCATCCGATGACGAAGATGAAAACGATGATGAAGATGAAGAGGAGGAAAGTGGGGATGAGGCATCCGGCAGGAAGCGCCAGGGACGGTTTGGCCTGAATAACCGTCTTGTTTGGCTGGTTGCTGCCGGTGTGACGGCGTTGTTGCTGGCACTGATTGCAGGGCTTGCCGTGATGCGCAGGAAGAAGGCAGCTGTGCGGGTAAAGGCTTCCATGCGTGAAGAGACCGCGTTGCGTGAGGAGCCGGAAGAAGCGCTTAACCCGAATATTATTTCCGGCCGTGAATTTCTGGAAAATCTGCCAGCGCCGGATCTGGATGAGGATGAGGCGGGCAGTGAGGCGTCTGATTCTGTTGAGGGGGGGAATGAAGCGGATGAAGCGGCAGCAGAGGCGGTGGCAGGAGAGTTTGAGGAGGTGGAATTTCCCCAGGTTGAAGAAGCGCTTCAGGATGAGTCTGAAGAAGCGTTGGGTGTGGGGCAGGAAACAGAACCGGAAGCGGCTGATGTGCCTTCATCCGGGGAAGAGGCAGGGGAGGATGAGCCTTTTGTTTCGCTTGACCAGGCTTCTGTAGAGAACGAAGTATCATCCAAAGAGGCGGAGGAGACAGTTCAGGCTGCTTTGACGCCGGATAGTATGGCGTTGCCGGAGGCGCTGACGGAAGAAGCCGTTTTGCCTGAAGAGGGGCGTGAGGCTTTTGGGGCGGAAGCACTTGCTGATGTTGGCAAGGTGACGGAAGATGAGACAGATAAGACAAGCCCGGATGCTTTGGAAGAGGTGGCTGCTGAAGAGGTGGATAACACGGAAAAAGCGCGGGCGCTGGAGCTGGATTTGTCGGATATTGATTTGTCAGCCGGGGCAGAGGATGGCGGGGTCGATATTGCCGGCTTACAGGCAGATACCGATGCCGGGACGGCCGAGGCGGAGATGGCGGCCAAGCTTGAGCTGGCGATGGCTTATCTGGATATGAAGGACAAGGATGGTGCGCGGGAGCTGCTGGAAGAGGTGATGGAAAAAGGGACACCGCGGCAGGCTGAGGAGGCTGCGCAAGCCATGCAGTCTCTTTGATGTTTTCGGGTAAAGACGGGGTATGGCAGGGCGCTGGCATACCCGTTTTTTGTTTCCGGAGTAGCGGACGATATGAAACGGATGGCGCTGGGCATTGAGTATGATGGCAGCCAGTGGCGGGGCTGGCAAAGGCAGCCGGACGGGCATACGGTTCAGGATCAGCTGGAAGCAGCCATTTTCCGTTTTACACAAACCCGGATTCCGGTTTCTTGCGCAGGAAGAACGGATGCCGGGGTTCATGCGCTCGAGCAGGTGGTGCATCTGGATACGGATATTGATCGGCCTGCCTTTTCCTGGGTGCGAGGGGTGAATTCTTTTCTGGATGGTTCTGTTGCCGTGAGATGGGCCTGTGATGTGCCTTTGGGGTTTCATGCACGGGCGAGCGCCATTGCCAGGCGTTACCAGTATGTGTTGTATAACCACCCTGTGAATTCGCCTTTGTTGAAAAAACGGGCGGGATGGGTTTTCCGGCCGCTTTCGCTTGAATCCATGCAGGAAGCTGCCTGCCATTTGCTGGGGGAGCATGATTTTTCCGCTTTCCGGGCGGCAGAATGCCAGGCGCTTTCCCCTGTCAAGGTGATGCGTCATATCGGTATTGAAAAGCGGGGCGACCTGTTTGTTTTTACTTTTGAGGCGAATGCCTTTTTGCACCATATGGTGCGCAATATTGTCGGTTCGCTGGTTTATGTGGGCAAGGGGGATTATGCGCCCGGCTGGATGAGGACGCTTTTGCTGGGATGTGACAGGAAAAAGGCAGCGCCGACATTTATGCCGGACGGCCTGTACCTCTCCAGGGTGATATATGATGAGAAGTGGAATCTGCCGCAGGCAGGCAGGAATGTGTTTTCTGCTTTGTTTTCTGCCGCTTGAGGAGGCAAGATGAATGGCCGTACCCGGATCAAGATTTGCGGGTTGACCCGCCCGGAAGATGTGAAGGCAGCGGTAGAAGCCGGGGCGGATGCGCTCGGTTTTGTTTTTTACCGTAAAAGCCCGCGCTATGTGACGGTGAAAACAGCACGTGAGCTGATTGCGGCGGTACCGCCGTTTGTGACGAAAGTGGGCTTGTTTGTCAACGCGCTTCAGGAAGAGGTGGTTGAGACGGCTTGTTCGGCAGGGCTTTCACTGTTGCAGTTTCATGGCGATGAAGCGGTGGAAACCTGTGTTGCTGTGGCGGAGGCGGCGCAGCTGCCGTTTATTCGCGCTTTTCGGGTGGGGGCTGATACGCTTCCGCAGGATTTGGTACAATGTGAAAAGCAGTATCGTGCCGCGACTCACCGCTTTTCCGGTTTGTTGCTGGATTCGCGTTCGGATGCCTACGGCGGCACAGGAAAGGTATTCAATTGGTCTCTCGTATCAAAAGAAATCGCGCATCGGGTCGTTTTGAGTGGTGGCTTGAGCGTGCAAAATGTCGCTGGCGCTATTGGCCGGGTGCAGCCCTATGCGGTTGATGTCAGCAGCGGTGTTGAACGCAGCCGGGGTATCAAGGATGCCGGATTGATTCGCGCTTTTATTAGCGCTGTCAACGGGGCAGACCTGGTGGGCTGACAAAGGTTGGATGTGTTGCCCGCTTTTTCAGGGCGGGCGCGGATTTACCGGATAATGAGAGAAAATCATGGAAGATAAAGTTGAGGTGCGCGACAGCCGCGCGCTTTTTCGCAATACTGCTTATGCCTTGCCGGATGCGCAGGGGCATTTCGGCCCTTATGGCGGAGTTTTTGTGTCCGAGACGCTGATTCATGCGTTGGGTGAACTTGCTGCTGCCTATGAGCGTTTCAGGAAGGATCCAGACTTTTTGGCGGCATTCCGTTATGAGCTGAAGCATTATGTGGGGCGTCCCAGCCCGGTTTATCATGCCTCCCGCTGGTCGGAGATGCTGGGCGGCGCGCAAATTTACCTGAAGCGGGAAGATTTGAACCATACCGGCGCGCACAAGATCAATAATGTTATCGGCCAGGCGCTTTTGGCCAGGCACATGGGCAAAAAGCGGATTATTGCCGAGACGGGCGCTGGACAGCATGGGGTGGCGACAGCGACGATTTGCGCACGCTTTGGCCTGGAATGTGTGGTTTATATGGGCAGCGAGGATGTGAGGCGGCAGGCGCAGAATGTGTACCGCATGAAGCTCCTGGGAGCGACGGTTGTGCCGGTTGATTCCGGTTCCAGAACGCTAAAGGATGCGCTAAACGAGGCGATGCGTGATTGGGTGACGCATGTTGAGGATACGTTTTATATTCTGGGCACGGTTGCGGGACCGCATCCTTATCCCATGCTGGTGAGGGATTTTCAGTCTGTTATCGGTGAGGAGTGTCTTGTCCAGATGCCGGAGATGACAGGACGGCAGCCTGATTATGTGGTGGCCTGTGTCGGCGGCGGTTCCAATGCCATGGGGATTTTTTATCCTTATATCGGCCACGGGGATGTCCGGCTGGTCGGGGTGGAGGCCGCAGGTGATGGCATTGAGACAGGGCGGCACGCGGCTTCTTTGACAGCCGGTGTTCCCGGGGTGCTGCATGGTAACCGGACGTATCTTTTGCAGGATGAGAACGGCCAGATTTGCGAGGCGCATTCTGTTTCTGCCGGGCTGGATTATCCGGGGGTGGGCCCGGAACATGCCGCGTTGAAGGACAGCGGGCGGGCACAGTATGTTTCTGTAACGGATGAGGAAGCGTTGCAGGCTTTCCATGACTGCTGCCGGATTGAAGGGATTATTCCGGCGCTTGAATCGAGCCATGCGCTGGCCTATGCGGCCAAAATCGCGCCGTCTTTGGGACGGGATAAGGTGATTCTGGTTAATTTGTCAGGCAGGGGGGACAAGGATATGCATACGGTTGCCGAGCGGGCCGGTATCCATTGGTGATTTCATGGCATGAAATTTACTTGTTATGAAATCAGTGGAAAGGATTCGTTATGTCACGCATACAGCATAGGTTTGGCGCATTACAAAAACAGGGAAGAAAGGCGCTGATTCCCTTTATTACGGCAGGTTATCCCGATGCCGGCAGCACGGTTTCACTGATGCATGCCTTGGTCAGGGGCGGGGCGGATATGATTGAGCTTGGTGTGCCGTTTTCCGACCCTATGGCGGACGGGCCGGTTATTCAGCGGGTGTCGGAGGCAGCGCTGAAGAACGGTATCGGACTGGGCGATGTGCTTGGTTTTGTGCAGGCTTTCCGGCAGGATGATCCGGATACGCCGGTTGTGCTGATGGGATATGCCAATCCGGTTGAGCGGATGGGCATGGAGAAGTTTGTGAAGGAGGCCGGCCTCTGCGGTGTTGACGGTGTGTTGATTGTGGATTATCCGCCGGAAGAATGCGGGGATTTTGCCGCATTGATGCAGGCGAACGGCATGGACGTTATTTTCCTTTTGGCGCCAACCTCAACGGAAGAGAGGATGGAAAAGGTAGGGAAACTGGCTTCAGGCTATGTTTACTATGTTTCGCTAAAAGGGGTGACGGGTTCTGCCAGCCTGGATACGGAAGCGGTTTCCCAGGCGATTCCCCGGATTAAAAAGCATGTTTCTGTGCCTGTCGGTGTGGGGTTTGGCATTCGCGATGCGGAGACAGCCAGGGCTGTCGGCCAGTTTGCCGATGGGGTGATTATTGGCAGCAGGTTGATGCAGGTGCTTGAAAAGGCCGGGAAGAACCAGGCTGAGAAAGACCTGGAATCTTTTGTATCTTCTATCCGCCGTGCGCTGGATAGGTAAATGCGGTTGGCGAAATGGCCGCAAGACAGTATGATGCTGCCCAGGGATTATTTGCCCGTGCCAACCGGAAAGGGGGACGGGCGCAGACGAAGAAAAAAGCCTGTTGTTTTGGGCAGTTGCCAAAAGCAGGTTAATCGGGAGAGGTTATGAGCTGGCTAGACAAATTGCTGCCGCCGCGAATCCAGCCGCATGCGGCCAGTAACCGCAAGACGATACCTGAGGGACTGTGGGTCAAGTGCCCGTCCTGTGAGACGGTTTTATACCGGACAGATCTGGAAATGAATACCCATGTTTGTCCGAAATGTTGCCATCATATGCGGATTCGTGCCCGCGACCGGCTGGATGTGCTGCTGGATGCGGAGGGGCGCTATGAGGTGGGGCACCATGCCTTGCCGTTTGATGCCCTGAAATTTAAGGACAGCAAAAAGTATCCTGAACGGCTGAAATCTGCCCTGGAGGCAACCGGCGAGACGGATGCGCTTATCGTGATGGGAGGCGCAATCAAGACGCTACCGGTGGTTGTGGCCTGTTTTGAGTTTGAGTTTATGGGCGGTTCGATGGGGTCTGTTGTGGGTGAGCGGTTTGTCCGGGGCGTACAGACGGCCATTGACCAGCGCGTGCCTTTTATCTGTATTACTGCCAGCGGCGGGGCGCGTATGCAGGAAGGCCTGTTTTCACTTATGCAGATGGCGAAGACCAACGCTATCCTGACCAAACTGGCAGAAAAAGGGCTGCCCTATATTTCGGTTTTGACTGACCCGACGATGGGGGGCGTTTCGGCTTCTTTTGCCTTTATGGGTGATGTTGTCATTGCCGAGCCGAAGGCTCTGATTGGCTTTGCCGGCCCGCGCGTGATTGAGAATACAGTGAGGGAAAAATTACCGGAGGGATTCCAGCGGGCAGAGTTTCTCCTGCAAAAGGGGGCGATTGACCGGATTGTTGACCGCCGGGAAATGCGCAATGAGCTTTCCCATCTTTTGGCTATTTTGCAAAACCAGCCGGCTGAAGCGGTAGCCTGACAAGTTTTTGTTTGGTTTATGGCAGGTTTTTTTATGTTTTTCGGCTGCCTTGACAGGGATTTTTGCCGGGCAGGCGCGCTTTTTTCGGTTTCATGGAGGAAGCGGTGATGATGCCTGTTCATGCTGACAGTCTGGCTGACTGGCTGGAGGCGGTTGAGCGCCTTCATCCCAAAAATATTGAAATGGGCCTGGAGCGGGCAAAAACTGTCAAGGATCGCCTGGGGATCCGTTTTGGCTGTCCTGTCGTTATTGTCGGCGGAACCAACGGGAAGGGGTCTACCTGTGCCATGATGGAAGCGATATGGCAACAGGCGGGCTACCGGGTCGGCTTGTACAGTTCTCCCCATATCCATCATTTTGAAGAACGGGTGAGAATTGACGGAAAAACGGTTTCTGCTGAAACGATTGTCCGGTATTTCAGGCAGGTGGAAGCGGCACGCGGAGATGTCCCGCTGACTTTTTTTGAGTTTACGACCCTGGCAATTATGCAGATTCTGGCGGATGCCGGGCTGGATGTGGTGATTCTGGAAGTAGGGTTGGGCGGGCGCCTGGATGCAGTCAATCTGGTTGATGCGCAGGCGGCAGTCGTGACCAATGTGGATATCGACCATGTGGATTACCTGGGAAATACCCGCGAATTGATTGGATATGAAAAGGCAGGAACTTTCCGGCCGGGGCAGATTGCTGTTTATGGGGATGAGGATCCGCCGCAGACCCTGCTGGCGTATGCGCGTGAGGTTGGCGCACGCCTTCATATTCTGGGCAGGGATTACTGTTTTTCCTGTAAGGGAAAATGCTGGGATTATACCGGCCCCAGGCGCCGGTTTACCGGCCTGGATTTGCCTGGCTTGCAGGGGAAAACCCAGGTAAAAAATGCTGCCAATGTTTTGATGGTGCTTGAGTCCATGCAGGGTAGCCTGCCTTTTGATGAAAAGGCGGTTCGTGCCGGCCTGGCAGGCGTGTGTTTGCCGGGCCGTTTTCAGGTGCTTCAAAAAGTGCCGGTGATTGTTGCGGATGTGGCGCACAATCCCCATGCGGCAGCGGTGCTGGCAGAGAATTTGCGCGGCATGGGAAATTTTCACCTGACGCATGCTGTGTTTGGCGCGATGGCAGACAAGGATATTGGCGGGGTGCTTGCGCCGTTTAAGGATGGTGTGGATTTCTGGTATCTGACGGGGCTTCCTTTATCTCGGGGGGCGACAACTGCCTTGTTAAAGGAGAAGTTGCTGGCGGCAGGTGTTTTTCCTGACCGGATCCGGCTTTTTGACACGCCGGCGGATGCGCTGGCGGCAGCCAGGTTGCAGGCTGGCAAAGATGATAGAATAGTGGCCTTCGGATCTTTCTGGGTCGTTGCCGGTATTACCCCGTCGGGGCAGGCCGGTTGTGATATGGTGCGGTGAGAGCATGAGCCTGTTTTCCTTTTTTCGCCGGAAAAAGCCTGATGAAGCGGCAGGCACCGGCTTGCAGGCTCGGGCGGACAGCGTTGCGCAGGAGGGGGCTGTGCGTCAAAAGAATGCGATCCCTCCAGAGGGAGAGGATCCGATTCTTCCTGAAAAAAAACGGGCGAGAAGACGCCTGGTTGGCGCTGTAACGATTACGCTTGCCGGTATTATTGTGTTGCCCATGATTTTTGAATCGGAGCCGCAGACGGTGTCACAGGATATTATGGTTGATATCCCATCGCGTGATAAGCCGCCTCAGACAGTATCGCGGGAACCGGTAAAGAAAAAAACGGAGGAAAAAACAGCGGTTCCTGATACGGCCAAAGAGGCAGCCAAACCGGTAGCGCCGGTTCTTCCCGAGAAGAAAGAGGCGAAGCCAAAACCGGCTGAAATGCCTCCAGCCAGGCCGGCAGCAGATAATAGCAGGGAGCAGCCCAAGCAGGATGCTGCAAAACCCGAGCCGCGTACTACGAAGCCTGAATCCAGGGAGCCTGCAAAACCGGAATCCAAAGCGGCAACGGCCAAAAAGGGGGAGGATCCTATTGGCCAGATTATTGCCAAGCAACAGGCTGCCTCCAAACCTGGCGGGCAGGCAAAGGTGGTGATTCAGGTGGCGGCGGTTTCCTCGCCGGACAAGGCGAAAGATTTGCAGGATAAGCTGAAAAAAGCAGGGTTGACTTCCTATACCCAGAAGGTGGCGCTCAAGGAAGGGGGAGAACGTATCCGGATACGAATTGGGCCTTTGACCGGCGGGAAGGAGGTTAACCAGACCTGCGCCAAATTAAGCCAGTTAAAGCTGCCATGCACGCTGGTTAACTAAAAAGATCGGAAATGATTTGACGGCTTTTGATTATATCCTGCTGTTTTTGCTGGGGTGTTCGGTTGTTATCGGAACCACGCGGGGATTTTTGCGGGAAGTTATCTCCCTGGCAGGCTGGGTGGCTGCCTTTATTGTTGCCAATATGTATGGCGTAAAGCTTGCGCCTATGTTGCCGGCTGCCTTGCCGGGGGCTACGTTGCGCCTTATTGTCGCTTTTATTGTGCTGTTTATTGCCGCGCGGATTGCCATGATGCTGCTTGCCAAGGCGGTTGATGCATTGGTGAGCGCTGGCGGCCTGTCCGGTTTGAACCGGCTTTTGGGATGTGTTTTCGGGCTGGCCAGAGGTCTGTTGATCAGTCTGGTTCTGGTTTTGTTGTGCGGCATGACGGCTGTTCCGCAGCAGCCTTTCTGGAAAAATGCGATGTTGAGTCCTTATGCGGAAGAGGCTGCCAGGATGGCGCTGCCTTTTTTGCCGGCAGGCATGGCAGAGAGTATTTCATACTGAAACGGCAGGATTTTGACGGAAGTACGGTAATTGTTCTATTTTGATTTCAACAGTCGGTTTTGAGCAAGGAGCCTCCTGATGTGCGGCATAATTGGTATTGTTTCCCATTCCCCGGTCAATCAGCTGATTTACGATGCGTTGCTGTTGCTGCAGCACCGCGGCCAGGATGCGGCCGGTATTGCGACTTCCGCGCATAACAAGTTTGCCATGTACAAGGCAAACGGCCTTGTCAGGGATGTTTTCCGTACCCGCAATATGCGGGCGCTGCCCGGTAATTCCGGGATTGGTCATGTGCGTTATCCTACGGCAGGATCGGCTTCCAATGAGGAGGAGGCGCAGCCTTTTTATGTGAATGCGCCTTTCGGTATGACGTTTGCCCATAATGGCAACCTGACCAATTGCGAGCAGCTCAAGATTGAGATGTTCAAGAATGACCGCCGCCATATCAATACCAATTCGGATTCGGAGGTGTTGCTGAATGTACTGGCGCACGCCATTGAAGATACGACAACGGGTTATTCGCTGGATCCTGATGCGCTGTTTCGCGCGGTGGCTGTGCTGCACAAGCGGGTGAGGGGCGCTTATGCAGCTGTAGCCCATATTATTGATGCGGGAATTCTGGCTTTTCGTGATCCGTATGGTATCCGGCCGCTTTGCCTGGGGTTTGCCGAATCGGAGAAGGGCATTGAATATATGGTGGCCAGCGAGTCTGTTGCGCTGGAGGGGCTGGGCTTTCGTTTCTTAAGGGATATCGAGCCGGGGGAGGCGGTGTTCATTGATAACGACGGCCATTTGTATCACAGGCAGTGTGCCGACAATCCCAGCCTGAATCCCTGTATTTTTGAATATGTTTATCTGGCCCGACCGGATTCTCTTATGGACGGGGTTTCGGTTTACGCCTCCCGCCTCAAGATGGGAGAGCATCTGGCAGAGAAGATCAGGCGGGAAGTGAAATCCGGCGAGATTGATGTGGTGATGCCGATTCCGGATTCTTCCCGGCCTGCCGCAATCCAGCTTGCCCTGAAGCTGGATATTGAATATCGCGAAGGCTTTATCAAGAACCGTTATATCGGGCGGACTTTTATTATGCCGGGACAGGCAACCCGCAAGCGTTCTGTCCGGCAGAAACTGAATGCCATTGGTTCGGAGTTCAAGGGGAAAAGCATTCTTTTGGTGGATGATTCCATTGTGCGGGGCACGACCAGCCATGAGATTGTCCAGATGGCACGGGATGCAGGCGCAACCCGCGTTATTTTTGCTTCGGCAGCTCCGCCGGTGAAATATCCGAATGTTTATGGCATTGATATGCCGACGAGAAAGGAACTGGTTGCCTATGGCAAGACAGATGAGGAGGTGTGCCGTGAAATGACGGCGGATGCCCTGATTTATCAGGATCTGGATGCCCTGAAACAATCCATTATGGATGTCAATCCGGCTATCCGGAATTTTGAAGCGTCCTGTTTTGACGGTAATTATATTACCGGTGATGTCACGCCTGCTTATCTGGACCGTCTTGAGATGGAACGGCTTTCCCGTCCTGCCGAGGTTGAAGAGGCCGGGCGTGCTCAGCTGCCGCTTTCATTTGGCGCGCGCTGACCAGGTGTTTATCTGATGATCTGCTGTTGAAGGAGATTTTCATGGCTGTTGAAGAAAAAACGTATGGATTTACGACATCTGTGCTGCACAGTGACCGCAGCAAGGCGATAGAGTATGGTTCGCTGCATCGTCCTATCCATACTTCCGCTACTTTTTCCTATCCGGATGCAACCGGGCTTGCAGCCGCTTTCCAGGGAAAATTGCCTGGCTATCGTTATGCCCGTCAGGGTAATCCGACGGTAAGCGCGCTGGAGGACAAGATCAATCGTATGGAAGGCGGGGCTGCCACGGTCTGTTTTGCAAGCGGCATGGCGGCTATCGGTTCCTTGTTTCCGGCTTTTTTGAGGGCGGGCGACCATGTGGTGTCGTCTGTTTTCCTTTTCGGCAATACCCGGAACCAATGGAATATTATTACCGGTATGGGTGTCGAGGTGGATTTTGTCGATGCGACAGCTGTTGAGAATGTGGAAAAGGCGCTGCGCCCCAATACCCGTCTTGTTTTTGTGGAAACGATTGCCAATCCCCGCACCCAGATTGCCGACCTGGAGAAGATTGGCGCTTTGTGCCAGGAAAAGGGGATTTTGCTGGCGGTGGACAATACGATGACTTCGCCCTGGCTTTTCCGGCCGAAGGATGTGGGCGCGGCCTTGTCTATCCATTCCCTGACGAAGTTTATCAGCGGGCATGGCCATGCCATGGGGGGGAGCGTGACGGATACCGGCGCGTATGACTGGGCGCGTTATCCCCATATTGCGGATAATTTCAGGAAGTTGCCGCCAGCCCAACGCGGCATGGCGCAGCTCAGGGGAAAAGCGCTGCGTGATTTTGGCGGCTGCCTGGGGCCGGAAAGTGCGCACCATATTTCGGTTGGTGCAGAGACGCTGGCCTTGCGCATGGAGCGCAGCTGCAAAAATGCCATGGCGCTGGCGCAGATGCTGGAAAAGGACCCGGCAGTGAAAGCGGTTTATTACCCCGGTTTGCCGTCCCATCCGCAGCATGACAGGGCAAAGAAACTGTTTAGGGGCTTTGGCGGTATGTTGAGTTTTGAAATTGCCGAACAGTTTGATTTGTTTGCCTGCCTGGATCGTTTAAAACTCGGGGTTTTTGCCAGCAATCTGGGCGATACCCGCACGTTGATCAACCCGGTGGCGCATACTATTTACCATGAGATGAGCGAAGCGGAAAAGGCAAGGCAGGGGATTGCTTCTTCGCTTGTCAGGGTTTCTGCCGGCATTGAGGATACGCAGGATTTGCTGGATGATTTTCGCCAGGCGCTGGCTGGCTGAGTTCGGGCAAGTATGAGCAAGGCTTTTGTCAGAGAAAGTGATGCGGATGAGGCAGAGGAGGGCGCAGGCGCGCCGCCTCCTCTGCCGGCCGGTTTCAAGAATTATATTACGCCAGCCGGGCTGAAAGCGCTCAAGGATGAGTTGCTGCACCTGATTGACAGGGAGCGGCCTGAAGTGGTTCAGGTGGTTTCCTGGGCGGCCTCCAATGGGGACCGTTCCGAGAATGGGGATTATATTTACGGCAAGCGCCGTTTAAGGGAGATTGACCGCCGTATCCGCTTTCTTGTCAAGCGGATTGAATCCGCAGAAGAGTTTGATCCCAGTGTGCATTATGGCAACGACCAGATTTTCTTTGGCGCAACGGTGACTTATGAACGGGAAAACGGCGAAGAAAATACGGTGACGATTGTCGGGGTGGATGAAATTGATCCCTTGCATGGCAAGATAAGCTGGATTTCCCCTGTGGCAAGGATACTGACCAAGGCGCGGGAAGGGGATACGGTGATGCTGAATACGCCTGCCGGCATGGAGGAGCTGCTTGTTTTGTCTGTTTCTTATCCCACGCCAGCCTGATTTGCCTGAAACCCTGTTTTTTCCCTTTGTGGCGGGAAGGTGTTTGTTTGCCGAGGCCGTCCTGACACATTAGCGCCCTGAATATGAGCCAGCCCAGAAAAATTTTCTCTTATCTTTCCCGTGACGCCAAAAAGGCAGGAAAGGCGGCTCCTTTTCTTCCCATGAGCAGGGAGGAGATGAATGCGCTGGGCTGGGATGCCTGCGATGTGATTCTGGTGACGGGCGATGCTTATGTGGACCACCCCAGTTTTGGTATGGCGATTGTCGGCCGTTTTCTGGAGGCGCAAGGGTTTCGGGTGGGGATTATCAGCCAGCCTAACTGGCATTCTGCCGCTGCCTTTAGGGCGCTGGGCCGCCCGAGACTGTATTTTGGCATTACGTCGGGCAATATGGATTCCATGGTCAACCGCTATACGGCTGATAAGAAAATCCGTTCGGAAGATGCTTATACGCCTGGCGGCGAGGCTGGCCACAGGCCGGATCGTGCGGTGCTGGTATATGCCCAGCGCGCCAGGGAGGCTTATCCCGGTGTGGCGGTTATGATTGGCTCGATTGAGGCGAGCCTGCGCCGGGTGGCGCATTATGATTACTGGTCTGACAGTGTCAGGCGTTCGATTTTGCCGGATTCCAAGGCCGATATCCTGATTTACGGCAATGCGGAACGGGCTTTGGCCGAGATGACACACCGCATGGCTGCCGGAGAAAAGATTGGGGATATCCGGGATTTGCGGGGAACGGCTTTTATGGTATCGCGCGGCTGGAAACCGGATGACGGCTGGCAGGAGATTGATTCCACCGATGTTGACAGGCCGGGGCGGGTGGAGCGGCATGCCAATCCTTATGAGCCTGCGTGCGCCGTTTCGCGCCGTGCGGCGGGGGAAGGAACGGAAAGGCCGCTTGACAAGGCAGGCAAGATAGCCGCCAGGCTGGAGGAGGCTGCACGCACGGTTGTACGCCTGCCTTCTTTTGAGGCGGTGAAGGATGATCCGGTGCTTTATGCCCATGCCGCCCGGGTGCTGCACCTCGAATCCAATCCGGGCAATGCCCGCGCGCTGGTGCAGGCCCATGCGGACAGGGATGTCTGGCTGAATCCGCCACCTGTTCCTCTGGCAATGGATGAGATGGACTGGGTTTATGAGCTGCCCTATGCACGCGCTCCCCATCCGGCTTATGCGGGCAAGCGGATTCCGGCATGGGAGATGATCCGTTTTTCGGTCAGTATTATGCGGGGGTGTTTTGGCGGATGCGCTTTTTGTTCTATCACGGCGCATGAGGGCCGGATTATCCAGAGCCGTTCGGAATCTTCTGTTTTGCGGGAAATTGAGACGGTGCGGGACAAAACGGAGGGGTTTACCGGCATTATTTCCGATTTGGGCGGGCCGAGCGCCAATATGTACCGGATGAATTGCCGAAACGAGAATGCAAGGCAGCTTTGCCGCCGCCTGTCGTGTGTGTATCCTTCTATTTGTGTGAATCTGGATACGGATCACAGCAGGCTGATTGCGCTTTACCGAAAGGCGAGGGCGCTGCCGGGTATCAAAAAGGTGTTGATTGGTTCCGGCCTGCGTTATGATTTGGCTGTCTGCTCTCCCGAGTATATCCGCGAGCTGGCAACGCACCATGTGGGTGGCCTCTTGAAGATTGCGCCCGAGCATACTGAGAAAAAGGTGCTTTCCCTGATGATGAAGCCCGGGATGGATACTTATGAGGCGTTTAAGCGGATGTTTGAGCAGTATTCAAAAGAGGCGGGGAAGGTACAATATCTGGTGCCTTATTTTATTGCCGCCCATCCCGGCTCAACGGATGAGGATATGCTACGTCTGGCTTTATGGCTCAAGAAGAACCGCTTTAGGCCGGATCAGGTGCAGACGTTTATGCCAACGCCGCTGTCGCTTTCCACGGCGATGTATCACAGCGGAAAGAATCCGCTGTTGAAGGTGACGCGGGAATCGGAGAAGGTGGAGACGGTTCGCAAGGGGCGGGAGCGTCGTTTGCACAAGGCTTTTTTACGTTATCACGATCCGGAAAACTGGCAGGTGTTAAGGGAGTGGCTGCGCCGTCATGGGCGGTCTGACCTGATTGGCAATGGGCCTCACCATCTGGTGCCTGCCTGGAAATCGGCGCCTGTCAGGATGGGGCAGGGGCAATACCTGTCCGGAAAATTGCCTGCCAAAACCCGGCGGACGGCAGACAATGCTGCGCCAGGCAGGCGTGCCGGCAAGGGCGGTCTGGCACGTTCGGGAAGAAAATAGCAGGACAGGGTATCTTTTTTGCATTATCATGAATCCAGAACAAAGGCAGTGGCCGGGATTGCTGAAAGAATACAAAATGCCCTGTTTGCAGGATGAAATCCGGTAAAATGCAAGGGACGCGCCTACAATAAGAAGAAAAGGAAAACGGATTCTTCCCCGTGAGGGAGGGGTCCCTTGTTGTATTTCGGGAAATCAATGAACCATATCCGTAATTTTTCCATTATTGCTCATATTGATCACGGTAAATCCACACTGGCAGACCGTATTATCCAGCGTTGCGGGGGGCTTTCTGAACGGGAGATGGAAGATCAGGTGCTGGATTCCATGGATCTGGAACGTGAGCGGGGTATTACGATCAAGGCGCAGACGGCGGCTTTATCCTATACGGCAAAAGACGGGAAGGTTTATAACCTGAACCTGATTGATACGCCGGGGCATGTTGACTTCAGTTATGAGGTGAGCCGTTCGCTTTCTGCCTGCGAAGGCGCGCTTTTGGTTGTTGATGCTTCGCAGGGGGTGGAGGCGCAGACGGTAGCCAACTGCTATACGGCGCTGGATCTGGGGGTGGAGGTGCTGCCGGTTCTGAACAAGATTGACCTGCCTTCGGCTGATCCGGACAATGCGAAGGCCGAAATTGAGGATGTGATTGGCCTGGATGCCTCGGATGCGGTTTTGTGCTCTGCCAAGACCGGACAGGGGATTGATGATATTTTGGAGGAGCTGATTGTCAGGACGCCGCCTCCTGAAGGTGATCCTGATGCCCCGTTGCAGGCGTTGATTATTGATTCCTGGTTTGACAATTATGTGGGCGTTGTGATGCTGGTGCGGATCAAGAACGGGGTGGTTCGCCCCAAAGACCGTATCCAGCTGATGGCGACCGGTACGCAGTACCAGGTGGAGAGCGTCGGGGTGTTTTCGCCGCGTTCCCAGCCCAAAGAGTGTTTGTCGGCAGGTCAGGTCGGTTTTGTGATTGCCGGTATCAAGGAGCTGAAATCCGCACAGGTGGGGGATACGGTTACGCTGGCGTCCCGGCCGGCGGAAAGCCCGTTGCCTGGTTTCAAGGAGGTGCAGCCCCAGGTGTTTGCCGGGTTGTTTCCGGTGGAATCGAACCAGTATGACGCCTTGCGCGATTCGCTGGAGAAGCTGAAGCTCAATGATGCATCGCTTAAGTATGAGCCGGAAGTATCCCAGGCGCTGGGATTTGGTTTCCGGTGCGGCTTTCTTGGGCTGCTGCATATGGAAATTGTGCAGGAAAGGCTGGAGCGTGAGTTCGGCATGGATCTCATTACGACTGCCCCGACGGTGGTTTATGAGGTGTTGCTGAAGAACGGGTCGCTGATCCAGGTGGACAATCCCTCGAAGATGCCGGATCCGGGAACGATTGAGGAAATCCGCGAGCCGGTGGTGACGGTGCATCTTTATATGCCGCAGGAGTATGTCGGCCCTATTATGACGTTGTGCAACCAGAAGCGCGGCATCCAGATGGATATGCATTATCACGGCAAGCAGGTCAGGCTGGCTTACGAGATGCCGATGGCCGAGATTGTGCTGGATTTTTTTGACCGGATGAAATCGCTTTCACGCGGGTATGCCTCCATGGAGTATGAGTTCAAGGAATACCGCCCTTCCGATGTGGTGAAGGTAGATATGCTGATTAACGGGGAAAGGGTGGATGCGCTGGCTATTATTGTGCATCGTTCCAGTGCCCAATCCCGCGGCCGGGCTGTGGCAGAGAAGATGCGCCAGCTGATTCCGCGCCAGATGTTTGATGTGGCTATTCAGGCGGCGATTGGTTCGACTATTATTTCCCGTGAGAATATCAAGGCGTTGAGGAAAAATGTGCTGGCAAAATGTTATGGCGGCGATATTACCCGGAAACGCAAGCTGCTGGAAAAGCAGAAGGCGGGCAAGAAACGGATGAAACAGGTTGGCTCGGTGGAAGTGCCGCAAGAGGCATTTCTTGCCATTTTGCAAGTGGATGAGAAATGAGTTTTCAGTCCATTCTCAGCAATTTCGCGCTGATTCTTTTTGTGTTGATGGTGGCAACAGGCATCATCTGGTTTTGGGATGTTTTTTATCTGGCAAAAAAACGCCGACAGGCGGCGGATGCCGCACTGGCCGCATGGGATGCAAAGCAGGAGAAGCTGCGATTGGAAGGTGTTGTGCCGGATGAAAACGGGCGTGATGAGATTAAAGAGAGATTGATCAAGCGGCCTGTCTGGATTGAATATTCCGGCAGTTTTTTCCCGGTGATTGCGGCGGTTTTCTTTTTGCGTTCTTTTTTATATGAGCCTTTCAAGATTCCTTCCAGTTCGATGCTGCCCACGCTGGAAGTTGGCGATCTGATTTTGGTGAATAAATATACGTATGGCATACGCCTGCCGGTTATCAATAAAAAGGTGTTCAGTTTTAATGATCCGCAGCGCGGCGATATGGTGGTGTTCAAGTATCCGAAGGACCCTTCTCTTGACTATATCAAGCGTGTTGTGGGCATTGGCGGCGACAGGGTGGTGTATAAAGACAAGAAACTGACGGTCAATGGCAAGGCAGCCCGGTACCAGCCGTTGCCGGATTATCTTGATCAGGAACGGCTGAGTTATGCTCGGCAGTTTATGGAAACGCTTGCCCCGATAGAGCACCGGATACTCAATGATGACAATGTGCCGCCGTATGTGCTTAATCCAGATGCTTTCCCGTACCGTGACTTGTGTTCCTACAATGCCGAGGGGTTTGCCTGTACAGTGCCTAAAGGGTACTATTTTATGATGGGGGATAACCGGGATAACAGCCTGGACAGCCGTTACTGGGGGTTTGTTCCGGACGAGTATATTGTAGGCAAGGCCTTTTTTGTCTGGATGAATCTGGGCAATATGAAGCGGATTGGGAGTGTTCGCTAGGAAGAGGGGGATTTCCCCGCTTTTTTCAGCGGGACAGACCGGTTATGGAAAAACTGACTTTATTGCAGGAGCGGCTGGGGTATGTGTTTGGGGATGAAACGCTCCTGAAAACGGCGTTGACGCATCGCAGTTATGGCAGCAGGCATAATGAGCGGCTGGAGTTTTTGGGAGACGCCGTTCTGGATTGTGTGATTGCCCTCTTGCTTTACGAACGGTATGCGGACCTGGACGAAGGGGTTTTGTCCCGGATGCGTTCCAGCCTGGTCAGGCAGGAGGCGCTTTTTGATGTGGCGCAAAAAATAGCGGTTTCTTCTTTTCTTCGGATGGGAGAGGGCGAGCTGAAGGCTGGCGGTTTTAACCGTCCTTCCATTCTGGCGGATGCCATGGAAGCCCTTTTTGGCGCCATTTTTCTGGAGGCCGGTTTCCCGACGGTGCAGGAGGTGATTCGCCGGCTTTTCCTGCCGTTTATGGAACGGATTGACCCGCAGACTTTCGGCAAGGATGCCAAGACGCAATTGCAGGAGTATTTGCAGGGCAACCACATGGCGTTGCCTGAATATCATGTGATTGCCACGCATGGTGCAGCGCATAATCAGGCGTTTGATGTGGAATGCCTGGTGCCCAGGCTGGATATTCGCGTATGCGGTTCAGGGAGCAGCCGGCGGGGTGCGGAACAGGAAGCGGCCAAACAGGCGCTGGAATTGATAAAATTGAAAACACATGCCAAAGCGGCTGTTTCCGGCGGCAGGAAACGCAAGGGATGCGCAGGCGCTGCGGCGGCACAGGGGAGCGAAGCCGGCAAATGACAGAAGATAAAACAGGCCCGGAGGATTTTCGCTGCGGCTATATTGCGATTATCGGCCGCCCCAATGTGGGTAAATCGACTTTGATGAATGAGCTGATCGGCGCCAAGGTCAGCATTACTTCAAACAAGGCGCAGACAACCCGGCACCGGATTATGGGTATCCAGACGGATGAGGACACCCAATATATTTATATTGATACGCCTGGGTTCCAGACGCGCCATAACAATGCGTTAAACAGGAATCTTAACAGAACGGTCAGCCAGACGCTGCAATCGGCCCATGTGATTCTGTTTTTGGTGGAGGCAGGTGTTTTTGGCGAGGCAGATGCGCAGGTGCTGGATCTGATTCCCAAGGAGGTGCCTGCTGTTTTGGTGATCAGCAAAACTGATCGCGTGAAAGACAAGGCGGCGCTTTTTGCTTTTGCCGAAACGGTGACGGCGCGACATGCTTTCAGCGCAGTGGTGCCGGTATCAGCGCGCAAGCGTTTCCAGCTGGCGGAGCTTGAAAAGGAGATACGCGAGCTTTTGCCTTATGGCGAGCCTGTTTTTGAAGCGGATGATGTGACTGACCGCAGCGAACGCTTTATGGCAGCGGAAATTGTGCGTGAAAAAATATTCCGTTTCTGCGGGGATGAGTTGCCTTATACCAGCACGGTGGTGATTGAGCAGTTTGAGCGAAAGGACAGGCTTCGCCGGGTTTTTGCCGCCATTTTGGTCGAGCGCAGTGCTCACCGGGCCATGATGATAGGCTATAAGGGAGAGCGCTTGAAGGAGATGTCAACGGAAGCCAGGATGGACATGGAGAAGATGTTTGGCGTGCCGGTTTATCTTGAGATTTGGGTGAAGGTCAAATCCGGCTGGGCAGATAATGAGGCCGGTTTGCGGGCTTATGGTTACGAATGAGTCTGGAAAGGGCTTTGGGCGGGGTTGACGGTATGGGCAGCGAAAACGGCAGCGTTTGCCGGTTTGTTGATCCTGCTTTGGCTTGCCCAGCTGAAACAGATGCCGGGGCAGCGGAAAAAGGAAAGATGCGCCAGCAGTTTCCTGCCAGGCGTGCCATGCCCGAGAACCGCGTGCATGAGCAGCCCGGTTTTATTCTCCATAGCCACTTTTACAAGGAAAGCAGCCTGATTGTCGAGGTGTTTTCACGTGACCATGGCAGGGTGGCGCTGATTGCAAAGGGGGCAAAAAGGCCCCACTCCCGCCTAAGGGGGGTGTTGCAGACTTTTCAGCCGCTTTCGCTTGGCTGGAGCGGCCGCGCGGAGCTGCGCAATCTGATATCTGCCGAATGGGTGGGCGGTATGACGCCGCTGGAGAGTTCGGCGTTGCTTTACGGTTTTTATCTGAATGAGCTGCTGTTAAAGCTGACAGCGAGGGAAGACCCGCATCCGGGGTTGTTTGAGCATTATGTGACGGCGCTGACACGGCTGGCGCATACCGAATCGGCCCAGATTGTTTTGCGGCAGTTTGAATTGGCTGTTTTGAAAGAAACCGGGGTGGCGGCTGATTTTTCCATCAGTACGCATGATGGCTGCCTGGTTGACCCGGAGGGGATTTATGTTGTTGATCCGGAGGGAGGTACCCGCCCGGCGAGGCTGGAGGATACCGCGCCGCGTATAGCCGGCAAGACCCTGCTGGATATGGCCAGAGGGGATTATGCCGATCCGATGACGCAGGCGCAAAGCAAATTGCTGATGCGTTCGCTTTTGGCGCATCATCTGAATGGCGCACAGATACAGACGCGGCAAATCCTGATTGATCTGATGCAGTTGTAGGACTGGAATATGGCAAGTTTGCAAAAACGGGCTGGCCCGGCCATTGAACTGGGCGTGAATATTGATCATGTGGCGACGCTGCGCAATGCCAGGGGTACGGCGTATCCCGACCCTGTGCAGGCGGCGCTTTTGGCCGAGGCGGCGGGGGCCGATGGGATTACGCTGCATTTGCGGGAAGACCGCCGCCATATCCGGGATGCCGATGTCCGGGCTATCCGCCCCCTGCTCAAGACGCGCATGAATCTGGAATCTGCTGTTACCGGGGAGATGATTGATTTTGCCTGTTCGATTAAACCGCAGGATGTCTGCCTGGTTCCCGAGCGCAGGGAGGAGCTGACAACGGAAGGCGGGCTGGATGTGGTGCGGTATTTTGGCCGGGTAAAGGAGGCGGTTGGCCGGTTGCAGGATGCGCAAATTTGCGTCAGTCTTTTTATTGATCCTGAAAAGGAGCAAATTCTGGCGGCAAAAGAGATCGGCGCAACGGTGATAGAGTTGCATACGGGGGCCTATGCCGATGCGGCAGATGAAAGAGGCCGGCTGCATGAGCTGGAACGAATACAGGATGGAGTGGCAGAAGGGAAGCGTGCCGGGCTTAAGGTCAATGCCGGCCATGGCCTGCATTACAGCAATGTTCAGGATATTGCTGCCATAAAGGATATTGCCGAGTTGAATATTGGCCATGCGATTGTTGCGCAGGCTATTTTTTCCGGCTGGGAAAATGCGGTGCGCGAGATGAAGGCGCTGATTTGGCAGGCGCGCGGTTTTTCCGGTGTGCCGGGAGCGAACGCATGATTTACGGGATTGGCACGGACATTCTCCAGATTGCGCGGCTTAAGGCGGCGCTTGATCGCCGGGGAGACCGCCTTGCGGAAAAGATTTTGGGGCCGGATGAAATGGTGCGCTACTTGCACAGAAAATCCCGGGTGGAAGTGCGCGGCCTGCGTTATCTGGCTACCCGTTTCGCGGCCAAGGAAGCGTTTTCCAAAGCGATTGGGCTGGGTATGCGGATGCCGATGACCTGGCGGGCCATGCAGACGCTTAATGCTCCCAGCGGCAAACCTGTTGTGGTAACCAGTGGAAAACTGAAGGAATATATGGATGAAAAACGGCTGACTGCCCAGGTTTCGATTTCTGATGAAACGGAATATGCGGTTGCTTTTGTGATTGTCGAACAGTGCGAGAAATAACCCCGATGGCGATTGAAATGATGACTATGCAGCAACATACCTGTGCCGTTAACCCGGTTTATCAACCCGGCCCTGTGATGCTGGATGTGGCGGGACTTGTTTTGAATGATGAGGATGTCCGCCGTATCCGTCATCCACTGACAGGTGGGGTAATTTTGTTTTCACGCAATTTCAGCGACAGGGCACAGTTGACAGCACTGACGCAGGCTATCCGTGCCGTGCGCCATGATGTGCTGATTGCGGTTGACCATGAAGGCGGCCGTGTGCAGCGTTTTCGCAGCGACGGGTTTACGTTGCTGCCTCCCATGCGCCGCCTGGGACAGCTTTGGGATGACAATCCTGTAATGGCCTGCAAGACGGCGACTGCAACGGGGTATGTGCTGGCAAGCGAATTGCGTGCCTGTGGTGTGGATTTTTCTTTTACACCGGTGCTGGATCTGGATTATGGCGAATCTGCCGTTATTGGCAACCGGGCTTTTCACCATGATCCGCGGGTGGTTGCCCAGCTGGCGCAAAGCGTAAATTATGGTCTGGCTTTGGCGGGCATGGCCAATTGCGGCAAGCATTTCCCTGGGCACGGTTTTGTGAGCGCGGATTCGCATCATGCTATCCCTGTTGATAACCGGAGCCTGGATGAGATTATGGAAAAGGATGCCGCCCCTTATTTCTGGATGGGGACAGGGCTTGCCGGTGTGATGCCTGCCCATGTGATTTATCCGAAGGTGGATGCCAAACCGGCAGGATTTTCGGCCAGGTGGCTTTCGATTCTTCGGGAACAGCTCCGGTTTGACGGGGTGATTTTCAGTGATGATCTCAGCATGGAGGGCGCGCGCGCGGTTGGCAGTGTGGTGGAAAGTGCCAGGGCGGCGCTGGATGCCGGGTGCGATATGGTTCTGATTTGCAATTCGCCTGACAAGGCTGACGAGATATTGGCCGGGCTGGATTATCCGCTTGACGAGGCTGCCATTTGTTCACGGGAGCGGCTGGTTCGCCTTTTTCCTGCCAGGCCGGCTCCCGGCTGGGGGATGTTACAGAAGGAAGCGCAGTACCGCCATGCCCTTGAAACAGTGCTGGCAGTAGGAACAGAACAAAAGGCATGACAGAGAACGCCGGGGCTGATACACGCCGGGAATTGTTGAGGACGGTTCGGAAACTCCCCAACTTGCCGGGGGTGTATCGTTATTTCGATGCCAGGGGAAGGGTGCTTTACGTTGGCAAAGCGCGGGATCTGAAGAAGCGGGTGAGCAGTTATTTCCGGCAAACGGCGCTTTCTCCCCGCATCAGGATGATGGTTGAGCAGATTGCCCGGCTGGAGACGACGGTTACCCGCAGCGAGGCAGAGGCGCTGATTCTGGAGAATAACCTCATTAAGTCTCTCCAGCCCCGCTATAACATTCTTTTTCGGGATGACAAGTCTTATCCTTATCTCAAGATTACGAATGAGGATTATGCCCGGATGGTTTATTACCGCGGCGCTGTTGACAAAAAAAACCGGTATTTTGGTCCTTTTCCCAACGCCTGGGCTGTTCGCGAATCTATTGAGATGCTCCAGAAGGTGTTTGGCTTGCGTACCTGTGAAAACAGTGTGTTTGCCAACCGGACCCGGCCTTGCCTTTTGTATCAGATTAAGCGTTGCAGCGGCAGTTGTGTGAAACTGGTGAGCGAAGCGGATTACCGGCGGGATGTGGAGAATGCTGCCCGGTTCTTGCGGGGGGAGCAAAGCGATATACTCCGGGAGCTGGAAAAACGGATGCTGGATTTTGCCGAAAAACTGGAGTTTGAGGAAGCGGCAGCTGTGCGCAACCAGATTGCCGCACTTTCCAAGGTGCTTCACCAGCAGAGTATGGATGCCGGCAGTGATGCGGATGTGGATGTGATTGCGGTAGCGGTGCAGGGCGGCCGCGCCTGTGTGAATCTGGCGATGGTCAGGGGAGGCCGCCATCTTGGGGACCATGCCGTTTTTCCTTCCAATCTGGATGAGGCGATAAGGCATGATGGTGAAACGGCAGAATCCCAGGTTCTCAAGGCGTTTCTTGCGCAGCATTATATTAACAAGCCGATTCCGCGCACGCTGATTTCCCATGTGGAGATGGATGAGCCGGAGTTGATGCAGGTGCTGATGGCGCAGTGCGGCCACAGTATTCATCTGGTGTTTCAGCCGCAGGGGGTGCGCCGCCAGTGGCTTGATATGGCGCAAAAAGGGGCGGAAATTGCCTTGGAGCGGGTGCTGAACCAGGATAATGCCCAATTGCAGCGGGTAGAGGATTTACTGAAAGAGGCCGGGATTGATGTGCCGGATTTGGATGCGGTGCGGATTGAGGCATTTGATATCAGCCATACCCAGGGGGAGGCCGCTTTGGCTTCCTGTGTGGTTTTCCAGCACCATGCTATGCAAAACAGCGAGTACAGGCGGTATAACATCAGCGATATTATGCCTGGCGATGATTATGCCGCCATGCGGCAGGTGCTGGTGCGGCGCTATGAAAAGCTGGCCGGCAGTGAAAACAAGATGCCGGATATTGTGCTGATTGACGGCGGCAAAGGGCAGGTTGAGGTTGCGCGCCAGGTTTTTGCCGAGCTGGGGCATAATATTTCGCTGCTGATAGGGGTGGCAAAGGGCGAAGGCAGGAAAGTGGGCCTGGAGACGCTTGTTTTTGCCGATGGACGTCCCCCGAAAGAGCTTGGCAAGGAATCGGCTGCGCTGATGCTGGTGGCGCAGATACGGGATGAGGCGCACCGCTTTGCCATTACCGGTATGCGGGCAAAAAGGGACAAGAAGCGGCAGACTTCCCGCCTTGAGGAGATAGAAGGCGTTGGCGCAAAACGCCGCCAGAAGCTGCTGGCGCGCTTTGGCAGCCTGCGGGCGGTTGCCGATGCCAGCGTAGAGGATTTGATGAGTGTGGACGGGATTTCCCGCAGGCTGGCACAGCAAATATATAATCAATTACACTAACGCCAAAATTGGGTTATATGGCATAAAATACGGGTTTGGGCAGGCATTGAGATGCAAAGTATTTGTGAAATAGAAAAAAAACGCGTTATTCCGTTTAACGTTCCTATTTTCCTGACATGGCTGAGGATGGCCATGATTCCCCTTGTTGTCGGCATTTTTTTCCTGCCGGATGGGTGGCTGTCTTCTGATCTGCAAAATCTGGGCGCTGCCATTATTTTTATCATTGCTTCCATTACAGACTGGTTTGACGGTTATCTTGCCCGGCGCTGGAACCAGACTTCTGCCTTTGGCGCTTTTCTTGATCCGGTGGCTGACAAGCTGATGGTGGCGGGGGCACTCCTGGTTCTTGTGCAGCTGGGACGGGTCCATGCCATTCTCGGCTTTATTATTATCGGGCGGGAAATTGCCATTTCTGCCTTGCGTGAATGGATGGCAGGGATTGGGGAATCCCAATCGGTTGCGGTGAGTTCTATCGGCAAAATCAAGACAACGGCACAGATGATTGCTATTCCCATGCTCCTGTATTATGACCGTTTGCTGAATATGCTGGATACCCGGCTTATCGGCAGCTGGCTGTTGGTTGTTGCTGCAACGCTGACGATTCTTTCCATGCTTTATTATCTGAAAAAAGCATGGCCGCTGATGAAAGAAAAAGACGGCTAGCGTTGCAATGGTCTTGACAAGCAATAGCCAGGTGTTACAATACTTGCCTTTACTGCTGCGGGAGTAGCTCAGTTGGTAGAGCGCAACCTTGCCAAGGTTGAGGTCGAGGGTTCGAGACCCTTCTCCCGCTCCAGCGTATCAGTGCCTTTTCAACGTTTGAACTGGCAGAACCGGAGGTTTCCGGATCAGCCATTATGCGGGAGTAGCTCAGTTGGTAGAGCGCAACCTTGCCAAGGTTGAGGTCGAGGGTTCGAGACCCTTCTCCCGCTCCAACGATCTTCAAAGGCTGGGTAGCAAAGTGGTTATGCCGCGGCCTGCAAAGCCGTTTACGTCGGTTCGATTCCGTCCCCAGCCTCCATTATTTCCCTTGTCTTTTAGTCCGGTAATATCCGGTTTTTGCCGGTGTACTTTATTGAGTGTTTTAATTGGCTCGGATGGCGCGATTATTTCGGGTAAAAGGTTTTTAAAACAAGCATAGCATTGTATTTGGGCACGTTATTTTGGGCCATGCCTGTTTTGAAAGTTATCAAAATGGTTCTCCATTTTATTTGTGCGCGACTTGGGACAAAGGTTTTACCATGAAAAATATTACGATACGTTTTTTGCGAATATTAATAACGTCAATTTTTATCGGAGGAACTCCTGTTTTGGCACAAGATTCAATTCAAGATGATAATAACGGAATGATTATAAGAATATCTGAAGTTGAGGTTCATTCCGAATATTTGGAGGAGTATTTGAATTATGCAAAAGAAGTCGCAAAGGACTCTGTTGAAAAAGAAAAGGATGTTATTTCAATATATCCGATGATGGTAATTAAAGATAATAATAAAATCAGAATTTTAGAAATATATAGAAACGAAGAAGCGTACAAAAACCATATAGCTTCCCTTCATTTTAAAAAATATAAAGAGGGTACCATGCATATGGTTAAAAATCTTGATTTGGTTGATACATATCAACTTTGCCCTGAAAATTTTAATAAAATATTCAAAAAGGCCAAATAAATTTGGCTTTTTTTATTGATATGAAACCGACGCAATGCCCTGACATGGCGTCCCAATCCTTCCTCTTCATAGGTAAAGTTGTTTGTGCGATAAATATTAAATATATTATGAGACTGGTTGGTGGATAGCTTTGGTGAGCTTAAAAGCTATTACCCGAAATAATCAAACCGTTTGACTTTCTACAGCCGGGAATAAAAATCGGCACAATTTGCTGCAAGGAAAATCCGGCGGGATCGATATACCTGGCAAACGGTTATTGGTGTTTCTGCAAGGCAGGATTGCCATGCTGGCACCTGGAAAATGCCGGGCAAAAAATTGGAATACGCTTTATAGAGAACCGGAATGTTATCTGTTGCCAGATTATTGGGAAGAGCAGGAACGCAAGGGTATTGCCGCGAAGATTACCGCTGTGCAGTCTATGGCGGGCTGCCAGAGGGCTGGTGCTATAATTTTACGCTTTCTGTTTTTGTCTGGACCGGCGCAGCACGCGCTTTTTCTTTTTATCCTGCATTCCCAAAAGGACAATGATTATGCATGAAATTATTTGCCCGCACTGCAAAAAGGTTTTCAAGGTGGATGAGGCTGGTTATGCGGATATTCTGAAGCAGGTTCGGGACGGTGATTTTGAGAAGCAGCTGCATGAGCGGCTTGAGCTGGCGGAAAGGGACAAGCAAAGTACTGTCAGGCTGGCAGTGGCTGAGGCGGTGAGTGCGGTTGAAAAGGAACGCGATATGCTTTTGCACCAGCTTGGGCAGGCAAAGCGCCAGCAGGAGGATGCTTCCCGGTTGGCGGATGCCAGGTTCAAGAGCGAGCTGCAAAAAGTTGCTTCCGCAAAAGAGGCCGAGATTCAGGCGCTGAAGGCAAAGCTGGACGCGGGCGGCATGGCGCAAAGGCTGGCGGTGGCCGAGGCGGTGAGCGCGGTTGAAAAGGAGCGCGATGAGTTGAAAAGCGGCCTGGAGCTGGCAAGGATTGAAAAAGCGCTGGCCGAGAAATCGCTGAAGGAACGGTATGAGGCTCAGATAAAGGACCGTGATGACGCGATTTTACGCCTTCGGGATATGAAGGCACGGCTTTCAACCAAGATGGTGGGGGAAACGCTTGAGCAGCATTGCGAGACGGAATTCAACCGGATTCGTGCGACGGCGTTTCCGCGGGCATATTTTGAAAAGGATAATGATGCCCGGAGTGGCAGCAAGGGGGATTACATTTTCCGCGATGTGGATGAGGCCGGCACCGAGATTGTCTCGATTATGTTCGAGATGAAAAATGAAAATGACGAGACGGCGACCAAGAAGAAGAATGAGGATTTCCTGAAGGAGCTGGATAAAGACCGCATGGAAAAGGGATGTGAATATGCGGTGCTGGTTTCTTTGCTTGAGCCAAACAGTGAGTTGTATAACAGCGGGATTGTGGATGTTTTCCACCGTTATCCGAAGATGTATGTTATCCGCCCGCAGTTTTTTATTCCCATCATTACGCTGCTTCGCAATGCGGCGATGAATGCGCTCCAGTACAAATCGGAACTGGCGCTGGTGAAGGCGCAGAATGTGGATATTGCGAAATTTGAAGAACAGCTTGAGACGTTCAAGACGGCCTTTTCAAAAAATTATGGTCTGGCTTCTAGGCATTTCCAGAAAGCGATTGATGAAATTGACAAGTCCATTGACCACTTGCAGAAAACGAAGGATGCCTTGCTGGGGGCGGACAGGAACCTGCGGCTTGCCAATGACAAGGCGCAGGATGTGACGATCAAGAAGCTGACGCGAGGCAACCCGACGATGGCGGCCAAGTTTGCCGAGCTTGAAAACCGGGATGGTTCGGATGTGAAGTGATATCCTGTCCTATCAGGACACATTCAGTTTGAACATTATCGAATCTGCATCAAGACAACAAGTTATCCAGGCTGGCAGTTACTGTTTTGTTTCAGTCTTTTATTTTTTCAGGAATATGCCACTCGTGCTTTTTGATTTTTCCTGTTTGGTAGAATTCGGTAACCCGGTTGATAAATTCTTTGAAATCCGGATTTTCTGTTGTGATGCGGTTGATCATGTTCCAGTCCAGTTGTTTCTTTTCCATTGCAGGTATCAAAATCTGGCTTTCGGAAGGATTTTCACTGTTTAACTGGATAAGGCCGATGTTGTGGCCGCCGCATAAAATACGCAATTCATCCATTGCCCTGTCGTCTATGGTTTGGGCAACAAGGTAGGAATGGTTGGCCCAGCTGGAGTTGGAAACTGTCTGGAAGAAGTATTCTCTTACGTTTGAGAGGTTGATTTTAATTTTGACTTCAAAAGACCATAAAGAGGTCTTGTCGAAGGCATGTTTGTCTGCACATGTTATAACGTCTTTATCCCAGCCGTCTGAAAGGTTTTTTAGTCCAACGATATCCGGGTGAAGCCATTTGTTGCCATTATTTCCTCTTAAGTTGGCGGATCGCTTTTCATCAATCCGCTTGGGATAGATGTTAAGTTCGTTATACAGATATTCGCAAAGCAGGGGATAGGAATGATGTTCAGGACGCCCGTGTGTTTGGGAGGATGTTTCTGCATCCCTGATTTCCTGGGCATCGGATTTTTCCGAGTAGTAGTATTTTCTTGGGCGCTCTGCCGTTATCTTTATGTTGGGCGATAACTGCAAAATACGGTTTTTGCTTGATCCTATTTCTGCCACAAGCTGGTTAAGCAAGGCTTCTTCTGTGTCAATGGGGATGATGGTGGCCTTGCTTCTTTCCATTTTTGCCAGGCATTCTTCTTTTTTGCTGTCAAAAATATGAAGAGCCAATTGCCGTGCTGTATAGAGCTGGTTGGGACGGCTTTTGAGAATATCAATGACAGTTTGTCTCAGGTTTAATGCCATGTTGTTATTCCAAATGGGTAAGACCTGTTGAAGGGGAACGGTGCAAGAGAAGGTGTTTGAACCGATGTTTTTGATAAGGTGAAGATATTTTGGGAGGTCGCGCCCAATGCCGGATCCCGTCTTTTACAGGAGGGTATGTTTACCGGACGGCATAGGCGCTGGTTCCTGGGGGGCGTTGGAGCCGGAGGGGTTTGGCGTTGACGGTTTATTGGCTGTTCTCCTTTCGAGCCTGCCCCTGTCTCGGTGGGGGCAGTCTTCGAGCGAGCAGTTTTTTATTTTGCAGTAAAAGCACATATCCCAGTTGCTCATGGATTCTCCCGGTTTTTTGCCAGTGTGTTTTCTGGAGGTTGATTTGCTGGCCGATGGGGCAAAAGGAGGATATCAGCCGGACCGGCCTGGTGTATTTTTTCTGTTTGCGCCGCTATTTTTATCATGATTGGCAGTGCCGTCTTTTTTGCGCGTTATCCGGCAACCTGGTCGCGCCCGTTTTCTTTGGCCTGGTACAGGGCTGCATCGACTCTTTTCCTGATGTCGTCCGGCGTGTCGCCGCGCCGGAATTCGGTGACGCCGATGCTGACTGTCAGGCTGCTTTTGTCGGGCAGGAGATATTTTTTTGTGGCCTGGCGGATGCGTTCTGCCATGATACGGGCTTCGCTATGCCGGGTGAGGGGCAGCAACAGCATGAATTCCTCGCCGCCAAACCGGGCTGCCACATCTTCGTAGCGGCAGGTCCGGCGCAGGATATCGGCAAAGCCTTTTAATGTGGCGTCTCCTTCATCATGGCCGAAACGGTCATTGATGCTTTTGAAATGGTCAAGGTCGGCCATGAGCAGGCAAAACGGCTGTGCATGGCGGTTGCCGAGCGCAATGCTTTCCAGCAGGCGGGTATTGAAAAAACGCCGGTTGGGCAGCTGGGTCAGTTCGTCTGTTTGGCTGATGCGTTGCAGTTCTTTATGGGCGGATTCCAGTTTTTTGATGTTGTTGTTCAGTTCATTTTCCAGAAATTTCTGGGATGAGATATCAACGATGGTTCCTATCAGCCCTTTTTCGCCTGAATCTGGTATGGCAATGCCCTTGCTCCAGTAAAGTGCGCAGCGGTTCCCGTCTTCAGTCTGGTAGGTTGTTTCGTAGTGAATTTCGCTGCCGCTCTGGATGGCGGCCATATCTTCACGCTGGTATTTTTCCCGGACTTCCTGTTTCAGGTAATCCAGATCCAGTGCGGTCAGGTTTAGCAGGTCTTCCCGGCGGATATGGAAAAATTTTTCATAGGCTTTGTTGAAAAGGCAAAAACGGGCCTCTTTGTTTTTGGCGAAGATGGGGTTGGGCAATTCATCGATGAGGGTTTCAAAGAAGCGCAGGCGCCGCCGGGTTTCTTCCAGTTGGGCGAGCAGGGCAGCGTAGTCCCGGGGTGTATGTTCTTCGCTGCCGGCAGTTTGTTCAGAGTCTTGTGATGGCATTATGCTCCGGGATGGTATGTTGGGTTTTGTGGCATTATGCTGTGTGCAAAATGGACGGAATAATAAATATAAAGAAGCATTTTCTATTATTGGGGCGCTTGGGCCAATTGTCCAGCAAGGATGAGGGCGCTTTTGTAAAACGAAGGCAAAAGGCAGGAAGCAGAAGGCGAGGCAACCGGTGAGGCCAGGCAGCGAATAATACGGTTGCTGCGGCATGGGGCATAAATGCCGGCTTCCCCTTATAATGTTTTTATATTGTGATGTTTTTCAAGGAAAGGAATACGCATGGAACACCAACTGCCTCCCCTCCCTTATCCCCTGAACGGGCTGGAGCCGCATATTTCCCGCGAAACGCTGGAGTTTCACTATGGCAAGCATCACCAGACCTATGTGACGAATCTCAATAACCAGATCAAGGACAGCGAATTTGCGCAGGCTTCGCTTGAGGAGATTATTAAAAAGTCATCAGGCGGCATTTTCAATAATGCCGCGCAGGTATGGAACCATACGTTTTTCTGGCAGTGCCTGAAACCCCAGGGCGGCGGCGAGCCGTCTGGCAAGCTGGCCGAAGATATCAAGGCAAAGTGGGGATCGTTTGAACGTTTCAGGGAAGCGTTCACGCAAAGCGCACTTGGCAATTTTGGTTCCGGCTGGACATGGCTGGTGAAAAAACCGGACGGGACGCTGGATATTGTGAATACTTCCAATGCCGGGACGCCGCTTGCCGGTTCCGACAGGCCTTTGCTTACCTGCGATGTGTGGGAGCATGCCTATTATATTGATTACCGCAATGCACGCGCGAAGTTTCTGGCGGCTTTCTGGGAGCTGGTGAACTGGGAGTTTGTTGCGAAAAACAATGCCTGAAGGCGGGGTGCCGCCGGCCGGTGGAGGGATGGCTTGCTGTTCCCTTCACCGGGCAGGCTTTTTTCCGCAGGATGGCGCTAATAGGATAAAATCGGGCTGAGACTGTGCCAATGGCGCGGGTTTTGCTGTTTCCCCTAGCGGGGATTTCGCCTGTTTTTTTACCGGAAGGAGTTTGCCGATATGCTCCGGATTTATACCTCGGATTATTGCCTTGAACATCATCCCGGCCCTACGCATCCGGAATGTCCTGAACGGCTGACAGCGGTGCGCCGGGCGTTGCGCGCGCCGGAGTTTAAGGGGGTGGAGTGGAAGGATGCCCCTTTGGGGACGCGCGAGCAGCTGCTTTTGGTGCATACCACGGAATTTGTGGACCGGATAGAGCGGATGCGGCCAAAGAGCGGTTATGTGCCGCTGGATGGCGGAGATACGGTAATGTCGCCCGGCACGTGGAATGCCATACTGGCCTGTGTGGGAGCTGCCTGCGCCGGGGTGGAGGATGTGCTTAAGGGAGAGGTGAAGCGGGTGTTTTGCGCAACGCGGCCTTGCGGGCACCATGCCGAGCCGGACAGGGCGATGGGGTTCAGTATTTTCAACCAGGCAGCCATTGCTGCGGCTTATGCTGCCGAGACGCTCAAGGTGCCGAAGGTGGCGATTGTGGATATTGATGTTCACCACGGCAACGGGACGCAGGATGCTTTTTATTACAAGCCGAATGTTTTTTACGGTTCCTGCCATCAGTCGCCTTTTTATCCGGGAACCGGGGCGCGTTATGAGACGGGCATTGATAATAATGTGGTGAATGTGCTGTTGTCGCGCGGGTGCAATTCGGCGGTTTTCCGCTCGAGGATGGAGGCGGAAATGCTGCCTGCCGTGCGCCGGTTCCGGCCTTCTTTGCTGATGATGTCAACCGGTTTTGACGCGCACCAGAAAGATCCGCTGGGCGGACTGAATTTTACGGATGATGATTATTACTGGATTACCCGGGAGCTGGTAAAAATTGCCAATGACTGCTGTGAGGGCAAAATTGTATCGGTTCTTGAGGGCGGCTACAGTCTTGACGGTTTGGCTACCGGCTCGGCAGCGCATGTGCGTGCCCTGATGGAGGACTGAAGGGGCAAGGCCAGGGCGGCATGTTTTCAGCCGGGCAGGAATTTGGGAAAAGAGGCTTCCAATCGGCAGAATTATTTGTTAGGATAGCAACCTTTCCGGTAATTTAGACGAATCTGATTATTTCATGACAACTATTCGCATTAAAGAAAATGAACCGTTTGAAGTTGCTATGCGCCGCTTCAAACGTACGATTGAAAAAACCGGCCTTCTGACAGAGCTGCGTGCCCGTGAATTTTACGAGAAGCCGACCGCAGAGCGCAAAAGGAAACTTGCCGCGGCGATCAAGCGGCATTACAAGCGGATCCGCAGCCAGCAATTGCCCAAGAAGATGTATTGATTCTGCTTTCACGGCAGATCAGGCAGTCTGATTTAACCCGCACCGGATTCCGAGGCGGGTTTTTGTGTTTGAAACATGTCTGGAGAAAATGGCCATGAGTCTGAAGGAGCAGATTGTTGAAGATATGAAGAATGCCATGCGCGCCAAAGACAGCGCCAGGCTGGGCACGATTCGCCTGTTGACTGCCGCCATGAAGCAGAAGGAAGTGGACGAACGCAAGGATTTGTCTGATACGGATGTGCTTGGCATTATTGAAAAGATGATCAAGCAGCGCCGGGATTCTATTTCCCAGTTTGAGGCAGGCGGCCGCCAGGATCTGGCGGACAAGGAAAAGGCAGAGCTGGAGGTGCTTTCGGCTTATATGCCGGCTGCGTTGAGCGAGGAAGAGATTGCGCAAGCTGTGAAAGAAGCCGTAGCCAATGCCGCCGGGCCGCAGGATATGGGCAAGGTGATGGCTGCGTTGAAAACGCGTCTGGCGGGCCGGGCTGATATGTCGGTTGTTTCCGGTATGGTCAAAAGCGCGCTGGCAAAAGCTTAAAGCGTGCCTGATTTGCTGACGGCCTCCGGTTGTGCCCGGAAGGCCTGTCTGGTTCGTGATTCCGCAATCATTTATCCAGGATCTTTTGAATCGCACTGATATTGTCAGTGTGATTGAGAAGTATGTTCAGCTGAAAAAGGCCGGCGCCAACCTGCTTGGCCTTTGCCCTTTCCATACTGAAAAAACGCCCAGTTTTACGGTGAGTCCTGTCAAGCAGTTTTATCACTGTTTTGGCTGCGGGAAAAACGGTACGGCCATTGGTTTCCTCATGGATTATACCGGGCTGGGTTTTGTTGAGGCTGTGCATGAGCTGGCCTGCAATGCCGGCATGACGGTGCCGGATGACGGCTGGCGCGCCAATTCGGAGCAGCGTGCTGAAAAACAGGCGGTGAGCCTTGCGCAGACGGAAGTAATGGCGCAGGCAGGCCGCTTTTACCGGCGGCAGTTAAAGGATGCTTCTCATGCTATTGCTTATCTGAAGGGCCGCGGTGTTTCCGGCGAAGTGGCCGCACACTTTGGTTTGGGTTATGCGCCGGACGGGCAGGACGGTTTGCGGACGTTATTTCCGGATTATGCGGCGCAAGTGTTGCAGGATGTCGGCCTGGTTATCCGGCGCGAGGCGGAAAATGGGAAAAGCCCGGCTCATTCGCATTATGACCGTTTCCGCGACAGGATTATGTTCCCGATCAGGAATACACGGGGACAGATTATCGGTTTTGGCGCACGGGTGATTGACCGGGGGGAACCCAAGTACTTGAATTCTCCTGAAACAGCCTTATTTCAGAAGGGCAATGAGCTGTATGGCCTTTTTGAGGCACGGCAGGCTATCCGGGAGGCCGGTTATGTCCTGGTTGTGGAAGGGTATATGGATGTGGTGGCGCTGGCGCAGCTGGGTTTTCCGCAGGCGGTGGCAACGCTGGGGACGGCATGTACGCCTGTGCAGGTGCAAAAGCTCATGCGCCAGACGGATATGGTGGTGTTTGCTTTTGACGGGGACAAGGCTGGACAGGGGGCTGCGCGGCGCGCGCTGGAAGCCAGTTTGCCTTATGTGACAGAAAGTAAAAGTGTTCGTTTTCTGTTTTTGCCGCCGGATCATGACCCGGACAGTTTTGTGCGCGAGTACGGTGCAGAAGCGTTTGAGAGGGAAATAAGGCAGGCCGTGCCTTTTTCCGGATTTTTGTTTCAGACTATTACGAAGGGAAATGATTTGCATACGCCGGAAGGCCGTGCCAGGGCGCAATATGTGGCAAAACCGCTCTTGCAGGCTATTCAGCCTTCGGCTTTGCGCAGGCAGCTTGTACACAAGCTGGGGGAGTTGACGCAGACGGCAGATGATGAGCTGGAGCAGCTTCTGGGGTTGGCAGCAAAGCCTGCGGCTCGCCGTCCGGCCGCTCCCCGGCGGCAGGCGCGCCCGCAAGTAATGGGGCTGGGCAGGCAGGCGCTTCGGATTCTGTTTATGTATCCGGAATTGGCTTTGGAACTGGAAGCGGCGGAACGGAATGCAGTTGAGGCTTTTTCTCCGGATGATGCGCCGGTTTTGGCCGATATTATCAATGCGGTTCATGCCATTGGTGAAGAGGTGAGTTTTGCTGCCCTGGTCGAGTATTTCAGGCTTTCCGGAAAGGATTATGGGCATTGGGTTGCCGACATGATGGAAGGGCTGGATTTTGATGTGGTTTCGGCGAGAAAGCAGTTGAAAGGGTCGTTGCTGCAAATACAGATACGCCTGGCGGCAGCGGAACTGGACGATATGATGAAAACCGGGCGCGCGCTGGAAAACCGGCAGCATGTATTGGATTTGCAGGATGAATTGCAGCGTTTGAAGCAGTTGCTGGTTCAGACAAATGAGCTTTCCTAACGGCATGATTTACAACAGGAATGGATAAGGAAAGCTTGATTTGTGTTATAATTTAAAGCTTTACATGTGAGCTTTGGGGCTTTATGCCCATCAGTTGATTTTGGGGCGGACACAGTGGACGACAAGAAAAAATCAAAGCAATCGGTATCGGCAAAAAGCAAAACGACAGCAGCCGCTTCTTCCAAAGGAAGCCGTGCCCAGGTGAAAGCTGAAGCAGCTGCTCCCGGGGCGGAGAAAAAAGCGAAAAACAAGGTTGAAGGAGCAAGCGGGATACCGGCACAGGAAAAAGAAAAAGTAGCCTCCAAAACGGCGGCCAAAAGAAAAGCGGAGCCGGTAAAAGCAGCTGCGGAGGAAAAGCAGGCAGCGCATGATGCAAAGGAAGAGCAGGTTGCAACAGCTGCCGTTGTCTCCAAACGGGGTTCCGGCCGGAAAGCGGCGGAAAAGAAGGCGGCAGTTTCTGATGAAACGGCTGCCATGATGAATGATGCGCCGCCGGCCGGTTCGGCTGATGCGGCCGATGCGGCGCCGAAGAAGCGGGGCCGTAAGCCCAAGGCGCTGTTATCAACGCCGCCAAAGGCCGAGGCGGCGGTTGCTGTTTCTGAAAAAGGCGCTGTGGTGACAACAGATGCCGAGACCCTCTCGCAGATTGATACTTCCGGTTATGTGCTGCCGAAGGTGAAGGTGCCGGGACGGCGTGGCAGGAAGCCAAAGGATTACCAGCCCGAAAGTGATGAGGTGGTTGCGTTAAACGCGGTAGAGCGGGCTGAAATGAAGGCTGCGGAGAAGAACCGCGCCAAGGACAGGCGGGCCAAGGAAAAGGCGTTGTTGAAGGATGCGTTATCCAGTGATTCCGAAGCAACGGCAGAAGAAATTGAACGCCGCCGCGAGCGGCTGGTTGCGCTGATCAAGCTGGGCAAGGAGCGCAATTTCCTGACGTTTGCGGAGATTAATGACCATCTTCCCGAGCATATTGTTGATCCGGATGCAATTGAAGGCATTATCAATACGTTCAATGACATGGGTATTTCTGTCTATGAACATGCGCCGGATGCGGAAGATCTGCTGTTGACGGATAATGTTATCAATGTGACCAGCGACGATGAGGCGGAAGCGGCGGCGGAGGCTGCGCTCTCTACCGTGGATTCGGATTTTGGCCGGACGACTGACCCTGTGCGCATGTATATGCGGGAAATGGGTTCGGTTGAGCTGCTGACGCGGGAAGGCGAGATTGAGATCGCCAAGCGGATTGAGGATGGCCTAAAGGACATGATCCAGGTGATTTCTTCCAGTCCGACCACGATTCTGGAGATTCTGGAGCAGGCAGAGAAGGTTCGGCAGGGCGAGATCAAGATTGACGATATTGTTGATGGTCTGGCTGAAGATGAGGAGGAAGCGCTGCCGGTTGCCATGAGTGCGGCAGAGGACGATGCTGAAGAAGACCAGGAAGAGGAAGACGGCGCTGACGAAGAAGGCGACGATGAGGAAGAAACGGCCTTAGGTGGCGGCGGCAGCGGTTTTTCAGCCGAGCAGCTTGAAAAGCTGAAAACGCAGGCGCTGGAACGGTTTGACGTGATTGCTGCCTGTTTCAGGCAAATGCAGGAGGCCACGGAAGCGAGCCATTATAATTCTCCGGCTTATGTTGCGGCGCATGAAAAGATTTCCGAAGCGCTTTTGGGGATGCGTTTTACGGCCAAGTTTATTGAAAAGCTGGCAGATACGCTCCGTGCCCAGATGGATGGCATCCGCCAGGTTGAACGGCAGATTCTGGATGTGGTGGTGAACCGTTGCGGGGTGCCGCGGGCGCACTTTATCAAGACTTTCCCGGGCAATGAGACCAATCTGGACTGGGTGGATGAGGAGGTTAGCGCCGGTTATCCATACAGCGCGATTTTGGGCCGCAATGTGCCGATGGTAAAGGAGTTGCAGCGCAAGCTCATTGAGATTGAGGAAAAGAGCGGGATGCCGCTGGCTGACATGCGCGATATCAACCGGAAGATGACGGCAGGGGAGATGCGCGCGCGCAATGCCAAACGGGAAATGACGGAGGCCAACCTGCGCCTGGTGATTTCGATTGCCAAAAAATATACGAACCGCGGCTTGCAGTTTCTTGACCTGATTCAGGAGGGGAATATCGGCCTGATGAAGGCGGTGGACAAGTTTGAATACCGCCGCGGTTACAAGTTTTCGACTTATGCCACCTGGTGGATTCGCCAGGCGATTACGCGTTCGATTGCCGACCAGGCGCGCACTATCCGGATTCCGGTTCACATGATTGAGACGATCAACAAGATGAACCGTATTTCCCGCCAGATTTTGCAGGAAACCGGCTCCGAGCCGGATCCCGCTACCCTGGCGCTGAAGATGGAGATGCCGGAGGACAAGATCCGCAAGATCATGAAGATTGCCAAGGAGCCGATTTCGATGGAAACGCCGATTGGCGATGATGATGATTCGCATCTTGGCGATTTTATTGAGGACAATAATACGCTTGCACCGGCGGATGCCGCCTTGCATGTTTCGATGCGCAATGTGGTGAAAGATGTGCTGGATTCGCTGACGCCGCGGGAGGCGAAGGTGCTGCGGATGCGTTTCGGGGTGGAAATGTCAACTGACCATACGCTGGAGGAGGTGGGCAAGCAGTTTGATGTGACCCGCGAGCGGATTCGCCAGATTGAGGCAAAAGCGCTGCGGAAATTGCGCCATCCTTCACGTTCGGATAAACTTAAGAGCTTCCTGGAAAATAATTGACCAGGTTTTTGGGCCTATAGCTCAGTTGGTTAGAGCAGCGGACTCATAATCCGTTGGTCGCAGGTTCAAGTCCTGCTGGGCCCACCAATAACTTCTTGATTTTGCCCGCTTTTTTAAGCGGGCTTTTTTATTGTAATTTCGTTTATGGCAAAATTGTGACAGATGGTATTGGAGCAATGGCTTCAGGGCAGACAGGGGTTTTCCCCGCAGGAGGCTTCCCTCAGGTTGAGCAGGGCTGGGGGGAAAAGGCCATGACAGCAGTCACCGACAGACTGGAACAGGCGGGAATCGTTGAAGCTGGAAACTGAGAAATCTTGACATAGGTTAAGATGAAGAATGTGCGAGGGGAGGATGGGCATTGTTTCTTATTGCGCAATAAGAAACATTTGATATAATCATCTTCATGATCAAGAGTTTTAAGCACAAGGGTCTGCAACTCCTGTTTGAGACAGGGTCTAAGTCTGGTATTGAAGCGGCGCATGCAAAGAAGATTGCATTACGCCTTCATGTGCTGGATATGGCAGAGAAGATTGAAGACGTGGATGTTCAGGGCTTTAATCTGCACAAGTTAAGCGGTGATAAAAATGGGCTTTATTCCATTCGCGTAACCGCTAACTGGCGCATTACGTTTGAGTTTGTCGATGGCGATGTTTATATCGTCAATTATGAGGATTATCACTGATGGCTGGCATGTTTAATCCGCCCCATCCGGGCGGTTTGGTAAAAGAAGCGATGGAAGATCTGGGGCTGAGTATCAATGCCTTTGCAAAAAAATTGAAGGTTTCCCCGGCAACTGTTCAGCGGATTGTGACGGAAAAGTCGGCCATCTCGCCGGAAATGGCGTTGCGTTTGTCTGCCACAATCGGCAGCACGGCTTCATTGTGGTTGCGCTTACAGGCTGATTATGATTTATGGCACATCAGAGAAAGGGTAGATGTCAGCCAGTTGCAGTCATTGAGACAATGCTCATGTCTTGAGTAAATTGTAATCAAGCACAAAAAACTTGACACATGCCCCTTTTTTTTGTGTCAAATGGCACTTAATTTAATACATGTAGAAATGCCTCCAGAGAAATCCGGAGGCATTTTTTTATGCCTGTTTTCCTGGGCTTTCAGTTTTTCCCGTTTTTGCTTCATGAAGATACGAAGGAGCTATCCGGGCAGGAGATGATATTCAGCTTTAATGGAGAATTTTATGCCGGAAACATATCAAGACGCCGATGTGCGTTCAGTCCTGGAAGCCGTCAATAAAGGAGATGCCGCTGCCAGCGCAAGTTGGAAGAACTGCTTAAGTTGATATAAAAAGCGGCAGTGCAGGGAAATGCCCAGAGGCGGTTTTACCGGCTGTTCTGGGTGCCGGCTGTTTTCCTTGCCATCCAGAGCTGCCAGGCGTTAAAGAGGTTCTGGCTGACGAGGTAGGCGCAGGCAGTAATGGAGACACCGGGGGTTAGCCAGGTATCGGCCATCCAGAGGCCGAGAATGGCATTTTTTTGCCCCAGCGCCTGCCCTGCTGTGACGCGGTCGTGAAAGAAGCGTTCTCCCAGTTGTTTGCCGGCGAAGAATTGCAGGATGCAGATAATGAGTGCGGTCAGCCCCATGAGGGCGGCTGTGATGCTGTTGTCCGGATGGTGAACCAGGGTGTTGACGGTTTTGGCAACGGTGATGACCAGCGCTGTACACCACAGGTAAAAGGCGCATTCTTGCCAATTACCCAGTTTTTCATTGAATGCCGGGGTGAAGCGGCGCAGGAGCAGGGCAAGAAAAAGCGGCAGGATAAGGAGTGGAAAGACTTTTTTGCCGATGGTGAAAAAGGCGGGCAGGAAACCGATGTGGTTTTCTGCCGGATGGATGATGGGGAAGAGAAGGGGGGCGGCAATGGCGGCAGCCAGGTTGGAGAGGATGGTAAAGCTGGCGATGCTGGCCGCGCTGCCGCCCAGTTTGCGGGTGATGACGGCTGCCGCTGTGCCGGTTGGCGTGATGAGTAAAACGATGACAGCCTCGGCGAGGAGCGGGTTGACGGGGGTAAGGAGCAGCCAGGCCAGGAGGCTGCCGCCAAGCTGGCAGGCCAGGAGGGTAAGGTGCATGGCGTTAAAGCGGATGCTGCTGAAGGGAAGGCGGCAGAAGGTGAAGAGCAGCATGGTAAAAATGAGGTACGGCAGGAGGAAGGCAAGATTACCCAAAACAGGAAATCCTGCCGTACCGATGGCAATGGCAAGCGGCAATGTCCAGTTTTTGACGAAGCCTATGATACGGTTCATGGTGTTACAGTCCCAGGTTCTGGTCGATAAAAATGATTTCGGCTTTCATGCCGTAAGGCGGGCGGTCCATAATCATGGTCATGTGGCAGACTCTGTCCGGCGTGTTGCAGTTGTAGCACTGGTCTGCGTTTCTGGCACAGGGGGTTTTTGCCCTGAGACGCCGGGCATTTTTTGGGGCGGCTATGTTTTTTGCCCGGTGCAAGGCGTCTGCCAGGGTAGGGGTAATTTTGTTTTTTCCCACGATGTAGTAGCAGGTTTTTGGACCAAAGGCCATCATGGCAATGCGATTTCCGGTTTTGTCGATGTTGACGATTTGCCCGGTTTCGGCAATGGCGTTGACGCTGGTGATGTAAATGCTGCACTGGTTTGCCAGCCGTCTGACTTCGTTGGAGAGGACCTTGTTGTGCCAAACGACGATGTTTTTTTGTGAGAGGGCTTCAAAAAGCCCGATTTCATTGAGGGATACGCTGCCGCCAAAACCGATGGTTTGCTGCTGGAGGGTAGCGGCAAGGTAATCTTTGGCTTCTTCTCCTGTGGAAAAGAGCTGTGTTGAAAAGCCATAGTTTTCAAGGTTGTTTCTGATGGCGGTGTAGTCCATGTCTTTTCTCCCTGATTGTGCGTTTCTTGTCAGTAAAGCCCTTCTTTTCTTCCCAGTTCCTGTACGAGAACCAGCAGGGTATCGACGGTTGGCGTCGGGATGCCGGTCAGCTGTCCCAGTTCCTGTACGGCTGTGACCAGCGCATCAATTTCCAGGGAACGATGGCGCTCAATGTCTTGCAGCATGGACATTTTGTGGCCTACGGCAGTGCCGGCGATATTCAGCCTCCGTATCATCATTTCTTCCGGGATGTTGACGCCCAGCGCCTGGGTAACGGCCCGGGTTTCTGTCATGGCGCGGATGCACAGTTCACGGAGCGGTCCCTGTGTGATCCGGTCGAGTGTTGTATGCGTTAGGGCGCTGATGGGGTTGAAACAGACGTTGCCCCAGAGTTTTAACCAGATGTTCCAGCGGATGGCATCCCTGATAGGGGCGTCAAAACCGGCTTTGGTCAGTATTTGCGCCAGTTTTTCTACTCTTTCGGAGCGGCTGCCATCCGGTTCGCCAATGATGAACCGGTTGAATTCGTGATGTTCAATGACGCCGGGCGCAATGACTTCTGCCGCAGGATCAACAACGCAGCCGATGGCTCTCTGAGGGCCGATGTGCTTCCATTGTTCGCCGCCCGGATCGACAGATTCAAGATGATGCCCTTCGAATTTTCCGCCTTCTTTATAGAAGTACCACCAGGGGATGCCGTTCATGGCGGTGACCATGGCGGTATCGGGACCGAGCAGCGGCGAGAAATTTCGGGCGTTTTCCAGGGACTGGTTTGCCTTGAGGGTGCAAATGACATAATCCTGCGGCCCAAAATCGGCAGGGTTGCTGCTTGCTGGAATTTTGACGTTTTTTTCTTTGCCGTCGGCTATCAGGGTGAGGCCGTTTTTTTGCATGGCCTTGAGATGTTCACCGCGTGCGATGGCGCAGACTTCAGCTCCGGCTTCGGCAAGTTGTACGGCCATATAGCCGCCGATGGCACCTGCCCCGTAGATGGCTATTTTCATGGTGTTCTCCTTGTATATGGGATGGTTAAGGGGGTGATATTGTTTGCAGAATAGCGATTTTCTATTTATATTTGAAATACTTTTTTCATTTGATATTTATACTTTTTTTCTATAAATTGGCCGGCATGGATTTAAGGCAATTGCGCTATTTTTGTGCGATAGCGGAAGAGGGCACGATCAGCAAGGCGGCAGAACGGCTGCATATTTCCCAACCGCCGCTCAGTTTGCAACTGAAATTGCTGGAGGAGGAGCTGGGGGTAAAGCTGATTGAGCGCAATACCCGTTACCTGAGGTTGACGCAGGTAGGGCATGTTTTTTATCAGCGTGCTTCCCAGATCCTGGATATGATGGGTACGACTGCCGAGGAAATACGGAATATGAAGCACGGTATCCAGGGGGGGCTTTCCCTGGGGAGCCCGCCTGCTATCGGGAGCCTGTATATACCGGACCGCATCAAGGCGTTTGGCGAGAAATATCCGCATGTTCGCTTTAAATGGCGGGGAGGGAGCACTTACCGCATCCTGGAATTGCTGGATACTTATGCGATTGAGTTTGGCATTGTGAGGCTGCCTGTTCCGGAGGGCGCTTACCATGCTGTTCCGCTGCTGACAGAACCCTGGGTGGCGGTGACGCACAAGGGGGATGAAAAGCGGATAAAGCAGAAGACAATTTCGTTGCAGGAGCTGGCGGAAGCGCCATTGATTATGATGCACCGCCAGGAGGGTGTGCGCGCCCATGACATGGTGCTGGATGAAATGCGGTTGGCTAACCTGACGCCGAATATTTTTTGTGAGAGCGATCAGATCAGCATGATTTTATCCCTGGTGGAGCGCGGCATGGGGTTGGCGATTTTGCCGGAATCCACGCTGGTGCTTCGTCCTCCTGAAGATTTCCATCGCATGAGTATTACAGGTTGTACGCTGCAATCTTCTTCTGCGATTGTCTGGCGCAGGGGGAAGCATCTTTCTGCTGTGGCGCGGCTTTTCCTGGAGTTGTTTTAGGGAAGCAGGTTTTGTGCAGCAATGGTTGGTTGGGAAATGAGATCTTAAATGGGGGAGAGGGACAGGGGAAGATGGGTATGTTCCCCTGTTTAACTCCACTTTTATTGCATGGCGGCCGGTTATTGTTGTGGCATCGGCGGCAGGATTTTTTCTTGTATGATGTGCCAGTTTCCTTGGCTGTCAGAACGGACGGTAAATTGTTTTCTGATGGAAGGGCAGCACATGGCGTCGTTTTCGGCATAGTCGAATCCTTCCAGTGTAAGGGTATTTTTTGTGTTACCCAGGATGCGGGAGACGCCGATTCGTGAGTTTGCCGTTTCAAAGCTGATTTGGGGGGAAGAGCGGGCAGGATCAACATAAAAGGTGTTTCCTGAGCCAATGTTGACGATGGCGATGTTGGCAGTTGTGGTGCCTGAACCGCCCTGGCAGCCGATATCGCCATACCATATTGCGGCATATTTTGCGTTTTCCCGCAGGGTATCTTTTTTCCAGGGAACCAGTGCAGCAATAGCAGACGGTTCGATGCTGCCAGCACAGCCAAGTGAATCGGCATAGGATTGGGCTGCCCGGATGACGGCTTTGGTGATGGTTTGGGCAGAGGGCACTTTATCAGATTCCTGCGCGAGGCTGTTTGCTATCACGCCAAGGCAGGCCATTATGCACAGGAGGCATTTTTTCATTTTCATTGTTTGTTTCTTCCGGATTGGGAGGTGTTCGGTTTGCCAGAACAAGCAGGGAAAGGGGTTTATGATAACTGTTCCATGCCACAGGAGTGGTCAATAAAAAAGGGATGGCTGTCTGTAACAGCATCCCTTTGGGACAGAAGAATCTGTACGCTGTACGGCAACTGGTTTAAGCTGGTATCCTGCTGCCGGCAAGGCGCGAACTGCTTTTAGCCCAGTCTTTCTTTCAGTTTCTGGATAATGGTTTCAGACCAGCCGTTGTTGAGCTCGATGAGATTGACCCGGGGTTTGTCTTTCAACAGGATGAGCGGGATGCTGTTGGTGGCAATGATGACCTGGACTTTTTCTTCCGCGCGCAAAACGAGGTCATGGAACCAGTCTGCTAGTTTGAATTGCATCATGATAGACAGGTTGTTTTCCGGTTCGTCGGCCAGGATGATGAGGTCTTTGGAAAATTTGATGCCTTCTGCTTTCATCTGGCTTAACTGGGTAGCGTTGAAGTCCTTGTGTTTGGTGATGAAGCGGGTCCAGGCATTCAGTTCGCCCAGTTCATATTCCACGACTTTGGATACTTTACCCTTGACGGATTTACAACCGTATTTTTCCAGGTCCACAGGGTTGTCTGCAAAGATCTGATGCATATCTTTTTCCCCGACGCTGGAAGAAACATCATCACGGTAGTAGTTGAATTCCTTGACGATGCTCAGCAGTGAGGATTTGCCGGATGTATTGGCGCCTGTGATGATGTTCAGGCCGGGGATAAAGTCGATTTTGTTCAGATCGCACAACTGGAAGCGCTGGGTGTCTTTTTGCAGGGTAATCGTATTGATCATGTCATCTCCTCGTTGGGTTCAGGTACAGATGTTTTCTTTACCTATTTGTCGTTTTTCCGTCTTTCTCTTGTTGTTCAGACAGATACTGGATGCAAATGGCGCGACAACTCTTGCGGTTATGATAGCGGATAACGCCATGGTTGTTGCAGGACAACCGTTTTATGGCAAACTGTTCCGGCAGGCCGCGGACGGCAGCATTTTTACCGTATGAAACAGGTTGCCACAGAAGCGGTTTTATGTGCCCCTTTTTTCAAAAAATTGTCATAGTATAACGCATATATGCCGGTTCATGGACTAGGCGTTTGCCACCATTCTTTCAAGAAAGGCTTTCAGGTATGCGCCTACCTGGGGCAGGCAGTGCTTAAGGCGGTGTTCATCGTTAACCAGGTGCAGGGTACAGCGGTTTTCCTGGCTGAAACGCACGGCATTCTGGCAGGGGATGAGGCTGTCTCGCCAGCCGTGCACAATTTCGATGGCATGGCCCGGGCAGCCAACCTGGTGGGGCGGATAGCCATCCATGTAAATGGCCGGAGCCAAAAGAAAGAGACCTTTTACTGAAATAACGGCGCTGGCGCTTAAGGCAACCCAGCCTCCCATGCTGGAGCCGACCAGATAGGTGGCAGGGCGTTTGGTATGAGACTCAGCCAGCAGGTGCACTCTTTGGCGGGGATCAGCGATGCCGGCATAGTCGAGGCTGTCTGCGTCATAGCCCATTTCCCGGACGATTCCGGCAAGGTAGGTGATTTTTCGGCCCCAGGGGCCGCTTTCTTTTCCGTGGATGAAGTGAACAAGCGGTTTCATGGTTTTTTCTTTCACGCAAATGAGGGGAGAAGGGATAGTGTTGTTTTTGCCACTATACCGGACTGTCGCTGTCCAAAGGCAGGGAGGATAAGCGGCCGGTTATGAAAACGGGACTGATTTGTTACAAGGTGTAACATGCCCAATATAAGGGGTGTTTTCGTAATGAGTTGATTTTACATGGTATTTTTAGATTGCAAAAAGATGCCAAAGCAAAAGAGGCAAGGAGTTATCCAAAAAATTCGGCCAGGGTGTCAACCGGAGTGGAGCTTGTCCCGTTAAGGGAAGTGATTCGATAGAATCGGATACCTTCCAATTAATTTTTAAAGGAAAGAAAATGAAAAAACTGATCGCTGTTCTGGTTTCCGCTCTGTTTGCAACTGCTGCTTTCGCTCAAGCTCCGGCACCGAAAGCTGACGTTAAAGCTGACGTCAAGGCAGAAAAAGTTGAAGTTAAAGCAGAAAAAGCTGACGTTAAAGCTGACGCTGCCAAGAAATAATTTTTGCCAGTTTGTGCAAAAAAGGCAGGGGTTTTCCCTGCCTTTTTCTTTATGTATGGGTATTGTATGATTTTTGATACAGGATTATCCCGGATGCAGAGATGAAACGTACTGCCTTTGTTTTTGTGTTGATGTTTTCTTTGGCTTTTTGTTTTACAGATGCCAGGGCGGAAAGTGCCGTGCCGGCTTTTTCTGTTGTCAGCCTAAAAGTGGGGAAGGAGACAGTCAGGGCGGAATTGGCGGCAACGGAGGAACAGCGGGCCAGAGGCCTGATGTTCCGGAAGCGCCTGGGCAAAAACAGCGGGATGCTGTTTGATTTTGGCGCACCGGCCAGGGTTTGCATGTGGATGAAGAATACGCTTATCCCGCTATCTGTCGCTTTTATTGACCAGGATGGGGAAATTGTGAATATTGCCGATATGGCGCCGCTGACAACGGATTCGCATTGCAGCGCCGGGTGGGTTGTTTATGCGCTTGAAATGAACCGGGGCTGGTTTTCTTCAAGGAAGATTGGGCCGGGCAGCCGGATAGAAGGGATACCGCGGGCAAATTGAGTTTTTTTGCCAGGCAGCCGGAGGCTGTTTCCTGGTTTGCCGCGTTATCCGGCGCAGGTGTATTTTAATAAACCAAACGATATTTATAATAAAGTTTGCTTATTGTTTCCACGGCGGAAAGCGGCGTTGCGGGCATGGCCAGGGCAGTTGGTTTTCCTGATGAAGCCGGCTGTGTTTGCCTATGCAGCCAGGCTGGGTGGAAAACAGGGACGGCAGCGGATACAAAAAAACCTGTGCGGGGTTTTTAACGGCACAGGTTTTTTTTGCAGCGTGGAAAGGGGTTATGGTTTTTCTGCCAGTTTCTGGCGCAGCAGGGCATTGACCTGTGCCGGATTGCCTTTCCCTCGAGTTGCTTTCATGACCTGTCCAACCAGGGAATTAAAGGCTTTTTCTTTGCCTGCGCGAAATTCTTCGACTGACTTCTGGTTTGCCGCCAGCACACCGACGATGATTTTATCCAGCTCTCCGGTATCGGATATTTGTTTCAGGCCTTTTGCTTCAATGATTTTATCTACGCTGTCGGGGGCATCCGAGGGTTTTTCCCACATGTCGGCCAGGATTTCCTTGGCGATTTTGTTGGAGATGGTGCCGTCTGCAATACGGGTGACGAGCAGGGAGAGCTGTGCCGCGCTGACTGGCGAGGCATCAATGCCGATATTGTCCCGGTTCAGCGCAGAGGAGACATCGCCCATCAGCCAGTTTGCGCTTTGTTTTGCCAGCGCCATGCCGGAGCCGGCAACCAGTTTTTCGTAGTAGTCTGCCATGGCTTTTGACTGGGTGAGTACGGCGGCATCATATTCTGAAAGGCCGTAGTCGCGAACCAGGCGGGCGCGCATGGTGTCAGGCAGTTCCGGCATGGCTTGCATGATGGTCTCAATCCATTGGCTGGAAATGGCCAGGGGGGGCAGATCCGGGTCGGGGAAGTAGCGGTAATCCTGTGAATCTTCTTTTGTCCGCATTTCCCGGGTTTCCCGGCGATCCGGGTCGTACAGGCGGGTGGCCTGGATGATTTCTCCCCCGCTTTCCAGGAGTTCAATTTGCCGCTGTACTTCGTAGTTGATGGCGTCTTCCAGGTTGCGGAAGGAGTTCAGGTTTTTGATTTCGCAGCGGGTGCCGAATGCGGTTTGCCCCATCGGACGGACGGAGACATTGGCATCGCAGCGGAAGGAGCCTTCCTGCATGTTGCCGTCGCAAATACCCAGCCAGGTAACCAGGGTATGGAGGCTTTTTGCATAGGCAACGGCTTCGGCCGCGCTGCGCATGTCCGGTTCTGTCACAATTTCCAGAAGCGGGGTACCGGCCCGATTCAGGTCAATGCCGCTCATGTCCAGGAAGTCTTCATGCAGGGATTTGCCTGCGTCTTCTTCCAGGTGGGCGCGGGTGAGCTGCACGGTCCGGGTTTCATGGCGGCCTGCTTTCTCGACTGGAAAGGAGAGGGCGCCACCTGTCAGCACCGGTTTTTCAAACTGGCTGATCTGGTATCCCTTGGGCAGGTCGGGGTAAAAGTAGTTTTTGCGCGCAAAGACCGAGACGGGCGCAATATCGGCCCCGATGGCAAGGCCGAACCGGATGGCTTTTTCAACGGCAGCATGGTTCATGACAGGCAAAACGCCCGGCAGGGCCAGGTCAACAGGGTTGGCCTGCGTATTGGGTTCTGCGCCAAAATGGGTAGAGGACCCGCTGAAAATTTTGGATTGGGTTGTGAGCTGTATATGGGTTTCCAGGCCGATTACGACTTCCCACTGCATGGTTGTTCCTCTGTTGTCTGGTAGGTTTAAACAGTTTTTCCGGCGGCAGCCGGTTTACACCGGGGAGCGCAGGTGCCAGTCTGTTGCCTGCTGGTACTGGTGGGCAATGCCCAAAAGCCGCGCTTCGTCAAGGTAGTTGCCGATCAGCTGCAATCCCACCGGGCGGCGGGAATGGGCTTCTCCCTGGCCGAATCCGCAGGGGATGGACATGCAGGGCAGGCCGGCCAGGTTGGCTGACAGGGTATAGATGTCGCCCAGGTAATTGGCAACGGGGTCATCTGCCTTTTCACCAATATTCCAGGCAACGGTGGGGCTGACAGGGCCCATGATGACATCGCACCGGCTGAAAGCCTGGCTGAAATCCCGGGCGATCAGCCGCCGGATTTTCTGTGCCTGGATGTAGTAGGCGTCGTAATAGCCATGGCTGAGCACGTAGGTTCCCATGATGATGCGGCGGCGGACTTCTTCGCCGAATCCTTCTGTGCGGGTTTTCCGGTACATATCCTGCAAGTCGGTATATTCTTTCGCGCGGAAACCGTAACGGACGCCATCAAAGCGGCTTAAGTTGGATGAGGCTTCTGCCGGGGCGATAACGTAATAGACAGGGATGCACATGGCGGTGTTTTCTAGGGAAATTTCCACCAGTTCGGCGCCCAGTTCTTTATATTTGTCCAGTGCTGCGCGCACTGCCTGTTCGACTTCCGGGGAAAGGCCTTCCCCGAAGTATTCGCGCGGGATGCCGATCCGGATGCCGGAAAGGGGCAGGTGCAGCAGGCGGGAAAAGTCTTCGGGTTCCTGTTTGAGGCTGGTGGAATCGCGGGAGTCAAATCCTGCCATGGCGGTTAGGAGCAGTGCGCAGTCTTCGGCTGTTTTGGCGATGGGGCCGCCCTGGTCCAGGGAGGAGGCATAGGCGATCATGCCATACCGGGAAACCCGGCCGTAAGTCGGTTTGATGCCGGTGACACCGCACAGGGCGGACGGCTGCCGGATGGAGCCGCCTGTATCGGTTGCCGTTGCAGCCGGCGTTAGGCGCGCGGCTGTTGCAGCGGCTGAACCGCCGGAGGAGCCGCCGGGAACGGCGGTTTTGTCCCAGGGGTTTTTGACGGGGCCAAACCAGGAGTTTTCATTGGATGAACCCATGGCAAATTCATCGCAGTTGAGTTTGCCCAATGTCACCATGCCGGCTTCCTGGAGTTTTTCCACGACTGCCGCATCAAAGGGACTGGTGTAATTGGCCAGCATTTTTGAGGCGGCAGTGGAGCGCCAGCCGCGGGTGACAAAGATATCTTTGTGCGCAACGGGAATGCCGGTGAGCTTGCCTGCGTTGTTCCCGGCGAGTTTTTCATCGGCTGAACGGGCCTGGGCAAGGGTGAGTTCATCGTCAACATGCAGAAAGGCGTTCAGGTCGCTTTGGTGGATGCGGCCAAGAAAAAGTTTTGCCAGCTCGACGGCGGAAATCTGTCTGGTGTGCAACAGCCCGGACAGTTCGGAAAGGGTTTTTGTGTGCATGGTTTATCAAATGCAAATGGGCGTTTGGAGAAAACGGCTTTGGGAAAAATGCGGCGAAATCAGGTTATTCAATGACTTTGGGAACCAGATACAACCCGTTTTCCGCCGCAGGTGCGGATTGCTGGTATTCTTCGCGGCGGTCTGTTTCCGTGACAACGTCTTCGCGCAGCCGCAGGGATATATCCTGGCGGAAGGCGGCAGCAGGATGGCTGAGCGGTTCAACGCCGGTTGTGTCGATGGCGCGCATTTTTTCAACAAGGGAAAAGATGTCGTTTAGCTGTTCCAGGTTTTTCTGAAGCTGGTCTTCAGGAATTTCCAGCTGGGCCAGTCTGGCTATGCCAAGGACATCGGATAACGTAAGATGTTTCATTTTCCTGATTTTTTGTTTGGCAAAACGGGGAAGTGCGGCGAACCGGCAAAAATTTTTTGCATAAAGCCGTATTCATCATGCCGCACTGCTGATTATCAGGCAAATTATAAGGTAGAATATCGCGTTTATGTTTGGTTAGTTTCCGGAGCCGGGGCAATTTACTCTTTGCCAGGTTCCGCTCGAGGGGTTTGTTTACAGGTTAACGCGCTTGTTTATGCGCATTGGGATCGTTCATGTTTGGATTTTTACGCAGCTATTTTTCAAATGATCTGGCCATCGATCTGGGGACGGCAAACACACTGATCTATGTCAGGAATTCCGGCATTATTCTTGACGAGCCGTCGGTGGTGGCGATTCGTCAGGAGGGCGGCCCCAACGCAAAGAAAAACATCCAGGCTGTGGGCCACGAGGCCAAGCAGATGCTGGGCAAGGTGCCGGGCAATATTGAGGCTATCCGCCCCATGAAGGACGGGGTGATTGCCGATTTTACGGTGACCGAGCAAATGCTCAAGCAGTTTATCCGGATGGTGCATGATTCCAAGTTTTTCAAGCCTTCTCCCCGGATTATTATTTGTGTCCCCTGCGGTTCAACGCAGGTGGAACGGCGCGCTATCCGGGAATCTGCCCTGGGCGCGGGCGCTTCCAAGGTTTACCTAATTGAGGAACCGATGGCTGCCGCGATTGGCGCCGGCCTGCCGGTTTCGGAAGCTACCGGTTCGATGGTGGTGGATATTGGCGGCGGCACGACGGAAGTGGGGATTATTTCCCTTGGCGGAATGGTTTATAAAGGTTCGGTTCGTGTTGGCGGCGACCGGTTTGACGAGGCGATTGTCAATTACATACGCCGCAATTACGGGATGCTGGTAGGCGAGCAGACGGCTGAGGCTATCAAGAAAAGCATTGGTTCGGCTTTCCCGGGAACGGAAGTCAAGGAAATGGAAGTCAAGGGCAGGAATCTTTCCGAAGGGATCCCACGCTCCTTTACTATTTCAAGCAATGAAATCTTGGAGGCATTGACTGATCCGCTTAACCAGATTGTTTCGGCGGTGAAGAACGCGCTGGAACAAACGCCGCCTGAATTGGGCGCCGATATTGCCGAAAAAGGCATGATGCTGACCGGCGGCGGCGCATTGCTGCATGATATTGACCGTTTGCTGATGGAAGAAACCGGGCTGCCTGTCCTGATTGGCGAAGATCCGCTGACTTGCGTGGTGCGGGGCTGCGGTATTGCGCTGGAAAAGATTGACCAGCTGGGTTCCATTTTCTCATACGAATAATTGCCGGTATGCCCAGATTAACCCGAAGGGACGGCATATATCAGCTTGCCTTCACAGCCTTTGGCTGTGAAGGAGGGGAATTGTAGCCGGCCTTATCATGCAATATGCACCACCGCCCCTTTTCAAGCAAGGCGCGCCGGCTCGCGTCAGGGTGGCGGTTTATATTTTTATTGCCATTGTCATGCTGATGGTGGATTCCCGCCTTCATGCACTGGTGGAGGTTCGCCAGGCGATTGGTTTTGTGCTGTATCCTTTCCAGAAGGCTGCGATGCTGCCGCGGGACGCGCTTTATGCGGCTGGCGATTATTTTGCGTCGCTGGCCTCCCTCCAGGAAGAGGTTGGCGAGCTGCGCAAGCGGGAACTGGAGAATGCGCAGATGTTGCAGCAGGCAGAACAGCTGGCAACCGAAAACGCCCATCTCAGGCAGTTACTGAGGCTAAATGAGCGGCTTCCTGTCAAATCTCTTCCGGCAGAGGTGCTTTATGATGCCAGGACATCCTATGCGCGCAGGGTGATTCTTAACAAGGGTTCGACTGATGGCGTGATTCTGGGCCAGCCGGTGATTGATGAAAATGGCGTGATCGGGCAGGTTACACGCGTGTTTTTGCATACGGCTGAGGTGACGTTGCTGACGGACAAGGATCAGGCTATTCCGGTTCAGGCAGCGCGGACCGGGATACGCAGTATTGCTTATGGCCGGGGCCAGGCCGGTTATCTTGAATTGCGCTTTATGGAGGCGAATGCCGATGTCCAGCCGGGCGATGTGCTGGTGACATCGGGCATTGACGGCCTGTATCCGCCCGGGCTGGCTGTGGGCAAGGTTATGGATATCAGCGACAGGGGGTCTGGCACGTTTAACCATATTCTCTGCCGCCCGCTGGCCGGGCTGGACAAAAGCCGCCAGGTGCTGGTTTTGATGCCGAGAGCGGTTATTGAACCGCCACCGCCAGAGGAGGATGAGGAGCCTTCAGGCAAGGCGCGCCGCCAGGCGGATGTTGCGGCGGCCAGAAAGAAAGCAGGGATAAAATGAGCCGTCCCCAGCCTGCCAGAACGATTTTGCTGCCGGCCAGCCCGGTTTTTATTGCCTTTACGCTTTTCGTGGCGTTTATGCTGAATATTCAGCCCTGGGGGCAAATTGTCGGCATGCCTGATTTTGTGGCGCTTTGCCTCGTATTCTGGGGGGTGCATCAGCCCCGGCGGGTGGGAATGGGCACTGCCTTTTGCATGGGGCTCCTGATGGATGTCAATAACGCAACGCTTTTCGGCGAGAATGCGTTGGCTTATGCCATTTTGTCGTATCTGGCGATTACGATTCACCGGCGGGTACTCTGGTTTCCGTTGCGAAAGCAGATATGGATGGTTTTGCCTTTGCTGCTGTTGACGCAGCTGATACAGATGTTTGTGCAGTTTTTGATCAATGACCGTTTTTCCAGCTGGGCAAGCTTGCTGGACAGTTGTGTTGCCGCCGCTTTGTGGCCGTTGTTGACGATTGTTCTCCTGGCGCCGCAGCGCAGGGCGATTGACAAGGATCTGGATCGTCCCCTGTGATGCCTGCCCAAGGAAAATGGTGTCTGCACCTGATGATAAAAAACGCTGATTATTTTCCGGCATGGCCAACCTGAACGATATCGATCGCGATCTCCATTCTTTTCGCTGGCGACTGGCGGCCCTGGTGGTTCTGGTTCTGGTTTGCTTTTTTCTCCTGTTTATCCGTTTTTTCTGGCTCCAGGTTGTCCGTCATGACAATTATGCCGCCCAGGCGGAGGAGAACCGCATATCTGTTGTACCGATTGTCCCCAACAGGGGGATTATCATGGATCGCAACGGGGTGCTTTTGGCCCGCAATTATTCTGCCTATACGCTGGAGGTGACGCCTTCGAAGATCAAGGGAAAGTTAAGCGAGGTTATTGACGAGCTGGCCAAGGTGGTGACGATAGAGCCCCGTGACCGCAAATGGTTCAAAAAACTGTATGAGGAATCGAAACGGTTTGAAAGTATTCTTATCCGGAGCAGGCTGACTGATGAGGAGGTGGCCCGTTTTACGGTACAGCGGTATCGTTTTCCCGGGGTGGATATCCAGGCCAGGCTGTTCAGGCAATATCCTATGGGGAGTGTGGCTTCCCATGTGATTGGCTATATCGGCAGGATGAGCCAGAAGGATGTGGATAATCTGACCGAGGAGGATGAAGCCAATTACCGCGGCACCAATTATGTCGGCAAGGAAGGCATTGAGAAAAGCCACGAACGGGAGCTGCATGGTATAACCGGGTATGAGGAGATGGAGGTTTCTGCCGGTGGCCGGGCGATCAGGACATTATCCAGCAGTCCGCCGGTTTCCGGGAATAATCTGTATCTCTCTATTGATGTGGAGCTTCAGAAGGTGATTGAGGAGGCTTTTGGGGACCGGCGCGGCGCGCTGGTTGCCATTCAGCCTGAAACGGGGGAGATTCTGGCATATGTTTCCACGCCGACGTTTGACCCTAATCTGTTTGTGGAGGGGATTGACCAGCAAAGCTGGGATGAGCTGAACAATTCTCCCGACCATCCCCTGATTAACCGTCCGTTGAGAGGGGCTTATCCGCCCGGTTCGACCTATAAGCCTTTTATGGCGCTGGCAGCGCTGGAGCTGGGCAAGCGGACGCCCGAGGCGGGCATTTCGGATCCGGGATACTTTTATTTCGGCAATCACCGTTTCCGCGATGACAAGGCAGGCGGACATGGTTTTGTGGATATGTACAAGTCTATCGTGCATTCCTGCGACACATATTATTATGTTCTGGCCAATGAAATGGGCGTTGACACGATGCATGATTTCATGCGCCGGTTTGGTTTTGGCGAATTGACCGGCATTGATCTTGCCCATGAGAGGAAGGGGCTTTTGCCTTCCACCGAATGGAAAAGGAATGCCTTCAAGACGCCGGAGCAGCAAAAGTGGTATGCCGGCGAGACGATTTCTTTGGGGATTGGGCAAGGCTATAACTCTTTTACGCCTTTGCAGCTGGCATATGCTACTGCTATGCTTGCCAATAACGGGAAAACGAAAAAGCCGCATCTGGTCCATGCCGTGGAAAACAGTGTGACACGGGAGAAGAGGCAGGTTGTTGCAGAGACACGGGAGGTGGCGCTTAAGCAGGAAAATATTGATGTGGTCAAGCGCGCCATGGTCGGCGTAACGAAGGAGGGGACGTCTGCCAGGATTTTTGCCGGCGCCGGTTATGAATCTGCCGGAAAGACGGGCACAGCCCAGGTGATTGGCATGAAGCAAAATGAGAAATATGTTGCCAGCAGTATTGCGGAGCGGCATCGCGACCATGCGCTTTATATTGCCTTTGCACCGGCCGACAAGCCGACTATTGCCCTGGCGCTGATTGTGGAAAACGGCGGGTTTGGCGCTTCGGCCGCCGCGCCGATAGCCCGCAAGGCGCTGGATTATTATTTGCTGGGCAAGCGTCCTGTCAGGAAAGAGAAGGTTTATATGCCTGAAGAGGTTTCTGCTTCGGTGCAGGATGAGGCAGAAAAAGAAGAAACGGAGTTTGAGGATGTGGTGCCGGCAGTCGGCAGGGAGGAGGAGTTATCTCCTGTTTCGTCTGACGAATCAGGCCGCGCGACTGATGCTGCCCGGCGCGCTTCGGAAATGGATGGACTGGCCCAATGAATATTCCTGACAAAAATACGATCATCCATTTTTTCAGGCGGCAGGTTGCCGTGCTGGATGGCCCGCTGGCACTGATTATGTTCCTGATTGTTTCTACAGGGCTCATTACGCTTTATTCTGCGGGGATTGATTTCCCGGGGCGTGTGGAAGACCAGCTGCGCAATATTATGCTTGGTTTTGCCGTGATGTGGATTGCGGCCAGCGTGCCCCAGCCGGTTTTGATGCGCTTTGTTGTCCCGTTATATACTGTTGGGGTGGCACTGCTCCTGGCTGTGGCCATGTTTGGCCTAATCAGGAAAGGCGCCCGCCGCTGGCTCAATGTCGGGGTGATTATCCAGCCTTCCGAAATCATGAAAATTGCTGTGCCGATGATGCTTGCCTGGTTTTTCCAGCGCCGTGAAGGCCAGCTTGGCTGGCGCGAATTTCTGGGCGCTTCGCTTTTGCTTGGCATTCCTGCCGCGCTGATTATGAAGCAGCCTGATCTGGGAACGGCGCTTTTGGTTGTGGCTTCCGGTTTTTATGTCATTTTTCTGGCGGGCCTGTCATGGAAAGCCATAGCGGGGCTGGTGTTTACCGCTGCTGCCAGCCTGCCGCTGGTGTGGTCTATGCTGCATGATTACCAGCGGCAGCGGGTGATGATGCTGATTGATCCCTCTTCCGACCCGCTGGGCAAAGGGTTTCATATTATCCAGTCCATGATTGCTATTGGTTCCGGCGGGGTAACCGGCAAAGGCTGGCTGAAGGGGACGCAGGCTTATTTGCATTTTGTGCCGGAACGGACGACGGATTTTATTTTTGCTGTTTATGCCGAGGAGTTTGGCCTGATAGGCAATGTGATTTTGCTGATTTTGTATCTGGCGCTGATTGTGCGCGGCATGACGATTACCATGCAGGCTTCTTCCCTGTTTTCACGTTTGCTGGCGGGGGCGATTACCATGATGTTTTTTACCTATGCCTTTGTAAATATGGGCATGGTAAGCGGTATATTGCCGGTGGTGGGTGTGCCGCTTCCTTTCATGAGTTATGGCGGTACCGCGATGGTTACCCTGGGGCTGGGCGCGGGGATTTTGATGAGTGTGCAGCGAAACAGAAAGCTGGTGCAAACGTAAGGATTTATGCCCGGGCAGCAGCAAAATGGGTGTTTTGCACGAAGAGGATGGGATTTTGTTTATGAATATCGGTGATATGCCGCATTTGTGCGGGTTTGCAGGGACAGGCCGGGCGAGGAAACAGGTGCGTTCCCTTTGTTTTCTGGCTTTCTGGCTGGCGGCGGTTTCGCTGGTGATGACGGGGTGTTCAACGGTCAGCCAGCCTTCTGCCGGGCGTTCTTCTGCCGGGGTATCTTCCGGTACGGCTGCATCGGGCCTGCCCAAAGCCGGTTCCGGCCGGGGAGGTTATTACAAAGATGATGGCCCGATGGATTATACGCCGGAAGACCTCCAGAATACGCCGGATGCCATTCCCCGTGTGGAACCTTATGCCCGCGCGGCCAACCGGCCCTATACGGTGTTTGGCAAGACGTATGTGCCGGTGACTGACAACCGGCCTTACAAGGTGAGAGGGATGGGAAGCTGGTACGGCAAGAAGTTTCACGGCAACAAGACTTCTTCCGGGGAAATTTACGATATGTTCAAGATGACGGCTGCGCATCCTACGCTGCCTATTCCCTGCTATGCACGGGTGACGAATCTGGGTACGGGAAAACAGGTGATTGTCAGGGTGAATGATCGGGGGCCGTTTCATTCTGACCGGATTATTGACCTTTCCTATACTGCCGCATTGAAACTGGATTATTTGCAAAAGGGCAGTGCGTTACTGGAAGTTGAGCATCTTTTACCGGACGAGATTGAACGGATTAATCTGGCACGCTCGCAAAATCCGGTTCCCGCAGCATCTGTTTCATCCCAGACAGCCGCCGCGCAAACGACGGTTTCTCCAGCTCCCCGGCCAGCCCCGGCGCCGGTTGCTGCGGCCGCAGGAACAGCCGATAAGGGTAATTCTTCAACAATAGTGGCTTATTATCTTCAGCTGGGCGCTTACCAACAAATTGGCAATGCCAGGGCAACACAGGCGGAGTATGCCTTAAACTGGGCGCATTTGCTCCCGGGCGTGGAGGTTGTGGCGGCTGATGATTATTACCGCCTGTTTGCCGGGCCTTTCACCTCGCAGGAAGCAGCGGATTATGCCGCGCAGCAGCTCGGCGCGACGGGAAGCCGGCCGCTGGTGGTGAAGCGATAATGCTACGGTCTTGTTATGAAAAAAGGCAGCCCGTAAAAAAGCGCATGAATTTTCATGCGCTTTTTTGCTGGAACTGCCCGGAAAGATCAGTCGCCATACAGTTTTTGTTTCAGTTCGCGGCGCTGCTGTGCTTCCAGTGACAGGGTAGCTGTGGGGCGTGCCAGCAGGCGGGCGATGCCGATAGGCTCGCCTGTTTCTTCACACCAGCCATAATCACCGGCATCAATGCTGGCCAAGGATTGCTGCACTTTTTTCAGCAGTTTGCGTTCACGGTCCCGGGTGCGCAATTCCAGCGCATGTTCTTCCTCAATGGTGGCACGGTCTGCCGGGTCAGGAACCAAAGGGGTGCCGCGGAGATTTTCCGTAGTTTTTCCGGCATTGTTGATGAGTTTGCTTTCCAGTTCTTTCAGCCGGTTTCTGAAAAATGCAAGCTGAGCCGGATTCATGTAATCCTTGTCGCTCATTTTCAGAATTTGTTCTTCAGTGAGGAGCGTATTGTCTGTTTTTTCCGGCGTGGCCTTTTTCGCTTTTGTATTCACGTTGGCGATTCCCTTCACTTGTAATAATTGGGGTTTAATTATAAACCGGGAAGCGGTGTTATCAGGCGGTATTGCACACCAGATTGCAACCTTTCGCAAGCCTGGTTTCCGGAGGAAATGATTTCAGTCATGCCGGAAAGGGGAATCTGCCTTGCTTTGCCGCTGTTTTCCTGTTTCCGGTTGATACCCAACGCGCAGGGCGCTTACCCGGCGGCAACCTTGCATTTATCCAGGATTGCCAGGGCTGTAATCAATTCATGTTTTCTTCACTGGAAGGCTGTTTTCCCTGGTGGCCCAGCGGGATGATGTTGACGAAGAATGAAACGAACACCCCAATCAATGTATCAAGAATACGGTTGAAGGCAAAATTGAATATGCTGAGATCTGTGCCGTGGGTGATGGTAACGCTTAAGAAGGCGATGCAGGTAATGTTGGTCAGCGCGCTTTTTCGCATGAAATCGGCCAGAAAAACCAGGGGGGCGATGGAGAAGAGTTTTTTCAGGTCGCTTCTTTTGTTGAGGATAGCGGAAAACTGGTTTTTTTTAACCGCTTCGGCAATGTACATCAACGGCAGGATGCAGAGCGAGATAAAAAGATATTTCAGGGTAGGCAACCGAAAAATGCTGAGCTCGCGGATGATGAAGAGGACGACCATGCCGGTTAAACCGCCGATTAACGTACCGACTGTCCGGTTCATGCCAACACGAAAGGTGCTTTTGATTTCCGGCTGCAGGCAAATGACTGAGGCAATACCGGAATAAAACGGTACTCCTGTTCCAATATAAAAGAACTCATAAATCAGGCAGCAGATGAAGACGGACAGGGCCGCCTTCATAAACAGTTTTCCCATGAGCTGAAATGTGTGGTTTTGGCTACGCAGAAAAAGGGGTACTGTGATTTTAGCTGAAAGGGGAAATCCTTGTAAAAGTTTTCTTGCCGGATAGCGGCATCTGTCCGGTAGAATTTGGCGGTATGCCCTTGCACGGGAACGGGACAGGCTGCGGATTTTTTTTGCGGCAGAACCGGCGGCAGCTTTTGTGCTGTTTTTGGCGGTAACGGTTTTCCCTGTTATCCATCCCCCAGGATTGCCTGCCATAGCCTGCGTTATGCCGGGAAAAAGGGGATGCAAAAGTCATGCCGCCATGCCGCCGTTTATCCCTGTTTGGGTGCCCCCCAAATAACCTTGCCACTTTCTGACAGCAAAAAAGGCAAGCCCCCTCCTGCCAATCCTCTTTTTTTTCACAACAAGCCCGCACCATCATGGTGCGTAAATAAGTCCGGCTGCCTCGCTGCCAGGCTAATACAG
>JAMPER010000001.1:1003472-1234245 GCA_023664945.1 Alistipes senegalensis | reverse complement strand
CCCTGATTGGGTAATGAGGGTTAGCCGGGCCGGTTTTCCGGCCCGGCTAGGGAGTATGATATGGCTTCAGAGGAAAAGCAGGAAAACGCCCCTTCAGGGAATAAGGCAGTAAAGCCCTTCACTGCCCCACCTGAAGGAAAGGCAACGGATACGAATGTTTTTTCTTCCAAGCCCGGCTGGAAGGGGAAAAGGGGCAGGATGCTGCAAGAGGCTGGCTCGGCTCTGTTATCTGAACCGGGCAGCGATGAGGTAAAACTGGCCCGCTTTCTGGATAGGGAAAAGGAGAAAGGCAAGTCAAGTAGCGAAGGGTGATGCTCTTTTTACACCCCGGCAGGTTTATCCCTGCCGGGTGTTTTTTTGGGGTTTTGTTTTCCACGTTTCCTGGTTCAGAAAACGGGAAAAATAAAAAAAGCCCCGAAAGGTTCGGGGCGAAAAAATGCGTGTAATCAGGTTGTTGCAACAGGAGACAAAAGCAACAAGGTTGACACCGGATTGGCAAAATTGTGTCAACCGCATGATTGCTGGCTTTGCGGGCTGTTTTTGCCCAATTTGGGGATGTTTTTGGCGGGGTTTGCTGTATGGTTTTTCAGGGTGAGGGCTGGCTATTGGGATGCCTAAAGAAAGGGAGAAGCCGTTTTGCGGGTATGGCCCTGGAGGAGGAAAAACGGGTCTTGCGGATAACAGCGGCCGCTATGCTGTTGGGAGGGAATTTTTTTGGGGGAAGCAGTTATTTCTTTTTTGCCCTGGGGTGGGCGGCGTCGTAGATGCGCGCCAGGTGCTGGAAATCCAGCGCTGTATAGACCTGGGTTGAGGCAATGGAGGCATGTCCCATCATTTCCTGCACGGCTCTCAAGTCTCCTGAAGATTGCAGGATGTGGGAGGCGAAGGAATGGCGCAGCATGTGGGGGTGGACATGCGTGGGCAGCCCCAGTTTTTTGACATGGGCATTCAGCCTTATCTGCACCATGCGCGGTGTCATGCGGCGGCCGCTCCGGTTGATAAAGAGGGCATGCTGCCCGTCTGGTTCTTCTTGCCGGACAAGCTGTTCCCTTTCATGCAGCCAGGCGCGGATGGCTTCAACTGCCGGCAGGCCAACCGGGACGCGCCGTTTTTTGTTGCCTTTCCCGGTTACCATGACTTCCTGTTCTTCCAGGCAAATCCAGCTTGAGGAGGTATAGCCGTTTTCCTGGAAGGGACGGATATCGAGCCCGGTGAGTTCGGAGACGCGCAATCCGCTGGAATAGAGCAGCTCAAACATGGCGTGGTTGCACAGCAAGGCCAGGTGTTCCTGCGGGGAAGGGGATTGTTCCTGCGGGGATGTTGCAACCAGTTGTACTGCATCGTCAACGGAAAGCGCCTTGGGGAGGATTTTTTTCTGGCGGGGCGCCCTGACGGTTTTTACCGGGTTTGCCGCCAATCCGGTTTGTTCGGCCAGCCATTGGTAAAATCCCCGCCAGGCGGAGAGTTTTCGGGCAATGGAGCGGGGGGTTAATCCTTCTGCGTGCAACCGGGAAGCAAAATGGCGTATTTGGTGGTGCGTCAGTTTTTCCAGGGGGGTATCGCCTGCCATTTTATGGAGCTGGTCCAGGTCGCGCCGGTAGCTGCCGACGGTATAGCCGGACAGTTTGCGCTGGGTGGCCAGGTTTTCAAGGTAGGCCTGGATGGCTTCGCCGGCAGATGGAAAGGGCAGGCGGGGCATGGGTGTCATGCCATCAGGCAGGCGAGTGCTGCGCTGGCGGTTTGTGCCATTTCGGAGAGGAAGTCTGTTGCCATGTCGGCGCGAAAGCGGGTTTCATCGGGGGAACCCAAAACAAGCAGCCCGAAGGTGCCGTTTTCTGTGCGCAAGGGGACAAGTGCGACAGAGGCAATGGAGGCGGCTTCTTCCAGCCACCGGCTGGCTTCGTAATCGTTGTTTTTCCCGCAATAGGGCGCTTGCAGGCCCTGAGCGAAAATCCGGATGGATTCCGAAATGCCTTGTGTGAACCATTCTCCGGCATAGGTTTCGTCCAGGTTCCAGAGGCGGAGGGTGGCATGCGGTATGGTGAAAATGGATTGCAGTTCCGAAAGCAGGATGCGGGGACGGTCTGCGCCGCCTTTTGCCTTGAGGATGGCGCGGGTCCATTTCTGGATATGGCGCATCAGGGTGTCATTGTCCCGGGCGATACGGATAAGCTCGGCAATCCGGCGTTCCAGGCCCTTGTTTTTTTCGCGGATGATTTCAATCTGGCGGTCGTGCAGTGAAATGGTTTTGCCGATAACCGGGCTGACAAGGCGAATGCGGGAAAGCAGTTCTGCCTGCTCATTAAAAAATTCCGGGTTTTCCTGTAGCCAGGCTGCAATGGCGGCAGAATCGATGTCTTGTTTCATAATCGGATTACAATAAGACCAGGGTTGGCAAGGAGGCCATTTTACATGACATGCAAGGCGATGTGCCATTTTCAGGCAATGGGCAAGAGATGAGAATTTATGCTATCGGCGATGTGCAGGGATGTTTTGAACCGTTGCAGGCGCTGGTCCGGCGCATTGAGCGTGAGACGCCCGGCGCGCGTTACTGGCTGGCAGGCGACCTGGTGAACCGGGGGCCGCATTCGCTGGAAACGCTTCGTTTTGTCCGCAGCCTGGGCGATCGGGCGGTGACGGTATTGGGCAACCATGATTTGCATCTTCTGGCGGTGGCTGCCGGCGCCCGCAAGCAGCAGGCTATGGATTCACTGGATGCTGTCCTGCATGCGCCGGACAGCCGGGAGTTGGTTGACTGGCTGCGCACCCGCCCGCTGGCGCATTATGAGGCGGGGCATCTTCTTGTCCATGCCGGTGTGCTGCCCCAGTGGTCAGCCAGGCAGGCGCTTTCTCTGGCAAAAGAGGTGGAGACGGTTTTGCAGGGCGAGGGATGGGCAGATTTTATGCGCGAAATATACGGCAACCAGCCTGACAGGTGGCAAGAAGGCCTGGCAGGGGCAGAGCGTTTGCGCTGTATTGTCAACGGGCTGACCCGCCTGCGCTTTTGCAGCGAGGCAGGCCAGATGGATTTCAAGGCAAAAGGGGTGGTATCTGACGCGCCTGCCGGTATGGTCCCTTGGTTTGAGGTTGCCGCGCGCAAGACGGCAGGCAGCGATACGGTGGTGTTTGGACACTGGTCGGCGCTGGGCCTGTTGCTGCGCCGCGATTTGATTGGGCTGGATACGGGATGTGTCTGGGGAAGGCAGCTTACGGCTGTCAGGCTTGCCGATCGCGCTGTGTTTCAGGTGGATTATCAGGCGGGAGGTATGCGGGATGGGCCAGGAGCGCTGCCTTGATGGCATCGTGCGCTTTTTGCGACAGTACCCGGCGCTGCATGCCGGCGGTTTCTATTGCCGGCAGGATAAGCAGTTCTGCCCGTATGGCATCGGCTTTCAGCACACGCAGGATGTTATCCCAGAGGGACAGCTTGATTTCGGAATCAATCGCGTTGTGAAAGCGGTTGTGCCTGTCTATGTAGTGCAGCACGCAGGGCTGGACCGGGGAGCCGGTTTCAATGGCCGCCTCGAAAAGGTTGGGATGGAAGGGAAGCAGCCGGCTTTGGCTGCCGCCTGAGGTGCCTTCCGGGAAAAAGACAAAGTGTTCCCCGGCTTGCAGGTAGGTTACCAGGATGCGGAAGGTGTTGCGGAGATCACGGGCGTTGTCTCTTTTGAGGAAGACTGTGCCGGCCCGGGTTGCGAGCCAGCCGATAACGGGCCAGGAGCGGATGGCATCCTTGGCGATGAAGCGGCTGGGCTGGGCGGTATTGATAAGAAAGATATCGAGCCAGGAAAGGTGGTTTGAGACAATCAGGGCGTTGGGAACGAGGAGGTTTTCGTTGACAACGGTTACTTCAATCCCGGCGACTGAAAAGAGTTTGCGGGACCATGCCTGGATATAGGCACGGCGTTTTTCCCTGTGCCAGAACGGGTAGCGGAAGATGCCGGTCAATACCGCCGCTGCGGTGTGCAACACCATTTTCAACGCACGCAAGTAAGCTTTCATATCAGTTGCCAGGCTGTTTTGCGGTATTTTCGTAGGCAATGCGGCCTTCTACAAGGGTCATGACGGTGCGGCCTGCCAGTTCTTTGCCCAAAAACGGCGTATGTTTGCCCTGGCTGGCGAATATGGCAGGTTCCACTACCCATTTTTCGGCCGGGTCGAAGAGGCAGATATCTGCCGGGCTGCCCGGGGTGAGCCGGCCGCAGGGAAGTTTTAGGATGCTTGCCGGATCGCTGGTGATTTTGGCGAGGGCTTTTGCAAGGGCGTCAGGCGCGTTTTTGGCATGTTCATTCGCCCATTTCAGCGCCAGGGGCAGCAACAGTTCCAGGCCGGTCGCTCCCGGTGTGGCTTCGCCGAACGGCAGGATTTTTTCGTCGTCGTCAACCGGCGTGTGGTCGGAGCAAACGGCGTCAATTGTGCCATCCAGCAGTCCTTCGGAGATGGCGTCGCGATCGGCATGGGAGCGGAATGGCGGCAGCATCCGGGTATGGGGGTCAAAGAAGTCGATGTCGTCTTCTGTCAGATGGAGGTGGTGGATGCCGACATCGCAGGTTACCGGCAACCCCTCTTTTTTTGCCGCACGGACAAGCGCGATGCCTTTGGCTGTTGAAAGCCGGCAAAGGTGGAGGCGGACGCCTGTCTGGCGGACCAGCTCGAACAGGGTGTAAAGGGAGATGGTTTCCGCAATGGCGGGGATGCCGGAAAGCCCCAGCCTTGCCGCCACCGGCCCGGCATGGGCAATGCCTGAACGGCCAAGCCAGGCATCCTGGGGACTGAGCCAGACGCAATAATCATAGGTTTTGGCGTATTGCATGGCGCGCATCAGCATTTCTGTATCGCGGACGGGTTCTGCTGCCTGTGAAAAGCCGATGCAGCCGGATTCGGTCAATTCGGTCATTTCTGTCAAGGCTTCGCCTTTCAGGCCGACTGTCAGTGCGCCGAGCGGATAGACATGGGCCTGATAGAGGGACCGGGCGCGGTATTTCAGCATTTCAACCAGGCCGGGTTCATCCAGGACGGGGTCGGTATCCGGGGGGCAGACCAGGCTGGTTATGCCTCCCTGTATGGCGGCCTGCATTTCGGATTCAAGCGTGGCCTTGTATTCGTATCCGGGTTCGCGCAGGCGGGCTGACAGGTCAACGAGGCCGGGGCATATAACCAGGTTTTTTGCATCAATGGCGCGATCCGGCGTGAAACCGGCGCGGCATGGCCCCGGTTCGGCAACGGCCAGTATGCGGCCTTCAGCGATGTAAATATCTTTCCGGCTGTCGATGCCGTTGGCCGGGTCAATGAGGCGGCCGTTCTGAATGTGCAGTTTCATAGGGAAGGTATCCTTGATATTCGCATCTGTGGCAAGGTGTTGCAAGGGGGGTTATCCGTTGCCGGCCAGGATGCTCATGACGGCCATCCGGACGGCGATGCCGTAGGTCACCTGGGAAAGGATGACTGCCTGCGGGCAGCTTGCCACTGCCGAATCAATTTCCACCCCGCGGTTCATCGGCCCGGGGTGCATGACGATTGCATCGGGTTTTGCCAGCGCCAGCCGTTCCAGTGTGAGGCCGTAATTTTTGAAAAATTCCTGCGCAGAGGGCAGGAGGGCGCCGTTCATGCGCTCATTTTGCAGCCGCAGCATAATGATGACGTCTGCTCCCTTTAGGCCTGCCGCCATATCGGCATACAGGCGGACGCCCATGTCTTCCATGCTTTGGGCGACAAGTGTCCGGGGGCCGATAACGCGAACGTCCGGCACGCCCAGTATTTTCAGCGCGTGAATATCGGAGCGGGCAACCCGGCTGTGCAGCACATCGCCCACAATGGCGACAGTCAGGTTGGAGAAGTCTTTTTTATAATGACGGATGGTGAACATGTCGAGCAGGCCCTGCGTGGGGTGGGCATGGCGTCCGTCCCCGGCATTGACAACGTGGATATGGTCCAGCCGGGCTTCTTTCAGGTGCCTTGCAATCAGGAAGGGCGCACCGGATTGGGCGTGCCTGACGACAAACATGTCGGCGTGCATGGCGGCCAGGTTATCAATGGTATCCAGCAATGATTCCCCTTTGCTGGTGCTGGAGGCATTGATGTTCAGGTTGATGACATCGGCCGAGAGGCGTTTGGCAGCAATTTCAAAGGTGGTGCGCGTCCGGGTGGAGTTTTCGAAGAAGAGGTTGAAGACGCTTTTCCCCCGCATGAGCGGCACTTTTTTGACTTCCCTGTCCGAGATGCTCAGGAAAGAGGAAGCGGTATCCATGATGTGGGCAAGGATGTCTTTGGGCAATCCTTCCAGGGTAAGCAAATGCTGCAATTCGCCATGATGGTTTAGCTGGGGATTAGGCATGTTCCACCGTCAGAGAAAAAGTATGGTCGTTGGTACGGTGCAGTGCAAGCACCTGGTTCCTGGAGAGGGATACGGCTGCGGCCACGAAGTCTGCCGCTATAGGCAATTCCCTGTCTCCCCTGTCGATTAAGGCGGCAAGCAGGATTTTTGCCGGGCGGCCGTAATCGAACAGTTCGTTGATGGCCGCCCGTGTCGTGCGGCCGGTGTAAAGCACATCGTCAATCAGCAAAATTGTGGCGTTTTCCACATTGAAAGGGATTTGCGTGGGCTTGACTGTGGCAGGCAGGCCTTTTTGGGCGTAATCGTCCCGGTAAAAGGAGACGTCGATAAAGCCGGGCGGCGTGGGCAAATGCAGATCTTTTGCCATGCGTTCCGCTATCCAGGCGCCGCCGGAACGGATGCCGACCAGCGCGAGGTTGGGCATTTCTGCCAGGCGGGCCTGTATTTGTGCCAGGAGCGCCTGATAGAGGGCTTCTGCGTTGAGGTTGTCAGGAGATAGATTCATCGAAATATTGTTGCAAAATAAGCGCGGCGGCATGGGCATCATCCGCCTGGCCCGGTTTAACATGCAAAATACATGAGGAATAACGCTCATCAACCAGCACTGTATCCATACCGAAGCGGCCATGCAACTGGTTGGCAAAGCGCTTGCAGCGCCGGGTCATTTCGTGCCCGGTCCCATCGGCATGAAACGGCAGCCCGACGACCAGCTTAAGCGGTTTCCATTCTTTCAGCACAGCGGCTATGGCGCCAAAGCGCCCGGCATTGGATTCCTCATGGATAACGGCCAGGGGCCGGGCGGTTTTTAAAAGCGTATTGCCTACCGCTATCCCGATCCGCTTCAGGCCGAAATCAAAGGCCAGTATAACCCCCTCAGCGCCAGGATGGGAGAGTTTTTCCGGTGCAAACGGGTCAGGCATGGCCGCTTTCCGCTACCAGCATGAGCGGATCAATTCCCAGGAGCCTGATGGCAGCCGCATAGCGGTCTGCTATGGGCAGGTCGAAAATAACATGCGGGTCGGCAGCGACGGTCAGCCAGCCGTTTTTCCCGATTTCCTGTTCGAGCTGCCCCGGGTTCCAGCCGGCATAGCCGATGCTGATGAGCACCCGGCGCAATCCTTCGCCTGATGCAACGGCCTCAAGCACATCGCGAGAGGTGGTAAAGGCAATGTCATCGCTGATGCGCAGGGTGGAGGAAAAACTGCCTTCCGGCGAATGCAGCACGAAGCCGCGGTCGTCCTGGACCGGGCCGCCAAACATGACGGGCTGGCCCATCAGGGCGTGTATTTCGAGTTTCATATCCAGGCGTTGCAGGAGGCTGTCAATGGTGATGTCTGTGGGTTTGTTGATGACAATGCCCAGTGCGCCGCGCTCGTTGTGTTCACACAGATAGACTACCGTGCCGCCGAATACCGGATCATCCATGGACGGCATGGCAATCAGGAAATGGTTGGATAGATTCATGGCCTTCCCGTTTCAGTTTGCAGGTGACAAAAAAACAGCCGGATCCAGCGTAAAAATTTATTTCTTTCATTGTATCAGTCTTGCCGCCGGTTCACTGCATCCGGTGATGCCGCTGTGTTTTTAAGGGGGCAGATGAACCGTTTTCCCTTCCTGAAGAGGGGGAAAGCCATGTAAAATAGCAGGGATTGGACGGCTGTTTTTGCCCGTTTTCCCTGAAATGCAGGGGTTATTTTTTCATTGCAGGCGATATGAGTATCAAATCTGACAGGTGGATCCGGCAAATGGCCGAAGAACACGGCATGATTGAGCCGTTTGAAAAATCGCAGATCCGGGAGCTGGACGGCCAGCGGATTGTTTCATACGGACTTTCTTCTTACGGTTACGATATCCGGTGTGCCGACGAGTTCAAGGTTTTTACCAATATCAACAGCACGATTGTCGATCCCAAGCGTTTTGACGAGAAGTCGTTTGTGGATATTAAAGACGATGTCTGCATTATCCCGCCCAATTCTTTCGCGCTGGCACGCACGGTTGAGTATTTCCGCATCCCGCGCAATGTGCTGACGGTTTGCCTGGGAAAATCGACTTATGCCCGCTGCGGCATTATTGTGAATGTGACGCCGTTTGAGCCGGAATGGGAAGGGTATGTGACGCTGGAGTTTTCCAATACAACGCCGCTGCCGGCCCGGATTTATGCCTGGGAAGGCTGTGCGCAGGTGTTGTTTCTGGAAAGCGACGAGGTGTGCGAGACTTCCTACCGGGACCGCGGCGGGAAGTATCAGGGGCAGGTGGGCGTGACACTGCCCCGGACCTGACGGGCTGTTATGCCTTGCCATGTGGAGGCGAAAAGAAGCGGGCATGGCCGGTTTTCTCCGTGAAGGTGACTTATGCTGATTCTTTATTTGCGCAGGCTTACCGGGCTGCACCGCAGCCTGAAGGCTGATATCCACCTGGGTTTGTCGCTGGCGTTTATCGGCGGCGCCATCAATGTGGGCGGATTTGTGGTTGTTTACCAATATACTTCCCACATGACCGGGATTGTTTCTTCTATTGCCGACGGGATTGTGTTGGGCGATTTGCGGTTTGCGCTGGCAGCGCTGGGGTCGCTGCTCTGTTTTACCCTGGGGGCGGCGTGTACAGAGCTGATGGTGAACTGGGCGCGCGGCCGCCGTCTGCGAAGCGAGTATGCGCTTCCTCTTGTTTTTGAGGCTGTGCTGCTTTTGGTTTTCGGTTTTGCCGGGCCGGAACTCCATGAGCATATGGGATTGTTTGTTTCCTGCACGGTGATGCTGCTGTGTTTCATGATGGGGCTGCAAAACGCCATTATTACGCGCATTTCCAATGCGGTTATCCGGACGACGCATGTGACAGGGATTGTGACGGATATCGGCATTGAGTTTGGCAAGATGCTTTTCTGGAACCGGGGTATTGGCAAGGAAGATGAAATTTATGTCCGCGCGAACCGGGGCAAGCTGGTTTTGCTGGTCAATTTGCTTCTTATGTTTTTTCTGGGCGGGGTTGCCGGCGTGTTCTGCTTTCAGCGGATAGGTTATCTGACAACGGTATTTTTGGCGGCAATTTTGCTTCTTCTGGCTATTGTGCCGGTTGTTGATGATTTCCGCATACGATGGAGAAGGAGGGGGCATTTCTGATTATGGCGGGAATGCGCGCCGGTTCTGCTATGTTGCCTGACCGAAAAAACGATGCCTTGCCCGGCAGCCGGGCTGCTTTTGTGTGGCCGCTTCGCGTCTATATTGAAGATACGGATATGGGCGGCGTGGTGTTTTATGCCAATTACCTGAAATTTTTTGAGCGGGCCAGAACGGAGTGGCTGCGCAGCCTGGGGGTAACGCAGCAGGCGCTTATGGATGATTATGCGCTGATTTTTGTTGTTGGCCGGATGACGGTTGATTATGTCAAACCGGCCAGGCTGGATGACCAGCTCAATATTACGGTGGAAACGGAACGACTTGGCCGCGCATCTGTCCATTTTTTACAGCAGGCATGGCGTGGCGATACGCTGCTTGCCAGCACCCGGATACAGATTGTTGCAGTTTCATTGCCACAGATGCGGCCGGTTGCGATACCATCCGATATTCTGGCGAAAATGAAAAACAGCCTGAATCCTGATTCCTTGCCAACCGCCTGATGTCCGATATGACTGCTACGCCTGATCTTTCTTTTGTTTCCCTTATTGCCAATGCTTCCCTGCTTGTCCAGCTGGTGATGGCGCTTTTGCTTGCTGTTTCTGTCATGAGCTGGACGTATATTTTCCGCAAGATGTTTGCTATCCGGAATGCGCGCACCCAGACGGAAGCGTTTGAAGGTGCTTTCTGGTCGGGCGGCAACCTGAAGAGCCTTTATGACCGGGCGGGCGGCAACAGCCGGACCGGGGCGCTGGAGCGCATTTTTTATGCCGGGATGAATGAATATATGAAAGGCAAATCCAGCGCGGCCCTGTCGGGAACGGATATGGCGGCGCTTCTTGACGGTGCGCGCAGGGCCATGCGGGCGGCTTACCAGCGCGAGATGGATAACCTGGAATCCCATTTGTCTTTCCTGGCATCGGTGGGTTCTGTTTCGCCTTATGTGGGGTTGTTTGGCACGGTCTGGGGCATTATGAATGCTTTTCGGGGGCTGGCCAATGTGCAGCAGGCTACACTGGCATCGGTTGCGCCCGGTATTGCGGAAGCGCTGGTTGCAACGGCTATCGGGCTGTTTGCCGCCATTCCCGCTGTGCTGGCCTATAACCGTTATTCGCATGAAGTGGACCGGCTGGCTATCCGCTTCGAGAGTTTTATTGAGGAGTTTTCCAATATTCTCCAAAGGCAGTCCAAATAAGCGAGGCAGGCCATGTCATACCAGATTTCAGGGCCGGGTTCCCTGCGGGGCGGCAGAAAAAGCAAGCTTAAGTCCGACATGAATGTCGTTCCCTATATTGATGTGATGCTGGTGCTGCTGGTGATTTTTATGGTGGTTTCGCCGATGACAGCACCGGGATCCATCAATTTGCCTTCGGCTGAGCAGACTGCCCAGCCGCCTTCCAGTTATATCCATATTCTGCTCAGGCCGGATTTGCCGGCTGAAATCGGCATACGGCATGAGGGAAAGGCGGATGGCCGCAATGAATCTGTGCCGGATCATGCAGCACTGATGGCAAGGCTGCGTGCCCTGCATGCCAATTATCCTGATTATGCCATCCTGATTTCGGGCGACAAGGATATCCGTTATGAAGAGGTTGTTCGGACGATATCAGATGCCCGGAAGATGGGCATAAAGCGGGTTGGGCTGGCAGCCCGTTAGGCAAGGCAAAATTGATGAGCGGCCAGGGATTGCCTGTTATACCCCGTGAATCAAAGACAAAACAGTCTCTGGTTCTGGCCTTGTTTGTCCATGCGGCGCTGGTGGCGTTTTTGTGGGTAGGCGTGAGCTGGCAGACAGAAGGCGGCAGCCAGGCTGAAGCCGAGGTTTGGGATATTGCGGTCAGGGAAGCGGCACCGGAGGCGAAAGTGCCTGCGCCGGAAGCGGATACGGAAACGATTGAGGATGAGAGCGCGCATCAGGCGGAGCCGGAACCAGCCGAACCGCCGCAGGTGCAGGCAAAGACCCCGCCGGATATTGCGCTTAAGGCGGAGGAAAAGAGGAAGGAAGAAAAACAGAAGGAAGATGCCAAACGCCAGGAGGCGCAAGCGCAGCAATTGAAGCAGGCGGAAGCGAGGAAGAAGGAAGCGCAGGCAGTGAAGGAAAAGCAGCTTAAACTGGCTGACCAGAAAAAAGCGGAAGCTATTCTGGAGCAGGAGGCCAGGCGGCTTGCCGCCAGAAGCGGGACTGGCGGAAGCGGCACGGCGGCTTATTCTACAGGCAGCGCGGGGGCGGATGCGGGCTATATCCAGAAGGTGAGCGCCCGGATTAAGTCGAATACGCTTTTTAATGTGCCGGCCGGCTTGAGTGGCAATCCGCCTGTTGAGTATGATGTGGAACTGTTGCCGGACGGTTCTATCAAAGGGATGAAAAAACGCAGGGCGTCCGGTGTGCCTGGTTTTGACGAGGCGGTTCGCCGGGCGATTGAAAAATCGGCACCTTTCCCGCCCAACCAGGCAGGCAAGGTGCCGTCAAGGTTTGAAGTTTCCCATAAACCGAAAGGCTAGATTATGCAGATGAAGGCAGGCTGTTTGCGGCGCTTTTTTTCTCTGTGGGGCGTTTTCCTGTTGCTGGCTTCGCAGGCATGGGCGCAGGATGCGGTGCGCATTGAGATTGCCGGCGTGGGCGCACGGCAGATTCCGGTTGCTGTTGCCGGATTCCCGGGGGAATCTGCCGCCGGGCAGAAGGTATCGGCCATTATCCGGGCGGATCTGGAGCGAAGCGGCCTGTTTAATATTGTTGATACGCCTGAGATGCTTGCCGAGGATGCCAGTGTGGATTACAAGGGCTGGCGGGCAAAGGGGGTGGAAGCGCTGGCCACAGGCAGTGTCAAACGGACTGAAAACGGCCGTTATGAAGTCAGGTATGCCTTGTATGATGTGGCGGCCAGGCAGCAGGTTTCTTCCCTTTCGCTGGGGGCGACAGACAAGGCGCTGCGTCTTTTGGTGCATAAGGTTGCCGATGATATTTATGAGAAGCTGACAGGGGAAAAGGGGATGTTTTCCACCCGTATTGCCTATATCACCAAATCGGGCAAGGCTTACCAGCTTGAAGTTGCCGATGCGGACGGGGAGAACCGGCAGGTTGCCTTGCGTTCCAATGAACCGGTTATTTCCCCCGCCTGGTCTCCCGACGGGAGGAAAATAGCCTATGTTTCGTTTGAAGCCAAAAAACCGGTTGTTTATGTGCAGGACCTGGTCACGCGGAAACGGACGGTGGTTGCCAATTACAAGGGGAGCAATTCGGCGCCGGCCTGGTCTCCTGACGGTTCTTCCCTGGCGGTGGCGCTTTCACGCGACGGCCTGACACAAATATATTGGGTCAATGCGGATGGCAAGGGGCTGCGCAGGCTGACCAAAACCAGCTCCATCAATACGGAGCCGCAATTTTCACCGGACGGGCAGTTTATTTATTTTACGAGTGACCGGAGCGGTTCGCCCCAGATATACCGGATGGGGATTAACGGGGATCATGTCCAGCGTGTGACTTTCTCCGGCGGCTACAATATCAGCCCGCGGGTTGCGCCGGATGGCCGGCATCTCGCCTATATATCAAGGCGGGAGGGAAAATTTCAGGTATATTTGCTTGATCTGGCCAATAACCAGGAGCTGCGGTTGTCTGATACTTCGCGGGATGAATCCCCCAGTTTTGCGCCCAATGGCAAATATGTGATGTATGCAACGGAAAAGGGCAGGCGGGGGGTGCTTTCGGTTGTTTCGACGGACGGGCATATCAGGCAGAATATTTCCATGCAGGCCAGCGATATCCGCGAGCCGGCATGGGGGCCATATATGAAATAATTTTTGGGAGGAATGTGTATGGACAAGCTGAAAAAATTGCTGGTTGTTTTTTCGGCAGCCGTTTTTCTGGCAGCCTGTGAATCTTCGGTCAAGCTGGACGAGGATATTGAGCCGCAAACCGATTCAAGGACGGTTTCCACTGTTGATACCGGTTCGACGGATCCCTTGAATGATCCTGACGGGGAGCTGGCCAAGCGCAGTGTTTATTTTGATTTTGACAGTTATGCTGTCAAGGATGAATACCAGCCGCTGTTGAATGCGCATGCCCGCTATCTGAACAAGAACAGGGATCGCCATATTCTTATTCAGGGCAATACGGACGAGCGCGGCGGCCGGGAATATAATCTGGCGCTGGGACAGAAGCGCTCGGAGGCTGTGCGCAAGGTGTTGTCGCTCCTGGGTGTGGATGACAGACAGATGGAGGCAGTTTCGTTTGGCAAGGAAAAACCGAAGGCTGCCGGGAATGACGAGGCTGCCTGGGCGGAAAACCGCCGGGCCGATATTGTTTATCAGTAAGCGATGAAGACGGCCGGTTTATTATTTTCGCTGACGGTTGCCTGCCTGGTTCCCTGGCAGGCACAGGCAGCGCTCTTTGAGGATGCCGATGCGCGGCGTTCTATCCTGGATTTGCGGGCAAAGGTGAATGAGAAGGCGGATAAATCTGCCCTTCTTGAGCTTTCCCGGCAAAATGAGGCGTTAAGGCAGGATGTGGACAGGCTGCACGGGCAGGTTGAAGTGTTGATGAACGAGCTTTCTGTATTGCAGCAAAAACAGAAGGATTTTTATCTGGACCTGGATGGCCGCCTGGGGCAATTTGAACCTAAGCAGGTGACGGTGGATGGCAAAAGCGCTGTGGTACAGCCTGATGAAAGAAAGGCGTTTGACAAGGCAGAGGCCGCTTTTCAGGCAGGCAATTACAAGGAAGCGGCTTCTGCATACAGTGCTTTTTTGAAACGTTATCCCAAATCAGGGCTGGCTGTTTTGGCGCAGCATGGGCTTGGCAATGCGTTGTATCTGCTCAAGGATTACAAGGGCGCTTTGTCTGCCCATGCGGTTTTGGTGAAACGTTATCCGGAAAGTGCGAAAGCGCCGGAAGCAATGCTCAGCATGGCGAGCAGCCATCTTGGGCTGAAGGATCTTTGGGCGGCAAAAAAGACGCTGCGTACCCTGATGGAAAAATATCCGGATTCGGAAGCGGCAGCCGAGGCCGGAGAACGCCTGAAGACGATGCAGTAAGCTGTGGTAAAACCCAAAAAAGGGAGAGGCAACCTCTCCCTTTTGTTTTTGCCTTGCTGCGGTATCAGGCTGTCTGGCGCAGGCTGCCTGAGGGGTAACCTGCTTTTGGCAGGCTGCCGGGATGGATGGCAGGAAGCGCGGTGTTTTCCTCTGTGGCTATCCGGTTTTTGTCACGGGCGCGTCTTGCGCCAGGCAGCCGCCTCAGGTTGCGCAGGGCCTGGATATCCTTGATTTCGATGGTTTTCTGGTCAACACTGATCCAGCCGATATCATGGAGGGCGGAGAGTGTCCGGCTGACGGTCTCCAGCGTCAGCCCGATGTAGCTGCCGATTTCATGCCGGGTCATGCGCAGGTTGAAAATGCGGTTGGAGTATCCCATTTGGGCAAACCGGTCTGAAAGCGATACCAGGAAACGGGCAACCCGGCCTTCTGCGCTTAATGAACCCAGCATGGAGATCATGCTTTGTTCGCGAACCAGCTCGCGGCTCATGACGCTGTACATGGCTTGTTCCAGTTCGGGATAGGTACGGATCAGGGCGGCGAGTTTTTTGAAGGGGATCAGTATCAGGTCGCAGGCGGAAAGCGCTACGGCTTCGGAAGGATAGTATTTTGAATGGATGCCGTCCACGCCAAGCAGATCGGATTTCATGGGGAAGCTGAGAATCTGTTCATTACCCAGTTCATCAATCAGCACGGTTTTCAGAAAACCGGAATTAACAACATAGAGCATTTCAAACGGCTGGCCGATCATATGAATCCGCTGCCCAGTTTTGAACTGGACGTGCTGGAAAAGCGTTTCTTCGCTGATTATTGAAGAGTTGGGGGTAAGCTGGATGTGAAGCAGGTCGCAGATTTCTTTCAGGTTGGACCACAGTTTTCCGTTTTTTTGTCTGCCTGCTTCCAGGGAGACGGATTTTAACAGATTGGCAGAGATCTCATTTGATTTTTTTGAAAGCATCATTTCACATCCTCCAGTTTATTGAATTAACAGGTTTCATGACCATTTGTTCCAAAACTCCAGGAATCATGACGGTTTGAATTATGTCAATTTTTACAATGGGTTGATATCGGCATTGGCTGAATATGCTTGTAGGAAAAAAACAAAAAGTCTGTAGGAAAATTCTTAATGGTATCAATATGCTTTTTATCAGCAGGACGGATTTTGAAGTAAATCAAATTTATTCTGAATCATCTGTAAAAGAACGGAAATGTTTTCGGTTATGACGGTATTTTCCCCGGTAAAAGGGATGGATTAAGTGAAACCGAATACTTTTTACACCTCCCTGATGCAACGGATTCAATTTGGCGGAAGCGTTTTTCATCCCGTGCCGGGAAAGCGCCGGTTTTTCGCCAGGAACTTTTCATGCAGCCCTTTCTCCAAGTTGACGTGGTTTTGAAAGTGTTTTTAACCTGGCTGTCTCTTTTCGGGAAAAGGAATCCGTGAAGGACTGCATTATGTAAAAAGGGGAATGACTATGCGTTCAGAATCAAGAAGTCAGGCAAACGCAAGCAAGACGCCGGCAAAACGCGGGTTTGCCGCTATGTCCAAGGAAAGACAACGGGAAATTTCCAGTATGGGCGGACGTGCCGCCCATGCACAGGGGAAGGCCCATGTGTTTACTTCTGAAGAAGCGCGCCTTGCAGGCCAGAAGGGAGGGACGGCTGTCAGCCAGAACCGCGCCCATATGGCCGCTATTGGACGCAAGGGCGGCGAGAACAGCCGTTCGGGAAAATCCCGGAAAAACGGATAGCGTTGACAGGAGACGCAACATTTTTTCCTGAACCGGGAAACCGGCGTTGTGATAAGGAATGTCCCGGCAAGGCGGCATTCCTTTTTGTTTTGCCCGGGTAAGGGCGCAGAAAGAAGTCAGATGAAGTGATCCAGCCGCAGGGTTTGCCCAATGGCGGCTTGTTTTAGCGAGGCATCAGGCAGGTTTTCTCTTTCCCAGATAGATTGCAGATATTGCAGCGGCTCATCCAGCGGTTCGTCTGACAGTTTGAATGTTCCCCAGTGCATGGGGACAAGGTGTTTTGCGCCGAGCTGGCGCATGGCGGCGACGGCTTCTTCCGGGTTGATATGCTGGGGGCTCATGAACCAGCGCGGCGCATAAGCGCCGATGGGTAGCAGGGCGGCATGGAGGGGGCCAATACGCCGGCCGATTTCGGCAAAGCCGTTGAACCATCCGGTATCGCCGGCGTGATAGAGGCGCAGGCCGTCTTTTTCCAGCACAAACCCTCCCCACCAGCTGGTATTGCCGTCCATCAGGCTGCGGCGGCTCCAGTGTTGGGCTGGCACGAAGGTGATGGTGATGCCGGCAATTTCTTCTTGTTGCCACCACCGGGTTTCTCTTACGCGCACAAAGCCGCGCCGGGCGAACCAGGAGCCCAGACCCAGGGGAACGATATAGAGCGGCTCGTGCCCCAGTTTTTTCAGGGTGGGTTCATCCATGTGGTCGCGGTGGTTGTGCGTGATGAGCACCAGATCGATTTTTGGCAGGGCGGGCCATGCCAGGCCTGGCGGGCAGTTTCTTTTTATCCACCCTATTTTGGGCGAAAGCACCGGGTCAATCAGGATGTTTTTCCCGGCAAGCTGGACAAGAAAGGAGGCATGCCCTATCCAGGTCAGCGTATCCCCGCCTTTTTTCAGCAGGCTGCCGTCATTATGAACAAAGGGAACCGGCACGCCGGAAGCAGGAGATTTCGGGCGCTTTTCCCTGTGCAGGCCCAGCATCCATTGCAGGGTGCGGGCAAGGCCGGGATGGGAAAAAGTGCTGTCCGGATTGGTAAAGCGCATATGCAAATATGCCGGGTAAAGGTATTTTATGGGCTTATTTTACTCCTGGCAGCGTGGTTGTTTTCCGGAAGGCTGTGTTGATTCCTGTTGCTTTTTACCGGCCTTTCTTTTATACTCCGGTCGCTCTGGTGCTCGCGGATGTGTTTGATTCGCGGTTAAACGGGAAACACGGAGCCGGATTTTCCGGCCAACGTGTGCTGCCCCCGCAACGGTAAGCAAGTGTCTTTGACGGTTTGTCCTATTACGCCACTGTGCGGTTTTGCATGGGAAGGCAGGACAGATTTTCCTTTTGTTTTTTTGTGGAAGACTTGCAGCCCGGATACCGGCCAGATGCAGGTGACGTGACAGGAACGGGCGGTTCCGGAAGCCTTTTCTCTTTGCACAGGGGATTTGTTTTTCGTATCAGGGCAGTTCCTCACGTTGGTTAAATGAAGCCTGCGGGGACGCAGGCATCGCATTTCCGAGGAGTGTCTTTATGTTTTCATCTTTGCCGGTATCGAAGCCGGCGCGTCTTTTTTGTTCCCTTGTTGCCTGTTTTGCCATGCCTGCGCTGGCGCAATCTGCTTCTGATGAGGCAGATTTGATTCCTGTTGTGGTGACGGCTTCGCGTATTGCCCAGTCCCAGAAGGAAGCGCTTCCATCCACCACGGTGATTACGCGGGAGATGATCAAAAACCGGCAGGCGGCAGATGTGCCTGAATTGCTGCAAAGCGAGGCGGGTATCAATATTACGCGGAGCGGCGGGGCTGGCCAGCAGACTTCGGTTTTCATGCGGGGCGCCAATGCCAACCAGGTGTTGATTTTGCTGGATGGTGTGCCGCTGCGCGATTCAGCGGGAATCGGTTCGCCTGTTGAGCTCCAGCATATTTTGCCCGAGCAGATTGAACGGATTGAGGTGGTGCGGGGCAATGTTTCCGCTATTTACGGTTCCGGCGCGATAGGCGGTGTGATCCAGATTTTCACCAAGCAGGGGGATGGCAAGCCTGGCGTCAGCCTGACGGCGGAGGCAGGGACAGACAATACGACCCGGCTTGGCGCCAGTTTTTCCGGCAGGCAGGAGGAAATCAAGTACATGCTGGGTGTGACGCGCCTGAAAACGGATGGTTATTCAGCGATGAACCGGCACCAGTATCCGAATGAAAACACGGATGACGATGGCACGCGCGATGTGAGTATCAATGCCGCGATTTCCCGTGAATGGGGGCCGGGCAATGAATTTGGCGCAAGGCTGTATGCCTTTGATGCCAAGTATGACTATGACGGGGGGGGCTTCGGCTCGCCTGATCAGCGTGACTATGGTACGTCGAGGGAATGGACGGCAGCGGTTTTCAGCAAGAACCGGTTTACTGCCGATTGGGATTCGACGGTGACGCTCTCACAGACCGAGATAGAGCGGAAAGCTTATTCAAAAGGCGGTTACTCTGATTATGCCAGCCGATTCAAGAGCTATGCTTTTCTGGCGCAATGGCAGAACCAGCTGGCGCTTTCGCCTGACTGGATAGCCACTGCCGGTGTGGATGTGGCGAGGGAGAAGGCGAATATTGGCGCGCCTGCCAAGGTTTCCCGGACGAACCACAGCTTGTATGCCGGGGTAAATGGCCGGATGGGAGACCATTCGCTTCAGGTAAATGCGCGGTATGACCATGTGGAGGAATCCGGCTCGGATACGACCGGCTACCTGGGATATGGTTATGACCTGACTTCTTCCTTAAAGCTGGTTGCCAGCGCTTCCACGGCTTTCCTGGCGCCGACGTTGTATCAGGTTTATGAACCCTTTTACGGAAACCGGTCGCTGGAAGCGGAAAAGTCCCGTTCTTATGAAGCCGGTTTGCAGTATGCCAGCGGGAGTACGCTGGTGCGCGCGATCTTTTTTGACACGCATACCCGCGATATGATTGATTATGTCCAGACGGGTTATTATACCGGGCAGTATTTCAATGTGGGCCGGGTCAAGAACAAGGGGTTTGAGCTGAATGGGTCAACCCGGCTGGCCGGGCTGGATATCCGGGGCAGCCTGACGCTCCAGGATCCGGAAAACCGCGATACCGGCAAGCAGCTTTACCGCCGGGCGAAGAAGACGGCTTCGCTGGATGTTTCCAAGACGCTGGGGGCCTGGTTTGTGGGGGGAGACATGCACTATGAGGAGCATCGCCCGGATTCATATGGACGCTTGCCTTCGTATGCGGTGTTCAACGTGAATGCGCGTTACCAGGTCAGCAAGGAGTTTTCGGTTTTTGCCCGCATTGAAAACCTGTTTGACAAGGATTACCAGACGACCTATGGCTACGATATGCCGGATCGCGGGGTTTTTGCAGGCATAAACTGGAAGATGTAGTGTCAATTGTAAAAAGGGGATAAGGCTGGAGCAGGCGGGGAAACAGGAGAAGGGTGCGCTGCGGCGGTGCGGATATGCCGGTGTATGGCTGGGGCTGGCATTGCTGGCTGTTCTGTGTGTGCTGCTTTCCTGCCTGGCCGGGCCGGCCGGCGTGGCGTGGGATGCCTTGCCTGCCGCCTTTGCCGAATGCCTGCGCGGGGAGCCGTTTTCTTTAACAGCGGCGATACTCCAGCTTCGCTTGCAGCGGGTTGCCGCGGCTTTTTTGACGGGGGCTTCGCTGGCCCTGGCCGGTGTGATGATGCAGGCGTTGCTGCGGAATCCGCTGGCAGACCCTTATGTGCTGGGTGTTTCAGGCGGCGCTTCTGTGGGGGTGCTGCTGGCGCTGTTGTTGGGCGGTGCGGCCTGGATGGCGGATGCGGCTGCTTTTTGCGGTGCGGTTTGCGTGGCTTTCCTGCTTTACTGGCTGGTTCGCCGGGAGTGGGGAGGGGAAGCGGAAGCAGGCGGCATGGCGCGGCTTTTGCTGACGGGCGTGATTGTGGCTTTTGGCTGCGGGGCGCTGGTGACGCTTTTGCTTTCGGTTGCGCCTGACGGCTATTTGCGGGGGATGGTTTTCTGGCTGGTGGGCGACCTCGAAGGGGCGCGCCTGAACTGGCTTTCTGTTTTGGCTTTGCTGGCAGTGCTTGCCGGTATGCTCAGGCTGGCGCGTTCGGTGAACCTGCTGGCGCTGTATGCCGGGGAAGCCGCGGCGCTGGGGGTGAATGTGGGCAGCGTGAGGCGTTTTCTTTTTGGCGGGGGCGCGCTCCTGACGGCTTGTGCGGTTGCCAATGCCGGTAATCTGGGTTTTGTCGGCCTGGTGGTGCCGCATTTTTGCCGCAGGCTGTTTGGGCCGGATCATCGTTTGCTGCTGCCGGCTTCCCTGTTTTCCGGCGGTATTTTTCTGGTTTTGGCTGATACGGTGGCGCGTACGGTTGTCTCGCCGCGCCAGCTGCCGGTGGGTGCGGTGATGGCCTTGATTGGCGTGCCGGTTTTTCTTTGGCAGTTATCCCGTTTCAGGGACGGCTAGGATGCTGCGGATTCGCGGGCTGGGGCTTTCTGCCGGCAACAGGCGGCTGCTTGCCGGGCTGGATTGCACGGTTTTGCCGGGAGAATGCTGGGTGGTGTTTGGCAGCAACGGGGCTGGCAAGACAACGCTGATGCGGACGCTTGCCGGGCTGCGGGCACCGGATGAGGGGGAGGTGTGCCTGAAGGGACGGCCGCTTGCCGCCTGGGACAGGCTGGCGCTGGCAAGGGAGCGCGCTTTTCTTTCACAAACGCGGCGGGATGCTTTTTCGTATTGTGTCTGGCAGGTGGTGATGGCCGGGCGTTTTCCTTATCATGCGCGGCGTTACCGGGAATCGGAGGAGGAGCGTTTTTTTACGCGGGAGGCCATGCGGCAGATGGATATTCTTTCGCTGGAAGATCGGGATATCCGCACGTTATCGGGAGGGGAGCGCCAGCGGGTGGCGCTTGCTGCGGTTCTTGTGCAGGATACGCCGCTTTTGTTGCTGGACGAGCCGGCCAATATGCTGGATTTGCCGCATCAGGCCGCTTTGATGCGGCTGGTGGGCCGGTTGTGCCGTGAGGAGGGGAAGGGTGTGGTGATGGTGCTGCATGACCTTAACCTGGCGACCGGGACGGCTACCCATGCCCTGTTGATGGGGCAGGGGGGAAAGTGGCAGGCCGGGGCAGTATCGGAGGCGATGCAGGCGGAAACGCTTTCTGCCTGTTTTGGGTATCCTGTTACCCTGTTTCATCATGAAGGCCGTACGGTATATCTTCCGGCATAGGCGGAAAGGGGCAGAATGAAAAAGTTTATGCTGGCGCTGGCGTTTTGTTTTTCTACGGCCTGGGCCAATGCGGCAGACATGCTGGATGACGATGGCCGTCTGGTGAGGTTTTCTTTTCCGGCCAGGCGGATTATTTCTGCTGCACCGCATATTACCGAGCTGCTTTATGAGGCCGGTGGCGGCGGGCATATTGCCGGGGTGACAGGTTTTAGCGATTTTCCTCCCGAGGCACGTGCGCTTTCGCTTGTGGGGGATAACCGGCAGATTAATGTGGAGCGGGTGCTGGCACTAAAGCCGGATTTGCTGATTGCCTGGCGCGGCGGCAACCCGGTCCGCCAGATTGACCAGTTGCAGCGGATGGGCATTCCGGTTTTTTACAGCAATCCGAAGCGGATGGAGGATATTCCAGCGACGCTGGAACGGTTTGGCACGCTGGTGGGGCAGGAGGCAAGGGGAAGGGAAAAGGCGCGTTTATGGCGCTTGCGCCTGGCTCAGTTGAAGAAATTGTATGCAAAACGGGAAAGGCTCAGGGTGTTTTACCAGGTTTCGGAAAGGCCGCTTTATACGTTGAACGGCTCACATATTATCAGCGAGGTTATCCGGATTTGCGGGGGCGAGAATGTTTTTTCGGATTTGCCGGCGCTTGCGCCCCGCATCAGCATGGAGGCGGTGCTGGAAAAAGATCCGGATGTGATTTTTATTTCCGGCAGCGGCGGCCAGGCTGGCGGCGGGTTCTGGCGCCGCTTTGGCATGATGGCGGCGGTCAGGCAGGATAATCTTTTTGAGGTGGAAGCCGATTTGATGGACAGGCCGGGTCCCCGGCTGATTGAGGGGGCGGCGGCGTTGTGCAAAAAGATGGATGAGGCGCGCCAAAGGCGGCGCGCCCGGTAGGCCGGTGTTTTTCTATTTGCCGGGAGCGGAACAGACGAAATTGAAGAAGTTTTCGCCGATTGTTTCAGGGATGACTTTCTGGAAGCGGATATCTTCCATTTTGCCCGAGAAGGTCATGAGGGATTCCCCTTCGCCTTTGGGCTGGGAATAGAGGATCTGGGTAGCCCTGCCGAAGCGTTTTTTCCTGCAATCAAAAAAGAAGAGGGAACGGTCGGAAATAAAGTTGAATTTTGTGCCGGGCGCCCGGGCGGGGACGGAATAGTTGAAGATGCTTTCTGCTCTTTTGTATTTGCCGACATTTCCGATGGAATTGGTATCGACATAAATTTCTTCATTGTCTGAGGCAATGACAAATTGCCAGTTTTCTTCCGCGCAGGCATTCAGGGAAAAAAAGGCGAACAGCAACAGCATGGCAGTTTTTTTCATACCGTTTCCTCCACAGTCTATATTTCCAGGTTGTCAATTAACCGCGTTGTGCCGAGCCGGGCGGCAGCCAGGACGACGAGCGGTTTTTCTTCGGCAATGTCGCCCGCTGTCGGCGGCTGAAGGTTGGCGCGTTTCCTGATGGAGACGTAATCCGGAACCCAGCCGCGCCGGGAGAGGTTATCCATGGCGTGTTTTTCCAGTTTTGAGATGTCGGGGTATCCGCCATGCACCTGTTCGGCAACGTGCTGAAGCGTCTGGTAAAGGAAGGGGGCTTCCTTGCGTTCTTCAGCAGAAAGGTACATGTTGCGGGAAGACAGGGCAAGCCCGTCTTCGGCACGGAAGGTTTCCGCTCCCAGGATTTCTACCGGCAGGGCAAATTGCCGGCACATGTTGCGGACGATCATGAGCTGCTGGTAGTCTTTTTTGCCGAAAACGGCAATTTTGGGGTTGATGCTGGAAAGGAGTTTCAGCACGACGGTTGTGACGCCGTTGAAAAAGCCGGGCCGGAATTTGCCTTCGAGCACATCGCCCAGATTGGCGGGCGGCTGAACCCGGAATTCCTGCGGTTCGGGATACATGTCTTTTTCTGTGGGCGCAAAAAGGACATAGACGCCTTCTTTTTCCAGTTTTTCCACATCGGCACGGAAGGTGCGCGGGTATTGGTCAAAGTCTTCATTGGGGCCAAATTGCAGGCGGTTCACGAAGATGGACGCCACTACCGGATCGCCGTGTTTTTTTGCCAGGCGTATCAGGGAGAGGTGGCCTTCGTGCAGATTGCCCATGGTAGCGACATAAGCGGTGCGCAGCTGGCCGTGCAACTGGTTTCTCAACTCTTCAATAGTGGTAACAATTTTCATGATTTAAGCCGCTGTGCGGAAAGCATCGAAAAAACGCCATTTTATGATGAAACCGCTCATCTATACAGCCTCTTTTGAAAAAGCAGCTTATTGGGCGGCGCGCAGACGGATGTAAATCGGGGCGAATGGTTCTGCCTGGGTGATTTCGACCAGGGATTCCCTGGCCAGTTCCAGAAGAGCCAGAAAATGGACGACGACGACAGCCACGCCTTCGGATGCGTCAAACAGTTCGTGAAATTCAATAAAATTGCCGGCTTGCAGGTGCCTGAGGATGGAGGACATGTGTTCCCGCACGGACAGTTCCTGTTTGCCGACGGTATGGCTGCTTTTCAGTTTGCTCCGGCGGATGATGCCGGCGATCGCCTGGCGCAGGTCTTCAGGAGAGACATCCGGCCAACGCGGCGCAGTATCCTGGGGAACAGGCAGGCAGGGTGTGAAAAAATCCCTTCCGAGCAAGGGCAAGTTTTCCAGTTTGCCTGCCGCTGTTTTGATTCGCTCATATTCCAGCAGGCGCCTGACCAGTTCTGCCCGGGGGTCTTCCGGTTCTTCCTCTTCCCCGTTTTTGACGGCAGGCAGCAGCATGCGGGATTTGATTTCCACGAGCGCAGCGGCCATGAGCAGGTATTCGGCAGCCAGTTCCAGCTTGCGCTGGCGGATTTGCTCCACATAGGCCAGATATTGTGCGGTGAGCTGGGCCATGGGGATATCGAGGATGTTGAAGTTTTGCCGCCGGATGAGATAGAGGAGAAGGTCGAGCGGGCCTTCAAAGGCATCCAGGAATATTTCCAGTGCCTCGGGGGGGATGTACAGATCTGCCGGCAATTCCAGGAGGGTTTCGCCGTATAGCCTGGCAAGGGGAACCGGCCCGGCTTGCGGCGGGCCGGATACCGGGCTTTTTTCAGGGGGCGCCGGGCTTGCCGCTGTCATTTTCCTGTTTTTGATGCAGGAAGCGGATTACCGGCATGGCAGAGGCTGCCTGTTTCTTCCGTATCAAAAGGGCTGCGGTTCCACAGGCGTTTCATGCCGGCTTCTTTTTGGGCAGACAGTGCCGGGTTTTCTTTGATCAGCCCGGACAGCAGGGTATCCAGATCGGAGCGGTATCGGGGCTGCTGCCAGAAAAAGAGGATATCCATGGGGTTTTGTTGTCCCTGTCCGGCTGTCAGCGTATTTTCATGCCGGGTTTCGCGCCGGGCCACGGGTGCAGGATGTAGATGCCGGAATCGGACGGATCGGAGGCGGCCAGCACCATGCCTTCGGAAAGGCCGAATTTCATTTTTCTTGGCGCAAGGTTGGCTACCATGACGGTCAGTTTGCCGACCAGCTCTTCCGGCTGGTAGGCTTTCCGGATGCCGGCAAAGACATTCCTGGGACGGGCTTCCCCGATATCCAGGGAAAGCCGAAGCAGTTTGTCGGCTCCTTCAACCAGGCTGCATTCCAGGATTTTGGCAATGCGCAGGTCGATTTTTGCAAAGTCGTTGATGGTGATTTCCGGCGCAACCGGCTCAATGGCCGTCGCTGTTTTTTCTTCCGGAGGCAAGACGGCTGGCGGCGGCTCAAGCAGGGCATCCATCAGTTTTTCATCTACGCGCTGCATCAGGTGTTCGTAGGGATGGATGGTGTGGCCGTCTTCCATGGGATTGCCGATATCCGCCCATTGCATGGGGGGCAGGTTCAGGAATTTTTCCACTTTTTCTGCCAGGGCCGGCAAAACCGGCTTCAGGTAGATGGTAAGGATGCGGAAGGCTTCCAGCAGGCGGCTGCACACTTCATGCAGCAGGGGCGCCTGTTCGGGAGATTTGGCCAGTACCCAGGGCTTGAGTTCGTCCACATGGGCGTTGACCAGGTCGGCGTAGCGCATGATGTGCCTGAGTGCGCGGCTGTATTCGCGGGCATCGTAAAGCGCGGCGATTTCACCGGCTCCCGAACGGAGTTCTTCCAGCAGCGGATGGGCAGCGCCATTGTTGCCTGAATGAATACGGCCGCCGAATTTTTTGGTGATGAACCCGGCTGCCCGGCTGGCGATGTTGACGTATTTTCCGATGAGGTCGGCATTGACGCGCGCCATGAAATCTTCTGCCGCAAAGTCCACATCTTCGACGTGGGCGTTTAATTTGGCGGCAATGTAGTACCGCAGCCATTCGGGATTCATGCCGATATCCAGGTAACGGGCAGGCGAAATGCCAGTTCCGCGGGATTTGGACATTTTTTCCCCGGAAACGGTGATGAAGCCGTGTACGAAGACGCTGTCCGGCACTTTCCGGCCGGAAAAATGCAGCATGGCAGGCCAAAAGAGGGTATGGAAGTAAATGATATCCTTGCCGATGAAGTGGTACTGTTCGGTTTCCGGATCTGCCATGAAGGCATCAAGATCCTGGCCGATCCGGCTGAAGTAATTTTTCAGCGAGGCCAGGTATCCGACCGGCGCATCCAGCCAGACGTAGAAGTATTTTCCGGGCGCATCAGGAATTTCGATGCCGAAATAGGGGGCATCCCGGCTGATGTCCCAGTCGGACAGGCCGCTTTCTTCGCCGTTTTTTCCTTCCAGCCATTCTTTGGCCTTGTTGGCGACTTCCGGCTGGAGGCGGGGACGGCCATTGACGCTGCCCAGTATCCATTCACGCAAAAAGGCAACGCATTGCGGGTCGGACAAACGGAAGAAGAAGTGTTCGGAGGATTTCAGTACCGGTGTGGTGCCGCTCAGGATGGAGTAAGGCGCTTTCAGGTCTGTCGGCGCATAAACAGAGCTGCATACTTCGCAGGAATCGCCGTTTTGGTCTTTTGCGCCGCATTTTGGACATTCTCCCTTGATATAGCGGTCCGGCAGAAACATTTTTTTGACCGGGTCAAAAAATTGCTCAATGGTTTTGCTCTCAATGAGTCCTTTTGTTTTCAGGTTCCGGTAGATTTCGTGTGAGAGCGCGTGATTGGCCGGGCTGTCTGTTGAATCCCAGTTGTCAAAACGGATGTGGAAGCCGTCCAGCGGTTTTTTGCGGCTGGCCGCAATTTCCCGGACAAATTCCTGCGGGGTTTTGCCTGCTTTTTCTGCGGCAATCATGATTGGCGCGCCATGCACATCATCGGCGCAGACGAAATGCACTTCGCGCTGTTTGCCGTTATCGGCCTGCATTCGCTGGAAACGGACCCAGATGTCGGCCTGGATATATTCCATGATATGCCCGATATGGAAGGGGGCATTGGCGTAGGGAAGCGCAGTGGTGACAAACAGTTTTCGTGACATGGCAGTTGGTAAAAATAGGGTGACAGAACAGGGAAAGCTAAAGGATAGGGCTTTGTAGTATCTTTGGCAATTGCGTTAGACTGGCTTTTTGCCGAGTGGAGGAAAAATGGATATTACAACCGAGGCTGTCAGCCGTGTTCTTTCGACGGTGGTTGACGGGGATACCGGCCTGGACTGGATTTCGTCCCGGTCGGTAAAACAGATTCATGCAGAGGGAAACCATGTTTCTGTGTTGATCGGGCTGCCGTATCCGGCAAAAAGCCGGTGGGAAGCGGTAAGGGCGCAGATTACCGGTGCGCTGCGGAATTTGCCCGGTGTAGGCGATATCCGCGTGGAGGTGACGTCCGATATCCGTGCGCACGCTGTCCAGGGTGTTTTGAAGCCTTTGCCTGCAGTCAAGAATATGATTGCTGTTGCTTCGGGAAAAGGAGGTGTCGGCAAGTCAACTGTGGCGGCCAACCTTGCCCTGGCTCTGTCGGCAGAAGGGGCGGCGGTGGGTATTCTGGATGCGGATGTGCATGGCCCCTCGTTGCCTATTCTGTTTGGGGAAACAGCACGGCCGCAGTCAACGGACGGGAAGACGTTTGATCCGTTGGAAAAATATGGCATCCAGTTTATGTCTGTCGGGCTGATGATTGATCCGGAAGAACCGGTTATCTGGCGTGCGCCGGTAGCGACGCAGACGCTTTTGCAGCTTCTGGAGAAAACAAACTGGCGCGGCCTAGATTACCTGATTCTTGATTTGCCGCCAGGAACGGGAGATATTCCCTTGACGCTTGCCCAGCGTGTGCCGCTGACCGGTGCGGTGATTGTGACAACGCCGCAGGATGTGGCGCTTTCCGATGCGCAGAAAGGGCTGGCCATGTTCGAGAAGCTCCGTATTCCTGTTTTGGGTATTGTGGAAAATATGAGTTTGCATATTTGCTCTTGCTGCGGCCATGCCGAACCGGTTTTCGGGGAAGGCGGCGCTGAAAAGCTGGGCATCCGGCACGGGGTGGATGTGCTGGGCAGGCTGCCGCTTCGGATGTCGGTTTGCGAGCAGGGCGACGAGGGAACGCCGCCGGTTGTTGTTGAGCCGGATGGCGCGGTTTCACGCGTTTTTTTGCAAATTGCGCGCCGCCTGGGAATGAAGATTTCGCAGTTGCCCAAAGACGGCAAGGGGAAATTTCCCGGGATAGCAGTGGAAAGGGGGTAGCCCTTATACGGCAGCTGTGCCGAAGGCTTCCTCAAGGCTTAAAATGCGGCCGGCTTCTGTTGCATCATATCCGCCCAGCTGGTTGACGTGTTTTTTGAAGTCGGGGTTTTGCATGATAGTCAGCACGTCGTTTAGGGGGGGGTATTTTTTCCATGTGTTTTTGCACAGGGCAAAGAAGTAGCGTTCCTGCATGAGCGGCACAAAATCCAGCCCGAAGTGGCGGGCCGCGGTTTCTACGCCAAAGCCGACATCGGCCATATCGCTGGCAATGTAGGCGGCAACGGCGGCATGGGTAAATTCGGCGGTTTCAAAGCCGTTGATGTCATGACAGGAAATACGGTTTTCTTCCAGCAGGCGTTCCAGCGCGCGCCGTGTGCCTGAACCGGTTTGCCGGTTGACAAACCGGATGCCCGGTTTGGCAATGTCTTCGAGCCGGCGGATTTTTTTGGGGTTGCCAGGAGCAACGAACAGGCCCTGTTTCAGATATGCCAGATGAATAAGCTGGTGCCGGTTCGGGCAAAGGTATTGCATGAACAGACGGACGGTTTCTGTTTCGAAGGAACCGACTGGCACGTGGAATCCGGCAAACTCGCACTCTTTTTGCGAGAGGGCGGCAATGGATTCCAGGCTGTTCAAATAGCGCAGTTCAACAGACAAGCCGGCGGCATTGATTTGTTCCATCAGGGCGGCGACGGCAAAACCGTGGCTGGCATAAAGCCGCAAAGGATGGGCTCCATCCGAGATGCTTCGTTCCAGTTCCCGTTCCAGTTCGGAGGACAGGCTTGCCAGGGTGGGGGAAAGCCTGGCGGCAATGCGCCGGTCTGCCCACAGCAGGGTTGTGCCCAGCCGGGTGAGGGTGGCTCCGCGGCCGCGGTGTTTTGAAAGCAGCGGCGCACCGAAAATGTTTTCCGCCTCGCGCAATAATCCCCAGGCATGGCGGTATGAAAGCCCTAGGGTTTGTGCGGCTTTCAGAATGGCGCCTTCCGAGTGGATTAAGGCCAGCAGGCGCAACAGCAAGGCGGTATCCATGGAAGGATTGTCGCCAAAGGCAATGCGCCAGTGCGGCTCGATCGAAACTTTATACATAACGCATTCTAACCTGATGCGGGAAAAATTATGCAAAAAATTACCTATAGATGATAAAAAAATGCGGTGTTATCATGCCGTGTCAAAAAACATTTTTTATGGCTGAAAAATGTTTTTTATGACATGCGTTTTGCATGTTGCCCTTAAGTGTTTGGAATATCTATAAAGATATTTTTGTTTTTTAATCCTAGGAGAGTAATAGTATGGCTGGCTTAAAATTCCTAAATAAGGAATATACTGTTGCAGGGGAGGGATTCAACCGCTGGCTGGTGCCGACGTCAGCGTTGATGATCCACCTGTGCGTGGGTATGGGCTATGGTATGTCCGTGTTCTGGTTGCCGATGTCCAAACTGATTGGCGTAAGCCAGGGGCTTGGCAAACCTCTGGATTGCCCCGCTGACTCAAGCATATTTTCACAGCTTTTCACGACCAGTTGCGACTGGAAAGTGATCATGTGCGCGGTCATTTTCAGTATTTTGTTCTTCATGCTGGGCACCACCACCGCTATTTTCGGTAACTGGCTTGAACACGCCGGTCCCCGTAAATGCGGCCTGGCATCCTGTGTTTGCTTCTGCTTTTTCTTCTTTATGTTGTCGCTCGCGACCTATACCCACCAGTTGTGGATTGCCTGGCTTTCCGCAATTATTGGCGGTGTCGGCCTTGGGTTGGGCTATATCACACCGGTTTCCACGTTGATCAAGTGGTTCCCTGACCGGGTTGGTATGGCAACCGGTATGGCTGTGGGCGGTTTCGGCGGCGGCGCAATGGTTGGCGCTCCCCTGTCGCAAAAACTGATTGCTTTCTTCGGTACTTCCACTTCCGTTGGCCTGTGGCAGGCTTTCTTCGTAATGGCCTGCATTTATACGGTCATGATGCTGCTGGGTTGCTTCACTATCCGGGTTGCTCCGTCAGGTTACAAGCCTGCCGGCTGGGAACCGAAACATACCGGCAATATGGTGGATGATGGCCACGGCGGTCTGGTTGAAGCTTCCTCGTTCAACGTTTCTACCAGCAAGGCTGTCCGGACTCCCCAGTTCTGGTGCTGCTGGTTCATGCTTTTTTTGAACATTGCTGCCGGTATCGGTGTGCTGGCAATGGCTTCCCCGCTGCTTCAGGAAGTGTTTGCCGGTAACCTCATCGGTTTGCCGGGCGTGCCGTTTGACCAGCTGAATGATGCGCAAAAAGGCCAGGTTGCCATGGTGGCAGCAGGCTTTACCGGGTTGTGTTCCCTGTTTAACATCGGCGGCCGTGTTGTCTGGGCTTCGCTTTCCGATAAACTGGGCCGCAAAACGGTTTACTTTATCTATTCCATCGTTGGTTGCATTCTGTATGCTTCTATCCCGACGCTGGCTTCTTCGCTGAACCTGGTGATGTTCCTGTGCGCCGTTTGTATTTGTATTTCGTTCTACGGCGGCGGCTTCTCCACCATTCCGGCTTACCTGGCTGACCTGTTCGGCACCCAGTTCGTGGGCGCTATCCACGGTCGCCTGCTGACGGCATGGTCAACCGCCGGTCTGGTTTCTCCGGTGCTTGTCAACGTTATCCGCGACATGCAGCTGAATGCCGGCGTTGCCAAAGCACAGGCCTACTCGGTTGTTCTGTATATTATGGCTGCTTTCCTGGCAGTGGAAGTGATTTTCATTGTCCTGATTCGTCCGGTCAGCAGCAAGTACTACATGACGGAAGAAGAAGTGAAAGCTGTTAAGGCTGAGCTGGAAGACAAGATTCAGGCAGCCCAGGCTTCCGGTGTTATTCCTCCGGCAAAACCGACTTCTGCCGGTACCCTGGTTATTTGCTGGCTGATTGTTGGTATTCCGCTGGTTTGGGGTATCTATCAGGTGGTTCTGCAAACGATGAAGATGTTTGCTTAATCACTGCTGAAAAGGTAGTACAGGAATGCCCGCATAGACATTGTCTATGCGGGCATTTTTTTTGCCCAAAGCAGGCAGGGCTGGCTTTGGTGGCTGCCGAGACAGTTTAAGAAATGCAGCGGCCGCGGTAAAATATGTTTTTTCATTTTCTCGATTGCAGCATGACAGTCCGAACCCGTTTTGCCCCCAGCCCGACCGGTTTTCTTCATCTGGGCGGTGCGCGCACTGCGCTTTTTTCATGGGCCTATGCCCGCCATTTTGGCGGCGAGTTTGTTCTCAGGATTGAAGATACGGATGTAGAACGTTCTACACCGGAAGCAGTACAGGCTATTTTAGATGCGATGGAATGGCTTGGGCTGGATTATGACGAGGGGCCTTTTTACCAGATGCGGCGGATGGACCGGTATCGGGAAGTCATTGCGCAGATGCTGAAAGAGGGTTCTGCCTATTACTGCTATGCCTCGCCGGAGGAACTGGAAGCTATGCGGGAGAGGCAGCGTGCCGCAGGCGAGCATCCCCGCTATGACGGCACCTGGCGTCCTGAACCCGGTAAGGTGCTGCCGCCTGTTCCCGCAGGCAGAAAGCCGGTTGTTCGTTTCAGGAACCCAACAGAGGGCAGTGTGACCTGGAATGACCTGGTCAAGGGGACGATTACTATTTCCAACCAGGAACTGGATGACCTGATTATTGCCCGCCAGGACGGGACGCCAACCTATAATTTTTGCGTGGTGGTGGACGACTGGGATATGCGTATTACCCATGTGATACGGGGGGATGACCATGTGAATAATACGCCGCGCCAGATTAATATTCTGAAAGCGCTGGGTGCGCCGTTGCCATTTTATGCCCATGTTCCCATGATTTTGGGGGATGACGGCGAGAAACTTTCCAAACGGCATGGCGCGGTGTCGGTGATGGAATATCCGGCACAGGGCTTTTTACCGGATGCCATGCTCAATTATCTGGCACGGCTGGGATGGAGCCATGGAGATGACGAGATTTTTTCTGCGGAACAGTTTTGCCAGTGGTTTGATTTTGATCATATGTCCCGTTCGGCCGCCCAGTTTAATCCGGAAAAACTGAAGTGGCTGAATAACCATTATATCCGGCAGGCAGATAATGCCTGGCTGGCTGAGCTGATTTTGCCGAGGATGGCGGATATGGGTGCGCAGATGGAAAATGCGCCGGATTTGCAGGAGGTGGTTGCACTGTTGAAGGAACGTGCCCATACGCTTCATGAGCTGGCTGATACGGCGATGTTGTTTTACCGGGAGCCGCACCCTGATCCGGCATTGATGCAGAAATATTTGGGAGAGGCTTCCCGTGCGGCCTTGCAGGATTTTGCCAAAAAATGTGAAACGGTTGTGTGGGACAGGGCTGCTGTATCGGCTATGACGAAGGAGGTTCTTGCCGCGCACAAGCTGAAGATGCCGCAGCTTGCAATGCCGTTACGGCTGGTTTTAACAGGAGAGCTGCATACGCCTTCGATTGACGCCGTAGTGGTGCTGTTTGGAAGGGACAGGGTGTTGTCGCGCTTGTCGGCTTATCTTGCCTGAAAACAGTGCGTGGATGGGTGATAAACCGGAAAATGTTGCATTGAAGGGAAAATGGCAGGCATAAAATTTACCACTATTTTTTAAATGCTGTTATAATTATTGCTTCTTTACGGGGGTATAGCTCAGCTGGGAGAGCGCTTGCATGGCATGCAAGAGGTCAGCGGTTCGATCCCGCTTACCTCCACCAGCCTGATTCAGGTTGGCTGAAACGGGAAAACAGTGTCTCCATCGTCTAATGGTTAGGACACCACCCTTTCACGGTGGGAATAGGGGTTCGACTCCCCTTGGAGATGCCAGATTTTCTGACAGAATCTTCTTTGGAAGAGGCAGTGTCTCCATCGTCTAATGGTTAGGACACCACCCTTTCACGGTGGGAATAGGGGTTCGACTCCCCTTGGAGATGCCAATATGGCGCCAGGATGACAGGTCTTGCGATTTTGTATTGCAGGGCCTGTTTGTTTTACGGCATGTGATAATCGGGTGCTTCTGTTTGTTTCCGGCCGGCAGTCTCTAATACAATACAGCCCTTGGAGGGTTCTGTTTTTACCATGTCTTATCCTGAAAAAAAGGATTTTTCCCAGCTTTTACCGGCCAGTCAGCGTCTGGTTTTCCTGGCAACGGAAAGCAGCCGGGCTGCCAGCCGACCTGAATACCGTTTCTGGCAAAAGCAGCTTGAAGGATCGGTTTTGAGATTGCTTGAGACGAAAAAGCAGGAGAAACTGGATTCGGCTGTTGCGCATCTTTATCAGGCTGATCCGGGCGCATATGAGGTGTTGCTGGAGACGGTGGAAGCATTAAGCGAATCCTGCCTTGTCCAGCGGGAAGGGACGGAGCATGAGGTGCTTTTGATGGTTGCGCCGGTTTTGGCATGGACTCGTTTTGCCATTCCTTGCGGCCCGCTGCCGGAGACGCTTCATGCCGGGCTTTTTTCTGCTCTGAAAGAGGGGGTTTTTGCTGAAAAGGCATCGTTTTTTCTGATGCCTGAACTCTATGCTATTGACCAGTTGCCCCAGTCTCATGTGGCAGTGTTTTCCCTGATGAAACAGTTTGCCGCTTCTTTGTCTGATAAAACGGCGGTTTTGTCACAGCAGGAGACGCCTTCTTTTCTGGCGGATGTGCGCTATCTGGTCATAGCGGCGTCTGTGCCGGTTTCCCTGCCGATGTTTCGCTGGCAGGAGGCAGCCAATTTGGCAAGCTCTGAAAAAAGGCGGCAGAGGTGCCTGGCTGACTGGCAGAAAAGGGCTATTCCGTTATTGTCCGGTATGATGGCGGGCTGTATGCTGGATGTCATTTTACCCGGGGCTTTTTTTGATGCTTGCCGGAAAGCGGATCAACAGATCCGGCCGGCTGCTGTTCATGCTGCTGTCAATTATCTGACGCATGCGCTGGATGTTTCGGCAGAAGATTTGCGGGCGGTTATCGGGGAATTTGTTGAATCGACTCTTCAGGATTTCATTACGGAATATCGTATCGGTTTTTATCTGAAAGATAATCCGCAGGTTCTGTATGGCGTGGTCTGGCCGGTATATGATGCGGATGAAGCCAGGCTGCCAGGGGATGAGGCGGGTTTCCATGAAAGGCCTGCCGGACAGGGGGCGCTGGTTCATATTTTAGCTGCGCTTGATGAGGCGGGTGTTCTGTGCGAGAAGAAGCATCCGGAACGCTTTTTGACGGAATATTGCGAGGAGTGCGGCGGTCCGTTGTTTGCAGATGTGCATGCAGAGCTGGTGCATGCGGAGCTACCTGAATCGGCCAGGGAGGATACCCGGCTTCACTGACAGGCAGCTTTAGGGCGCACAGGTTTCGGGAGGCCAGTTGCCTGATTTTCCGCCTGTTTTTTGCAGAAGGCGGACGTTATGGATGACCATGCCTTTATCAATGGCTTTCAGCATGTCGTAGATGGTCAGCAGGCCGGTTTGTACGGCAGTTAAGGCTTCCATTTCCACGCCGGTTTTGCCGACTGTTTCAACACGGGCGCGGCAGATGACGGCGTGCGGTTCTTCCTGCAATATAAAATCAACGCTGATGTGGGTAAGCGGCAGCGGGTGGCACAGGGGGATGAGGTCGCTTGTCCGCTTGGCGCCCATGATGGCGGCTGTCCGTGCAATGCCGAGTACATCTCCTTTTTCGGCTGTGCCGGCTTTGACCTGATCCCATGCCGGCTGCCTGATCAGGATGGTGCCTTCTGCTGTTGCTGTACGGCGGGTATCGGCTTTATCTGCAACGTCAACCATGTGCGCCTGGCCTTCTGTGTTGAAATGGGTCAGCATGTGGTTTTCGCGGGAAGATGGGGACATGGTTTTAAGGATGACAAAATGGAGCAGGGTGGGTGTGAACCAGCTGCCCAGAGAAGGTATCATAACATGATGGGAAAGAAACGGTTCTTCAGTGAAAAACGGTTATCTGCTTTTTGCAGGATGCTGTTGTTGCCTTTGCTGTTTGCATGGGTGTGGCCGCCTGCCGTATATGCGCAATACAGTAATTTGCCAACGATGGGGGATGCTGCCGGAAGTGAGCTTTCGCCGATGATGGAATACAGGATAGGGGTTGAGATTATGCGGCGTATCCAGGCAGATCCGGATTATATTGAGGATGATGTCGTTACCGAATATCTCAACGGGATTGGCTATAAGCTGGTTCATGCGACGCCGGAGGTTCGCGGGGAGGCAGGCAATGATTTCTTTTTCTTTGCGCTGCGTGATCCGACGTTGAACGCGTTTGCCTTGCCGGGCGGTTTTATTGGCGTACATACGGGACTATTGCTGGCGGCCCAAAGTGAATCGGAGCTGGCTTCAGTGCTGTCGCATGAAATCGGGCACGTTTCCCAGCGGCATATTGCACGCATGATTGGCAACCAGAAGCAGGATATGCTGATTCCGATTGCCTCGCTGGTTCTGGCTGCGATTGCCGGCGCTGCCAAGAATGCGGATGCCGCCGGGGCGCTGGCGGTGGGCGGCCAGGGGCTGGCGATACAAAAGCAGCTGAATTTTAACTGGGATGCGGAACGGGAAGCTGACCGCATTGGTTTTCTGATATTGCGTGGAGGCGGTTTTGATACTACCGGCATGGTGCTGTTTTTTGAGCGTTTGCAAAGGGCAAACCGGAATTACGGCGAGGGGGTTTCTGCCTATTTGCGGACTCACCCGTTAACCAGCGAGCGAATTGCGGATATTGAGGCACGGGTACAGTCGGAGCCTTATCGCCAGCATGCGGATACCCCGGATTTTTATTATGTCCGTATCCGTGCGCAGCTTTTGCAGGACAACAGTGCAAAGGGGTTTGAGACTGCCTCTGCCGGGTTTCAGGAAATGATTAAGACAGGGGGACGTTATCTGGCCTCGGCCGGCTATTACGGGCAGGCTTTGCTGGCATTGAAGCAGGATGATGCTGCCAGGGCGGCGGTATTGTTGCAGGAGGCGCGGCAGCTTATTGGAGAAAAGGCTGCGCAGCGCAGTTTGGCACTGACTGTTACGGCTATTGATATCAAGACGGCTTCCAGGCAGTATGCAGCGGCTGCAAAGGATACTGAAGCGGCGCTTTCCCGCTTTCCTTCATCCAGGGCGTTGTCTTATCAGTATGCAGGGGTGCTGTACCATGCCGGGAAGTATGACAAGGCGCTGGCTTATCTCCGCAAGCAGGCGCAGCTTTATCGCAATGATGCCATGATACAGGGGTTGTTGGCCAAGGTGTATGGCGCGCAGGGAAAGGTTGCGCTGATGCATCTGGCGCTTGCCGAATCTTATAGCCTTTCCGGCGGGATATCGGCCGCGCTGGAACAGTTGTCTTTGGCCAGGCAGGCGCCGGATGTGACGTTTTATGATCATTCCATTATTGACGCCAAGGAGCGTGAATGGCAAAAACAGCGCCTGGAGGAGCTGGCAGAAAAGTAAGCGGCGTGACTACCAAACGGTGTTGGCTATTTTCCTGAAGAGGAAGAGGTATTCTTTCAGAGAAGAGGATCCGGCCAGATACGGTATCTGGCCGGAAGGGTAGGGTAAATCAGCTGCGGGCAGGGGGGGTATCTACATCGGGATTGAGTCCCATGACGAAGTTAAATCCGCCGTCCACATAGGTTATTTCGCCGGTTACGCCTGATGCCAGGTCGGAAAGCATGAAAGCAGCAACATTGCCGACTTCTTCAATGGTGACATTGCGGCGAAGCGGGGCATGGTTTTCAACGAAGTTCAAAAGGAGATTGAAATCCTTGATACCGCTGGATGCAATAGTCCGGATGGGACCTGCGGAGATGGCATTGATTCTGACACCATGCTTGCCAAGGGAATCTGCCATGTAACGCACGGTTGCTTCAAGGGATGCCTTGGCCAGGCCCATGGTGTTGTAGTAGGGGATAGCCCGGTTGGCGCCCAGATAGGTCAGCGTCAAGGCAGAGGAACCCGGCTGGAAAAGCGGTTTGGCTGCCTTGACCATGGCCGGGAAGCTGTATGCAGAGACGTCATGGGCGATTCTGAAGGCTTCGCGGGAGAAACCGTCAAAGAAGTCTCCGGTAATCGCTTCGCGAGGGGAAAATGCAATAGCGTGAACCAGGCCGTCCAGCTTTCCCCATGCCTTGCCGATTTCGTCGAACAGGCTGGCGATATGTTCATCGCTGGTAACGTCGCACTCATAGACCATATTGCTGCCAAATTCTTTGGCAAATTCGGTAATACGATCCTTGAAACGGCTGCCGACATAGGTAAAAGCCAGGTCAGCGCCTTCACGATGACATGCCTGGGCGATTCCATGTGCAATGGAACGGTTTGAGAGCAAGCCGGTTATCAGAATTTTTTTCCCTTGCAAAAATCCCATTCATCACTCCAATTACAATCGTTTGTTCTGCGGTAAGCCTGTCGCAGATTTTAGTATTTATTTCCGGTAAAAGCACCGGGATAAAAGGTAATCGTGAAATTGTAGGCTGTCGCTTCCGTTGCGGCAACTTTTTTATGGTTGTTTGTTGTATGAATAAGTATAAAAGCCCATCAGGGGATGCTTTCCAAAGCAGCTTATCAGCCGGTTTTTGTTTTCTGGAGAACGTGGCTGCTGGCAGCGCGTGGTCTGGAAATGGCCCGTTTTGAGGCTGCCTTTGCGGGAACATGCACTTTTAAAATAGTGCCGGATGTTATTTTGTCGCTGGTCAGCCTGTTTAATGAGCGGATATCGGCAACGCTGGTTTTATAGCGTTTGGCGATGGAGGCAAGGTTGTCCTGCCTGTTGACTTTTACTTTGACAACACGGGTAGGCGAGCCGATGCGTTCCAGGGCTATTTTGCCTGTGGCGGCAATTTCAGGTGAAATGTCTTTTTCGTTTTTATGGTCTGCGGAAGCCGGTTTGGGAACCAGTACGGTTGAACCGAATTTCAGCACCATTTGGGACGGAATATGGTTGGCATGGCGGATGGTATCCGGTGTGGTATTGTATTTTTCCGCAATGGATTCAACGGTTTCACGGGGCTGGGTAACCTGGTAGGCTGTCCATGAGGAGAGGGGCTGTTTCCAGTTTGCCAGGTTTTGCCTGAATTTTTCAGCATTTTCTTTTGGCAGAAGCAGATGGACATCCGAGCCGCCGGTAATGACATATTGGCCGAACTGGGGGTTGAGCGCACGGAAGTCTTCAATGGACAATTCTGCCAGTTTGGCGGCGACTTTGACATCAATATCCCGGGTTTTGCCAATTTTGACAAAATATGGCTGGTTCTCGATTTGGGGAAGGCGAATGTCATGCTGGTCCGGCGCGGCAATCAGGTTTTTGACTGCTTGCAGTTTCGGGACGTAGTTGCGTGTTTCAGCCGGCATGCGGGCAGACAGGCTGTTGAAATCCACAGGCTGGCCTGCTGCTCTGGTTTTCTGGATGGCACGCCTGACAGAGCCTTCTCCCCAGTTATAGGCGGCAAGGGCAAGATGCCAGTCCCCAAACATGTTGTAGAGGTTTTGCAGGTAGGTTAAGGCCGCTTCTGTGGAGGAAAGGATGCAACGCCGGTCGTCACGGAAGACGGATTGCGCCAGGTCGTAATGAAGGCCTGTGCTGGGGATAAATTGCCACATTCCCTCTGCTTTGGCCGATGATCTTGCATGGGGGTTGAAGGCGGATTCAATAAAGGGCAGCAAGGCCAGTTCTGTGGGCATACCCCGCTTTTCCAGTTCCTGGACAATGTGGAAAAGGTAGCGTGAAGCGCGGTTTGTCGTCCGTTCAAAGTATTCCGGGTTTTTCAGGTAATAACGCTCGTGGTTGCCGACCAGCGAATTTTCGAGGTCGGGGATGGCGAACCCTCTGCGAATTCTGTCCCAGACATCAATTTCATACATGGACAGCACTTCTGTGACAGGATCATCTTCAATGATTTCTGCCGGGGAGATACGGGTGTTGAGCGAGGAATGAAAAGCAGCAAGCTGGGCATCTTTGCTGTATCTGGGCAGGGAAATATCGCCAGCCGAGCAGGCATCCGGCAGGGAAAACGGAATGGTTGCTGTCAAAAGGGTTACAAAGAGCCTGATGCCATATCGGGATGCCATATGTTTACTTTACTTGTTTCAGATCAATGTAGCCTGAAAGCTTACGGAAAAGCTTCTCTTTTTGTCAAGCAAATTTACATTTGCATTAATTTCACTGATGTAACAAGGTGTTGTGCATGCGCCTGGTCTGGCGCAGGTTGTCAGAATGCGAGGGTTTTAACGCCGCCGGTTGTCCCAAGAAGGCAGATATCGGCTTTCCTTTGGGCGAAAAGCCCGACGGTTACCACTCCGGGCAGGTTGTTGATTTCTTTTTCCAGGGCAACCGGGTTATGTATTTGCAATTGCCGGATATCCAGGATGAAGTTGCCGTTGTCGGTCTGGTATGGCTTGTTTTCTTTCATGCGCAGGCAGGGATCTCCCCCAAGGGAGCGCAATTTTCCGGCAATGATGGCATGTGCCATGGGAATGACTTCTATTGGCAGGGGAAAGGCGCCGAGGGTGGTAACCAGTTTAGATTCATCGGCAATACAGATGAATTGGCCGGCGGCTGATGCGACAATTTTTTCACGGGTCAGGGCGCCGCCGCCGCCTTTTATCATGACGCCTTCCCGGGTGATTTCGTCTGCGCCGTCAATATAGACAGGGATGGAAGTAATGCTGTTTAAGTCAAATACAGCGATATTGTGTGAGCGAAGGCGTGCTGCGGTTGCTTCGGAGGAGGCCACAGCACCTTTGATTTTTTCTTTTGTTTTGGCCAGTTCGTCAATAAAGAAATTGGCGGTTGAACCGGTTCCGATGCCGATAATTTGGCCTTCCGGAAGGTATGCCAGCGCAGCGCGGGCAACGGAGAGTTTGAGGTTATCCTGTGACATGGCAAGCCTGAAGAGATGAATGGAAAATAAAAATTTTATTCTGTATAACGGCTGACAGGATAAGATTTCGCTAAAGAAAGTCAACTGTCGGACGAATCACCGTCATGGCTATGGTCCATTGTCTCATAAAGCGCGATTTGAAGACGGGAATGGATGCGGATGAACCACTGACGCAATACGAGCATGATGGCGATAATGACGCCGATGGCAAGAAGCAGGGAAAGTCCTTTTGGCAGGATGCCGGCGCTTAGAGCAGCCAGGATAAAGAGGGTTGCGGCAACGAACAGCAGGGGAATGATTTCACTGATGGCGTGCCTGACTTGTTTGGTGTACCGGCCGGTTACGCTTTCCCGGACGCTCATTTCGGCCAAAAGCATGGAAAGTGCCTTGAATTTGCGGAAGGCTGCTATCAGGAATGGCAGCGACAGCAGTACGGTTGTTCCCCAGATGATGGATTTTTGGTAATCCGTATCCTGTATTCCTTTTTCCAGCCAGGCTCCCATGAAGTTTGCGATATAGGCGCTGCCAAGAAAGATGGCAACCACAATGGACAGGTTGACGCTGATCTGGATGATGATCCGGCGTATCATGCCTGCCAGGATGGCATTGCCGCCTTGCGGCTGGAGGTAATGGAGCCATTCCCGATAGAGTTTTGCAAGGCGGGCCAGCGGGGCGGGTATCAGTTTTCCCAGTGTTTTTGCCATTGGATCCGATGCGCGGATCAGGTAGGGCGTGGTGAGGGTCGTTATGGCAGAAACGGCGACGGCAATCGGATACAGGAAGTCGCTGACCACTTTGTATGACATGCCCAGCGAGGCGATGATGAAAGAGAATTCGCCGATCTGGGAGAGCCCCATGCCAACTTTGAGGGAGGTTTTCCCGTCATTGCCGGCTACCAGCGCGCCCAGTGTGCAGCTGGCGACTTTTCCCAGGATAACGACAAGGGAGATGATGAGGATGGGAAAGGCATGTTCCAGCATGGCGCGGGGATCCAGCAACAGGCCGATGGCAACAAAAAAAATGGCGCTGAACATGTCCCGTATGGGTTCGATGAGCCGTTCTATTTTTGCCAGTTCGTTTGCTTCCGCCATAATGGCGCCAATTAAAAAGGCGCCTAAAACCATGCTGTATTCCAGTTTGACGACAATGAGACAGAATCCGAAGCAAAGCCCCAAAACAGTGACCAAGAGCATTTCATCCCGGTTGAATCTGGCGACATAGGCCAGGAGACGGGGCACAAGCAGGATGCCAAAAACCAGTGCGACGATCATAAAGAGCGACAGTTTGCCGACGGTGGAAAAAACGTCTCGGCTGTTGACGGTGCCGGAGATGGCGATGCCGGAGAGCAGGGCTATTAAGCCAATGCCCAGGATGTCTTCTACGATGAGGATGCCGAAAATGAGCTGGGCGAACCGCTCGTTTTTCATTTTCAGGTCTTTGAGTGCCTTGATGATGATGGTGGTTGAGGAAATCGCCAACAGCGCGCCCAGAAACAGGGCATCCAGGTTGCTGGTCCAGCCGAGCCACAGGCCGATCTGGTAGCCAAGCCAGATCATCAGGACAATTTCAAGCGAGGCGGCTATAAAGGCGGTTGTCCCTACTTTGAAGAGTTTTTTGAGTGAAAACTCCAGTCCAAGCGAGAACATCAGGAAAATGACGCCGAGTTCTGCCAGGATTTTGACGGTATGTTCATCGCTTATCAGCTCAAATGGCGGGGTGTGCGGCCCAATCAGGATACCGGCAGCGATATATCCCAGCACAACAGGTTGTTTTAGCCGGTGAAATAAAACTGTCACGATGCCGGCTATCAGCATGATAACGGCCAGATCCTGAATAAAGTTGATAACGCCGTCGTGCATGAAATGGGTTCAGAAAAAGGGCAGTTGCCGGTTTTGTAAAAGTAACAGAAAGACGGTGAGCCGGATCAGTTTATGTTCCCTATATCCCAATAAGGTGCATGAATGGTATTCGGGGAAAAGCGCGAGGTGGCTGGCCGGATAAGAAGGATTGAGGGGATGCCTTATCTGACCGGCCGGTCAGATAAGGGTCCATCCTGTTTCGCCATAGCAGTTGGCTGCCTTGAGCGCTTCAATCTGTTGTGCCGTCAGCGGGATTTTGACGGAAGTTTCCTCAATGATAATGCTGCATCCGTATTCGTCTGCAGAGGGGATCAGGAAAACAATATCGGAATCCTGGGTAAAGAAACGGCTGGCATCTTCCGGTACGTTGATGCCGATATTTTCAAGCATGGTTTTGTGAATCATCTGGATTTCCATGAGGGAAGAAGGATATCGGTACGAAGGTTTTTCTCCGGGCAGTTTTACGATAATCATTGCAGAGGAGAAAATCCCGTGTTTCCGGCAGATATTGTAAACGCATATTCTGTTTATGGCCAAAAAACGGGGGATTTCTGCAAGGGATGCCTGGCGGGCGAGCCGGTTTACCCAAGGCAGGGGACAGGGCGTAGATAAGGGGACGGGATGATGCCGAAAGTGTCCGATAGCAGAATGAATCTGCACAGTGTTGAGATGATAAAAACAGGAATGCCGGCAATGCTGTTACTTTTATCACTCTGTGAGAAGCGGCTTTTCAAGATATCCCGGCCGGCTTTTATTTGCCGCCTATCAGATTGACCTTTTGGGGATGACAAAGAACAACGCTGTACCTTGCGGTCAAGCCTGTTTTCTGTCAATTCATCAATCTGCCTTTTTATAAAACTATCAAGGAAGAGGGGTTTTGTTTGGCGGATGATAAAAACAGGTTCTCTGAAACTGTATTGGACAAAGTGTTTTATCAATTGTGAAAAAAGTCTGTTGTTCAATTAATGGGGCGGGTTTTATACGGTATTTGGCGAAAGCATAATATGCGTCTTTTCCGAATGAATGGCGCTATGGACGGGATGTAAAGATGGTGATGACAAAAATTTGATGATGGGAATGTGCAGAAATGAGCGATAAGTGAAAGGAAATCTGCCAATAGTTCTTATGTGGTGATAATATTGGTTCACTTATGGAACAAAATTTTTGAAAAGCGCTGGATGCAAAGCAGCTTATACGTTGTTTTTTATCTCCCGATTATGGTTGACTATTTAAAGTGTTTTAACTGTTTTATTAAGTATAGCAAGGTGTTATGTTGCATGATGGTTTGGCCTGTTGTTAAAACAACGGTATTTTGGTGATTGGAATCATACTGTTTTTTTTGAGCCATTTTTGGTTAAGTGTTTTGATGAAAAAGTTATATACAGCTGCAGAAATTGCTCAAAAGCGGTTACCGGGATTGCCGACAACAAAATCTAGTATCCTGGCGCGTGCGGCAAAGGAAGGCTGGCGTTATGAAGAGCAGTATGGAATCGGCGGCCTCAGGAAGGTTTTTGAGGTGCCCGACAGGTATCTTTTTTCAGATCAGCCTGATTCGGGCGTTGTTGCCAGGCAGGATGTGGAGGAGTATCTGACGGTTGAAGAAGGAAACCGGCAGGAGAAACCATCAGCTGTTCCGGATGAATCCAGGCTGGCATTGGCGGCAAGGATTGTAGAGGAATGGCTGGACAGGGAAAAGCTGATACTGGACCATGAAAGGAAAGGCAATCTGATTGCTATTTTGTATACGCTTGTTTCCCGTTATGTTTCCCCAAAAGATTTGTTACGGTTGATGTGTGCCGTTGCCTTTATTTTCAAGGATCTTCCGATGAAACGGGATGAAGGGCAAGGTTCGCTTTCTGAAGCAGGGGATGGCTAGAACAGGAAGGGTATTTGGCGGCTTTCTTCCCGAAGTCTGTTGCGGAGTGCCTTGTAATCGGGACAGATTTTCGAGACCCATTTCCAGAAATGTTGGCTGTGGTTCATCTCATGGAGGTGGGCAAGTTCATGCACGATAACGTAATCAATCAATTCAGGTGAAAAGTGGACCAGATGCCAGTTAAGGCGAATATGGCCTGAAGTGGAACATGATCCCCACCGGCTTTTGGCGGATGAAAGGGAAAAGGTGCGATAACTGACGCCCAGCATGGCGGCAAAAACAGGCAGGCGGCTTGCAAAAGTTTCCCGGGCTTTTTCCTGGAACCAGTTTTTCAGGCAGTTTGCCAATGCCACAGAGGACAGGGGCTGTGCTGTTGTTATGACGAGTTCTTTATTATCAGCCTGAAACAGGATATGGCCAGGCTGGCCCTGGTGTAATTGCAAGCGGATTGGGGTGCCCAGGTAGGGGAGGGTCATGCCGTTTTCCAGCGTGGGCAGTGCTGTTTGCGGCTTATACCGGGTACGGAAATAGTCGAGTTTGTTTGTTATCCAGCGCACTTTTTCCCGGATAGCGTTTTCTACTGCCTGGAGGGGCAGCCGCCGGGGAGCAGTTACTCTCAGGCCGTTTTCATTGACCATGAAACCGATTGAGCGTCTTGGGGAGCGCCGGAATTCATATTCAATGGCTATGCCGTTGAGTTCAATGAGACGTTTTTTAGCCAGGGAGGACTGCGGAGCTGCCGGAGAAGGGTTTTTTGTTCCACCGGCAGGCTTGGGCGGCGGGATTAATGGCATATCTGCCGTAAACAGATCCAGCTGAAGCGGGGAAGAGCCGGATTTCAGTGGTTTTTGCATCGTTACACACTTTGGTACGCATGCGGCGAGATACGGCGCATTTCGGATTCAATCCATGTTTCGACTTCAGACATCATTTCTTCAGGGGATTTCCCTTCGGGGGAAATGGGCGTTCCAATAGAGACTGTGATTTTCCCCGGTTTTTTGATGAAAGAATGGCGCGGCCAGCATTCCCCGGAATTCAGTGCAATGGGAATGACTTTTTTTTGCGCTTCAATGGCAAGCCGTGTGCCGCTTGTCCGGTATTTGATTTTTTCACCGACTGCTGTGCGGGTGCCTTCCGGGAAAATGACAATCCATTGTCCTTCGGCCAATCGTTTTTTTCCCTGTTCAATCACTTTCCGGAAGGCGCGTGCTCCCTGTGAACGGTCGATGGGGATCATGTTAAGGAGCATGAGTGTCCATCCGAAAAAGGGGATGCGCAGCAATTCTTTTTTGAGAACAAAGACCGTTGGATGGCGCATGGCATATAAGAGAAAGATGGTTTCCCAGGCTGACTGGTGTTTGCTCAGGAGGATAACCGGTTCATCCGGAAGGTTTTCATAGCCCGTGACCTGGTATTGGATGCCGCAAATGTATTTGAACAGCCAGATGGCAACCCTGTTCCATGAGCTTGCCAGGAGAAACCGTATCTTGTAAGGCAGGAAAAAGGTCAGCAGGCAGATGGTTGCCCATATCAGCGTAACAGGACAAAGTATGGAGACAAGCAGGAAAGAGCGGAAAAAAAGCAGTTTCTTTGACAAGATGGCCTCTTTGGGGTGGTACGCTGGATGAATCGGGTCAGGTATGTTTTTGCTGTTTTTCCGGTTTGGTTTCCCCTTCAGTATCCAGCAAATAGGCGGTTACGGCTGCAAGGTTGTCAAACAGGACGGTTTCAGGCGGGAGGCCGCCGTTTTCATTTGTTGTTTTCCCTTTGCCTGTCATGACCAGGAAGGGGCGGCAGCCTGCAAGGAACCCGGCTTGCAGGTCGCGCAGGGAGTCTCCCACTGCCGGTATGCCTTCAAGAGAAGTGTCGTAGCGCCTGGCAATGGCATTGAACATGCCCTGACGTGGTTTACGGCAATCGCAGTTGTCGCTGGCTGTATGGGGGCAAAAGAAGATGGAATCAATCACGCCGCCGGCAGCCCTGACAGCAGCATGCATTTTCTGGTGAATGGCGTTGAGCGTAATGATATCGAAAAGGCCTCTTCCTATGCCTGACTGGTTGGTTGCAATGACGATGCGGTAACCTGCACGGTGCAGGCGGGCAATGGCTTCCAGGGAGCCGGGAATGGGTTCCCATTCTTCGGGTGACTTGATGAATGAATCAGAATCCTGATTGATTACGCCGTCACGATCCAGAATGATGAGTTTCATGATGGAAGGTTTCCTTTTCAGGTTGCCAGCTTGGAGATATCGGCCACCTGATTCATCATGGTATGCAGCTCGGTCAGAAGGGCTATCCGGTTATGACGCAGTTTCTGGTCGTCTGCCATGACCATGACATGCGTAAAGAATGCGTCAACATCATTGCGAAGCTGTGCCAGGATTTGCAGGGTGCCGGTATAGTCGCCCTGGATCAGCCGCTGGTCTGCCAAAGGCTTGACTCTGTGCATGGCATCGTGCAGTTTCTGTTCCGGTATTTCCTGAAGCAGGCCGGTTTGCACCATGCCGGCCCGGATGGCGGATTTTTTCAGGATGTTGGTAATACGTTTATTGGCGGCAGCCAGTGATTCGGCTTCCGGCAGGGAGGCAAATGCCTTGACGGCTTCCAGGCGGTCAAGGAGGTTATCAAACCGGTCCGGGTTTTGCGCAAGCACGGCTTCTATTTCGGCGGGGGTATAGTTTCTGTCGCGCAACAGGCCTCTTAAGCGATCCATGATGAACGGGATCAGTTCTTCGGTGGGATCCTTGAAGCTGGCATTGGCAGCCAGGATGCCTACGGCGCCGGAAAGGAGGGTGCGCAGGGACAGCGGCAGTTTCTTTTCTATCAGGATACGCAGGATACCCAGGGCATGGCGGCGAAGAGCGAAGGGGTCGCGGTCGCCTGTGGGCTGCAATCCGATTCCCCATATGCCTGCCAATGCTTCCAGTTTGTCAGCCAGGGCAATGGCTGTGCCGGTTCGGGTTTCAGGCAGCCGGTCTCCGGCAAAACGGGGCAGGTAGTGTTCGGCAGATGCCAGAGCAACTTCTTCCGGTTCGCCATCATGCCTGGCATAGTAGGTTCCCATGATTCCCTGCAATTCCGGGAATTCGCCTACCATTTCTGTCAACAGGTCGGCTTTGGCAAGACGTGCGCCCCGTTCAACCAATGCCGTATCAATATGCATCATTTCGGCAATGGAAACGGCAAGGATACGAACCCGGGCCATGCGCTGCGCCAGGGTGCCGAGCTTGTTGTGGTAAACCACGTTGGCCAGGCCTGGCAGGCGGTTTTCCAGTTTCTTTTTCTTGTCCTGTTCAAAGAAAAAACGGGCGTCTGAAAGGCGAGGCCGGATAACCCGTTCGTTGCCGCTGATAATGCGCTGCGGGGTGCTGGTTTCCATGTTCGATACGATCAGAAAACGCGAACGCAGGCGGCCTGCCGAGTCTGTCAATGCAAAATATTTCTGGTTGGTCTGCATGGTCAGAATCAGGCATTCCTGGGGGACATCAAGAAAGACCGGTTCGAAGTGGCATTCATAGACGACGGGCCATTCGACCAGTGCGGAGACTTCATCCAACAGTGCCTCAGGCATGAGTACCTGGTCGCCCTGTGCCTTGTCATGCAGGATGGCGCGGATTTTGTTTTTGCGGGCGCTGAGGCTGGCGATGACTTTGCCTTGTGATTCCAGTGTGGCTTCATAGGCGTTGGCTTCCGGTATGACGATTTCGCCTTCTGTCAGGAAGCGGTGGCCGTGTGTGGTACGTCCTGCCGGCAGGCCCAGGATGGCAATAGGGATGACCTGTGCGCCATGCAGGGCCAGGAGGCCGTGTACCGGCCGGACAAATTCCACTGTTTCGCCATCGGGCCGCTGATAGGTCATCATTTTGGGGATGGGCAGGCTGCGGATGGCTTTTTCCAGTACGGTTTGCAGGCCGGTTGCCAGCATGGAACCTGGCGCGGTGTAGGTATAGAAGAAGCTTTCTGTTTTGCCGTCTATGGCTTTTTCCATGTCGTTGACGGTGATGTCGGGAAATCCCAGCGCGTTCAGTTTTTTCTTGAGCGGAGCGGTCGGATTGCCTTTGGCATCAAGGGCGACGGAGACAGGCAGGACTTTGAGGCGGATGGCTTTGTCCGGCGACATGGGGGAGACGTCGCTTATCGTGACGGCCAGACGTCGGGGTGTGGCAAATACGGTTTTTTGGGAAGAGGCAGTAAGAAATCCTTCCTGCTTTAACCCTTTTTCGATGGTATCGGCAAAGGCGTCAGCGAGTTTGCCCAGCGCCTTGGGCGGCAGTTCTTCGGTCAGTAACTCAACCAGCAGCGTTTGATTCATGATGTGCAACTTTCTTTCTGCCTGCGGCAGGTCAATTTATTTGTTTTAACTTTCGTTTTCTCAGGCAGCCTGTCTGGCGTTGCCCAGCCTCGGGAAGCCCAGTTTTTCGCGTGATTCATAATAACCTTGCGCTACCAGGCGGGATAGTGTGCGGATGCGGCCGATATAGGCGGCGCGTTCGGTAACAGACAGGGCGCCTCTTGCATCCAGCAGGTTAAAGGTGTGGGCGGTTTTCAGGATCATTTCATAGGCGGGCAGGATCAGTTTATCGTTGATGAGCCGTTTGGCTTCTGCCTCGTAGTTGGCAAACTGGGGAAAAAGCAGTTTGGTGTTGGCGCCCTCAAAGTTGTAGGCGGATTGCTCAACTTCGTTTTGGTGGAAAACATCGCCATAGGTCAGGGATTTACGGATGCCGCGGTCTTCCCATTCTGTCCAGATAAGGTCATAGACGTTTTCCACGCCTTGCAGGTACATGGCCAGCCTTTCCAGGCCGTAGGTGATTTCTCCCAGGATGGGTTTGCAATCCAAGCCGCCTACTTGTTGAAAATAGGTGAACTGGGTGACTTCCATGCCGTTTAGCCAGACTTCCCAGCCCAGGCCCCATGCGCCCAGCGTGGGATTTTCCCAGTCGTCTTCGACAAAACGCACATCGTTTTGTTTCAGATCCAGTCCCAGCGCGGCCAGCGATCCCAGGTAAATATCAAGGATATTTTCCGGGGCCGGTTTTAATACGACCTGGTACTGGTAATAGTGCTGCATCCGGTTGGGGTTTTCGCCATACCGGCCGTCTTTGGGGCGGCGGGAGGGCTGCACATAGGCTGCCCGCCAGGGCTCCGGGCCGATGGCCTGCAAAAAGGTGGCAGGATGAGAGGTGCCGGCGCCGACTTCCATATCATAGGGCTGCAACAGGGCACAGCCCTGTTTGTGCCAGTATTGCTGGAGTGTCAGGATGATTTGCTGAAAGGTAATTGTATTCATTTTTGGTTTTTGTCTTGCCGTGACGGTATGGCTTATTGGGCCAAACTTCCAATTTTAGCGTTATTCAGCAGGATATTTCATTTTTTGTGTATAAAAATCAGGTTTCCTGATGGTAACGGGTTACCCGCTCCACTTCGTTTTTGGATCCAAGAAATACAGGAACACGCTGATGCAGTTTGTCCGGCTGGACATCCATTAAGCGCTGGTGTCCGTTTGTTGCCGCGCCGCCGGCCTGTTCTACGATAAAGGCCATCGGATTGGCTTCATACAGAAGGCGGATGCGTCCGGGCTGCGACGGGTTTCGCGTATCGGCCGGATACATGAAGATGCCGCCGCGGCTGAGTATGCGGTGCATATCGGTGACCATGGAGCCGACCCAGCGCATGTTGAAGTTTTTGTTTCTGGGGCCATCGCTGCCTTCTGTCATTTCACGGACGTATCGCTTGACAGGCGGATACCAGAAACGGGAATTGGAAGCATTGATGGCATATTCGCTGGTATCTGCCGGGATTTGCATGTTGCGCTGGGTCAGCACCCATGACCCCATTTCACGGTCAAGCGTAAAGCAGTTGACGCCTCTTCCTGTTGTGAGGACGAAAAGGGTCTGGGGACCGTAAAGTGCGTAGCCAGCGGCAACCTGTTTATGGCCTGGTTGGAGAAAGTCTTTTTCTGTGGGGTTTTCTCCGGTTTCCGGCGTTTGAAGGACGGAAAAGATGGTGCCAATGGAGACGTTGACATCAATGTTGCTTGAACCGTCCAGCGGGTCGAACAAAAGGAGATATTTCCCTTTGGGATAATCGTTTGAAATGGGGTGAATGGTTTCCATTTCTTCTGAGGCCATGGCTCCCAGATATCCTCCCCATTCGTTGGATTCCAGAAGGATCTGGTTGGAGAGGATATCCAGTTTTTTCTGGATTTCTCCCTGGACGTTTTCTGTTTGCGCGCTGCCCAGAATGTCTCCCAGTGCGCCTTTGCCTACCGCATTGCCGATGGTTTTGCAGGCGCGGGCGACGACTTCAAGCAGGAGTCTCAGCTCTTCCGGAATGTTGTTAGCGATGCGATGTTCTTCAATTAGATGCTGTGTCAGGCTGATGCGTTTTTTTCTCATGGTGTTTCTTCCTGTTTTCCTGTTTGGTTGGCGGAGTGTCAGGATGCCAGTATTTTTCCGATAATTTCGCCGGTATCTCTGGATAACGGGGAGGCTGCGATATCTTCCAGTGTTTTTCTTGCCTGTTCTTTCAACTCCGGTATGTAACGGTTGTACTGGGTGAGCGCACGGGACAGCCGCGCTGCAATTTGAGGATTGATTTTGTCCAGCGCCAGCACATATCGGGCCCACAGTTTGTAGCCGCTTCCGTCTCTGGCATGAAATTGTGCCATATTGTTCATGCAAAAACCAAAGATGAGGCTTCTGGCGCGATTGGGGTTGTTGAGTGTAAAGGCGGGATGTTCGGCCAGTTTCTGGATGGCCTCGGCAGAAGCTGCCGGAGCGGCGGCCTGCAGGGCAAACCATTTGTCAACTACCAGTGCTTCAGAGCGGAATTCGCGGTAAAAGTGACGAAGGCAGCGTTTGGCGGGAGAAGCTGCCAAATGGGCACCGGCATGGGCAAGCGCTGTTAAGGCAGCCAGCCGGTCTGTCATGTTGTCAGCCTGTTCGTATTGGGAAACGGCCAGTTCGACCGGTTTTTTGTCTCCTGCTGCCATCAGGTAGGCAAGCGCTAGGTTGCGCAGGCTTCGTTTCCCGGCTTCTTCGGGTTCGGGAAGGCAGGGATGCCGGGTATGGATGTTTTTGTAAGTTGCCAGCCAGGTTTTTTGCATGGCGCGGGAAAGGGTTTGCTGCATGAAGTGCCTTGCCCGGAATATGGCCTGAGGATCGATTTCCTGCATTTCTTCAGCAATGGTGGCTTCGGCCGGAAGCGTGAGCGCCAGGGCACGGAGGGCAGGGTTTAGGTCTTCATTGGACAGGACTGAATGAAAGGCTTTTGTGACGGTTTCCGGAAGAACAAGAGGCTTTTCTGCCCGGGCAGCTTCAGCCAGCCGTACAAGGTGGCGCAGTGCCAGGCGTTGCCCGGCTTCCCATCGGTTGAATGCGTCCGGATCGGTTGAAAATAGCAGCGCCAGTTCTTCGTCAGGCTGGTCGTATTCGAGAATGACAGGCGCGGAGAAGTTGCGCAAGGCAGACAGAACGGGTTTTTCATCAATGTCTGTCAGGGTTATCCGGCAGGATTTTTGCGTGAGTTCCAAAAGGGCGGTGCCTGGCGCTGTATGGGGAAGGTTTGTCCTGATACCGGTATCAAGGCTTTTGACAGGCAGGCTGTTGCCTTTGGCGTCAAGCAGGCCGAAAGCAAACGGGATAAGGAGGTTCTTTTTCCGTTTCTGCCCGGGGGTAGGGGGGCAGGATTGTGATAATGACAGGGAGAAGGAACGTGCTTTCCTGTTGTAGCTGGTGCGGATTTTCAGGCGGGGTGTGCCAGCCTGGCTGTACCAGTTTTCGAATTGGGTCAGGTCGCGGTTGTTGGCGTCTGCCATGGCCATGAGAAAATCGTGGCAGGTGACAGCCTGGCCGTCATGGCGCCTGAAGTACAGATCCATGCCTTTACGGAATCCTTCTTTGCCCAAAAGGGTCTGGTACATGCGGACGATTTCGGCCCCTTTTTCGTAAACGGTTGCCGTGTAAAAGTTATTGATTTCTTCGTACGAGTCAGGCCGGACCGGATGCGCCATAGCGCCTGCGTCTTCCGGAAACTGCTGCTGGCGAAGGGTGCGGACATCTTCTATGCGTTTGACTGCCCGTCCGGTATCGGTGCCGATGCGGTCGGCGGAAAATTCCTGGTCACGAAATACGGTAAGTCCTTCTTTCAGGGAGAGCTGGAACCAGTCTCTGCATGTGACGCGGTTGCCTGTCCAGTTATGGAAGTATTCATGACCCACGACAGATTCAATATTGGCGTAGTCCATATCTGTGGCGATTTCCGGATTGGCAAGGACAAAACGGGTATTGAAAATGTTGAGTCCCTTGTTTTCCATTGCGCCCATATTGAAGTCGCTGACAGCGACGATCATGAACCGGTCAAGATCCAGCTCAAGCCCATAGCGTTTTTCATCCCAGCGGATGCTGTGTTTAAGAGATGCCATGGCATGTTCGGTTTTGTCGAGATTGTTTTTTTCAACCCAGACTTGCAACAGGACTTTTTTCCCGGATGCCAGGATAAATTCTTCTTCCCTGCAAACCAGTTTGCCTGCCACAATGGCAAAGAGGTAGGAAGGTTTTTTAAACGGGTCTTCCCATTTGGCATAGTGGCGGCCTTTGGGAAGGTCACCTTGCGCAATCAGGTTGCCATTGGAAAGCAGTACTGGAAACTGTTTTTTGGCGGCTTTGAGGGTAACGGTGTATTTTGCCATGACATCCGGCCTGTCCGGGAAATAGGTGATTTTCCGGAATCCTTCGGCTTCACATTGGGTAAAGAAATTGCCGTTGGACAGGTATAACCCCATCAATGAGGTATTTTTTTCAGGCTGGATGATGGTTTCTATTTCAAGCTGCGAGATGGCAGGGGCATTTGCAATGCGCAATGTGTCGTTTTTCAGGGTGTATTCCCCGGATTTCAGGAGGCGGCCATTTAAGGTAATGCCTGCCAGCTCCAGTTCTTTGCCATAAAGAATGATATCGGCATGACGGGCCTGGGGATTACGCACCAGTTCGGTTTTGGACAGAACGCGGGTTTGTGCCGGATCCAGTTCAAAGGTCAGGTCAACGGTATTGACCAGGAACGAAGGCGGCGCGTAGTTTTTGCGATAGACCGTTTTGGAAGGACGAGATGACATGATTGGGTATCCTCCAGGAATGGATATGTCTATATTAATCGTGATGGTTGCCGAATAAAAGGCGCTGGTGTTGGCAAGATGTCATAAATGGGGGAAGAACACGGAAAGAAGTGTATTTCCGGAAAAAGGCTTGCCCCTGCAAAAAAGGATAATCGCCGTATTACGGCGATTATCCTTTTTTGGCATAAGCAGCACGGTGCTTATTTGATCAGGTATTTTTCCTTGTTGTTCGGGTCAATCCATCTGGGGGCTTTCCCGCGGCCGGACCAGGTATCGCCGGTTTCCGGGTTGCGGTATTTGGGAGAAAGCGTTGTTTTTGCGCGGGGGCCTTTTCTTTTTCCACTCATGCCAAGATCAGCCAGGGTGATGCCATATTCTGCCATCATGGATTTGATCTGGCTGATGGTTTCGCTCAGTTCTTTTTTGCGCAGTTCTTCTGCCTGTTGCTGAAGTTGTTTGATTTGATCCTGTATTTGCTTGTATGTTGACATGATTATCCTGTAAATCGGTTGGATTGAAAAAGAATGAGATACCTTTACGACAATAATAAATTGCTTTTACAGTCAAGCTTAATTTATTTTAATCGTATCATGTAAAATGTCAAAAGAAATGATGTTTATATTTTTGTACAACTTTTGCTTATGCAGCGCTTATCATGGAAGAAGATTCCGGCCTGATGATATGAAAGAGGCGCTGTTTTCCTGTTTTTGAGGACAGCTTTAATAAAGCCTTGTCTTTTGTCAGCAGAAAGACGGCATTGGCGTCATAGGCCAGTTCCAGAAATTTCTGATCATCTTTATCCTGGCATACAGGAAGGACGGCATAGTTCTTTTTGTGATAATCCCGGCAGGAAACAAGCGCGTCGTATTCATTGATACATCTGTGGCGTGTTGTTTCATCCAGGGAAAGGGAGGGATATCCCAATACGCGAATCCATTCATTCCGGCAATCTTCCCGGGTGATGGCGCAGGCAATGCCTGTTTCCAGCATTTTTCTCAGATCGCGGCAGCGTGCATCGTGAAAAACAAACAGATCGAGGCAGACATTGGTATCAAGAATGACAGGAACAGTTTTCATCTTGTTTCTTGTTTAGTGTATGTATTTTGGCGTTTTTCCGGAAAGGTGGCTGCCGGGATGGAGCAATTACTGGGCAGGCAGATTTTTTGTTGGCTCCACTCCGGGAAATGCGATAAAAGGAAAGAGGACAGCAATATGTGTTCAGGGTGACAACCGATATAAAACGGATATTGTAGCGATATCATCTTTCCGGTGGTATATTGCTGGACGGTAATTGTTTTGGGAAATTGACAGGGAACGGGAGACAAAAATGTCTTGTTATGAAAGATTGAAAGCTTTGCAGATTGATTTGCCGGAAGTGGCCGAGCCTGTTGCCGCCTATGTCATGTTTGTTAAGTCCGGTAATTTGGTGTATTTATCCGGACATATTGCCAAGAAAGGGGGAAAGCCCTATGTCGGGCAATTTGGAAAAGATATTTCGGTAGAGGAAGGCCGTGTGGCAGCAAGAAATATTGCGATTGATATGATGGCAACTTTGCAGGCAGCATGCGGCGGCAATCTTGATCGTGTCAAAAGGATTGTGAAGGTGTTAAGCCTGGTTAATTCAACCGGTGATTTCACGGATCATCACCTTGTAACAAATGGTGCATCGGAATTGCTGGCTGATGTTTTTGGGCCGAAGGGATGGCATGCCCGTTCGGCATTTGGCGTTGCGCAGATTCCGACAGGCGCCTGTATAGAAATGGAAATGATTGCCGAGATTGAGTAGTTTCGTTTATTACTGACGGATGGCTTTGCCGTGCTGTTGAATAATTTTTAACGGGATATTTCCTGGGGAAAACAGGCTGATGCTGCTTTGGCAGGATCAGCCTGTTGCTTTAGGTATGTTCTGTAGTGATTTTATAGCAGCAACATCATTGGCCTCATGTTTTTGTGAGGTAAATGTTGCCATGGCACAGGAAATATTTGAAGGGTAAAAGGCAGCGGAGAGTTTTGAAAAACAGCTGTTAATATGTTTTTTGCCATTACTTATCCCCGGGAATTGTCGTTTTCCGGTGAGTGGCAGTAATTATTGGGGGCTGTGGTATTTTTACCCGGGTTTCGGGCAGACATATTACTTGGGATGGCTGTAATATACCTGATGTGTTTTGTCTGTCTGAGGAAGGTTTTATTTTGCGAGGGCAGGGTATTTCACCCAGGCAGAAAGTATTTTCCCGGCAGCGAAGGTGTTGGATTCCATTTGACCCGGGAAGAACGGCCGCCTGGTCAGGGAAATACTTCTTGTGCCCTGTATTGATTAGATGAGCGTCCATTTATCGTTATGGCGGCTATTTTCCCTAAGCCGGGTGCGATTCCCCGGCAAAGGGGAGTTTTTGCCTTTTCTGACTGGTTTTCCAGATAAGGCAAAAAGTATAACGGCCACAGGATGAAAGAGAGTTGGTTTCTTTTTCTTTTATTTTTTCAGTCAGTATGGGCAAGCAGCTTATTTTTCCGGAAGGTTTTCTGTTTCGGTTGCAGGCGGTACAGGTTTCAGGCTGACGGGCTTGAAGCGGGATTCAACAGGGCGTCCTTTTTTTGCTCTTTTTCCGATATAGGCGGCCAATCCGTTTTCTGTTATCCGGATGTCATGCCGGGAGCCGTTTTTTGCCAGACAGGCAACAAGGCAGCCTTGTTGATCAACGGGCAGGGCAGCAAGCAGGGATTCATCCGGCGCAAGCGACATCAGTGTGACGCCGTGCCCGCCATTTTTCAGGTAACGCAGTTCTTCAACAGGGAAGGCCAGGTACCGTCCTTGTTCGGACAGGCAGGCGATCCATTTGTCTTTTGTTGTAACAGGTTTTGGCGGGAGCAGCGATTCGCTTTTTCCCAAGGTGATGAATTGTTTGCCCTGGCGGGTACGGCTGGCCATGTCGGCGATAGTTGCCTGAAAGCCGTAGCCTGAACGGGTTGCAATCAGCAGGGAAAGGCTGGCGGGACCGGCAAGGTAATGGGTAATTTGGTCGCCGGGGGCTGTTTCAATCAGGGTCGTGATGGGGATGCCGTCTCCCCGGGCATGGGGAAGGCTGCCAACGGCAACTGAATAAATGCGGCCGGTCAGCCCCCATGCCAGCAGGGTATCGGTGCTGCGGCAGGTAAAAGCGCCGTACAGGGTATCGCCTGTTTTGAAATTTAATTGGGAAAGGTCGTGCCCATGTCCGGAGCGGCAGCGTATCCAGCCTTTTTCGGAGATAATGACGGTTACCGGTTCATCCATGATTTTCTGTTCAATACGGGCGTATCGGGCTTCTTCAATCCGTGTCCGCCGGGTGTCGCCGAATTTTTTCCGGTCGGCTTCTATTTCTTTGATGATCTGTTTTTTCAGGGAAGCCGGATTGTTCAACAGGTCGTGCAGGGTATTTTTCTCTTTGCGCAGTTCGGACAGTTCCTGTTCGATTTTGCGTTTTTCCATGCGGGCCAGCTGCCTGAGGCGGATTTCCAGGATGTCGTCGGCCTGTTTTTCGGATAGATGAAAGGCTTTGATCAGGTCTGCCCTGGGTTCGTCGGATTCACGGATGATGGCAATAACTTTATCAATGTTGAGAAGGGCGGTTTCGCGGCCTTCCAGGATGTGGATACGGTCATCGACTTTTCCCAGCCGCCATTGTGTACGGCGGCGGACGGTGTCAAAGCGGAAGGTAATCCACTCCCCTAAAATATCGCGCAGTCCTTTTTGCCGGGGGCGGCCATCCAGCCCTATCATGACTAGGTTGACGGACGCATTGCTTTCCAGCGAGGTGTGCGAGAGCAGCGTTTGCATCAGTTCTTCCGGATTCTGCCGTTTTGAGCGGGGCTCCAGAACCAGGCGGACCGGTGCGTTGCGGGTGGATTCGTCCCGGATGGTGTCAAGCATGCCCAGCATGGTTTGGCGCAGGGTGTTTTGTTCCGGTGTGAGCGATTTTTTGCCTGTCCGTACTTTGGGGTTGGTGAGTTCTTCGATTTCTTCCAGGATTTTCTGGGAGGAGGCGCCGGGAGGCAGTTCGTTAACGACGATTTGCCATTGTCCTTTTGCCAGTTCTTCAATTTCCCACCTGGCGCGAATTTTGAGGCTGCCGCGGCCGGTTTCATATATTTCCGCAATTTGCGGGGCTGGGGTAATGATTTGCCCGCCGCCGGGAAAATCCGGTCCCGGTATGATTTCCATGAGTTCGGCGTGGCTGATGTGGGGGTTGCGGATTAGCGCAATGGCGGCGCTGGCGATTTCGGATAAATTGTGCGGGGGAATTTCGGTCGCCATGCCGACAGCGATGCCGGAAGAACCGTTTAACAGGGTGAGCGGCAAGCGGGAGGGAAGTATCCGGGGTTCGCTGGAGGAACCATCGTAGTTCGGGATGAAATCGACTGTTCCCTGATCAATTTCCGCGAGCAGCAAATCGGCGATTGGCGTTAAGCGCGCTTCGGTGTAGCGCATGGCGGCAGCGCCGTCTCCATCTCTTGAGCCGAAGTTTCCCTGGCCGTCAATTAAGGGATAACGCATGGAAAAATCCTGTGCCATGCGTACCAGGGCATCGTAAACGGACTGGTCGCCGTGAGGATGCCATTTCCCCAGGACATCGCCGACGACTGCCGCTGATTTACGGGGCTTGGCATGGGTTGCCAGCCCCAGCTCGTTCATGGCATACAAGATGCGCCGCTGGACAGGCTTTTGCCCATCGCATACGTCCGGCAGGGCGCGGCCCCGAACAACGGATATGGCGTAGTCGAGGTAGGCCTGTTCGGCAAAGCCGGCCAGTATCAGGGCTTCTCCTTCCGGCGGGCGGTCAGGCTGCGGCTGATTGAAAAGGCTGGGTTGTTGTGCAGTTTCCATAACGGTATTTGGTTGGTCAGATATCGGCCTGGGCTTCGTTTCCGTGTTCTTCCATCCATGCCCGGCGGGCGGCGGCCTCGCCTTTTCCCATCAGCATCTGGAAGCGGTTTTGGGAATGTTGCAGCCCGGTTTCGCCCAGTATGACGGGAAGCAGGCGGCGGGTATCCGGATTTAAGGTGGTTTCCCACAGTTGTTCGGCGTTCATTTCTCCCAGCCCTTTGAAGCGGGAAATGGTGAGAGCGTTTTCGCGGACATCTTCTTTTTTGAGTTTGTCCAGAATGGCCTGGAGCTCGGTCTCATCCAGTGCGTACAGTTTCTGCACAGGCCGTTTTCCCCGTGCCGGGGCATCAACGCGATAGAGCGGCGGCCGGGCGATGTAGATGTTTCCGTTCTGGATGAGTTTGGGAAAATGGCGGAAAAACAGGGTAAGCAGCAATACCTGGATGTGGGAGCCATCGACATCGGCATCTGACAGGATGCATATTTTGCCGTAACGCAATCCGGAAAGGTCGGGGGTATCGGCAATGTCATGCGGGTCCACGCCAATGGCAACGGAAATATCGTGGATTTCCTGGTTGGCAAACAGGCGGTTTCTGTCTGTTTCCCATGAGTTGAGCACTTTGCCGCGCAAAGGGAGGATAGCCTGGAATTCCTTGTTTCTTCCCATTTTTGCCGAGCCGCCGGCTGAATCGCCTTCGACGAGAAACAGCTCATTTCTTGTGGTATCGGTTGATTCGCAATCGGTCAATTTTCCGGGAAGCACGGCTACGCCGGATGATTTTTTCTTTTCAATCTTGCGTGCGGTATGCAGGCGTGATTGTGCCTGTCGAATGACCAGCTCTGTCAGTTTGCGTCCCTGGTCGACATGCTGGTTGAGCCAGAGTTCCAGCGGGGGGCGTACCATGTGCGAAACCAGCCTGACGGCATCTCGCGAGTTCAGCCGTTCTTTGATTTGGCCCTGGAATTGCGGGTCAAGCACTTTTGCCGACAGGAGAAAGGAAACCCGGGAGAAGACGTCTTCCGGGAGCAGGCGGATTCCCTTGGGCAAAAGGGCGTGCATTTCCGCAAAATTTTTGACGGCTGTAAACAGGCCGTCTCTTAAGCCGCTTTCGTGCGTGCCGCCGGCCGGCGTGGGGATGAGGTTGACAAAAGATTCGCGGATCAGCGGTCCTTCGGCTGTCCAGGCCACAATCCAGGATGCTCCCTCACCTGTTGCAAAGCCTTCCTGCGGGCCAGCGATATATCTTTCTCCCTGGAAAAATGGAATGGCGGTTTCATCTCCTGTTTCCAGCCCAAGCTGTTCGCACAGATAGCCGCGAAAGCCGTCGTTGTATTGCCAGGTTTCGGTTTTTTCCTGGGATTCATCTATAAGGGTAATGGTAACGCCAGGCAGCAGGAGCGCTTTGGAGCGCAGCAGTCGCCGAAGTTCGCCGACAGGAATGTCGGCGTCATCAAAATAGCGGGGATCCGGCCAGACGGTGACTTTTGTTCCGGATTTTTTTTCACCGCGAGAAAGCGGGAAGGATTGCAATGCGGTTGAGACGGCGCCGTTGGTAAAAATGATTTCATGCCGTTTTTTGTCGCGCCAGACAGAGACGGCTATTTTTTTGGAGAGGGCATTGGTGACCGAGACACCTACGCCGTGCAACCCGCCCGAGAATGCGTAGGCATTTTCCGCTCCTTTCCGGAATTTTCCGCCTGAGTGCAGACGGGTAAAGATAACTTCTACTGTGGAGATGTTTTCTTCGGGATGCAGCCCGACCGGTATGCCGCGGCCATCGTCTTCCACGCTGACGCTGCCGCCGGCATGAAGGGTTACTTGGATGTGCCGGCAAAAGCCTGCCATGGCTTCATCCGAGGCATTGTCTATGACTTCGGTGATGATATGCAGCGGATTTTCGGTGCGGGTGTACATACCTGGCCGTTGCCGGACAGGTTCCAGGCCTTTCAGGACCTGTATGGAAGTTTCATCGTATAAGAATTTTTCGGACATTGGGTATGCGGTTTTGCCATGCAAACAGGTTTTCGGTGAATACAGGAAAGGCCGATTTTATATCCGGAAAAGGCGGCTTTTTAAACAGCCTAAACGCTGTTGCCGGATTTTGTGTTGTAATCAGGTGAAGATAAAAGCATTGCGATTATATATGTAATTGTATATAATAAGAAATTGACCTGGCGTTTGAAAGAATATAGCAAAACGGGAAGATGGGCGTATGCCCATTTTTTTTTCATTACAGTCAGGGAAAAGTATGAGGGAAGCGGTTGACCGGAGGCGGGCTTGTTGCAGGAATTGATAGAAAAGACCGTAAAAGGCTGCGGTTATGATGTAATTGATGTGGAACGGGCGTCCGGCGGGCTTTTGCGCGTATATATTGATTTTTTACCGGAAGAGGCTGACCGCGGCAGTATTACGGTAGAGGACTGTGAGACAGTCAGCCGCCAGTTATCTTATGTGCTGACGGTTGAAGATGTGGATTATGAGCGTCTGGAAGTTTCATCGCCCGGTCTGGACAGGCCGCTGAAACGCTTGTCGGATTATATCCGCTTTGCGGGAATGGAAGCCAGTATCAAGTTGCGCATGCCTGTCGAGGGCATGTCGAACCGGCGGGTTTTTCAGGGTATTTTGCAAGAGCCTGACGGGGAGGAGCTGGCGCTGGAATTTGATACGAAAGAAGGCGCGGCGTTATTGCACTTTTCTCTTTCTGATGTAGATAAGGCACGGTTGGTGCCACAGGTGAATTTTAGGGGCCGAAAAAAATGAGTTTCGAAATTCTGCAACTGGTTGATGCGCTTGCACGCGAAAAAAATGTCGACAAGGAAATTGTCCTGGGCGCGCTGGAGCATGCCTTGGCTTTGGCAACCAAAAAACGTTATCCCGGTGAAGTGGATATCAGGGTGGCCATTGACCGCAAGACAGGCGAGTTTGAAACTTTCCGCAGATGGCATGTGGTTCCCGATGAGGCGGGGCTCCAGCTGCCGGATCAGGAGATTTTGCATTTTGAGGCCAGGGAACAAATTCCCGATATTGAGGTGGATGATTATCTGGAAGAGCCTGTTGAATCGATTGATTTTGGCCGCCGTTTTGCGCAGGATACCAAGCAGATTGTTTTGCAACGTATCCGTGATGCAGAGCGGGAGCAGATTCTCACGGATTTCCTGGCGCGCGGCGATGCGCTGGTTACCGGTACGGTCAAGAGGATGGAGCGTGGGGATGCCATTTTAGAGTCTGGCAAGGTGGAGGCGCGCCTGCCGCGGGATCAGATGATTCCGAAGGAAAACCTGCGGGTAGGCGACCGGGTGCGTGCCTATATTTTGCGTGTGGACAGAAATGCCAGGGGGCAGCAGATTATTCTTTCCCGGACGGCACCGGAGTTTATTATCAAGTTGTTTGAGCTGGAAGTGCCGGAAATGGAACAGGGGCTGCTTGAGATCAAGTCGGCTGCCCGTGATCCCGGCGTGCGTGCCAAGATTGCTGTTTTCACGAATGACAAACGGATTGATCCGATTGGTACTTGTGTGGGTATCAGGGGGTCGAGGGTGCAGGCTGTGACGGGCGAACTGGGCGGCGAGCGCGTGGATATTGTGCTGTGGTCTGACGATCCGGCGCAGTTTGTGATTGGGGCGCTGGCGCCGGCCAATGTTTCGTCTATTGTGGTGGACGAAGAGCAGCATGCCATGGATGTGATTGTGGATGAGGAAAATCTGGCCATTGCTATTGGCAGGAGCGGCCAGAATGTCCGTCTGGCTTCCGAGTTGACTGACTGGAAGATCAATATCATGACGGCTGAAGAGTCGGCTGATAAATCGGCTATGGAAACAGCGGCTATTCGCTCTCTTTTTATGGACAGGCTGAATGTGGATCAGGAAGTGGCCGATATCCTGATTGAGGAAGGGTTTTCCGCGCTGGAGGAAATTGCGTATGTTCCTCTCAATGAGATGCTGGAGATAGAGGCATTTGATGAGGAAACGGTTAATGAGTTGCGTACCCGTGCGCGCGATGTGCTGGTAACGGAGGCGCTGGCCCTGGAAGAAGGGATAGCCGATATGGAGCCGGAGCTGCTCAATCTTGAGGGAATGGACAAAAGTACGGCCGGAAAGCTGGGGCTGGCGGGTATCAAGACGCTGGCAGATTTCAGCAGCCTGGCCTATGATGAGTTTGGCGCAATTCTTGCCTTGCCGACTGAACGGGCACGCCAGCTGGTTGAGAGCGGCTTTGAGGATGTGACGGATGATGAGATGGCGCTGATTGATGCGCGGTATGACGAGCAGGCCAAGGCATTGCAGGCGCGCGCATGGGAAATCACCGAGACGAAGTGATTGCCAACGCATAAAGACAGACTGGGTGGACCGCGTCAGACAGGAAAGAGGAAGGAATGGCGACTAATAACGTAGCTCAATTTGCTGTAGAACTGAATATGCCGGCTGAAGCGCTGCTGAATCAGTTGCGTAATGCGGGCGTTGAAAAAAAATCAGTTAACGATTCCCTGACGAATGCGGATAAGGACAAGCTGCTGAATTATTTGCGCGGAGCGCATGGCAGTGTGCCTGATGCCAAGAAAAAGATTTCGTTGACGCGCAAAGAGACGACCGAGATCAAACAGGCGGACGCATCAGGCAAGTCGCGAACCATTCAGGTGGAAGTTCGCAAGAAACGCACTTTCCGGCGTGAGGAAGTGCCTGTTGTGGAAAAGAGAGTCCCTAAGGCTCCGGCGCCGATTATTGATGAGGCAGAGCAGAAAAAGCGGGCGGAAGAAGCGCGCCGCCAGGCGGAGCTGATTGCCCGCCAGGAGGCGGAACTGCGGGAAAAACAGGCTCAGCTGGCCCGGATTGAGGCAGAGAAAGCGGCCCGTCTGAAGGCGGAAGAAGAGGCTCGCAGGGCGGCCGAGTTGAAGGAAAAAGAGGCTGCCGTTGTTGTCGCGCCAGTGATGCCGGCAGAGGAAAAAACCGTTGAAAAAGCTGTGGCGGCACCGGAAAAAGCACCCGATAAAACGCCTGAAGCTGAAAGGACCCGGCAGGCGGTAGAAGATGAGATTGCGCAGATCAAGGCGATGATGGCTGCGCCTAAAAAAGTGATTCGGCCGCCTGAGGCACAGGAAGGCGAGGATGCCAAAAAGAAAGATGTGACTTTGCGCCGTCCGGCTGACAAGAAACCGGCAGAGGCCAAGGAGGAGAAAAAAGGTTCAGCCGAGAAGAAATCAATCAAGTCTGCCAATGTGGCTTCTATCTGGCAGGAAGAAACGGCAAAAAAACGCGGTACAGGCCTCAAGACACGGGGGGGTGCTATGCCTGCCCGCGAGGGCTGGCGCAGCGGCGGTTCCAAGAACCGCAAGGGCCAGCAGGCGGCAGAACGGGAAAGCAATTTCCAGCAGCCGACGGAGGCGATTGTCAGAAATATTTATGTGCCTGAAACGATTACGGTGGCAGAACTGGCGCACCAGATGGCTGTAAAGGCATCTGAGGTGATTAAACAGCTCATGCTGCTGGGGCAGATGGTGACGATTAATCAGGTGCTGGATCAGGAAACGGCAATGATTCTGGTGGAGGAAATGGGGCACAAGGCGTTTGCCGCCAAAATCCAGGATCATGAGGCTGAGCTGGCTGCCATGGGTGAAAACGCAGATGCGGAATGGCTGCCAAGGGCGCCTGTGGTGACTGTGATGGGCCATGTGGATCATGGCAAGACATCGCTTCTGGATTATATTCGCAGGACAAAGATTGCTTCCGGCGAGGCTGGGGGTATTACGCAGCATATTGGCGCGTATCATGTGAAAACGCCCAATGGCGTGATTACTTTCCTGGATACGCCTGGACATGAAGCTTTTACTGCCATGCGTGCCCGCGGTGCCAAGGCAACGGATATTGTGATTCTGGTTGTTGCCGCTGACGATGGTGTGATGCCGCAGACGAAGGAGGCTATTGCCCATGCGAAAGCGGCAGGTGTTCCCCTGGTTGTTGCTATTAACAAGATTGATAAGTCAGGCGCCAATGTGGAGCGTGTGACTCAGGAGCTGATTGCGGAAGAGGTTGTGCCTGAACAGTATGGCGGGGATTCGCCTTTTGTGCCGGTTTCTGCCAAAAGCGGCCAGGGGATTGATTCTTTGCTGGAAAATGTGTTGCTTCAGGCTGAAATACTGGAACTCAAGGCACCGGTGGATGCGCCGGCAAAAGGTCTGGTTATTGAGGCGCGTCTGGACAAGGGGCGCGGCCCTGTCGCAACGGTGTTGGTGCAGTCCGGTACGTTGCACAAGACGGATGTGGTTTTGGCCGGCCAGGAATTTGGCCGGGTACGTGCGATGTTAAACGAAAGCGGCAAGGCGATTGCGACGGCTGGCCCCAGTATTCCGGTTGAGATTCAGGGGTTGACAGGGGTGCCGGCAGCAGGCGAAGAGGTGCTGGTGCTGGCTGATGAGCGTAAAGCGCGTGAGATTGCGCTTTTCAGGCAAGGCAAGTTCCGTGATGTGAAGCTGGCAAAACAGCAGGCAGCGAAGCTGGAAAATATGTTCGACCAGATTGCTGAAGGGGAAGTGAAGGCTTTGCCGCTGATTATAAAGACGGATGTACAGGGATCGCAGGAGGCATTGACGGCTTCCATGCTCAAGCTTTCCAATGACGAGGTGCGGGTACAGATTGTCCATGCCGCCGTTGGCGGTATTACAGAATCTGACGTGAATCTGGCAGTGGCCTCACATGCTGTTATTATCGGCTTTAATACCCGTGCAGACGCGCAAACGCGGGCGCTGGCTGAAACTCACGGTATTGATATCCGTTATTACAATATTATTTATGATGCCATTGATGATGTGAAGGCTGCCATATCCGGTATGCTGGCGCCCGAGAAACGGGAGCAGGTGCTGGGTATGGTGGATATCAGACAGGTGATCCATGTCAGCCGGATCGGTTCCATTGCCGGCTGTTTTGTCATGGAGGGGCTGGTCAGGCGAAGTGCCATGGCGCACTTGTTGCGCGATAATGTAGTGATCTGGACGGGCGAGATTGATTCGCTTAAACGTTTCAAGGATGATGTGCGCGAGGTCAAGGCAGGTTTTGAATGCGGCCTTACCCTGAAGGGATATAACGATATCAAGGAAGGCGACCAGCTTGAGATTTATGAGGTTCAGGAGATTGCCCGAACCTTGTAACGCAAGGCTGATGGTTTGGTAAAAGGGGAATGAGGCCATGACAAAGCGTAACCGATCCATGCCGGACCGTAGCCTTCGGGTGGCAGACCAGATCCAGAAGGATTTATCTGAAATTCTGGCTTTTGAGCTGAAAGATCCCCGTGTTGGTATGGTGACGATTACCGAGGTTCAGGTAACGCCTGACTATGCTTATGCCAAGGTTTTTTTCACTATGCTGGATGACAGCGAGGAAGCTGTCAGGGAAACGTTGCAGGGGCTGGGAAAAGCCTCGGGTTTTATCCGCAACCAGCTGGGCAAGCGTTTGCATATCCACACTTTGCCGCAGTTACGCTTTGAATATGACCGTTCTGTTGTGCGCGGTATGGCGCTTTCCGAGCTGATTGCCCAGGCCAATTCACAGCGTTTGCCAGATGATGACGAATCGGTTTGAGCCGGTTTTTTCCGATTAATTTTTGCCATGCCTGCTGTACTCCCGGGAAAACAACGTGTGTCTGTGCACGGGGTTGTATTGCTGGACAAGCCTGCCGGGTTATCCAGTAATGAGGCGTTGCTTCGGGTGAAGCGGCGATTGAATGCAAAAAAAGCAGGACATACGGGAACGCTGGATCCTTTTGCTACCGGGCTTTTGCCGCTGTGTTTTGGGGAAGCGACAAAGTTTGCACAGGATTTGCTTGATACTGACAAGACTTATCAGACAACGGTTTGCCTGGGTGTAAAAACATCTACCGGAGATACGGAAGGGGAGGTTCTTGAAACGCGGGATGCCGGTCATGTAACCCAAAAGGATATTGATGCGGTTTTGCAACGTTTTACCGGTGAAATCGAGCAGGTTCCTCCCATGTATTCGGCGCTGAAAAAAGATGGACGGCCGTTGTATGAATATGCGCGGGCCGGTATGGAAGTTGAGCGCGAGGCCAGGCGTGTAACGGTTTACGAGATTATTCTGCTTGATTTTTCAAGGCCTTTTTTATCGCTCAGGATATCGTGCAGCAAGGGGACTTATATCCGGACGCTGGGGGAAGATATTGGGGAAGCGCTGGGATGCGGAGCCCATTTGAAAATGTTGCGTCGGATCAGGGTGGGTTCGCTTGATATCAGTGATGCGCTGGCTTTGCCTGATATAGAACAGGCGGAAAATTCTGAAGATACGATTCTGAAGCCGGTAGATTATTTGCTTTCAAGCTGTTTTCCGCTCGTGTTGTCCGAGGTGCAGGCTGCCCGTTTTATGCATGGTCAGCGGTTTTCTCTTGAAAAGGAAGGTTTCTGTTTTCCTGATGATGTGAGGCGCGTACGGGTTTATGCGGCAGATGGCCGGAAACTTTTGGGCACGGCGCAAATCAGGGAAGGGCGTGTGCTGGCGCCGGAGCGGCTGGTGGCCGGTTGACCGGCAGCAGTGTTTCTGCCGCGTGGTACAATGTCCGGTTCCGATTGTTCACGCTTTTATGGGGTTTATGCCAAAGATGGATCAGTCCATACGAAATATTGCCATTATCGCGCATGTCGATCATGGCAAAACGACGCTTGTTGACCAGTTGCTTCGCCAATCCGGGATATTCCGGGAAAACCAGAGCGTCAGTGAACGCATTATGGATTCCAATGAGCTGGAGAAGGAGCGCGGGATTACCATTTTGGCAAAGAATTGCGCGGTGACATATGAGGGAACCCGTATCAATGTGGTGGATACGCCTGGACATGCCGATTTTGGCGGTGAGGTTGAACGGGTGCTTTCCATGGTGGACAGTGTGCTGCTTTTGGTTGACGCTGTTGAGGGGCCTATGCCGCAGACCCGTTTTGTTACCCGCAAGGCATTGGCTTTGGGGTTAAAGCCGATTGTGGTGGTCAATAAAATTGACAGGCCGGGCGCGCGGCCGGAATGGGTTGTCAATGCCACTTTTGAGCTTTTTGACAAGCTGGGCGCAACGGAGGAACAACTGGATTTCCCGGTGCTTTATGCTTCTGCGCTCAATGGCTATGCTTCAACCGACCCGCAAGCACGGGAAGGGACGATGCGTCCTTTGTTTGAGGCTATTTTGCAGTATGCGCCGGTCAGGGAATCCGACCCGGAAGGGACGTTGCAGATGCAGATTTCCTCGCTGGATTTTTCTTCCTATGTCGGCAAGATCGGGATTGGCCGGATAAATCGCGGGCGGATACGGCCGCTGCAGGATGTGGTTGTGATGAATGGGCCGGATTCTCAGCCGTTGCGTGCGCGAATCAATCAGGTGCTGTGTTTCAAAGGATTGGAAAGGGTGCCGGTTGATGTTGCTCAAGCCGGAGATATTGTGCTGATAAACGGCATAGAGGGGCTGGATATCGGCTCTACGGTGTGCGATGCGGGTTCTCCCGATCCGCTTCCCATGCTGAAGGTGGATGAACCCACGATGACGATGAATTTTATGGTCAATACTTCCCCTTTTGCCGGGAGGGAAGGCAAGTTTGTGACCAGCCGCCAGCTCAGGGAGCGCCTGGAAAGGGAGCTGAAATCCAATGTGGCGCTCAGGGTTGCCTTAACAGATGATGAGACGGTTTTTGAGGTTTCCGGCCGGGGCGAGCTGCATCTGACGATCTTGATTGAGAATATGCGGCGGGAAGGGTATGAATTTGCTGTTTCCCGGCCGACAGTGGTTTACAAGGTGATTGACGGCAAAAAGCATGAGCCTTATGAGCTGCTGACGGTGGATCTGGATGAATCCGGGCAGGGCGCTGTGATGGAAGAGCTTGGCAGGCGGCGCGGGGAGCTGCAGGATATGCAGGTGGACGGCAAGGGGCGTGTCCGGCTGGAGTACCGTATTCCCGCTCGGGGGTTGATCGGTTTCCAGAGTGAATATATGACGCTGACCCGCGGTTCAGGCCTGATGAGTCATATTTTTGACGGGTATGACCCGGTTGATGAGGATCGCCCTGCTTTTGCCGGGCGCAGAAACGGCGTTTTGATTTCGCAGGAAGACGGCGAGGCGGTTGCCTATGCCTTGTGGAAGTTGCAGGATCGGGGACGGATGTTTGTCAGCCATAATGATCCGGTTTATGAAGGCATGATTATCGGTATTCATTCCCGCGACAATGATCTGGTTGTCAATCCGATAAAAGGCAAGCAGTTGACCAATATCCGGGCTTCCGGCACGGACGAGGCAGTGCGCTTGACACCGCCTGTTTTGCTTTCGCTGGAATATGCCGTGGAATTTATTAACGATGATGAGCTGGTTGAGATTACGCCGAAGAGTATTCGTCTTCGCAAGCGTTTTTTGAGTGATATTGAGCGCAGGCGGGCAGCCAGACAGCCTGTTGCCTGATTTTTTGCCGGATGGCAGGATAAGATTGCCGGACTGTATTTGCCGCAGGATTTTATGAATATTCCTGTCGGCAGAAATAGGGGATAAGGGGGCGGCCTGGCCAAGTGGGCCTGCTTTTGCTGATGCGTTTTGTATGCCTGAAAAGCGGGTAACGGGAGCGGCTTTGGCAGTTTCGTTTTCTTTTTTATCCTGCGGGCATATAGACAAGGTAAGTATTGCAGGTTTTTCCCATAACGTATATATTGGTTGGCCTAGTTTTATTTTCTGATAAATAAATACCGTTTTTGACTGTTTGATACCGCATGCTGTTTATGCATGTTTACGGAAACTGTTGACAGATATACCCTAATTTTGAGGAGAGATTGCATGAATAAGTCTGAGCTTGTAGAGTATATTGCAGAATCTGCGGATATCTCTAAAGCAGCAGCAGCACGTTCTCTGGACGCCGTAATTGAGGCGGTTAAGGATGCGCTGAAGAAGAATGAAAGTGTGACGCTGGTAGGTTTTGGCACCTTCAGTGTTGGCGAACGCGCAGCCCGTTCCGGCCGTAATCCACGCACCGGAGAGGTTATCAAGATTAAATCTGCAAAAGTTCCTAAATTTAAGGCTGGTAAAGCGTTAAAAGATGCGGTAAACTAATGTCTTTCTCGGCGCAGTAATAAAAAACGCCGAAAAAGTTTGACTGGCTAAGAATCAAAAGGGTGCTTAGCTCAGTTGGTAGAGCGGCGCCCTTACAAGGCGTAGGTCGGGAGTTCGAGGCTCTCAGCACCCACCAACAGTCAAGCTGGAAGTTTTTTGGAGTGGTAGTTCAGTTGGTTAGAATACCGGCCTGTCACGCCGGGGGTCGCGGGTTCGAGCCCCGTCCACTCCGCCAGACTGAAAAGGCGAACGCAAGTTCGCCTTTCTTTTTTTATCCTTTCTGTTTTATGCCGCACGGATAGATCATCATGCTAGAGTGGATACGCCGCAATAAACTGATGACCCAGATTATTCTGCTGGTCTTTATCGTCCCTTCCTTTATTTTTTTCGGGGTTCAGGGGTATGACCTGCTGGGCGATGGCAATGCGCCGGCCAAAGTGGACGGCAAGGCAATTTCGGAGCAGGAGTGGGAAAATGCCCAGAGGGAGCAGGCAGATATGCTGCGGCAGCGTGCAGGACAGCAGTTTGATCCCAAATGGATTGAATCGCCCAATTTCAAATGGATGGTATTGGACCGGCTGATTGATAACCGGGTGATGGCGGCTGAAATTGCCTCTGAAAAGCTGACGGTTCCGGATGGAGTGGTGTTGCGGACGATTATGGAAATTCCCGGCCTGACAACGGAAGACGGCAAGTTGAACAGGGAAAGGTATGAGGCAGGATTAAAAGCGCAGGGGATGACAGACCAGATGCACTTTGCCATGGTGCGCCAGGAGTTGTTGCAGCAGCAGATTGTTGCGCCGCTGGCATACGGTTTTTATTTGCCGCAGCAGGTAACGGAACAGGTCTGGCGTCTTTTTGAGCAGGAGCGCGAGGTTCAGCTCAAGGTTTTCAAGGCGGCGGATTATCGTTCAAAAGTGACGGTGACGCCAGAGGAGCTGGAAGCTTATTATAAGGAGAATGGCAACCAGTTTACGGTGACGGAGCATCTCAGCGCGGAACTGGTTGTGCTGGATATGCCGTCGATTGAAGAGGCTGTCAAAATCAGCGAGGCAGATATCCAGTCTTATTACAAGCAAAATGCCAGGCGGTTTGCTGTGCCGGAAGAGCGGCGCGCCAGCCATATTTTAATTGAGGTGCCCAAGGATGCCTCGGAATCAGACCATAAGGCGGCCCGCGACAAGGCAGAGTCGCTTTTGGCCCAGTTAAAGGCCAAACCGGGGATTTTTGCGGAGCTGGCCAAAACCCATTCGCAGGATCCGGGTTCTGCGCCAAGGGGGGGAGACCTGGGATTTTTCAGGCGAGGCAAGATGGTAAGGCCGTTTGAGGAAGCAGCTTTTTCTCTCGCGAAAGGGGAGTTGAGCGATGTTGTCCAGTCGGATTTCGGGTATCACATTATTTTGCTGACGGATGTTCGGGAGGCTGTTGAAAGGCCGCTTTCCCAGGTGCGTGCCCAGGTGATGGAAGAGATGAAGCGCCAGCTTGCAGGCAAGAGGTATGCAGAGGCTGCCGAAATTTTTTCCAATACGGTATATGAGCAGCCTGACAGCTTAAAGCCGGTTGCAGACAGGCTGAAGCTGAAAATTCTGAAGGCGGATAATTTGACCCGTGAGCCAAATCCTGCTTATGCACGGCATCCTGTGTTGGGCAATCAGAAGTTGCTGGAGGCAATATTTTCGGATGATGTTATCCGGAATAAACATAATACCGAGGCGATTGAAATCAGCCCTCAGCTGATGGTTGCAGCACGTGTGTCCCAATATTATCCTGCGGCGGTCAGGCCGTTTGATGAGGTGAAGCCGGCTATTGAAAAGGCTGTGTTGCTGCAAAAGACAGGCAAGCTGGCCAGGGAGGCTGGCGAGGCTGAGCTGGCCCGGCTGAAGGAAGGGGAGCAGCCGAAGGGATTTTCTGCACCGGTCAAGGTTTCCCGGCAAATGATCAATATGACAGGCAGGCTGGATCTGATGCCGATTATGAAGGCGGATGTCAGCAAGCTGCCTGTTTATATCAATGGAGCGGATTACGCTGAAGGTTATGTGATTTACCGTATTAACAAGGTTCTCTCGCCTGCACGGTCCAACCCGCAGATTCGCGAAGCGATGCGCGCCCAGCTGATGCGGAATATGTCGCAACAGGAAATGGCGGCTTTCATGAATTACTTGCGCAAGAAAGCCAATGTGGAAATATTGAAAAAACGGGATGAATCCCCGGATGTGGGCAAAGCGTCATGAGGATTACTGAAAATCCGTTTTTGGATGCATTGGGCTTTGAGCTTGTGCGCATGGAAGACGGAATGGCTGAAATTACTGTTAAGCTGCAGCCGCAGCATATGAACAGCTGGCAGGTGATGCATGGAGGTATTATCATGACGCTGCTTGATGCCAGCATGTCGCGGGCAGCGCGCTCCCTGGTAAAAGAGGTGACCAGTGCGGCGACAGTCGAGATGAAAACCAGTTTTTTTCAGCCGGGCGGCAAAGCGGGCAGCTTTATGCAGGGCATAGGCCGGATTTTGCACCGTTCTACTACGCTGTATTACTGCGAGGGGGAAGTTAGAAACGGCGATATACTGGTGGCGAAGGCAATGGGAACTTTCAAGGTGTTCCGGCGTTCGGATATTGCCCGCAGGTTGAAGGTTTGACCCGTTTTTTTGCCGGTATTATGCGGATATGGGCTGGTTTCGGTTCAGGGTCAGGATGCCTTTGATCATACGATAGGCTTTCCATATCCAGGCAACAGCCCAGACAAGATAGGCCAAGGGGATGCCGATGAAGCTGACGAAGAAAAGCCATCCCAGCGCGGCCAGGCCAAAGTAGATCCAGAAGGATCGGATTTGCCAGGTGTGATGGCTGTAGATAAAGGTGCCTGTTGTGTTCGGGCGGGTAGCATAGCTGATAATGAGCGGTATCCATGAAAAGAGCCCGAGAGCAATGACCAGATCAATGCTGTGAAAAATATACAGCCACCAGGCGGTGTTTTTGAGTGACTCAAGCCGGGGTTCAGGGATGGAAGACGGGATCATTTTCCTTTTTCGCGATAACGGGAAGGGATACTGGTTATTCTGAGGTATTTTTTTCCCGGACGGTTTGATTGTTGGCAGGAATGTGGCTGAAAATTTGCCGGGGCCGGTTTCGTACTGCCGGTCCAATGACGCGTATGCCGCGTACCCGCTTGACGGCTTCCACTATATAGACAGCGCCGCAATAGGGCCACCATCTTTCGCCGCTTTTCTCCATGAATGAGAAATGTCCCAGCCATTGGGTTGTTTTGCAGGGAGGTTTGTAGCACCCAAAATAGCCGCGTCCGGTTTCCAGATCCAGCAGTTTCAGCCAGTCTTTGAGTCTGGGCAGGCTGATGAATTCAGCATATTCCGGTAAAAAGTGGGCGCCGGTGATTCTGCCAAAGGCCTGTCTGATGCCCCACAGGCTGGCAGGATTGAAGCCGCTGATGATGAGTTTTCCTTCGGGAATCAGCACGCGCTCTACTTCCCTCAGGATCTGATGGGGGGATTCTGCAAATTCCAGTATGTGCGGCAAGATGACCAGGTCGATGCTTTGCGAGGCGAAGGGAAGTTCTTCAAAGCGATGCACAATTGAAACGGAAAGCGGTGCGGCCTGCGGTGTGTGAGAATGGTGTGGTATTTCCGGATAGGGGGCAGAGGAAACCCAGCGATTTTTGATGCGGCTTTCCTGTAGTGCCCTGATGGATGGAAAACCGATCTGGACGGCATGAAATCCGAAGATATCGGCTGTCATGCTGTGATAGGCAGTTTCTTCCCATTCGCGTATGTAGCTGCCGGTTGTTGACTCCAGCCAGTTTTGCATGGTCATGGCCAGGTTTTGCGTGGCGTGGTCAGGCATGGCAGGCAGGATTCTCTATGTCAGCTGGCGGTATTTTCTGATGCAGGTTATTTGCCACGGTGTATTTTTTCCCTGTTTTGCTGGCGGACGGTCACATCGGAAAGGGCGGTGACTTCTCTGGCGAGGCATTTCCAGATATCGTCCACACTGACGATGCCTGCCAGCGCGCCATATTTGTCAACAACAGGGATTCTGCGGATGCCCTTGTACCGCATGCGCTCAATGGTTTCAAAGACATCTTCTGTGGCCAGTGCTGTCATCAGTTCGGTTTTCATGATGTCTGTGACTTTGATGCTTTTGGGGTCCAGCCCTTCGGCAAGGACTATCACGACAATGTCGCGGTCAGTGACAATGCCCTGCGGAACGCGCATCCCATTGATTTCTTCAATGACGATCAGGGTGCCGACATGGTTTTGGCGCATCATTTTTGCGGCTGCCAGGATGGTGGTTTCCGGCGGGCAGGTGACGACGTTGGGGGTACAGATATGGCCAATTTGCATGGTTTTTCCTCTTGTAAACAGCAGGATCCAAAACGGATTTCATGCTGCTGCGATCAGGCATGGGAAAGACAACAGCTTATTTCAGACGTTTGCCTGTTTTGTCTGTTACGGTTGTTTGAATTGGTATGCCTTCAAGCACGCTGCGCGAGACGGTGCTGATTCCTTCAAAGCGGGAGAGGATATCATCCAGTTCACCGATATCTTCCGCTGCTTTCCCGGTTTGTATTTCCACTTCGATTTTGACAATCCGGAAATGGCGGTTTTCGTTCCTGCCGACATGGCAGGTTGCTTTGGTGACCAATCCGCCGGTATCCTGCTTTGCCCGGTTGGCGGCAAACATGAAGCTGACTGCCAGACAGTTGGCAACGGAGGCAATGAGCATATGGGGCGGCGCAGGCCCTTTGTTGGTTCCCATGGGTTCCGGTTCGTCTGACAGGTAGGGGCCAAAGTTTGGAAAGGCATCTTCAAATGCGACTTCGAAACGATAGGCTTCCTTGTGTGTCAGCGTGACGGTAAAGCTTTCTGACATACGTGTTCTCCTTGGCAGCTATGCTGTACCGCAGTGTAAAAGCCGGTACGGCAGCAACAGGTAATCGGGAAAGATGGGAGAGGTTTTAACGGTAAACATTTTTCCATTCCCTCATGGCGGCAAATGCCTCTACAGGATTGTTGCTCCTAATGAGTCCAAGCGATGAGAGTTGTTTTAATACGCCAGGTTCGTGGTTGCGCAGGAAGGGATTGGTCTTTTTTTCCAGCCCTATGGTCGAGGGCAGGGTAGGCTGTTTTTTGTCACGCCTGGCTGTATCGTTTTTCAGGCGTTCCAGGATATCCTGGTTGGCCGGTTCGATTTCAAGGGCAAATTTGAGGTTGGAGAGGGTATATTCATGTGCAGCAAATACCTGTGTCTCATCCGGCAGGGCAGCCAGTTTGGCAAGGGATGCTTCCATGATTTCCGGCGTTCCTTCAAACATTCTGCCGCAGCCGGCACCAAAAAGCATGTCGCCGCAGAAGAGCCAGTGGTGAGAAGGGGAATAATAGGCAATGTGTCCGCGGGTGTGGCCCGGTACATCCAGTACGGTGAAGGAAAGGCCGAGTGGTTCAATGGATAACGGGCTGCCTTCCTGTACCAGGTGGTCAACCCCGGGGATGTTGTCGTTTTTCGGGCCATAGATGGGCGGAGCGTATTCTGCGATCAAACGCGGCAGGCCCCCGGTATGGTCATCATGCCGGTGCGTCAGTAAAATGGCGTCAAGCGACAGGGCGCGCTGTTTTAGCGTTGCCATGACAACGGCGGCATCGCCCGGATCAACGACAATGGCCTGTTTGCCGTTATCGATCATCCAGATGTAATTGTCGTCAAAGGCTGGCAGGGCTGTTACATGAGGTGTTTTTTCCGGCAGGTTGGCCATAGAGGTGTTTCCGTGTGTAAAAATTTCATTATAACCGCGCAGGACAGCGGAAGTTGAATGTGCCGCAACCGGAGAAAGAATAAAATGGATGAAGTGGAAATTTATACGGATGGTGCTTGCCGCGGCAATCCCGGGCCTGGCGGCTGGGGAGTGGTTATGGTGTTTGGGCAGCATCGCAAGGAGATGTTTGGCGGGGAGCCGGAAACGACCAATAACCGGATGGAGCTGACGGCGGTTATCAAGGCGTTGCAGGCACTGAAAAGACCTTGCCGCGTTATCCTTCATACGGACAGCCAGTATGTGAAGAAGGGGATAACGGAATGGATTTACGGCTGGAAGGCGAAGGGATGGAAGACGGCAGCCAGGCAACCTGTGAAGAATACGGATTTATGGCAGGCGCTGGATGCAGCACAGGCGCAGCATGAAATAAGCTGGCAATGGGTCAAGGGCCATGCCGGACATCCGGGGAATGAGCGGGCTGACGCGCTGGCCAATCAGGGGACGGATGAGGTGATAAAAGCCTGAGGCTTCAGGCGGTGAGTTTTTCAAGTTCTTCCTGCCTGAGCAGCCATTCTTCTTCCAGCGAAGCAAGTGTTTTGGCATGGCAGGCCTGATCTATTAAGAGCTGCCGGAGTTTTTCCCTGTTTTTAGCTTCATAGATATCCGGGCTGGCTATGTGCTCATCGATGGATGATTTGAGCGCCTGGAGTTTTTCAATTTCTTTTTCAATTTGCCGGATGCGTTCTTCAACGGGTTTTTTCAGGGAGGAGAGCCGTTGCCGCGCTTCTGCTTCCATGCGTTTTTGTTCCCGCCTGCCGGTTTCACGGATGGGCGGCTCTGTAGCCCGGGCGGCTGGTTCTTTTCCGGATTTAGCCTGGTATAACTGGTTGCGGTAATCTTCCAGGTCGCCTTCAAAGGGCGTAAGCGTCCCGTTTGAGACGATCATGAAGCGGTCTGCAGTGGCCCTTAAAAGGTGACGGTCGTGCGAGACGAGGATGAGTGTGCCTTCAAACTGGGCCAGCGCATCTGTTAAGGCTTCGCGTGTTTCCAGATCAAGGTGGTTGGTGGGTTCATCAAGCAAAAGCAGGTTGGGGCGCTGCCAGACAATGAGGGCAAGCGCGAGCCGCGCCTTTTCTCCGCCGGAAAATGGCGCGACCGGGCTGGTTGCCATATCGCCGGAGAAGAGAAAGCTGCCCAGGAAGGTGCGCAATTCCTGTTCGCGTGCCTGGGGGGATATTCGCGCCAGGTGTTGCAGCGGGGATTCATCCTTGCGCAGGGTTTCTACCTGGTGCTGGGCAAAGTATCCGATATGAAGTCCTTTGCCGATGGTGTAATGTCCTGACAGGGGGGGCAGTTTGCCGGCAATGGTTTTTATCAGGGTGGATTTGCCGGCACCGTTGGCGCCTAAAAGGCCGATTCTTTCTCCTGTCTGGAGGGTAAAACAGATATCTGAAAGAATGCGTGCAGGCGGTGTTTTTTCATCAGCCGGCGGATAGCCTGCATCCACTTTGTCCATGACCAGGAGCGGATTGGGTGAATTTTCCGGTTCCATGAATTCAAAGGAAAAGGGGGCCGCTGCCTTGAGCGGAGCCAGCGTTTCCATTTTTTCCAATGTTTTGAGACGGCTTTGCGCCTGTTTTGCTTTGGTGGCCTTGGCACGGAAGCGGCGGATGAATGCTTCAAGCCGGGCACGTTTTTTGGCCTGTTTTTCCACGGTGCTCTGGTTTAGGGCCAGATGCTCTGCATACTGGCGTTCAAAAGCAGAGTAATTGCCGTTATAGCGTTGCAGTTTCCGGTGGTGGATGTGCAGGATAACGTTGGTGAGGCTGTCCAGGAAGTCCCGATCGTGGGAAATAACTATGAGTGTGCCGCTATAGCGCTTAAGCCAGTCTTCCAGCCAGATGATGGCATCCAGATCCAGGTGGTTGGTCGGTTCGTCCAGCAGCATCAGATCAGACGGGGCGATGAGTGCCTGTGCCAGGTTCAGCCGCATTCGCCAGCCGCCGGAAAAGCGGGATACCGGCTGCAGGAAGGTTTCCCGGGCAAAGCCCAGCCCGGCAAGCAACTGTTCTGCGCGGGACTGGACAGTGTAAGCACCCGCTTCTTCCAGACGGGTATGCAATTCAGCCAGCTCAATGCCATTAGGCTGTTGGTCTTTTTTCTGCAAGGCGGCAAGCTGGCGTTGAAGTTCCCTTAAATGTTTATCGCCGTCGATGACGTATTCCAGTGCCGGTTTTTCAAGGGCGGGCGTTTCCTGCCGTACCCAGGATATGCGCCAGCCTGCCGGAATTTCCACATTGCCCTGATCAGGGTGCAAGGCGCCTGTGAGCAGGGCGAAAAGGCTGGTTTTTCCCGCGCCGTTCGGGCCGGTTAACCCGATTTTTTCGCCGGGGTTCAAGCTGGTTTCAGCCTGCTCAAGCAGTGGTTTGGTTCCACGCGTGAGGCTGATTTGCTGAAAACGGATCATAGCGGTTGAAGGGCATGCAGCTGGTCTGCTTCAACAAGGAAAACGCGGTCGTCTCCGCCGCTGGTGGAAAGCCAGGTAAGCTCCAGTTCGGGCAGGGCGGCCTGTGCGTGGCGGGCTTCATTGCCAATTTCAACGATCAGCAGGCCGTTTTCTGTCAGATGGCGCCCCGCGCCGGACACGATGGGCTTGACCAGATTCATGCCGTCTGTTCCGCCTTCTAATGCCATTTGGGGTTCATGCCGGTACTCCGGCGGCAGTTTCTGCATGGAGCGGCTGTTGACGTAAGGCGGATTGGTGATAATCAGGTCGTAGGTTTTTTCCGGGATTGCCTGATAGAGGTCGGACTGGATGAGGTTGATGCGTTCTTCCATCCGGTATTCTGCTATGTTGATTCGGGCGACTTCCAGGGCATCTTCTGACAGGTCAACTGCATCGATAATGGCATTGGGAAAGGCATCGGCCAGCATGATGGCAAGGCAGCCTGATCCGGTACAAAGCTCAAGGATGCGGCAGGGACTTTCCGGGTCTTCTATCCAGGGAGCGAACTGTTCCATGATCAGTTCGGCAATAAAGGAGCGGGGAATCAGGGCGCGAGGATCGACATAGAAGCGGTATCCCTGGAGCCAGGCTTCGCTTGTGAGATAGGCTGCCGGAATACGTTCGGTAATGCGCCGTTCGATCAGCGTGCGGATACGGGCAGTTTCTTCTGCGGTCAGTTTGGCATCAAGCAGGGGTTCAAGTTTGTCAAGCGGAAGGGAAAGGCTGCTTAGGACAAGGTAGGCTGCTTCGTCAAAGGCATTGTCATTGCCATGGCCGAAAAAAAGGTGGGCCCGGTTAAATCCGGTAACAGCCAGCCGGATCATGTCACGGATGGTATTAAATGCAGGGAAAGCGGTATTCATTTCAAAAGCAGTTTTTCCAGTGTACGCCGGTAAATATTTTTGAGGGGTTCAATGTCTGTAACAGGGATGTGTTCGTCAATTTGGTGAATGGTGGTCATGAGCGGCCCGAATTCTGCTACCTGGGGGCAGATTTGCGCGATAAAACGGCCATCAGAGGTGCCGCCTGTTGTGGACAGGCAGGGGGTGATGCCGGTTTCTTCCCGAATGGCTGAAGTGAGCGCTTCGCACAAGGCGCCTTCCGGCGTCAGGAAGGGCAGGCCTGACAGGCTCCAGTCGAGCCGGTATGTCAGGTTGTGTTTGTCGAGAATGGCGCAAACCCGTTTTTGCAGGCTTTCTACGGTGTTTTCGGTGGAAAAACGGAAGTTGAAATCAATGGTTATTTCACCGGGTATGACATTGTAGGCGCCTGTCCCGGCGTGGATGTTGGAGATTTGCCAGGATGTCGGGCCATAGTAGGCGTTGCCGTTGTCCCATTTTTCTGCTGCCAGTTCGCACAGCGCAGGCAGTGCCAGGTGGATGGGATTTTTGGCAATGTCGGGATAAGCAATATGGCCCTGGATGCCTTTGACTGTCAGTTTGCCAAGGAGGGAGCCGCGCCGGCCGTTTTTGATGGTATCGCCTTGCCGTTTCAGGGAGCTGGGTTCGCCCACGATGCAGTAATCGGGTTTTTCGCCCCGTTTTTTGAGGATGTCGCAAACCAGGGTGGTGCCGTCTGTTGCGGGGCCTTCTTCATCGCTGGTAACCAGGAAGGCGATAGATCCTGTGTAGTCCGGCCGGTTTTGAATGAATTCGCAGGCAGCGATGACCATGGCGGCCAAGGGGATTTTCATGTCGGCTGCGCCGCGCCCGTAGAGTTTGCCATCCCGTTCTGTTGGGGAAAAAGGAGGTGACGTCCATTTTTCAGCCGGGCCCGGCGGTACGACATCGGTATGGCCGGCCATGATGACGAGCGGGCGGGTTTGCCCATGTTTGGCCCACAGGTTGGTTACGCCGTTTGAGGTAATGGTTTCACAATGAAACCCCAAGGGTTCCAGTGTCTGGATCAGGAGTTTCTGGCAATTATGGTCATCCGGTGTGACAGAGGGCTGGGCAATCAGCTTTTTTGCCAGTTCCAGTGTGGTATTCATGGTTTGTTCAGGCTTCCCGGAGGAGGTCGTTGATGGCGGTTTTTGCGCGGGTCTGGGCATCTACCCGTTTGACGATGACAGCGCAGTACAGGCTGTATTTGCCATCTTCGGATGGCAGGTTGCCGGGGACGACAACGGATCCTGCGGGAACACGCCCATAGAGGATGCAGTCGTTTTCCCTGTCGTAGATGCGGGTTGACTGGCCGATATAGACGCCCATGGAGATGACGCTGTTTTCTTCGACGATTACTCCCTCGACAATTTCCGAGCGCGCGCCAATAAAGCAGTTGTCTTCGATGATGGTCGGGTTGGCCTGTACCGGTTCCAGGACGCCGCCAATACCGACACCGCCGGAGAGGTGGACGTGTTTGCCGATTTGTGCGCAGGAGCCGACGGTTGCCCAGGTATCAATCATGGTGCCTTCATCCACATAGGCGCCGATATTGACGAAGGAGGGCATCATGACGACATTTTTCCCGATGAAGCAGCCCCGGCGGGCCACTGCCGGCGGGACGACGCGAAATCCGCCGCGCGCAAAATCTGCATCGGTATAGGCAGCGAATTTGCTGGAGACTTTGTCATAAAAGTGCATGGCGGGGGAGCCGGATGCACCGATAGGCATGGCGATGTTTTCTTCCAGGCGAAAGGAAAGCAGAACCGCCTTTTTTGCCCACTGGTTGACTATCCATTGCCCATCGCTGTTTTTTTCGGCGATACGAAGGGTTCCCTGATCCAGGCGGGCAACAACCTCATTGATGGCGTTGCGGATTTCGGCTGAAGAGGAAAGGGCTGTGAGGTTAATGCGGTTATTCCAGGCATCCTCGATGGTTTGTTCCAAGTTCTGAGTCATAAGGGTAGGGAAAACAGGTATATGCAGTAAAAGAAAATATTATAAACGCCGGATGAAGCCTGTGATGCGGCTGACGGCTTCCATCAGTTCTTCGTATTCGGCAACAAGGGCAATCCGGATGCGGTTTTCTCCGGGATTGATTCCGTGCGCTTGCCGTGCAAGATAGCTTCCAGGCAATACGGTGACGTTGCTATTTTCATATAACCGTCTGGCAAATTCGGTATCGGTCAGCCCGGTTTTTTCGTGTACTTCGGCCCAGAGGTAAAAGCTGGCGTCCGGCCAGTCGATATTTAATACTTCCTGAAGGAGGGGCGTTGCCGCCCTGAATTTTTCCTGGTATTTCCGGCGGTTTTCTATGACGTGGGTTTCATCGTTCCATGCGGCGATGGAGGCATGCTGGATGGCCAGGTTCATGGCGCTGCCATGGTAAGTACGGTACAGCAAAAATTTTTCTATAATGGCTGCATCGCCTGCGGCAAAGCCGGAACGCATGCCGGGTACGTTGGAGCGTTTGGAAAGGCTGGAGAGGATAACCAGGTTGCGATAATCGGAACGGCCCAGAAGTGATGCCGCCTGCAGCCCGCCTAGCGGCGCGTTGTTATCAAAATAGATTTCCGAATAGCACTCGTCTGAGGCGATAATAAAACCATACTGGTCTGAAAGTTCAAACAGTTTTTTCCATTCAGACAGATCCAGCACAGATCCTGTCGGGTTGGCCGGTGAGCATAGGTAAAGGAGGCGTGCTTTTTCCCATACGGCCGCAGGGACGCTGTCGTAGTCGCAGTTAAAACGGCATGCCGGATTGGCGTTAACAAAATAGGGTTCTGCTCCTCCCAGCAAGGCTGCGCCTTCATAGATTTGATAAAACGGGTTGGGGCAGATAACCAGGCTATGATTGAGCGGGTCCAGTACGGCCTGTGCCAGTGAGAACAGGGCTTCTCTTGAACCCAGCGTTGGAATGATTTGGGTTTGGCTGTCTGGAAGCGGAATGTGGTAGCGGCGTTTGAGCCATCCGGCAATGGCTTGCCGCAGTTCGTCTATCCCCTTTGTTGCGGGATAATTTGCCAGTCCATCCAGGTGCTGGCTAAGCGCGTTTTTGATGAGTTGAGGCGTAGGATGCCTGGGTTCGCCGATGCCCAGATTGATGTGTTGCAGTGAGGCCGGCGTAATGCCGGAAAAGAGCCGGCGCAGTTTTTCAAAGGGGTAGGATTGCAGCCGGCTTAAATGCGGATTCATGGTCAGATCTGACAAAAAGTGAAAAAAGAGGCGCTTATTATGCAGGATTGCGTTGCTGTCATGTTGTTTTTCTGAAGGAGAAAGAGGACGGGCTGCAAAGTATGGCAGCTGGTTTTGCAGGGTATCAGGAACGGTATGGTGTTATTTGCCCTGCCGGCTTGTTTTCCGGCAGGGTTCGGGTTTGCTTTTATGGTTCAGTCGATGACGCAATCAACAAAATAGCCACGCTTCCCGTCTATTTCCCGGGTTACCAGGCCATGCACATCGGTTTCAAATCCCGGGAATTTTTCATTGAAATCCCGAGCAAATTTGAGGTAGTCCACAATGGTTTTGTTGAATCTTTCTCCCGGGATGAGAAGCGGGATTCCCGGCGGGTAAGGTGTCAGTAGGATAGCGGTAACACGGCCTTCTAGTTCGTCGATGGGTACCCGCTCGATTTTCCGGTGGGCCATCCGGGCAAAGGCATCAGCCGGTTTCATGGCGGGAATCATGTCGGACAGGTACATTTCTGTTGTCAGGCGCGCTACATCATATTCACGGTAAAAATCGTGGATGCTTTGGCAAAGATCTTTCAATCCCAGACGTTCATAGTGGGGAGAGCGTGCTGCAAATTCCGGCAGGATTCGCCAGATGGGCTGGTTGCGGTCGTAGTCGTCCTTGAATTGTTGCAGGGCGGTCAAAAGTGTGTTCCAGCGGCCTTTGGTAATGCCGATGGTGAACATAATGAAGAAGGAATAAAGGCCGCATTTTTCAATAATCACGCCATGTTCGGCCAGGTAGGTTTTGACGATGGAGGCCGGGATGCCGCTTTCCTTGAAATCGCCATCCAGTGAGAGCCCAGGGGTGATGATGGTTGCCTTGATGGGATCCAGCATGTTGAATCCAGGGGCAATGTTGCCGAATCCGTGCCAGGTGTCTTCGGCACGGAGCATCCAGTCGCCGCGTTCTCCGATATCATCTTCTGCAAACTGGCTGGGACCCCATACTTCAAACCACCATTCCTGCCCGAATTCCTGGGAGACTTTTTTCATGGCACGCCTGAAGTCCAGGGCTTCCAGCAGGGATTCTTCGACCAGCGCCCTGCCGCCCGGCGGCTCCATCATGGCGGCGGCAACATCACAGGAAGCGATGATGGCGTATTGCGGTGATGTGGAGGTGTGCATCAGGAAGGCTTCGTTGAAAACATCCTGGTCCAGTTTGACGGTTTCGGATTCCTGGACCAGTATCTGGGAAGCCTGCGACAGGCCGGCCAGCAGTTTGTGGGTGGACTGGGTGGAGAAGATAATGGATTTTTTGGCACGGGCGGAGTCTTTGCCGATGGCATGCATATCTTTATAGAACTCATGGAAGGTAGCGTGCGGCAGCCAGGCTTCGTCAAAATGCAGGGTGTCGATTTCGCCGTCAAGCATTTCCTTGATGGTTTCAACATTGTAGATGATGCCATCGTAGGTTGACTGGGTCAGTGTCAGTACGCGGGGTTTCTTGCTGGCAGCATCACGCGCAAAGGGATTTGCCTCAATTTTCCGGCGGATGTTGGCCGGTTCGAATTCTTCTTTGGGGATTGGGCCGATGATGCCGTAATGATTGCGGGTCGGCATCAGGAAAACGGGGATCGCGCCTGTCATGATGATGGCGTGCAGAACCGATTTATGGCAGTTGCGATCTACTACGACAATGTCACCGTTGGCAATGGTGGAGTGCCATACGATTTTGTTGGAGGTGGAGGTGCCGTTGGTGACAAAGTAGCAATGGTCGGCATTGAAGATACGGGCAGCGTTGCGTTCGCTTTGCACGACGGGGCCGGTATGGTCAAGCAGTTGACCCAACTCTTCCACTGCGTTGCAAACATCGGCACGGAGCATGTTTTCCCCGAAAAACTGGTGGAACATTTGTCCGATCGGTGATTTGAGGAAGGCGACGCCGCCGGAGTGGCCGGGGCAGTGCCACGAATAGGAACCGTCTTGCGCATAGTGCATGAGCGCCCGGAAGAACGGGGGGGCGAGTCCGTCCAGGTAGGATTTGGCTTCCCGTATGATATGGCGCGCCACGAATTCCGGCGTGTCTTCAAACATGTGGATGAAGCCATGCAGTTCACGCAACAGGTCGTTGGGGATATGCCGTGAGGTGCGGGTTTCTCCATACAGGTAGATGGGAATATCCGCATTTTTGTCACGGATTTCTTCCACAAAATTGTGCAGCGGTTTTAGTGCGTTGCTGATTTCGGATGCGGTTCCTTCGCCAAATTCTTCATCGTCAATGGAAAGAATGAAGGCAGATGCGCGGGATTGCTGCTGGGCAAATTGGGATAAATCGCCGTAGCTGGTTACGCCCAGCACTTCCATGCCTTCGTCTTCTATGGCTTTGGCCAGCGCCCGGATGCCCAGGCCCGACGTGTTTTCGGATCGGTAATCTTCATCGATGATGACGATAGGAAAACGAAATTTCATCGCAGTCTCCAGTCAGTCTCTGGTCAATCCAGATGCAAAAGGCAGACGTTTTTTCTGCTTTTGCCAATTTTTGCGCCACATAATATCAGCAGGGCAAGGCATGATACAGGTAAAACGTTGTCAGACAGTTTTTTATGCCGGTTTCCGGCAGGAAGAAACCGGGCACATTCTCTCAGAAAAGCGCCGGTTTGGGGTATTTGTTTGCAGTATTTTTTGATGTTTTTTGCCTGATTGATATTTGGGGCCCGTCTGTTTTGTGATAACGCCCGCCCGGTTTTATTGCCGGCGTGGTTGTGCCGAAGGGATGGCAGGCATATGGCTGGATTAAAGGATATGCGCGTTATTCTGTTACCAGTTTGTGCCGGATGGCGTAGTGCATCAGTTCCGCATTGTTTTTGAGGTTCATTTTAGCAAGGATACGGGAGCGGTATTCGCTGACTGTTTTGACAGACAGGGAGAGTTCGGCAGCGATTTCGGATACAGATTGACCGCCCGCTATCATCAGGAGGGTTTGGAATTCTCTGTCGGAAAGGAATTCATGCGGGGCTTTTTCAGCATCTTCCGACAGGTGGCGGGCCAGTTCCTGCGCCAGAGCAGGACTGATGTATTTGTTGCCGGAGGCAACCAGACGAATGGCGTCAACCAGTTCGTTTGGTGCGCTTTGTTTGTTGAGATAGCCGACTGCGCCGGCTTTAAGGGAACGGAGGGCATACTGGTCTTCGCGGTGCATGGAAAGCATCAGTATGGAAAGGGCGGGTTTTTCCCGGTAGATTTGTTTTAATACTTCAATCCCGTTGCGATCCGGCATGGTGATGTCAAGCAGCATGACGTCTCCTTCCCTAGTTCTTGCCAGCTTGACAGCGTCCAGGCCGTTTTCACCTTCACCGGCAACAAGAATGTCGTCCGTGTCTGCAAGAATTTGCTTTAATCCTTCCCGGACGATGGCGTGGTCATCGACAATCATGACCCGAATGGTTTTTTTTTCGTTCACGTTTTTCGGTACAACGGTATAAAAGTGAATTATCCGGTTTTTTCGGGCGGATTTATTCCTGGTTCAAGAGGGGTATCGGTAAAGGGGATTATTACAGTAATGGTATTTCTTTTGTTTGGCAAGGAATCAAAAGACAGTTTGCCTCCAAGGGAGTGTGCCCGTTCAATCATGCCACGGATACCGAATGATTGGGGTTTCATGCGGTCAGCCACTGTGATGCCTTTTCCGTTATCGGTAATCTTAAGCTGGATGTCTGTTTTATTGAGGGTCAGCTCCAGAGAAACGCGGCTGGCTTGGGCATGGCGTGCAATGTTTGTCAAGGCTTCTTGCGCAATACGGAAAAGTGCAGTGGATTGTGGCGGTTGCAACCGGATTTCTGATGTGTTTGAGGTAAATTGACATGGAATGCCTGACTGGCGGGTAAATTCGCCTGATTGCCATTCGAGGGCGTCAATAATACCGATATCCAGGATGCTGGGACGCATGTTGCTGGCGATACGGTGGGTTGCTTCGATGGTTCTGTCTACCAGCTGGTCAACGTATTCTGCTTTTTCCATCAATTCCGACGGGGTGGCGGGAAGGCGTTTGACCAGGAGGGCAAGCGCCATTTTGATGGCAGTGAGGTTTCCGCCGAGATCATCATGTATTTCCCGTGATAGTTGTGTCCGTTCCTTTTCTTTGACTTCCTCAATATGGGCGGAAAGTTCTGCCAGCCTTATTTTTGACAGTTTGATTTCCATTTCTTCCTGCTTGCTTTGGGTAATATTGGTCATGATGCCTTCCCACTGGATGCTGCCGTCATGAAGCAGCCGGGGAGCGGCAAGCAGGTGGATCCATCGTATTTCCTTGATGGCGTTTCCCCAGATTCTGCCTTTCCAGTTCCAGCTTTTCATATGAATGGCTGAATCTGTCATGGATTCGATGTAGGAATCGCGATCCTGCGGCAGGATCAGGGAAAGGAAAAGGTCGGGATTGTGCCGGAGTTGATCCCGGGTGAGGCCAAGCAGATTCTCGCAACCGCTGCCTAGATGGGGAAAAGAAATACTGCCGTCGTTTTGACGGACAATCTGGTAAACCAGCCAGGGCGCATCAATGTCAGCAGGCATGTCGGCAGTTTTTTGCACGGTTGCAGTACCGGTGGTTTGTGCCGGTTTTCCTGCCGGGGCTTGCGGCTGGCCTATTGCGATGATGACGGAGGTGCGGTTGATTTCGCATTTTTGGAGGCGCAGCAGGATGGGGTAGGTTGTTCCGTTTTTTCTGATTAGCACAGCGCTAAGGCAGGGCGGTTGCAAGGCAACCGACCGGTTTTCTCTTTGTTCTCCAAAGGAACGGATGCGGCGTTCAAGCTGGGTTTCTGCCGGCGGGGCTGCCAGTGCGGGGAAAGGCAGGCCCCGCAATTCGTCAAACGACCGTTGCAGGTTGGCGCAGGCAGACTGACTGACATAAAGAATGCGCGAGGTTTGGCTGTTGATAACGTAAATTTCGTCAAATGACGCTTCGAGAAAAGCAGTAAGCCATTGGTTGTTTCTCATGCGCAGGATGCCTGTTTGAATGAAATATACAAGGGTAAGGGGTATGGCCTGCCAGGGCAAGACAGGCAACTGCATTTTCCATAAAAAGCCGGCAAAGCGGGATTGTGGCCATTTTGTGCAGAACAGCCTGTGCGGAAAGCAAAAAGTTGACGCTAGGCAACAGGTTATAAAAAGTCTTACAATATATGCCGATGAGTTTTTTTGATGCATGTTTTGTTAACAGAAGCTTCTTTGGCTAATTGTAAGAGAAGGAAAAATGGCAAGAGAAGATAGCAGCAACAACCTGCGTACTCCCAAGGAATTTGATTTTACAACCAATGACTTCCGGCGTATTCGTTCGCTGATATATAAACGGGCCGGTATTACGCTGGCCGACAGCAAGGAAGAAATGGTGTACAGCCGTATTGCACGGCGGCTGCGGGCGACAGGATACCGGGATTTTGGTACGTATCTGGATCAGCTTGAAGGCGGTGCAATGGAGGAAGAGTGGGAAGCTTTTACCAATGCGCTGACGACCAATCTGACTTCTTTTTTCCGCGAAGCGCAGCATTTTCCCATTTTGGCAGAGCATGCCAAGAAGAAACGGGGAAACGGGACATTCACGGTATGGTGCTCTGCCAGTTCTACCGGCGAGGAGCCGTATTCCATTGCGATTACTTTGTGTGAGGCGTTCAATTCCATGCGGCCTCCTGTTCAGATTATCGCAACGGATATTGATACGAATGTGCTGAAAACGGCGGCAAATGGTATTTACAGCAGCGATAAAGTAGAGAAAATGTCGCATGACCGCCTTCGCAAGTTTTTCTTAAATGGCAAGGGCAAGCACGAAGGTATGGTGCGGGCACGTCAGGAGTTGCGTGACCTGATTACTTACCGCCAGCTTAATCTGCTGGGGAGCAGTTGGCCGATTGAAGGGCCGTTTGACGTTATTTTTTGCCGTAATGTCATGATTTATTTTGACAAGCCTACGCAGGGAAAAATTCTTTCCCGGTTTGCGCCGTTGATGAAGCCGGATGGCCTGTTGTTTGCAGGACATTCGGAGAATTTTACTTATGTGACCAATGCTTTTAAGCTGACAGGCAAAACCGTGTATAAACTGGCTTCTGCCGAGTAGTGCCGGGTAAACGACATCAACAGGAAAGAAGTGTCGATATATGAGTAAGACTGCAGAAAACCATTTTGCGACCAATTTTTATTACGATCGCACACTTAATATTGATGCAGCCAAAATTTTGCCAGGGGAATATTTCTTTACGCCCAAGGATATGGTGATTGTCACGGTATTGGGTTCCTGTGTATCAGCCTGTATTCGCGACCGTATGAACGGTATAGGCGGCATGAATCATTTTATGTTGCCGGATGGAGGCGGTGTGGAGGAAGGGCCGTTTTCTGCTTCCATGCGCTATGGTTCCTATGCCATGGAGGTGCTGGTGAATGATTTGCTGAAAGCCGGCGCACGACGCGAGAATCTGGAAGCCAAAGTATTTGGCGGAGGTCATGTAATAAGCAGTTTCAGTACGATTAATGTGGGCGAGCGGAATGCACAGTTTGTTCGCGATTACCTGAAAACAGAAAGGATTAAGGTGATTGCTGAAGATCTGGAAGATCTTTATCCGAGGAAGGTATATTTTTTCCCAAGGACAGGGAGGGTACTGGTCAAGAAGATTCGCCGCATGAACAACAATACGATTGCCAATCGCGAACAGGATTACGCCAACCGCCTCAGAAGCGAACCAGTATCCGGGTCTGTCGATTTGTTCTGACAGGCGGTTTTGCTGCTTTGTGCATTTCTGGCAGTAAGGAAGGTGGAAAGGCAGGCACGTTTTTAAGCGTGCTTTCTGTTATGACCAGAAAACGGAAGGTTTTGCCGGTTATTTTATATCGGGTGTATGCCGGTCTTTGGGTGGCATGCTGTTGAGAGAAAGTTGGTCGGATATTGCTGGATGAATGCAGGCCGGCTGATTTTCAGTTGTGTTGCCAGGCGGTAGCCTGGCTTTTTTTCAGGATGGTTTGCCGGTTTTTGGCGTGGCAGGATGTGTTGTCAGGTAACGGGAGGCTGTTTTTCCGAATGCTTGTTATTCCGGCAGGGTTTCAGGGTATAGTGACTGAAATCATTTTTTAGGATGGGTCATGTTCAGTTACCGGCACGCTTTTCATGCGGGCAATCATGCGGATGTGCTCAAGCATGTGGTTCTTTTGCAAGTGTTGCAGTATGTCTGCCAGAAGGAGACTCCTGTTTTTTATATTGATACGCATGCCGGGGCCGGTATGTATGCTCTGCACAGGGCTGAAGCGCAAAAGAACAGGGAATTTGAGTCGGGGATCGGCAGGCTGTGGAAGGAAAGCGGTTTGCCAGGTCAGTTAGATGGTTATATGGGGGTCATTCGTGCGTTAAATCCTGACGGGGTGTTGCGCTTTTATCCAGGTTCGCCTTATTTTGCCAGGCAGGCTCTTCGGGATCAGGACAGGTTGCGGCTTTTTGAATGGCATACTGCGGAAAGCAAGGTATTGTCTGATTGCTTTGATCGTTTGGACAGGCATGCTGCTGCCAATGGGCAAAAAAGGACGAGCCGTGGCAGGCAGGTTATTATTGAGAAAAAAGATGGTTTTTCTGCACTGAAAAGCCAGTTGCCTCCTCCTTCCCGGCGGGCAGTGGTGTTAATAGATCCGCCTTATGAAGATAAACAGGATTACCGGCGTGTTATTTCTGCGCTTGTAGATGCTGCGCGGCGTTTTGCCGAGGGTATTTATATGGTCTGGTATCCGCTTGTCGAACGCCCGGAATCAAAGCGGTTTCCAGGCCAGCTCAGGCAGTTGCCGGTAAAGGAGTGGCTGGATGTGACGCTGACGGTCTGTCGGCCGGCAACAGGCGGTTTCGGGTTATGCGGCAGCGGTCTTTTTATTATGAATCCACCCTGGAAACTGGATGTGTATTTGAATGAGCTTTTGCCGGTGTTGCAATCTTTGCTGGGACAGGACAGCTCATCCTGTTACCAGGTGGTTACAGGAAACGGGGCGCTTCCAGGAAAGGAGAAGGCGCGCTAATTTGCCAGAAAAAGAAAAAGGCTGGGTCTTTTCCGGATATCCGGGCTGCTTTTTGACGCGAGCTTTTTTTGCCATTGGCTGATAGTGCAGGTTTGGATGGATTCTGTTGGCAGAGTCAGGTCGGTGGCAAGGCACAGCTGGGTGGATGGCCGGCAATTTTCACAGAGTGCTTCCATGAGTGCCTGGTTCCGGTAGGGGGTTTCGATGAAAATCTGGGTTTCTTTTTCCTGCCGGGATCGGTTTTCCAATGTGCGGATTTGTTTTGCACGTTCAGCCGGGCGGGCAGGCAGGTAACCGTTAAAGGCAAAACGCTGCCCGTTCAGTCCGCTTGCCATGAGGGCCAGCAGGATGGATGAAGGACCGACAAGAGGACGAACCGGTACGCTAGCCTGATGTGCCAGCTCAACCAGATTGGCTCCGGGATCGGCAACGGCAGGCACGCCTGCTTCGGAAATGAGGCCGCCATCCTGGCCTGCCAGGATGGGTTCCAGCAGTAAGGGAAGCATGCTTTTGTCTGTTTTGATGTTGAGTTCGGCGATCCGGATTTGCTGGATGGGGCATCGCAGTTCCCGTGTTTTGGCAATTTCTTTCAGATGGGCGCGCGCGGATTTGGCATTTTCAGCAATCAGATAGGAGAGGCGGGCAGTCGTATCCTTGACGGTTTCAGGAATAATGTGGGCCAGGGTGTCAGCTTCGGTGGCTGGTGTGCCTAATGCGGCGGGAATCAGGTAGAGGATGCCGGTTTTCATAGGGATGGGGTTTCCGGAAAAAAGCGGATGCCGCAATGGCGCAGCATGGTTGTGAGAGCAATAAGCGGTAATCCTGTCAGTGCGGTGGGGTCTTCGCTTTTTATTTTTTCCAGCAGGATGATGCCGAGCGCTTCATTTTTGGCGCTGCCTGCACAGTCGTAGGGTTGTTCTGCATGCAAGTAGGCTTCCAGTTCGGTTTCTGGCAGGTCGCGGAAGGTGACGGATGTTGGCACAGTGGTTTTTTGCACTGTTTTTTCAGGATCGGGTTGCCTGCCATCCCAGACGCATAAAGCGGTATGGAAGATGACATGTTTTCCGCGCATGGCCATAAGTTGCCGAAGTGCTTTTTCATGAGTACCGGGCTTGCCGATAGGGGTGTTTCCCAATGTGGCGACCTGATCTGAGCCAATGACGATGGCGCCGGGATGGTTTTTTCCGATAGCGGCCGCTTTTTCATATGCCAGGCGCAAGGCTGTATCCTGCGGCAATTCTGAGGGATGGGGTGTTTCGTCGATATTTGGCGCAATGGTTTCAAACGGCAGGCGCAGCCGGCCGAGCAGTTCACGGCGGTAGGCGGAACCGGATGCAAGGATAAGGCGCGGAGATAAAAAAGAGGACATGGCAAACAAAAAAGTAATAAAAGAATTCGTATGTTTTGACTGGTACAGGGTATTGTTGTTATTATCGCAGGTTTTACGCCCGATTTGATTGTATGGATACGGTTCTTGATGATCCAGCCGGGTTTTGCCGGGAAGGCAGGCAATTGGAAGGGGTCGCCAAAATAGCGGAACTGGAGCGGCTTTCAGCTGCCTGTGCCGATGTGTCAGGCGAGCTGCACTGGAGGGTGGCAGGAGGTATCCATTCGTCAGGGTATCCGTTGCTTGAGTTGACAGTGGCAGGCAGCGTTAATCTGATATGCCAGCGGTGTCTGGAGGCTTTTCCCATGATGCTGGATGCCAGAACGGCCATCGTGCTGGCTGGTAGTGAAGAAGAAGCAGATGAGGTGGAAGACGGGCTGGCTCCCGAGGATCCGACAGAGGTGATTGTAGGAGAAAAGGGAATGGATGTGCTGGTGCTGGTGGAAGATGAGGTTTTGCTGACGTTGCCTTTGTCTCCGCGGCACGATGTTTGTCCGGAAAATACGGCTTCATTTGAGGCGGGCAGGCATGAATCGCCTTTTGCCATATTGGAAAATCTGAAGGCGGGAAACGGTAAAAGTAATTGAATATCAGGGAAAAGGGAAAACGGAATTTCCGTAATATGATGGCACGAATGTGTTAGAATTTTCGAAATTTTGAATCAGGAGTAATTTATGGCAGTCCAACAAAATAAAAAATCACCGTCAAAAAGGGGTATGCATCGTTCCCACGATGCGCTTGATGTTCCCAATTTGTCGATTGAACCGACATCCGGTGAGAAACATCGCCGTCATCATGTCAGCCCGAATGGTTATTATCGCGGCAAAAAGGTCATGAAAACAAAGGATGATGAATAATCATCCTGTTGTTTTTAAGGATGGCGCAACGGATATGAACCGTGCGCCATTTCGTGTTGTTTCAGACTGAAAACCGTTGGAGGACGGATCGAAAATCCGTATGGGCGTGGCTCAGAGCGAATCAGGCAGAATAAAAATTTCAATTGACTGTATGGGCGGCGATCATGGTTTGCCGGTCACTATCCCGGCGTGCCTGGCTTTTCTTGGAAAAGTGCCTGATGCCGAACTGATTCTGGTTGGCTTGCAGGACCAGATTGCAGAACATCTCAAAAAGTGGCGTGCAGAAAACCATCCGCGTATTTCTGTCAGGAATGCGACGGAAATCGTGAAAATGGATGATCCCCTTGAAATTGCCTTGCGAAAAAAGCGGGATTCCTCCATGCGGGTTGCAATTGAGCAGGTTAAAACAGGGGAAGCGCAGGCTTGTGTTTCAGCAGGCAATACAGGCGCGCTGATGGCTGTTTCCCGTTATATTCTGAAAACCCTGCCTGGTGTTGACCGTCCGGCTATTTGCGCGATTTTGCCAAATCAAAAAGGCGGGCCGACTTATGCGCTGGATTTGGGCGCCAATGTCAATTGCGAGGCAGAGCATCTGCATCAGTTTGCCATTATGGGTTCTTTGCTTTTTTCCGCTGTGGAAGGCAATCCCAGGCCGCGTGTGGGCCTGCTTAATGTGGGCACGGAAGAGATCAAGGGAAATGAGATGGTCAAAAACGCGGGGGAATTGCTTAAGGAAGAGGCTCAGAAAGGGGCATTGAATTATCTGGGCAATGTGGAAGGCAATGATCTGTTTGAGGGAACCTGCGATGTGATCGTTTGCGATGGATTTGTCGGTAATGTGACGCTGAAGTCGGTTGAGGGGCTGGGCCGCTTTTTCAGAAATGTGCTGGTCTCGGAATTTAAGCGTAATCTGCTGACGATGCTGGGGGCTTTGCTGGCAAGCCGTGCGCTTCGTTCTATCCGCGAAAGGCTGAATCCCTCACGCTTTAACGGCGCAAGTCTTCTGGGTTTGCGGGGGCTGGTGTTTAAAAGTCACGGCAGCGCGGATGTTTTTGCTTTTGAATGTGCGATCCGGCGTGCTTATGATGCGGTTAACAGTAATGTTATATTGCGTATATCAACCATGATGGCTGAATTTCTGCAAAAGGCCGAAAGCGGAAATGATGCCGGTGTTGTGGAGAGACAGGGGCAGAAATCGGCATGACAGTGTATGCGAAAATAATCGGAACGGGGAGTTATCTGCCGCCGAGGCGTGTTCCCAACGAGGAGCTGGTTGACATGCTGGCCAAAAAGGGCGTGGAAACTTCCGACGAATGGATTCGTTCGCGCAGCGGTATTGCTGCCCGGCATTTTGCTGATCCGGGCGTTTATTCAAGCGACCTGGGTGTGGAAGCAGCCAAAAAGGCGCTGGAAATGGCGCAGGTTGACCCCGGTGATGTCGATATGGTGATTGTGGCAACTGCCACGCCGGATTTTTTGGGCGGATTTCCCAATACGGCCAGTGTGATACAGAAGAAACTGGGGATTCAAAATGGTTGTGCCGCCATGGATGTTCAGGCAGTGTGCAGCGGTTTTATTTATGCGTTGACTGTTGCCGACAGCTTTATCCGTTCCGGTGTTTACAGGAAAGTTCTGGTTATTGGCGCTGAAGTTTATTCGCGTATCCTAAATTTTCAGGATCGTACAACCTGTGTTTTGTTTGGAGACGGGGCAGGCGCTGTGCTTGTCTCGGCTTCTGATGAGCCGGGTATCCTTGGAACGCGTCTTCATGCGGACGGTTCTTATGGGGATGTTCTTTGTATTACAGGCAAACTGGGCAATGGCGCTGTAGATGGGCAGGCTTTTCTTTACATGGATGGCACGGCTGTATACAAGCTTGCTGTTACGCTGATGGACAAGGTTGGCCTGGAGGTGCTGGAGATGACAGGCACGCCGACATCGGAGGTGGACTGGCTGATTCCTCATCAGGCCAATATCCGCATTATGCATAGCTCGGCAAGGAAAATGGGGATTCCCGGCGATCATGTGGTTGAGACGGTTGATCGCCATGGCAATACTTCGGCTGCCTCTATTCCACTTGCTCTGGATACGGCGGTTCGTGACGGCCGTGTCCGGCCTGGCCAGAAGGTATTGATGGTTGCTTTGGGCGGCGGTTTGACCTGGGGTGCTGTTCTGGCAAAAATGTAAGCTGAAGGAAAGTTTTTAATTAATGTAAACCTGAGTAACAGAAAAGTTTCGCATGCCTAAATTTGCTTTTGTTTTCCCTGGGCAGGGTTCCCAGGCAGTTGGAATGCTCAATGGCTTTGCCGGCAATCCGGTGGTTTCAGAGACACTGGCAGAAGCGTCTGACGCTATCCAGATGGATATTGCCCGGTTGATTGCTGAAGGACCCAAGGAAGCCCTTGATCTGACGACCAATACCCAGCCGGTGATGCTAAGCGCTTCGGTTGCTTTTTACCGCGCCTGGATTGCTGCCGGCGGCGCCCGGCCGGAAGTGGTGGCAGGCCATAGTCTGGGGGAATTTTCTGCCCTGGTTGCCGCGGGAGTGATTCCTTTTGCCGATGCTGTGCGGCTGGTGCGTTTTCGTGCCCAGGCCATGCAGGAGGCTGTTCCTGTAGGGCAGGGGGGGATGGCTGCTATTTTGGGGCTTTCCGATGAGGATGTGATTGCAGCCTGTTCGGAAGCAGCAGAAGGCGAGGTGGTGGAGCCGGCCAATTTTAATGCGCCGGCGCAGCTGGTGATTGCCGGCCATAAGGGGGCGCTGGAACGGGCTTGTGCAGCTGCAAAGGCCCGAGGCGCCAAGAGGGCAATTATGTTGCCGGTTTCCGCTCCTTTCCATTCCTCGCTTTTGTCGCCGGCTTCCGAGCGTTTGGCAGAGTATATGGCAGGGTTGACCTTTTCTGTACCGAGTATTCCCTTGATCAACAATGTGGATGTGGCTATTCTGAATGAGCCAGAGGCAATTAAGGATGCGCTGGTCAGGCAGGTTGCCAGTTCGGTAAGGTGGGTTGAGACGGTCAGGAAAATGGCTTCGATGGGGATTACCCATGTTGTGGAATGCGGGCCAGGCAAGGTGTTGGCCGGGCTTTGCCGCCGGATAGACAATTCAATTACGGGAGAGGCCATTGTCGATCAGGCTTCTTTGGAAAAGGTGCTGGAGACGTTGAAATGACTGCTGGAATGCTGGGTGGAAAGGTTGCTTTTGTTACCGGCGCTTCGCGCGGGATTGGCCACGCTATTGCGCTGGAACTGGCACGCCAGGGGGCAACTGTTGTTGGAACGGCAACTTCGGAAGCTGGTGCCGCTGCTATTACGGAGGCATTGGGCCATATTCGGCCGGATGCCGGAAAAGGCGTTGTGCTGGATGTAAGCCAGGCTGACCGTTGCCGCACTGTGATTGAAGAGGTGCAAAAGGCCTATGCCGCGATTCATATTCTGGTTAATAATGCAGGCATTACGCAGGATAATCTGGCAATGCGCATGAAAGATGAAGAGTGGGACAGGGTGCTGGAGGTGAATTTACATGCCGTTTCCCGACTTTCCAGGGCCGTGTTGCGCGGTATGATGAAACAGCGGGATGGCCGGATTATCAATATTACATCGGTTGTGGGTTCAATGGGCAATGCAGGCCAGATGAATTATGCTGCTTCCAAAGCCGCTGTAGAGGGGATGAGCCGTGCGCTGGCGCGTGAACTGGGCAATCGCGGCGTGACGGTTAATTGTATTGCTCCCGGATTTATCAGTACCGATATGACCAGCCAGCTGACGGAAGAACAGACAGCTGGCCTGTTGCGGCAGGTTCCGCTTGGACGCTTTGGTGCGCCGGAAGATGTTGCTTATGCCACAGCTTTTCTGGCATCGCCGCAGGCATCTTATATTACCGGTGCTGTTTTGCATGTAAATGGCGGCATGTTCATGAATTGATGGTTGCCAGCGTGATTTTTTCCGGCTTTTTTTACTATAATTAACTCTCGACTTTGCAAACAAAAGACCGCAGAATAAACTTTCAGGCGCAAACTTGCTAAAATGCGCGCATTTCATTTTCCCTAATCATTTTATAACTGGAGCCAATAAATGTCCGATATCGAACAACGTGTGAAGAAAATTGTTGCAGAGCAACTGGGTGTTGCTGAAGACGAGATTAAGCTGGAATCATCTTTTGTTGATGATTTGGGTGCAGATTCACTCGATACAGTCGAGCTTGTTATGGCTCTGGAGGACGAGTTTGAAATCGAGATTCCCGATGAGCAGGCTGAAAAGATTACAACGGTGAAACAGGCCGTTGATTATGCCACTGCCAATATGCAGTCGTAATTTCGAATATATTCAAGGAGAACAGTTTGAGCCGTACACGACAACGCAGGGTCGTTATTACCGGCCTGGGATGCGTTTCGCCCGTGGGAAATAACGTTGCCGATATGTGGAGTGCGGTAACTGCCGGGAAATCCGGCATCGGGCCTATTACCCGCTTTGATGCATCTGCTTTCAGCACGACTTTCGCCGGTGAAGTAAAGGACTTCCGTCTGGAGGATTATATTCCGGCCAAGGAAGCGCGCCATATGGATACTTTTATCCATTATGGCATGGCAGCAGGCATTCAGGCCATTGAAGACAGCGGCCTGAAAGTGACGGAAGAAAATGCCAGCCGGATTGGCATCAATATCGGTTCCGGTATTGGCGGACTGCCCATGATTGAGCGCACGCATGAGGAAATGACCAAGCGGGGACCCCGCCGGATCAGTCCGTTTTTTGTCCCGGCTTCCATTATCAATATGATTTCGGGATTCCTTTCTATCCGTTACGGGATGAAGGGACCTAATCTTTCAATTGTGACAGCCTGTTCAACCGGTTTGCACTGTATTGGTTTTGCCGGAAGGATTATTGCTTATGGCGATGCTGATGTCATGATTGCCGGTGGGGCCGAATCGACAATATCTCCTTTGGGGATTGGCGGCTTTGCATCGGCTCGGGCGCTTTCAACCCGAAATGATGATCCGGCGACGGCATCCCGTCCATGGGACAGGGATCGTGATGGTTTTGTCCTTGGTGAAGGCGGCGGTGTTTTAGTGCTGGAAGAGTATGAGCATGCCAAGGCGCGCGGTGCGAAGATTTATGCCGAGCTGGTTGGCTTTGGCATGAGCGCGGATGCCAATCATATGACGGCGCCGCTGGAAGATGGCAGCGGGGCAAGCAGCTGTATGGTGAATGCGTTGAATGATGCTGGCATTAACCCGGATGAAGTTGATTATGTCAACGCACATGGGACATCGACGCCGCTAGGTGATATGGCTGAAACGGTGGCGCTGAAGCGTACGCTGGGCGACCATGCCAAAAAAGTGGTGGTCAGTTCGTCGAAGTCCATGTTTGGCCATTTGCTTGGCGGTGCGGGCGGCCTGGAAGCTGTGATTACTGTGCTGGCTATTCATAACCAGGTAATACCGCCTACCATCAATATTTTCAATCAGGATCCGCAATGTGATCTGGATTATTGCCCCAATACGGCAAGGGACAGCAAAATCAGGTATGCCCTGAAAAATTCGTTTGGTTTTGGTGGTACAAACGGTTCATTGCTGTTTGGCAAGATATGACAGGGAGACTGCGATGCCATAAACGCCATTCATTATTCAATGAATGGCGTTTTTTTTTGAGTATGGTGTGTTATCCAGGATGGGTGTGATGTCTCTTTCTGTATCGGCACAGGTTTATCCTTCCCGTTTTTTTTCAGTTTGTGTACTGGGAATGGCAGCGCTGGCAGGGATAACAGGTTTTCTTGCCGTGTCAGGATTGGCTGGTACGTTCAGCTTTTATGGCAGTTTCGCTGTGTTTGCGGTCAGTTTGGCAGCTGCTTTTTCTTTCATTTTTCTGTACTTTCGTGAAAAAAAGACCTTTGGGATTGATATATCCGTAAGCGGGCAAATACGTATCCGCGAAGATATACGTGATGTATCCAGGCAGGCTTTTTTCGGACAGCGGGCTGCTCTGGATACAGAGGGGTTTGCTTTGGCAAGGGGGACAACTATTTGGCCGATGTTGCTTTTGCTGAGATTGCATTCGACAACAGCCGGAAAAAGGCGCTTTCTGATTTTTTATGATTCTGTTACAGAAACTGAGTTCAGGGCGCTTTATATTGCCTGTTCCTGGTTGGCTGCCCGCCAGAGCGAGATAGGGGAAAGCAGTTTTGACTGAACTTGCTGCAAGCAGGAAACTCCAATGATCTGTTTCCTGCTATTGTGTGGATACAGGGTATAGGATTTTGGCGACGGAAAGAGAGATTGATCGGCTGCTTGTTGAGCGGGCCAAACAGGGCGACAAGAGTAGTTTTGGCATTTTGGTATCCAAGTATCAGAGAAAGTTGTTCCGGCTGATTTTACGGCTTATCCATAACCAGACGGAGGCCGAGGATGTGGTGCAGGAAACGTTTATCAAGGCTTATCGTGCGCTTCATCAGTTTCGGGGAGATGCCGCGTTTTATACCTGGTTGTATCGGATCGGGATTAATACGGCAAGAAATTTTCTCGATAATCAGGGAAGAAAGGTGCCGACTGCAACAGATATGACAGCAGAGCAGGTGGAATCGTTTGGCGTGGGGGAGAATCTTCGGGATATCAATACGCCGGAGTCTGTTTTGGCTTCAAAGCAGATAGCACAAACGGTTCATCTGGCTATTGATGAGCTGCCGGATGATTTAAGGTCAGCCTTGCTTTTACGGGAGGTTGACGGTTTAAGTTATGACGAGATTGCCATGGCAATGGCGTGTCCGGTAGGTACTGTCAGGAGCCGTATTTTTCGTGCGAGGGAGGCTGTTGCTGTGAGGTTGCGTCCTTTGTTGGATACGGATATGGCCAGACGCTGGTAACAGGGGGATGTTGATTCAAGATGGAAAGACAGGTTGTAAAGGAGCAGCTGTCAGCTTTGCTGGACGGTGAGCTTGATGTTGAAATGGTTGACGCTGTTTTGCATGAGGCAAAACAGGCTGGCCTGATTGAAACTGTTGATGTTTATTTGCAGATCAGGGATGTGTTGCAGGCAGGGGAATCGTACCGGCAGCCTTCGTGTCGGCTGTTGCCGGCAATCAGGGAAAGGTTGAAAGCGAAGTCTTATCTTTCTGTGGATTTGGGTGTGGCGGATGCTGTGGAAAAATGTAAGCCTTTTACTGTTGATGTCTGATACGGCAAGGAGACGGTAACATCCTGTAACAAAGAAGGATAACGGTTGCTTGTCTCAGGCAGAATCTTTGGTTTATAAATAATTTCAGGCGTTTTCTGTTTTTGGGCAGGAACAGGTTTGTTGTTGGATACATTTGCGTTTGGAACATGGCAAGAAAATCTTTTTTCCACATTTTACGGAACTTTTTTTTATCTGTTTTTTCGGCAGGCTGGATACTGGCAGGTTTTTCTTCTGCCCTGGCGCAGGAGGTTTCTTCCGGCGCAGTTGTTTTGCCGGATCTCGCTTCATTGGTGGAAAAGACAGGGCCGGCAGTTGTCAATATTCGGACGGTTGAGAAAAGACAGCGGCATGAGGCTTATACCAATGAGTCGGAACGGCAGTTACAGGAATATTTGTTCCGCTTTTTTGGCGTGCCTCATCCGGAGGGGCAGCCAGGGCGTGCGCAGCCGGTGCCTGAGGTGCGGCGGGGGATGGGATCGGGATTTCTTACCACGCAGGATGGCTATATTCTCACGAATGCCCATGTGGTGGACAATGCGGATGAGGTGTATGTGCGCCTGACAGATAACAGGGAGTTTGCCGCAAAGATAATCGGTTCGGATCAGCGAACAGATGTTGCCATTTTGAAAATTGATGGAAAAGGTCTGCCTTGTCTGAAACTGGGCAGGTCGGCAGATATCAGGGCCGGGGAGTGGGTGGTGGCGATTGGTTCTCCTTTTGCCCTGGACAATACAGTGACAGCAGGCATTATTTCTGCCAAGGCGCGCGAGACAGGGGATTATCTGCCGCTGATACAGACGGATGTGGCTGTCAATCCCGGCAATTCGGGAGGCCCGTTGCTTAATCTGAAAGGAGAGGTTATTGGGATTAATTCCCAGATTTACAGCCGTTCCGGCGGTTATATGGGGATTTCTTTTGCTATTCCTATTGATGAGGCGGTGCGGGTATCCGAACAGCTGAAAAGAGACGGGCACGTTACACGTGGCAAAATTGGGGTACAGATTGCCGAGATACCGGACGAGGTGGCGCAGGCATTGAAGTTGCCGAAAGCGCAGGGCGTTCAGATCAGTATGGTGGAATCCGGCGGCGAGGCAGCAAAGGCCGGTATTCTGGCCGGGGATGTGATTCTGGCCTTTAATGGGCAGCCTGTCAGGAAAATTAATGAATTGCCGCGCCTGGTAGGGGAAAGCCGGCCGGGAGAAAAGGTGCGCCTGACAATATGGCGAAAAGGAACCACACGCGATGTGCCGGTTTCCGTCGGGACGGTTGGGGATGCTGTTGCCGGGAAACGTCCATCCCTGCCGCGGGAAAACAGGCAGCGTGCCGAGATAGCGGAAGGCCGCCTGGGACTGGCTGTTGCTGATATACCTGAGGGACAGAAAAGCCGGTTGCAGGTTAAAGGCGGTGTTCTGATTGCAGGGGTAAACCAGAAAGCGGCTGTATCGGGGCTGAGAAGGGGCGATATTGTGTTGCGCGTAAATGATACCGATGTGGCAAATGTTTCCCAGTTTCGGGGGGTTATTGCTGGACTGGACGGAAAAAAAACGGTTGTGTTCCTGGTGCAGCGTAATGAGCTGATCTTTTTTGTACCGCTTAAGTTTACTGACTGACGGGGAAAGTTGACGTTTTACCGGCATGACAGCGCCGGAATTTGCCTGCTTCCATGATAAAATGCAAGGCTGTCTCAATTAGTGAGTTGTCTTAATTTTTCATTGGAGTTTTTCATGGCAATCGAACGTACCTTGTCGATTATTAAGCCCGATGCAGTGGCAAAAGATGTAATCGGCCAGATTTATTCCCGTTTTGAAAATGCGGGTCTCAAGATTATAGCGGCCCGCATGGTGAAGCTTTCCCGCGCTGAGGCGGAGGGTTTTTATGCAGAACACCGGGAACGCCCGTTTTTCAGGGCGCTTGTCGATTTCATGATGTCTGGCCCGGTCATGATACAGGTGCTTGAAGGGGAAAATGCGATTGCCAAAAATCGTGAGCTGATGGGGACAACCAATCCGAAAGAGGCGGCGAAAGGCACGATTCGCGCTGATTTTGCTGAATCCATTGATGCCAATGCCGTTCATGGTTCGGACAGCCCGACTTCTGCCGCGAAGGAAATTGCCTTTTTCTTTCCGGAAACTGAAACTTATTCCCGTTAATCAATACGGCCTGCCTGAAATACCGGGCAGGCCTTGTCTTTTTTGCCCATGACGACAGTCAGGACCAATTTACTTGATCTGGATCCGGTCCAGCTGGCGGCATATTGTGCCGGTCTGGATGAAAAACCGTTCAGGGCAAGGCAGTTGCAGCGCTGGATTCACCAGTCGGGTGTCAGCGATTTTGACCAGATGACTGATCTGGCCAAATCTTTGCGGCAGAAGTTGTCGCATTGCGCGCAGGTTGTTGCGCCTTCTGTCATTGCTGCCCATATATCGGCTGATGGCACGCGGAAGTGGTTGCTGGATGTGGGGCAAGGCAATGCTGTTGAAACGGTTTTTATTCCTGAAGGCAGCCGGGGCACGTTATGTGTTTCAACACAGGCAGGATGTCCGATCAATTGTTTGTTTTGTTCCACCGGCAAGCAGGGGTTCAGCCGCAATCTGACTACCGGGGAGATTATCGGGCAGCTCTGGATGGCGGAATTTGCCCTAAGGGCACAATATCAGGAAGCAGATGCGCAGCCAGTCCGGCAGATTTCCAATGTGGTATTGATGGGCATGGGGGAGCCGCTGCTGAATTTTGAGGCCAGTGTCGGTGCATTGAAGCTCATGCTGGACGATAATGCCTATGGTTTGTCCAGGCGCCGGGTAACAGTATCAACCAGCGGGGTAGTGCCTATGATTGACCAGCTGGCGCAGGCGTGTCCGGTTGCACTGGCGGTTTCACTGCATGCTTCCAATGATGTTCTTCGCAGCAAGCTGGTGCCGCTCAACCGCAAATATCCGCTTCCATCACTGATGGCAGCCTGCCGGCGTTATCTGGATTTTGCACCCCGTGATTTTGTCACGTTTGAATATTGTATGCTGGATGGGGTCAATGATTCGGATACACATGCGAAAGAGCTGGTTGAACTGATAGGAAAAGGGTTGTCTCCCGCTTTATGCAAGTTTAACCTGATACCGTTTAATCCTTTTGAGGCATCCGGGCTGCGTTGTTCGCCGCCGGAGCGCATACAGGCTTTTTCCGGCATTCTTCTGGATGCGGGTATCGTAACGACAGTGAGGAAGACGCGGGGCGATGATATTGAGGCGGCCTGCGGTTTGCTGGCGGGCGAGGTGCAGGACAGGACAGATATCAGGAAAAGGTTGTTGCGCAGGCAGGTTGTTTGTCTGGCAGAGCCGGATTGAAAGAAGAAATAGGGGTATATGCTGGAAATATGCGGCACTTACGCCTAATATGGGAAAAACAGGAATAAGGCCGCTTTGGGGAAGAGATGCCGCAAAGGGTAAAAGCAGCGGTTAAACGGAGCTTTTATGGACAGCGATGATATGAAAAAAGAAGAAAAGGATGCCTCTGAAGCGGGTGTGTCTGTGCCTGTGCAGGAACAGGATGAGCAGGATGAATTTCTTGCTGTTGCCACGGGAACGCAGGGTATGACGGATACAGGTGCCGAAACAGGCATGGCGGGGTCTGAGGAAACCCAGACACCGCAGCAGCAGGAGAAAGAGGTGCTGAAACCAGGGGCACAGCTGGCGGCATTTCGTGTGGCAGCCGGTATTGAACAGGAACAGGTGGCTGCCAGCCTCAAGATGACGATTCGGCAGGTTCGCGAACTGGAGGCAGATCACTATGAGGCGCTTCATGGCGTGGCGATCTCAAGAGGGTTCGTTCGTGCTTATGCCAAAATGTTGCAGGTCGATCCCGAGCCGCTTGTTGCCATGTTTGCAAAAGATGATCCGGTAACGGCAAGCAGGCAGCTGGATCAGCTTCCCAAGCGGGATGCTTCTGCGCCTTTTATGCAAGGCAGCCAGCCGTTTGGGAAGAAGCGGGGAATAGGCAGAACAATATGGCTGATATTGATTGTGATTGCTGTTGTTCTGGCTGCCGGTTACGGTCTCAAGCGGTTTATGCCGGGAAAGAAAACGGAGCAGCCTGCTGAAACTGGCGGGCAGGTTGTGGCACAGGTTGTACCGCCTGAAAAGAGCACGCCGGAAATTGTTGTGCCGGATCCCGAAAAGACGCTGCAGGCAACGGATAAAACCGGGGATGAAAAAGCCTTGCCTGATGAGGAAAAGCCTGTGCAGGCTGGCAGTGAACAGGCTTCGAAAGAAAATGGGGAGACTGTAGAAGCGGCGGTTCAGGAGGGTAAGCAGGAGCAACGGCAGAATAAGGATGAACCGATACAGCCCCAGCCGGAAAAAGCGCCTGTTTCTGCTGAGGTGCCGGGGAATTTGCTGACGGTTCGGTTTAGCGGGCCTTCCAAAGTGCAGGTGCTTAGAGCGGATGCTGCTGTTTTGCAGGAGTTTGACGGAAAAGCGGGGGATGTGCATCAGCTGGAAATTGGTGAGCCGGTGACGCTGGTTGTGGAAGAGGCGGTGAATGTACGGGCAGAGTTTCGTCAACAGCCTTTGGTGCTCAGAACCGCAAGAAGAAGCCCTGAAGCCAGGATTGAGCTGAAATAGGGCATGATGGAGCAAGAAAAAAAGCCAATTTCAGCAGGGTTGGCACCGCGCAGGAAAACTTACACGGTTGCGGTTCCAGGGAAGGCAGGGCCGGTTTTCATTGGCGGGGATGCGCCTGTTGTGGTGCAGTCCATGACCAATACGGAAACCGCGGATGTGGAAAAAACGGTCCGCCAGGTCAGCGATCTGGTACAGGCAGGATCCGAGCTGGTCAGGATGACGGTCAATACGCCTGCTGCCGCCAAAGCGGTTTCTGTTATACGCGAACGTCTGGATGCGGCAGGTATTGATGTTCCTTTGGTTGGGGATTTCCATTTTAACGGCCATTTACTTCTTCAGGAGTTTCCTGACTGCGCGAAAGCATTGGCAAAATACCGGATTAATCCCGGCAATGTCGGCGTAGGAGAAAATCGCGACAGCCAGTTTGCTGCCATGGTTGAAATAGCGTGCCGGTATGAAAAGCCTGTGCGTATCGGGGTTAACTGGGGCAGCCTGGATCAGGCGCTCTTGAAACGCATGATGGATGAAAATGCAGGACGGACGCAGCCCTGGCCGGTGCAGAGTGTGATGTGTGAGGCATTGGTGGCCTCTGCCCTGGAAAGTGCCGCCCAGGCTGAGACATGGGGGATGCCTGCTGACAGGATTGTACTGTCGTGCAAGGTTTCTGCGGTGCAGGATCTGATTGCGGTTTACAGGGCGCTTTCTGAACGTTGCCGTTATGCTCTGCATCTTGGTTTGACAGAAGCCGGTGTTGGCAGCAAGGGTATTGTGGCTTCGGCAGCGGCACTTTCTGTGTTATTGCAGGAAGGGATTGGCGATACGATCAGGATATCTATTACGCCGGAACCCGGCGCTTCCCGTGTGCGGGAAGTCGTGGTGGCGCAGGAGTTGCTGCAAAGTATGGGATTGCGCCATTTTATGCCGGAAGTGACTTCCTGTCCCGGCTGCGGCAGGACTTCTTCTGCGCTTTTTCAGGAATTGGCAAACCGCACCCAGCATTATTTGCGTGAGCAGATGCCGGTGTGGAAAACGCGTTATCCCGGCGTGGAAACCATGAATGTGGCGGTGATGGGGTGTATTGTGAACGGGCCGGGGGAATCGCGTCATGCCAATGTCGGCATCAGCCTGCCAGGCAATGGCGAGATGCCGATGGCGATGGTATTTGAGGATGGGCGGCAAAAGACTTTGTTGCGCGGCGATAATCTGGATGAACAGTTTCAGGACATCATTTTGCGATATGTTGAGTCGCATTACGGCATAAATGCCAAAGGTAGGCAGGGATAAAAATGTCTGAAGATAAAAAAGTGATTAAAAACAGGAAGATTTCAGGCATCAAGGGCATGAACGATATTTTGCCTGATGATGCGCCGGTATGGGATTTGCTGGAAAATACGGCGGAATCTGTATTGAAGAGCTACGGGTATCAGCGTATCCGGACGCCGATTGTGGAGGAGACGGCACTGTTTGCGCGCGGCCTGGGGGCGGTTACGGATATTGTTGAAAAGGAAATGTACTCGTTTGAGGATTCCCTAAACGGGGACAAGCTGACTTTGCGTCCTGAAAGCACGGCCGGGGTGGTTCGGGCGGTTGTGGAGCATAATCTGGCGTATAACGGCCCCAGGCGGTTATGGTATGCCGGCCCCATGTTTCGTCATGAGCGGCCTCAGCGGGGACGCTACAGACAGTTTCATCAGATTGGCGCCGAAGCTGTCGGGTTCGGAGGGCCGGATATTGATGCCGAGTTAATTATGTTGTGCCAGCGTCTTTGGGATGATCTGGGACTGAAAAATATCCGGCTGGAAATCAATTCTATTGGCAATGCGGAAGAAAGAAACCGCCATCGTGCTGATTTGATTGCTTATTTTGAAAAGCATGAAGACAAGCTGGACAGCGATGCAAAAAGGCGGCTTTATGCCAATCCCCTGCGTATTCTGGATACCAAAAATCCGGCTATGCAGGAAATGGTGAATGCGGCACCGCGGCTGCTTGATTATCTGGATCAGGATTCGTTGCAGCATTTTGAAGGATTGCAACGTATTTTGCAGCATAATCATGTTCCGTTTACTATTAATCCCCGGCTTGTCAGGGGAATGGATTATTACAACCGGACCGTTTTTGAGTGGATCAGCAACGAACTGGGCGCACAGGGAACGATTTGCGGCGGCGGCAGGTATGATCCGCTGATTGAAATGCTTGGCGGCCGGCCGACACCTTCCTGCGGTTTTGCACTGGGAGTAGAACGGCTCATTGAATTGATGAAAGAGCAGGACGGCGCTGCCGGGGGTGAGCATGCTGATGTTTATGTGGTTCACCAGGGTGAGGAGGCTATGCTGGAGGCGTTTTCTCTGGCAGAAGTCTTGCGCAATACCGGACTTGATGTAATACTGCACTGCTCTCCTGCTGCGGCCGGCAGCAGTTTTAGGGCGCAGATGAAGCGTGCGGATGACAGTGGCGCCGCTTTTGCCGTTATTCTTGGCGAAGATGAAGTCAGGGGGAACCATGCCAGTATCAAGGCGTTGCGTTCTTCGGATATGGAAAACAACCAGAGCCGGGTTCCACTGTCACAGGTAGCCGATTACCTGGTTGACCAGATTATCAACGGAACGGAAGACGGGGATGGGAGATGCGGTTGCGGCGAATGGCATGCCGTACGGCCGCATGATGTTCATTGAACAAAAGGATCAGTACTGAAATGGCATACGATCTTGAAGAGCAGGAAAAGCTGGCGGCGCTTAAGGCGTGGTGGAAGCAATACGGCAATTTTCTGGTGTGGCTGGTTATTGTTGTGCTGGCTGCCTATACGGCATGGACAGTATGGGGAAATTATCAGCGCAAGCAGGCAGAGCAGGCTTCCCAGCTGTATTATGAGATGCAGAACGCGGTTCAGTCCAATGATAATGAGCGGGCACAGCGGATTGCTGCCGATATGCAGGAAAAATTTGGCTCGACGGCTTATGCAGCCATGACCAACCTGATTGCTGCCCGTCTGGCGGTGGATTTCAAAGAGACCGGTATGGCAAAAGAACGCCTGAAATGGGTGGCGGATCATGGGACGGAAGACGGTTACAAGGCGATAGCCCGTATCCGCCTGGCTGAAGTTCTGCTGGATGAAAAGCAGTATGACGAGGCTTATGCGGTACTGACAGCAGATTTCCCGGAGGCATTTTCCAGTATGGCAAAAGACAGGGTAGGAGATGTGTACTATGCCCAGGGGAAGCTGGAGGAAGCAAGAAAATCTTATCAGGCTGCGCTTTCAGCGGCCGCGCCGGATGATCCCGGCAAAGCGTTGATCCAGTTGAAACTGGATGATTTGGGCGGCAATGCGGCAGGATAAAATTTCGGGAAGGCGTATGCGTTATTTTTCTGCTGTTTTGGCGCTGGCATTGCTTTTTCTGTTGCCGGGATGTTCGTGGATGGATTCGATGAATCCTTTTTCCGGCGGGAAACCCCGGAACCAGCCGGCAGAGCTGGCAGCGTTTGATCAGACGCGGTCTGTTGCCGTATCGTGGTCGCTGGGTATCGGTTCATCGGATAATTTTATTTTTACGCCGGCAGCGACTTATGACAGTGTTTATGCCGCTTCAGCGAAAGGCACGGTTGTGCGTGTTGACCCGGAAAACGGCAGCGAAATATGGCGGATTGACGCCGGTATGCCTTTGACGGCAGGTGTGGGGACAGATGGCAATACGGTCGTTGTGGCAGGGAAGGACGGGGTGTTGCTGGCTTTTGATGCTGATGGCAAGGAAAAATGGCAGGCGCCGTTGTCAAGTGAAGCATTGTCTGCGCCGGCGGTTGGCGGCAATATGGTTGTGGTGCGTACGCTGGATAACCATATTTCAGGTTTTGATGCGGATTCCGGGGAGCGGAAGTGGATGGTGACGCGGCGTTCTCCCCCCTTGATGTTGCGTTCTGCTCCCGGTATTGCGGTTGTTGGCCCGACGGCAGTGGTGGCTCTGCCGGGAGGGAGGATGATTTCCCTGATGCTGGCCAACGGTGGGACGAACTGGGATGTGGTTGTAGGCAATGCGCGGGGAACAACTGATCTGGAAAGGATTGCCGATACATCGGGTATGCCTGCTGTGCTGGGCAGGCTGGTGTGCGCCGCTTCGTTTCAGGGACGGGTTGCCTGCTATGACGTTGTCAGCGGTGGCGGGGTATGGGCCAAGGAGCTGTCCAGCGATGTAGGCGTAAGCGTTGACAATGATTTTGTTTATGCTGCGGATGAGGCAGGGGCTGTGTATGCTTTTTCCAATCTCAGAGGGCAAAGTGTGTGGCGCAATGACCGGCTTGCCTATCGTGCGCTGACTGCGCCGGTTTCTTTTGAGGGGACGGTGGCGGTTGGCGATTTGCAGGGATATGTGCACTTTTTGTCCAAGGATGACGGCGCTTTTGTTTCGCGTATGGCGACTGACGGTTCAGCTATAAGGGCGATGCCGCTGGTTGTTGGCGACAAGCTGATTATCCAGACAACGGACGGCCGTCTTCAGGCTTTGATGATAAATTGACATGAAACCGGTTATTGCCCTGGTGGGCCGGCCCAATGTGGGCAAATCCACGCTTTTTAATCGTCTTACACGCTCGCGGGATGCGCTGGTGGCTGATTTTCCGGGATTGACAAGGGACAGGCACTATGGCGAGGGAAGGATAGGAAACCGTCCTTTCCTGGTTATTGATACCGGCGGGTTTGAACCGGTTGCCAAGGATGGCATACTGCGCGAGATGGCCGGACAAACCAGGCAGGCAGTTGCCGAGGCGGATGTGGTTGTTCTGATGGTGGATGGCCGGCAGGGAATAACGCCTCATGACAAGTCTATCACGGAGTATCTTCGCCGTTCCGGGCGGCCGGTTGTTCTGGTTGTCAATAAGGCTGAGGGGATGAAATATACGGCTGTTGCCGCCGATTTTTATGAATTGGGACTGGGAGCGCCGCTGGTCATTTCTTCTGCCCATGGCGATGGTGTTTATGCCATGCTGGAAGCTGCGCTGGCAGCGGTTCCGGCCGGGGAATCAGGGGAGGGTGAGCCTGAAACAGAGGATTTGCCTGTTCGCCTGGCTATTGTAGGGCGGCCGAATGTAGGGAAATCTACCCTGATCAATGCGCTTGTCGGTGAGGAGCGGGTTATTGCCTTTGATTTGCCTGGTACAACGCGCGATGCGATTGAGATTCCTTTTGAGCGCGGCCAAAAACGTTATACCCTGATTGATACGGCAGGATTGCGCCGCCGGGGAAAAGTGTTTCATGCGGTAGAAAAGTTTTCGGTAGTTAAAACCTTGCAGGCGATTTCCGATGCGCATGTCGTTTTGCTTTTGCTGGATGCAAGGCAGGATATTGCAGAGCAGGATGCGCATATTGCCGGTTTTATTCTGGAAAGCGGCAAAGCGCTGGTGGTGGGCATTAATAAGTGGGATGGTTTGCCGGAAGATACACGGGGCAATGTGAAAAGTGAGGCGGAACGCAAGCTTCATTTCCTTTCTTTTGCCCAGTTTCATTATATTTCTGCGTTAAAGCATACCGGCCTTTCTTCGCTGATGCGTTCTATTGATGCGGCATATGCGGCAGCGGTGGCTGATCTTTCCACGCCGCGGTTAACCCGTGTGCTCAAGGATGCTGTAGAACACCAGCAGCCACCCAGGGCAAAAGGCGCTATTCGTCCAAAGTTGCGGTATGCGCACCAGGGAGGGAAAAATCCTCCGGTAATTGTGATACATGGCAACGGGCTGGAGCATATTGGCCAGGATTACTGCCGCTATCTGGAAAGGCATTTCAGGGATGCATTTTCCTTGACCGGAACGCCTTTGCGCATTGAATTCAGGACCGGAAAGAATCCATTTGCGCCTGATAAAGGAAAGTGAATGGAGTCAGGTGCGCCTGCTGTAAATGCGGTATAGTAGATTGCTTGCTGATTGAATCACTATGCTTTGCCTGAGCAACCGATTTATCTCCAACCTCAAATAACAATTAATGAATGGAGTCTGTATGAACACTGGTAAAGGACAAATGTTGCAGGATCCCTTTCTCAATATCCTGAGAAAGGAGCATGTTCCGGTTTCGATCTATCTGATTAACGGGATTAAACTCCAGGGACAGATTGAATCGTTTGACCAGTATGTTGTTTTGCTGCGTAACAGTGTTACCCAGATGGTGTATAAACACGCCATTTCCACTGTTGTTCCTTCCCGTCCGGTCAATATGCATCCTGATGCGCAGCATACCTGATATTTCAAAAGAAAAGAAAGCCGGAAAAGAAGACGGTTTACGTGCGCTTCTTGTCGGTGTGGATTTTGGGAAAAGCGATTTTTCTTCCAGCATGGAGGAACTGGCTTTGCTCGCCCAGTCGGCAGGGGCAGAGCCTGTATCCAGCGTGACGATGAAGCGCGCCAGTCCGGATGCGGCGCTTTTTATCGGCAGCGGCAAGGCTGACGAGGTGGCGGAGGCTATCTCGCAATATCAGTGCGGCCTGGTTATTTTCAATCATGCGCTGTCGCCTGCGCAGCAGCGTAACCTGGAGCGCCGACTGGATATTGGCGTAGTGGACAGAACGAGTCTGATTCTGGATATTTTTGCCCAGCGGGCAAAAAGCCATGAGGGAAAATTGCAGGTTGAGCTGGCGCAGTTGCAGCATCTTTCCACCCGTCTGGTCAGGGGATGGACGCACCTTGAGCGGCAGAAAGGGGGGATTGGTTTGCGTGGCCCCGGCGAGACCCAGCTTGAGACTGACCGCCGCCTGATTGGCGAACGGGTAAAAATGCTGCGCTCCCGTCTGGAAAAGCTGCAAAAACAGCATGAAACCCAGCGGCGTTCCCGCAACCGGAGCCATACTTTTTCTTTTTCGCTGGTTGGATATACCAATGCGGGAAAATCAACCCTTTTCAATGCGCTGACCAAGGCGGGCACGTATGTGGCAGACCAGTTGTTTGCCACGCTGGATACGACTTCGCGCCGGGTTTATCTGGAAGAGGCGGGCAATGCGGTGGTTTCCGATACGGTCGGTTTTGTGCGTGAGCTGCCCCACCAGCTTGTGGCGGCTTTCAGGGCAACGCTGGAAGAAACGGTTCATGCAGATTTGTTGTTGCATGTTGTAGATGCGGCCAGCCCGACCCGCAGGGATCAGGTTGAGCAGGTTAATCTGGTGTTGAAAGAAATTGGCGCAGATATGGTGCCGCAACTGGTTGTGTTGAACAAGATTGACCTGGCTGGCCTGGAGCCGGGTCTGGAACGGGATGAGTATGGTAAAATTCAACGCGTTTTGGTCAGTGCGCGCACGGGTGATGGGCTGCCGCTGTTAAGGCAGGCTGTAACAGAGTATGCCATGGAGGCGAAGCGGTTGCGTACGCGTTCTGAAATGCCGGATCAGGACGGACAGCTTTAGGCAGGCTTATTTTAATATCAGTTAAGACGAATGGCTCGGTTTTTATTAGACGGTTTACGCAGGTTTTTACCTCTGTTTCAGGATCTTTTCGGTCGGGGACCCGGGAATGATGACCATAAAGCACCGCCTGAAATAGACAGGATGTGGAGCAGTTTCAATGAGCGCTTAAACCGGCTGTTCGGGAAAAGAGACAATGGCGGTGATGCGCCGGGAAATGGGCAGGGGCCTGATAACGCCAATTATGACGATGAGGCAAACAGGCGCCGGGGATTGCATGCCGGTTTGATTATTCTGGCGGCCGTGGCGTTGCTTTTCTGGATTGGCACAGGCTTTTTTATCGTCCAGGAAGGCGAGACGGGTGTGGTGATGACGTTTGGGCGGTACAGCAAAATGACGCCTTCGGGGGTCAACTGGCGTTATCCCAGTCCTTTTCAGTCCCATGAGGTTGTCAATGTTTCCCAGGTGAGGACGGTGGAGGTCGGCTATCGCTCTTCCTTAAAGAACAAGCAGCCCAAGGAAGCGCTGATGCTGACCAATGACGAGAATATTGTCGATATTCAGTTTGCCGTTCAGTACCGCTTAAAAAATGCGGCGGACTGGGTGTTCAATAACCGTGATCAGGAAGAAATGGTGCGCCAGGTTGCTGAAGCGTCCATTCGTGAAATTGTGGGCAAAAACAAGATGGATTTTGTCCTTTATGAGGGGCGAGACCAGATTGCGGCAGATACGCAGGCGCTGATGCAGCAGATTTTTGACCAGTATCAGGCCGGCATACAGATTACCAATGTCACGATGCAGGGTGTCCAGCCGCCTGAGCAGGTGCAGGCGGCATTTGACGATGCTGTCAAGGCAGGACAGGACAGGGAACGCCAGAAGAATGAGGGCGAGGCTTATGCCAATGCAGTTATTCCCCGTGCCAAAGGTACGGCTGCCCGCCTGATACAGGAGGCAGAAGGGTATCGTGACCGGGTGGTAGCCAATGCGGAAGGCGATGCGGAACGGTTCAGGATGATTGTGGCGGAGTATCAAAAGGCATCCGGAGTGACAAGGGACAGGATGTATATTGAGACTATGCAGGATATTTTCTCCAAGACAACCAAGTTGATGATGGATGTAAGAAGCGGCAGTAATTTGCTGTATTTGCCATTTGACAAGCTGGTTTCCCAGACAGCCGCTCCCCAGCAGCCGCCGGCAGAGTCAGAGGGAGAATCCGAGGGGACTGCCCGTGTGCAGGCTCCGGTTCGGCAGCAGATGCCTGCGGCAGGAGATGGGTCTGACCGTCTGAGGGAATCAAGGAACAGGGGAGGACGGTAATGCGGCGTGTTGTTTACCTGGCGGGCGCTTTGGCAGCTATCGTTATCTTTTTAAGCGGGATTTTTGTCGTTGACCAAAGACAGTATGCCATTGTGTTTGCCTTGGGAGAGGTAAAAAACGTTATTGAAGACCCCGGATTCCATATCAAGCTGCCTGCGCCTTTGCAGAATGTGGTTTTTCTGGACAAACGGATTTTGTCGAGCGAGACCCATGAGCCGGACCGCATTATTACAGCGGAGAAGATGAATATTCTGGTGGACTGGTATGTGAAATGGCGTATTGTGGATCCCAAGCTGTATTACGTCAGCTTTGGGGCCGATGAGCAGCGCACACAGGACAGGCTGGCGCAAATTGTCAAGGCTTCGTTAAATGATGAGATTACCAAACGGACGTTGCGCCAGGTAATTGCCGGGGACAGGGACAGTCTCATGGCAGCTATCAAAAAGAAAATGTCTGATGAAGCCAGGCAGATTGGCATCCAGATTGTGGATATCCGGATCAAGCGCCTGGATTATGTGGAACAGGTAAACAATTCGGTTTATGAGAGGATGAAATCCGAACGGACCCGGGTTGCCAATGAATTGCGTTCGACGGGGGCAGCTGAATCCGAAAAAATCCAGGCCGATGCCGACAGGCAGCGAACGGTTATTTTGGCAGAAGCTTATCGTGAGGCAGAAAAGATCCGGGGACAGGGCGATGCCAAAGCATCGCGGATTTATGCGCAGGCTTTTGGGCAGAACCCGGAGTTTTACCGTTTTTACCGGAGTCTGGAAGCTTACAGAGCCAGTTTTAACAGTAAAAAAGATGTTATAGTGGTTGACCCTTCTTCCGAATTTTTCCGGTATATGAAAAGCCCGAAATAAGAAAAATGATGCGGCGAGCGTATGTTTGCCGGCAGCCTGTTCCTGTTATTTTATGATGACGGTATATCAACACCATGTCCAATAACTGGCTTCTTCCCGAGTTTATCGCTGATGTCTTGCCTGCCGAAGCGCGCAAGATGGAGGATTTGCGCCGCCTGATTCTGGATCAGTTCCGGATTTACGGTTATGAGCTGGTGATGCCGCCCATGCTGGAGTATGTTGATTCGCTCCTGACAGGAACCGGCAAGGATACGGATCTGGCTACTTTCAAGCTGGTGGATCAGTTGTCCGGCCGTACGATGGGGTTAAGGGCGGACATGACGACACAGGTTGCCAGGATTGATGCGCACCTGATTAACCGTAATGCGATTACACGGCTGTGCTACGCCGGCAGTGTGCTGCATACGCGTCCGGCCGGGCTGCAATCAACCCGCGAGCCTTTCCAGATTGGCGCTGAAATATATGGTTATGGCGGTCTGGAAGCTGATGCGGAGATTCAGGCGCTGGCAGTGACATCCTTGCAAGCTGCCGGTATCAGCGAGGTGAGCCTGAATCTTTCCCATGCCGGCGTTTTGAAGGCGCTGGTGGAGACTGATCCGTTTGCGAGGAAGAATGCGCCGCTTTTGTTTGATTTGCTTGAAACCAAGGATATGCCGGGCTTGGACGAGATAACGGCGCGTTTTCATCCGTTGACGAGGAAAGCGCTTCTCGCGTTGCCTGACCTGTATGGCGATATTGGCGTTCTGAAAGAAGCAAGGAATGTGTTGCCTTCCCATGCCGGGGTTATGCTGGCGTTAAATGATCTGGAGTATCTGGCGCAGGCAGCAGGCAATGCGCGGGTAACGATTGACCTGGCTGATTTAAGCGGGTATCACTATCATAGCGGGATTATGTTTGCTGCCTTTGTGCCGGGTTTGCCCAATGCGCTTGCGCGCGGCGGACGGTATGACCATGTTGGCGAGGCTTTTGGACGATCCCGTCCGGCAACCGGTTTTTCGATGGATTTAAGGGAATTGTCGCGGTTGCTGCCGCTTGCAGAACGGCGGCCTGCCATTCATGCCCCCTGGAGTAATAATGCGGCATTGTGCCTGAAGATCAGGCAGTTGCGGGAAGCAGGCCAGATTGTGATATGCGATTTGCCTGGCGCCAGGGCCGGGTATGACGAGTTTGTTTGTGACCGTGAGCTGGTGGCAGACGGCGACGACTGGATATTGAGAACGATAAATAAGGAATAACGGAAGAGATATGGCCAGGAATGTAGTGGTGGTCGGCACCCAATGGGGTGACGAGGGAAAAGGGAAGATTGTTGATTGGCTGACGGATCATGCGCAGGGCGTTGTCCGGTTTCAGGGAGGACATAATGCCGGTCATACGCTGGTGATTAACGGCCGTAAAACAGCGCTTCAGCTTATTCCTTCCGGTATTATGCGTCCTGGTGTGGCCTGCTATATCGGCAACGGTTGTGTCTTGTCTGTTGCGGATTTGTTGCGCGAGATTGACAAGCTGCAGGAGGCCGGTGTTGAAGTGGTTTCCCGTTTGAAAGTATCGGAGGCATGCCCTGTTATTCTTCCCTACCATGCGGTGCTTGACCAGGTGCGGGAAGCAGCGCGTGGAGAGGCGAAAATCGGTACGACGGGAAAAGGAATCGGCCCGGCTTATGAGGACAAGGTGGCACGCCGTGCTATCCGTATTTCGGATCTCCTGAATGAAAAGCGTTTTACGGAAAAGCTGCGCGAGAATATGGCGTATCACAATTTCGTTTTGCAGCATTACCTGGGCGCTTCGCCGGTGGATTTCCAGAAAACGCTGGATGATGCGCTGGCGACTGTTCCGCGGATTCGTCCGCTGGCAGCGGATGTTTCTACTGCTTTGCATGAGGCATATCGGGCGGGCGCCAACCTGCTTTTTGAGGGGGCGCAAGGCAGTTTGCTGGATGTGGATCATGGCACTTATCCTTATGTGACTTCAAGCAATTGCGTTGCAGGCAATGCTGCGGCAGGTGCAGGAGTCGGCCCGGGGATGCTGCATTATATTCTGGGTATTACCAAGGCCTATACGACACGTGTGGGAGCAGGGCCTTTCCCATCAGAGTTGTCTATGGATGGCGGGGTTGGCAAACATCTGTCCGAGGTGGGAATGGAGTTTGGTACGGTGACCGGCAGGCAGCGCCGTTGCGGCTGGTTTGATGCGGCCTTGCTGAAGCGTTCTATCCAGATTAACGGCATTAGCGGTATTTGCCTGACCAAGCTGGATGTGCTTGACGGGCTTGAGACGATCAGTATTTGCACGGGCTACCGGCTTAATGGCAGCGTGGTTGATATTTTCCCTTCCAATGCCGAGGACGCCGCGCTTTGCGAGCCTGTATATGAAAACCTGCCGGGCTGGAAAGTGCGCACGGCGGGAGCGAAATCAATGGATCAGCTGCCGGCACAGGCGCAGGCCTATATCCGGCGGATTGAGGAACTGGCCGGGGTGCCGGTGGATATGGTTTCAACCGGTTCGGATCGCGAGGAGACGCTGGTGCTGCGGCATCCTTTTGAGGGCTGAGAGAACCGAAGATTTCCTGTGCAAAAAGGAAGAAGCAAAGGATGCTTCTTCCTTTTTATTATCAGTATTATCAGGCTTGCGGTTTTTCTGTTTCGCTATAGGTTCGCTGAACCCAGTTGCGGATTTTCATGACATCGGCAATACGGGATTCTTTCCCTTTGGCGTCGAGGAAAACCATGACAATGGGACGTTCTCCGATAATAACCTGCATAACAAGGCAGTTGCCTGCGGCAGAAGTAAATCCGGTTTTTTGCAATTCAATATTCATACCGGGGTTGTGAACCAGCCTGTTGGTGTTGGCATAATGAACGGGCCGGATGCCGTCGTTCATGATATAGCCTGTATCGGTTGAAAATTGCCTGAGGATCGGATGCTGCGCTGCCGCCATGACCAGTTTTGCCAGGTCTTGTGCGCTGGCTACGTTCTGGCTGGAAAGCCCGGTGGTATCGACATAGTGGGTATGTGCCATGCCGAGGACTTGTGCCTTGATGTTCATGGCGGCGATAAAAGCGGCATAGCCACCGGGGTAGTTGCGTCCCAGCGCTGCGGCCGCCCGGTTTTCCGAACTCATCAGGGCCAGGTGAAGCAGGTTGCCCCGTGTTGTTTTTGTGCCGACTTTAAGCCGGGAACTAAGGGCGCGGCTGGCGTCTTCCCGGGTGATTTCAATGATTTCGCTCATGTCCTGCATGGATTCCACGACAACCAGCCCTGTCATGAGTTTGGTAATGGATGCCATGGGCAAGGCGATAGCGGCATTTTTCTGGAAGAGGACATCCAGTGTAGACTGATCCAGCACATAGGCAGCGCAGGAACTCAAGGCAAGCGGATCGGTTGTCTTGTCAAGGCCGGCCTGCTGGGCAACGGAGGAAGAGTGTCTGTTTGAAGGCGAGGCAAACTCGGGAAACATAATGGGTGCCAACCGGATTGAACCTCGCCGGTAAGCCAGGGCATGACCCTGATCCTGTGCAAGCAGCCTGCGCGTGGCGGTCACCCTGCGGTCTACCCGGATTTTCCCTGAGGCGCTGCGGGTAGCATATACCCGCTTGCCTGTTTTTTTCGCTTTTTTCTTGTTTAGCGCGACAACAGCTTTTTTGGTATTGGCTGCTTTTTTGGGAGCAGCGTAAACAGACAGGCCTCCCAGTATCCACAACATCAGGAAAGCAATGAGTCCATGCTTTAGTTTGCCCATGCCTTTTTCACCGGTAAAAAATTTTTTCCCATTATAGCGTACTTGCCTGCCATTCCTGGCTATGAATTTAAGAGATTATGGCAAAAAGCAAAGCCTTCCTTATGAAAGATAATAGAAAATGGTTCTTTCAAAGCATGAATTTTATCTTGTTTTTCATGAAGGGATGCCTGATTGTTTTTATGAAAGCTGAAACAGCGCAATGGTATGATATGCGCTGGCTGTTTATCCATCTTTTTGCCGGGAACTGTGCGTCTTACTTCAATCAAATTATCGGGGTTCAAGTCATTTGTCGATCCGACGACTGTCCATATACAGGGGCAGCTAATTGGCGTTGTCGGGCCGAATGGCTGCGGCAAGTCCAATATTATTGATGCGGTGCGCTGGGTGCTTGGCGAATCCCGTGCTTCCGAACTGCGCGGTGAATCCATGCGGGATGTGATTTTTAACGGTACGATGGAGCGCAAGCCTTCCGGCCGGGCTTCTGTCGAGCTGGCGTTTGATAATGAGGGGGGGCGGGTTTCCGGGCAATGGGGGCGTTATGACGAGCTGGCTGTCAGGCGGGTGCTGACGCGGGAAGGGGCCTCCTCTTACCATATTAATAATATGAATGTCCGACGCCGGGATATTCAGGAGATTTTTATGGGTACCGGCCTTGGGCCGCGTGCCTATGCCATTATCGGCCAGGGGATGATTGCGCGCATTATTGAGGCGCGTCCGGATGAGCTGCGGGTTTTTCTGGAGGAGGCGGCCGGTGTTTCCAAATATAGGGAACGGCGCCGGGAAACGGAAAACCGTCTGGAGGATACGCGGGAAAATCTGGTGCGTGTTGCCGATATTTTGCAGGAAATCGGCCAGACGCTTGAAAAACTGGAGGAGCAGGCGGCGGTGGCAGCCAGGTATCATGCTTTTTTAAAGGAGCAGGATGAAAAGCAGAAGCTGCTTTGGCTGCTGGAAAAGCGATTGGCAGCAGAAGAACAGGCCCGTCTTGTTATGGAGGCAGAGCAGGCAAAAACAGCGCTGGAGGCCATGAGCGCAGAGGTTGTACGGTGCGATGCCTTGCTGGAAACCCTCCGGCAGCAGCATACGGAGGTAAATGATGCGCTGCATGCCGCCCAGGGAGCGTTGTATGAGACAAATGCACGCATAGGCAGCCTTGAAGCGGAAATCAGGTATGTTGTTGAATCACGCGACCGTCTTCAGGCACAGGTTGCTGCTGATACCAGGAAGCGGGAACAGTGGCAGGCCCAGGAAGAGACGTATCAACGGGAGTATGACGCTGCTTGTGCGCAGCTGGCTGAAACGGCAGCGGATTGTGAAAGAACCAGGCAGGTTACGTTGCAGCTCCTGGAGAGTTTGCCGGAAATGGAAGCGGCATGGCGTGCGGGGCAGGAAGCGTGCAGCCGTTTGCATGACCAGGCTTTGCAGGTTAGCCAGCAAATGGCGCTGGCTTCGGCTGGTCACAGGAATATCACTGTTGCATTGACAGAACTGGCTTCCCGCCGCGAGAAGCTCAACCGGGAAAAGAACGGGATGGATGTGCCCAGTGAGGCGGCTTTTGATGCGTTGCAGGAAGAACAGGCGGAAAAGAAAGAACAGCTGGCGTTACTCAAGGAACGGCTTTTATGGTTGCAGGAGCATTATCCTGAACAGGAGGAAAGCCGTCGTTTGGCGCAGGAGCAGGTAGAAAAGCGTTCTACCGAGCTGGCGCAGGCTGATGCCCGTCTTTTGGCTTTGAAACAGGTGCAGGAACGTTCCCAGGTGCAGGGGAAAGCTGAATCCTGGCTGAAAAAGTATGAGCTTGCCGGTTTGCCGTCGGTCTGGAGGCAATTGCAAATTGAATCCGGCTGGGAAATTGCGCTGGAGTCAGTGCTGGGGGACAGGTTGTTTGCACGCGAATTGTCCCGCCTGGAGTGGGTGGATTCATTTATGAATGATCCGCCGGCAGCACGGATCAGCTTTTTTACTGTTTCGCTTCCAGATAAAAAGCAGGCGGCGGCGGGGGGAAAGCCTGGTTTGGTCCCGTTTTTTACGTTATTGAAATGGCAGCATGATCAGGCATTGGTGCAGGTGTTGTCCGGCTGGTTGAGCCATGTTTTTATTGCCGGCAGTATGAATGAGGCGTTGGCACGGCGCTCGCTTTTGCCGGATGGCGCCTGCTTTGTGCTGAAACAGGGGCATCTTGTTGACCGGCAAAGTGTTCGTTTTTATGCACCGGAATCTGAAAAGGAGGGGGTATTTACCCGCCAGCAGGAGATAGGCAGTCTTTCTGCTTTCTTGAAGGATGGCAGGGAGAAATGGCAGGATGATCGTGCAGAATTGTTGAGGCAGGAAGAAAAAGCGGCGCAGTTTACACATGACATGCAGGAAATACAGAAGCAGGTTACGGTATTGACGGGAGAACTGCACGCTCTTGAGCTGGAATGGGTCAGGCAGTCTGAATGGCGGGAGCGTTACCGGCAGCGTCAGGGCCAGATTACTTCTCTTCTGGAAGAAATCGGCGTGCAGGAGGAGGAGCAACGTCAGGCGCTGGCTGTTGAGGAAATGCGAATGGAAGAGCTGGATAGCTTGCTGTCCGATATGCAGTCCCGTGAAGAGGCAGAGAAGGAGAGGTTGCAGGAAAAGGAACGGGAACTGGCTGATTTCCGTTTGCGTATCCGTGAAAGCGAGCGGGCGGAACAGGAGGCGGCTTTTGCCGAAAAATCCCTGACTAGCCGGATTGCCGAGTTGAACCGGCATATAGGCACAGCCAGGGAACAGGTTGCCAATATGTTATCCAGTATGCAACAGGGCCAGCTTGCCTTGCAGGAACTGGATGACAAGGTTGCGCAGGATAATCTTCAGGCGTTGCTTGAAGAGCGGCTTCATCAGGAAAAGGCGCTGGCGGCGTTGAGACAGCGTCTGGATGCTGTGACACTTGAGCTTCGAAAGGGGCAGGAACAGCGGTTGGAAGCGGAAAAATGCCTTCAGCCGCAACGGGATCGGATTGTCAGCATACAGCTTAAGGAACAGGCTGCCCGAATCAGTGTTGAGCAATATGCGCAAAAGCTGGAAGCGTCCGGTGCGGATGAGGCGGCTTTGTCCGGTTTGCTGCATCCCGGGTTGCGGCCTCTTTCCCTGCAGGGCGATATTACGCGGCTTGCCCAGGCCATTGCCAGTCTGGGACCGGTCAATCTGGCGGCAGAGGGGGAATTGGCAGAGGCCGGAAAACGGCGTGATTTTCTGAAAGAGCAGTATGCCGACTTGGTTGCGGCCATTGGAACGCTGGAAGATGCCATTCGCCGGATTGACAGTGAAACCCGTATGTTGCTCCAGGATACGTTTGATCAGGTTAACCGCCATCTTTCAGCTATTTTCCCGATGCTTTTCGGAGGCGGTATTGCCAGCCTGATGATGACAGGGGAAGAAATTCTTGATGCCGGTGTCCAGATTATGGTGCAGCCGCCTGGCAAAAAACATGTCACAATTCACCTGCTTTCAGGGGGAGAAAAGGCGCTGTCGGCGATTGCGCTGGTTTTTTCGCTCTTTCAGCTGAATCCGGCGCCGTTTTGTCTGCTTGACGAGGTGGATGCGCCTTTGGATGATGCCAATACAGAGCGTTTTTGCCAGATGGTCAAGCGCATGTCGGCAAAAACACAGTTTCTGTTTATTTCCCATAGCAGAATTGCCATGGAGATGGCGCAACAGCTGATTGGCGTTACCATGCAGGAGCAGGGCGTATCGCGTATTGTGTCCGTGGATATTGAAAAAGCAACAGCATTTTCCAGCGAGGTTCAAGTAGCATGACAGAATTGCAGATCAGTCTGATTGTTATCGGCGCGGTCATTATTATTGGTGTTATTGCCTATAACAAATGGCAGGAATACCGGGCGCACAGAAAAATGGAGCGGGCTTTTGCCGATGCGCCTGAAGATGTGCTGATGCAGCCCCCGCCGGCAGAGGATAATGATCTTCGCAGGGAGCCGGTTTTTTTCCAGAATACGGTGGAGGGCGTCAGTCTGGAAGATCCGGCACGTGATTCTTCTATCTCGGTTACCGGCCTGGATCAGTCGTTTGAGGGTAAGGAATCGGATGGGGACAGGCGGGAAGAAATGGTTCTGTCTGATTCAGGCAAAGCGGCAGAGCCGGAAGAAGTCTGGCCAGATGAGGAGGGCAAGGACCAGGCCAAGAATGAGGAGCCGTATATTGACCTGGGAAAGGCTGATCAGGATACAGCGGCTTTAGTGCAGGAAGACGCAGTTGAATCTGTGCAGGAACCGGTTTTTTCTTTCCCTGTTTCAGAGGGGCTTCCGGTTGACGAGTTGATTGATTATGCGGTTTCACTGAATCTGGACAGCCCTGTCAGGGGAGAAAAAATCCTGCCGTTGATCCAGTCTTTGAGGTACACGGGCAATAAGCCGGTTCATTTTATTGGATTGGTAAAAGATGTCCCGTCCGGGAAGGAATTATGGCAGCCTGTGACACATGGCGGGGTTTACTCCCGTTTGAAAGCCGGGGTGCAGTTGGCCAACCGGGCAAGCGCTTTGAATGAAATCGAGTATTCCGAGCTGATTATGCGTCTTCGGCAGATGGCAGACCAGATTGAGGCGGAACCGGATGTGCCGGATATGGCTGAGGTACTGAAAGTGGCCCGCAGTTTATACCAGTTTGTTTCAGCGCATGACGCCAGGCTGGTTATCAATGTGCGGACAGGAGGTGCGCCATGGCTGGTAAAAACCCTGATGGCGGTGCTGGAACGGCAAAATTTTGACTTGCGTCCGGATGGCGTTTTTGTCGTGCATGATACTGACGGCAGTATGCTGTTTTCTCTTGTCCTTGATACGACACCGGCGTCTGATACGGCAAGCCGGTTGACGCTGCTTTTGGATGTGCCGTGCGTAGCCCAGGAAAAAGATGGCCTGGGCAGGATGATCCGGTGTGCCAGGTCATTGTGCGAGCGGTTAAACGGGATTTTGGTGGATGACGATGACCGGATGTTGTCTGATCCCATGCTGGAAGATATTGCCAGCCAGGTTCATGTTTTTTATGAAGAAATGCGTTCTGTTTCCATTCCTGCCGGATCGGCTCGCGCCATGAGGTTATTTAACTGATTTATGCAGGACGATCTTTTTAATTCTGTTGTCCCGGATGCCTTGCAGGAAAGGGCTGCCTGGTTGCGGCGGGAATTGAACCGGCATAACTATGCCTATTATGTGCTGGATGCGCCGGTTATTCCGGATGCGGAGTATGACCGGCTTTTTAGGGAGTTGCAGGAGATGGAAGCGGCGCATCCTGAGCTGCTTTCGCCGGATTCCCCTACCCAGCGTGTGGGCGGCAGTGTTTCCTCCCGGTTTGACCCGGTTACCCATCAGGCGCCGATGCTGTCTTTGCAAAATGGCTTAACGGAGGAGGAAGTTGCGCTTTTTGACCATCGTGTGCGCGAGCAGCTGGGGCAGGAAAGTGTGGAATACGAGGCGGAGCTGAAATTTGATGGCCTGGCTGTCAATCTCCACTATGAAGAGGGGGTGCTTGTCCAGGCGGCAACCCGGGGGGATGGTTATACGGGAGAGGATGTGACTGCCAATATCCGGACTATCCGGTGTATTCCCCTGAAGCTGCTGCTTGAGGATGCTCCCCGTGTGCTGGATGTGCGCGGAGAGGTTTTGATGTTCAAGCAGGATTTCTTGCGGTTGAATGAAGGGCAGCGTGCAGCAGGAGGCAAGGAATTTATTAACCCCCGCAATGCGGCGGCAGGCAGTTTGCGCCAGAAAGATTCTGCTGTTACTGCCGGCCGGAAACTGAATTTTTTTGCCTATGGGGTGGGCGCGCTTGACGGTATGCCGATGCCGCCCACGCAGGATGCTGTTTTGGGCTGGCTGAAAAAAGCCGGATTTCCGGTTTGTCCTGAGCGGGCGGTGGTTGCCGGAATGGCAGGGTTGATGTCTTTTTTCCATGCCATAGAAAAAAAGCGGGAGAGCCTGCCTTACGAGATTGACGGGCTGGTTTACAAGGTGAACAGTCTTGCACAACAACACAGGCTGGGTTTTGTTTCGCGTGCGCCCCGTTTTGCCATTGCCCATAAGTTTGCCGCGCAGGAAGCTTTGACACAGGTGCTGGATATTGATGTGCAGGTTGGAAGAACAGGGGCGTTGACGCCGGTTGCGCGCCTTGCGCCGGTTTTTGTGGGGGGCGTTACGGTTACCAATGCTACCCTGCATAATGAAGACGAGGTTCGGAGAAAAGATATCCGGATAGGCGATACGGTCATTGTTCGCCGGGCAGGGGATGTGATCCCGGAAGTGGTTGCCGGCGTACCGGAAAAGAGGCCTGTTGATGCCAGGGAGTTTCATATGCCTTCTGTCTGCCCTGTCTGCGGATCGCCTGTCGTCAAGCCGGAAGAAGAGACGATTGCCCGTTGTTCGGGCGGGTGGGTGCGCTGCCCGGCACAGAAAAAAAACGGGTTGCAGCATTTTGCTTCCCGGAAGGCCATGTATATTGAAGGACTGGGCGAGCAGCTGATAGAGCAGCTTGTTGACCGGGGGATGGTTGAGACGGCGGCTGATTTGTACGGGTTGAGCCTTTCCGATTTTGCCAGTCTGGAGAGAATGGCGGAAAAGTCGGCGAAAAATCTGGTACAGTCGCTGGAGGTATCAAAAAAGACGACGCTTTCCCGCTTTTTGTATGCGCTGGGCATCAGGCATGTCGGTGAATCAACGGCCCGCTCGCTTGCCGCACATTTTGGCTCTTTGCATGACCTTGCTCAAGCCACGGAAGCAGATTTGCTTGAAATTGGGGATATCGGCCCTATTGTTGCTGCGTCTGTTAAGGATTTTTTTGCTGATTCGCTCAATATCCGCCTGATTGAGCAGTTGCAGGCGCACGGCGTGACATGGGAGGAAAACAGCAGGCAGCCAGGCAATAGTATGCTGCCGTTGGTCGGAAAGGTTTTTGTGCTGACAGGAACGCTTGAATCCCTGTCGCGTGAGGAGGCAGGTGAAAAAATCCGGATGCTGGGTGGAAAGGTCGGCAATTCGGTATCGGCTAAAACGGCTTACCTGGTTGCCGGGCAGAAGCCGGGCAGCAAGCTGGTACGCGCAAAACAGCTGGGTATTGCTATATTGGACGAGAATGCTTTTAACGAGTTGATACATGATGAGAAAAGTCACTAAGGCTGTTTTTCCCGTTGCCGGTTTCGGCAGCCGTTTCCTTCCTGCCACCAAGGCGCAGCCAAAGGAAATGCTTCCCATTGTTGATAAGCCGCTGATTCAGTATGCTGTAGAAGAGGCGGTATCGGCCGGTATTACGGAAATGATCTTTATTACCGGACGGAACAAGCGGGCGATTGAAGATCACTTTGACAAGGCGTATGAGCTGGAATCCGAGCTGGAGGCAGCAGGCAAGCATCATCTCCTGAAGCAGATACAGGGCGTGTTGCCCTCCAATGTCAATTGCATTTATATCCGCCAGCAGGAGGCGCTTGGTCTCGGCCATGCGGTTCTGTGTGCCAGGCCTATTGTCGGCGATCATCCGTTTGCGGTGATTTTGGCTGATGATTTCATGGATGTCCGCCAGGGGCAGCCGACGGTGATGCGGCAGATGGTGGAAGTGTATGAGCGGGAAGGAAAGAGTATCCTGGCGGTTTTGCATGTGCCCAAGGAGGATACCCGGCAGTATGGTATTGTGGCTTCCTCGCCGTATATGCAGAATCTGGAGTTTGTGAATACGATTGTGGAAAAACCGCTGCCTGAAAAAGCGCCGTCCAACATGGCGGTGGTGGGACGCTATATTCTGAACAGTTCGATTTTTAACCATTTGGAAGGGCTGGGAAAAGGCTCCGGCGGGGAGATCCAGCTGACAGACGGTATTGCTGCTCTGATGAAAGAAGAAAAAGTGCTGGCGTATCGCTATCATGGACGCCGTTATGACTGCGGTTCCAAAATAGGCTATCTGAAAGCGACAGTGGCTATGGGGTTGAAGCATCCTGAAGTGATGAAGGATTTCAGCGGGTTTATCAGGGGACTGGATATAGGCTAGAGGAAAGAGGATATTATGAGTGTCAGGCCGATTTTGAAGATGGGCGATCCCCGTCTGTTGCGCCAGGCTGAGCCGGTAAAGGAGTTTGGTACGCAAAAATTGCAGGCATTGATTGACGATATGTTTGAGACCATGCATGCAGCAAACGGGGCTGGCCTGGCAGCGCCGCAGATTGGCGTTTCGCTACAGGTGGTGATTTTTGGTTTTGAGGATAATTCGGGTGCGCCGGAGGAGTTTGCCGTACCTGAAACTATCCTGATTAATCCGGTGATTCGCCCGGTGGGGGATGAGGTGGAAGAGGCCTGGGAAGGTTGTCTTTCTGTGCCAGGTATGCGCGGTGTGGTGCCAAGATGGGCCAGGGTGCATTATGAGGGATTTGACCAGAACGGCCGGAAAATCAGCCGGGAAGCAACGGGATTTCATGCCAGGGTGGCGCAGCATGAATGCGACCATCTCCAGGGGATTATTTACCCGATGCGGATGGAAGACCTTTCCCTTTTCGGGTTCATTGATGCAATGGATGAGGTGTTGCCGGAAGAATAGGCCAATACCGGGCAAGGAAACATCCTGAGGTGTTTTTGGCGAGTATTGCAACGGGGTGCTAGAAGGTTTCACCGGGGAGGAGATAGCGCCATTGCCCCTGGGGGATCGGGCCAAGCCGGATTTTACCGATGCGAATCCGTTTCAGGCCTACTACTTTTAAGCCGACTGCCTCGCACATGCGGCGGATTTGGCGTTTCCGGCCCTCACGAAGGATGATGCGGAGCTGGTCTTCGTTTTGCCAGCTGACGCGGGCAGGCAGAAGCGGCTTGCCATCCAGCTTGAGTCCGTGCTGTAACAGCCTGAATTTATTATCCGGCAGTTTGCCTGGGAACAGGTGTTTTACCCGCACCAGGTATTCTTTTTCTATTTCGCTGTTTTCTCCAATCAGTTTTTTGGCAACGCGGCCATCCTGTGTGAGAACCAGCAGCCCGACGGAATCAATATCCAGGCGGCCGGCAGGCACCAGGTTTTTCAGCTGCCGGGGATGAAAGCGCTGCGGCGCATGGTCTTCAGCCCATCTTGTTTTTTCGTTGACAAGCGTAACAGCCGGGCGGTAACCGTCTTCAGCCTGGCCGCTGACGAATCCTACGGGTTTGTTCAGCAGGATGGTGACTTTCCCGGCCTGTTCGGTCCTGGCTTTTTTTTCAATGGTGATTTTCTGGCCTGGCAGGATTTTGGTGCCAAGTTGGGAAATAATTTTCCCATCTACCCGCACCCATCCCCGCTCGATCCATTCGTCAGCCTCACGCCGGGAACAGATGCCCAATTCGGACATGCGCTTGGATAAACGGACAGGATCAGTCATAGCAAAAGAAGTCAGACGCTTAAAATGTTAATCAGGTCAGTCTCGAGCTGTATCTGGTTTTTGGGCGTTTGCAGGAAGCTGCCGCTGATGAGGAAGACATCTTCTACTCTTTCAACCAGTGTCATGACCTTGGCTGTATGCAGGTTGATGTTACGCCGCCTGAGAATCTGTGCAATGGAGTATAACAGGCCTTTTCTGTCGTTGGCAGTCAGGGAAAGGACAAACCGGTTTCCGCTGGCATCAGGATGCAGATCTACGTGGGGTGTGATCGGAAAGGTACGGGATTTTCTTGACAGGCGTCCGACAGCCGGTTCCGGAAGGGGGGAGCCTGATTGCAGGGCTTCTGTCAGGTTATGTTCAACCAGGTTGATGATATCGCGGTAATTGCGGGAGAAGGTTTGCTCTGTAACCAGAAAAGTATCGAGTGCATATCCGTGGTTGGTCGTGTGGACTTTGGCATCCAGGATACTGAAGTTCCTGCGGGAAAAATAGCTGCATATCCGCAGGAAGAGGTCGGGTTCGTCCCTGGTATAGACAATAACCTGCAATCCTTCCCCGATGGGAGAGAGCCGGCATTTGACGATGGGATGTTCCGCTTCTGTCTGGTAGCAGAGCATACGCGTTTGCCAGGCAATATCCGGTGCGTCGTGATGCAGGAAGTAGCTGATATCCAGGTGTTTCCAGAAGTTTTCGTGCGCTTCATCGGGCAGGCCATAAAGCCTTAAGGAAGCGCGGGCTTCCTGCTGGCGGCTGGCCAGTTCGTGGTCAACCGAGAGGGTTTCTCCGCCAAGTACGCGAAGCGACAGGCGGTAGAGGTCTTCAAGCAGTTTGCTTTTCCAGGCGTTCCAGATTTGCGGGTTGGTGCCCCGGATATCTGCCACGGTGAGAAGGTAAAGGGCGGCAAGCCGCCGTTCGTTTTTGACCAGTCTGGCAAATTCCCGGACGACAACCGGGTCGGAGAGGTCTTTTTTCTGGGCGATATGCGACATGGTGAGATGATGCTGCACCAGAAAAACAATCAGTTCGGTTTCTTCATCTGATAAGCCGTGTTCTGTGCAGAATTGTTTTGCATCTGCCATGCCCAGGAGGGAATGGTCTCCCTGGCGGCCTTTGGCAATATCGTGGAAAAGGGCGGCGATATACAGGAGCCAGGGACGGGAGAAATTGGCGATCAGCCGGCTGCAAAAGGGGCATTCATGGGCATATTCCGTAAGCGTGAAACGGTGCAGGTTGGCAACGACTATCAGGATATGCTGATCGACTGTATATTGATGAAAGAGGTCATGCTGCATCTGGCCGATGATTTGCCCGAAGTTGGGCAGGTATCGTCCCAGGATATCCATTTCGTTCATGTGTTGCAGGGCACGTGAAGAAAAGCGCGGCGCTTGCAGGATATTGAGGAAAAGCGCATGGTTGGCCGGATCCTGGCAGAATTTTTGGTCAATCAGCGTGCGTGCGTGCCATAGCGCCCGCAGGGTGCGCGCCGTCATGTTTTTCAGGTCGGTCCGTTGTGCCAGTAACAGGAAAATTTCCAGCATGGCGGAGGGATGGGCTGTGAAGGTATCTTCATGGGCGATATCAATAAAATCTCCCACTTTGTTGAACCGTTCATTGATGGGTTCGGGCGCATCGGTTTGCGGAAAGAGCCGGGCTTTGAGGTTTTGCAGCAGGATAATATGCAGCTGCCGCACGGTTCTGGCAGCAAGATAATAATGCTGCATCAGGCGTTCGCTGGCATGGCGCGCATCGTTGGCCTTTTCTGCTTGTTGGGCAAGGAAGGCTTCGGCAACGGGAATCTGGATATCAAATAACAGGCGGTCTTCTGCACGCTGGGTATGGATGTGCAGAAGTATGCGGATATTTTTCAGGGTTTTTTCGGTCTGGCGCAGCTGTAGGGCTTCTCTTCGCGTAATGAGTTCGCGCCGGGCAAGTTCTTCCCATGAATTGCCCAGCCCGGCTGCTTTTGCTGCCCAGAGAATGACTTGCAGATCGCGCAATCCGCCCGGGCTTTCTTTGCAGTTGGGTTCCAGGCTGAAGGGGGTATCGCCCATTTTCTGGTGGCGCTGGCGGGTTTCCAGGGTTTTGGCCAGGAAAAAATCCGGCGCGTTCATGGCAATGTCGTAACGCTTGACCAGCTGCCTGAAAAGATCGCGGCTGCCGGTTACCAGTCGGGCTTCCAGCAGGCTGGTTTGTATGGTGATGTCGCTGGCGGCGGCTTCAATGCATTCATCAATGGTTCGTACGCTGTGCCCTATGTGCAGCCCCATATCCCAGAAGGCCTGGATGAGCTGCTCCAGTTTGTTTTTAAGCGCTGTATCAGGCGGTCTGGACAGGAGAATCAGCACATCCACATCGGAAAAAGGGAACAGCTCGCCCCTCCCGTATCCGCCGACGCCGACCAGCGCGTTGCCGGCAGGTATGCCAATATCGCGCCATGCCTGTATCAGGGCGGTATCCACACAGCGGGAGAGGGTTTTGAGCAGGTGTTCCGGCTCCGGATTTTCCCTGTAGGCGCAAATGGCAGTATGCCGCGTTTCGGTCAGCTGCTGTTTTAACGCGGAAAATGTGCAGACAGGTTCCATATTTTTCCCCTTGGTTCAGGCAGCCTGTACGAAGGCCGGAGGCGGCGGCATACCGGGCGATACGGTTAAAACTTCATAGCCGGTTTCCGTTACCAGAATGGTATGTTCCCACTGGGCGGAGAGGCTGCGGTCTTTTGTCCGGATTGTCCATCCGTCGCTCATTGCCTGAATTTCCCGGCGGCCGGCGTTAATCATGGGTTCAATGGTAAACACCATTCCCGGCCTGATTTCTGCCATGGTACCCGGTTTGCCAAAATGCAATACTTGCGGTTCTTCATGGAAGGATGTGCCAATGCCATGGCCGCACATTTCACGAACCACACTGTAGCCGGCTTTTTCGGCATGGGTTTGTATGGCGTGGCCGATATCGCCAAGATGCGCGCCTGGCCTGACCTGCATAATGCCCCGCCACATACAGGCGTAGGTGGTGTCGGCAAGCCGTTTTGCTTCGCTTTTTGGCGATCCGGCAAAAAACATCCGGCTGGTGTCGCCGTAATAGCCGTCCTTGATGACGGTTATGTCTATATTCAGGGAATCGCCGTCTTTCAGGATTTTCCCTCCTGGTATGCCATGGCAGACAATATCGTTTAGCGAGATGCAGGTGGCTTTGGGGTACGGCGGGTGCCCGTAGGGGGCATAGTTCAGCGGGGCGGGTATGGTTCCCTGCACGTTGGTCATATATTCGTGGCACAGGCGGTCAAGTTCGCCTGTAGTGATGCCCGGCTGGACAAAGGGGGTGATGTAGTCAAGTACTTCGGCTGCCAGTCTGCACGCAGTTTTGATGCCATCTATATCTTTTTTTGAGGTATATTGCCGGATAGACATGGTATGGTGGCCGGAAGGATAAACAAACTCTCATTATAATAGAGTGGAAACTTTCTGCTTCGGATGATGCAGCCAGCCGGTGCAGAGGAGTACATATCCCTGTTATAATAAAAAACTTCGCGGAAGCCTCCCAGGTTTCCTGAACGGAAAGGTGGCAGAGTGGTCGAATGCGCCGGACTCGAAATCCGGTATACGGTAATTCCGTATCGTGGGTTCAAATCCCACCCTTTCCGCCAATAATCAATAAGGTCTGGTCGGGAAAGAAATATGATATTCAGAGGTGACGACGGCAGGTATGCCGGGGGAAGGGGTGTGCTGGATCATCCTTTTTTTTCGCCTGCGCTGGTCATTGTCCTGCTTGTTTTGCCGTTGGCAAACTGGTTCCTGCTTGATCGGGATACGGCTATTCGCGTAACTGTTATTGTTGATGAATACATTACCATTGCGCTTTATTTTGTCGCGATGGCGGTTCTCTTGTTTTACCGGCCCAAAGATAATAACCGGGTGCAAAATTTCAATTTCTGGATTTTTGAACTGGTTACGCTGAGCGCACTTTTGCGTGAGTGGGGTATCCAGCACTGGCTGACACGGACTGATACGACGGCGCTGAAGATCCGTTTTTTCCTGAATCCGGCGAATCCGGTTAGTGAAAAGATTGTGGCGGGATTATTTCTTCTGCTATGGGTTGTGGTTGCGGTTCATCTTGTCCGGCGGTATGCCCTTTTCATGATACGGGAATTTTTTCAGGGCAATGCGGTTGTCTGGACGATTGCCACGACTTGTGCTGTGACGGTTTTTACCAAGTTTATCGACCGCTATCCGGATAATTACAGGCGCTTTACCGGGGAATCGCTCAGTCTCTTCTGGGATACAGGCTGTTCGTCTTTTGAGGAAATTCCCGAAGCCTATCTTCCGATTCTTATTATGATTGCCGCTATCCAGTTTTCCCGCAGCCGGATCAGGCGGTATTGACAGGCTAACGGCAGGTTTTCGAGAATGCCGGGCGGCAGCCTGCTTTGCTGACAGGTGCAAAGCATTTGGCGTAGCGCACTTTGTTCTAGTTATCCCCGAAGAGATCCCGGCTGTAAACTTTGTGTGCCACATCGCGTATTTCATCGGTGATGCGGTTGGCGACGATGATATCGGCTTTTTCCTTGAATGCCTGAAGGTCGTTGACAACGCGGGAATTGAAAAAGTGCGGTTCGTGCAGAACCGGCTCATAGACAATAACTTCTATGCCCTTTGCCTTGACGCGTTTCATGACACCCTGGATGCTGGAAGAACGGAAGTTGTCTGACCCGGCTTTCATGACGAGGCGGTAAATGCCGACAACGCTAGGATGCTGTTTGACGATGCTGTCGGCAATAAAATCCTTGCGGGTGCGGTTGGATTCAATGATGGCCTGGATAAGGTTCTGGGGGACTTTGTTGTAGTTGGCCAGTAGCTGCTTGGTGTCTTTGGGGAGACAATAGCCGCCGTAACCGAAGGAAGGGTTGTTGTAATGGTTGCCGATACGGGGATCCAGCGCAACGCCTTCGATGATCTGGCGGGAATCAATGCCAAGCGAGGCGGCATAGGTGTCCAGCTCGTTGAAATAGGCTACCCGCATAGCCAGGTAGGTGTTTGCAAAAAGCTTGATGGCTTCGGCTTCGGTCGGTTCAGTCAGGATAACCGGGATGTTCTCATCTATTGCGCCTTCTTTCAGCAGGTTGGCAAAGGCCTGGCCCCGTGCAGAGCGGTCTCCTACAACGATGCGTGAGGGATGCAGGTTGTCATACAGTGCTTTTCCTTCTCTTAAAAATTCCGGCGAGAAAATAAGGTTGCGGCATGGCAGTTCACGGGAAAGCCGTGCAGTAAAGCCGACAGGGACGGTTGATTTGATGACAATGAGCGCATCCGGGCAGAAGTGCATGGCGTCATGGATGACGCTCTCAACGGAACGGGTATCAAAATGGTTGGTTTCCGGATCGTAGTCTGTCGGGGTGGCAATGATGACATACTCTGCTCCCCGGTAGGCGTCTTCTTTGTCCAGGGTGGCCCGGAGGTTGAGCTTTTTGTTTTTCAGGTAGTTTTCTATTTCGGTATCAGCTGTTGGGGACTGACGCCGGTTGAGCATATCCACTTTTTCGGGCAGTACGTCCAGTACGACAACATCATTGTGCTGGGCAAGCAGGACGGCGTTGGAGAGTCCGACAAATCCCATGCCGGCAATGGTAATTCTGGCGGGTGATTGCATGGCAGTAAACGTAAGAAAACAGGCAGCTTTCCCACGGGAAGGAACAAGGCTACAAAAGTGACATTATAAATAAAAATCAGGCAGGGCAGGCAGTTTTCCTGTTGCTGCCTGTTCTGTATTTATGCCGGGGAATGCCATTATAATTTTCTTTTTTGCCTGTTTTTCCCATGCCGCGTCCGCTTGTTTTACGATTGTGCCGTCTTTTGCAGATGGCGTTTGCCACCTGGGCGATGTTTTTTTTAATGCGCCTGTTTGATTTCGGATGGAATTGGGCTGATCTGGCAGGGTATCCGTGGCGGGAAACCGGCAGGGCTTTTTTTCTCGGATTCCGTTTTGATTTTTCGGCGTTGGCTTACCTGATGGCTGCGCCGTCGTTATTAGCGTTTTTGCCGCTTCCCAAAGTTGTTGACCGCTGGCGCTGGCAGCTGGCTGCGATAGTGTTGCTGGTGACGGCCTGCCCCCTGTTTTTTATGGGATGGGTGGATATGGAGCTGGTGCGTTTTGTCAAATCGAGAATGACATTCAGCTCGCTTTTCCTTTTCGGGGAGGGGGAGTTTTCTTTTGCCGATATGATGGGAAGTTATGCGCTTCTCGTGCTGGCAGGTGTGGCTTCCCTGTGTTCCTGGGGATATGTCTGCTGGCGGATTGCCCGCCGGGCGGCCGTTGAAAATGCCGGCTGGCCGCTTCGTTTTTCCCTGTACTGGATGCTTTTTGTTTTGCTGGTCATCGCTTTTCTGGTGATGGGTATTCGAGGCGGGGTGACGAACTCCAAGCCGCTCAGGGTAGTGGATACTTATCCGGATTTGCAGCTGGGAAATTGGGCGCTTAATACGCCTTTTGCTTTTATAAAGGAATTGCGTTCCGTGCCGGATGCCGGAAAGACATATTTTGGTGATACCCAAAAGCTGCTGCCCTGGTTGAATGGTGGGGAAAACCGGGTTTCGCTGATGGAAGGCCGCCGCCCGAAGCAGCCGCAGAATATAGTGGTTTTCCTGATGGAGAGCCTTTCCCAGGATCAGATGGGGATTGTCAATGGCCGGAAGGGTTTTACGCCTTTTCTTGACAGCCTGGCCGAAAAGTCGCTTTTTTTTCATGAGGCTTACGCCAATGCAAGCCGTTCCATAGAAGGGGTGCCGGCTGTGCTGGGCGGTATTCCGGCCTGGGGGGGGGAGCCCTTTCTGGTTTCTCCTTATGCGACCGCCGAATTTGGCGGAATGGGAGCGCTTTTGGCAGAGCGCGGATATGCGACGGCCTTTTTTCACGGGGGGAAGAAAGGCACGATGTTTTTTGACAAGTTTGCTGTCAGGGCCGGGTTTGAGCAACATTTTTCCAAAGAAGATTATCCTGAGCCGGCAGATATGGATACTTCGTGGGGGGTGTTTGACGAACCGTATTTCCAGTATGTGGCAGGCAAGCTGGACGAGATGTATCAGACGGGGAGGCCTTTTGCCGTGGGGGTTTTTTCCCTGACTGCGCATTTTCCTTTCCATTTGCCGGAAAAATATGTCGGCGCCTTGCCTGAGGGACCTATCCCTGTTTTGCGATCGCAGGCTTATTCTGATCTGGCGCTTGCCCATTTTTTTGAAACGGCCAGGGAAAAGCCCTGGTTCAAGAATACGCTGTTTGTGATTACTGCCGACCATGGCACGCAGGTGCATCTGGAGAGCTATAAAAACGATCCGCTGGGGACATGGCGTATTCCGGTTATTTTTTATCATCCTTCTGTTTCGCTTCCGGCGGTGGATACGGCGCAGCCTGTCCAGCAGATTGATATTTTGCCTTCGGTCATGGATTTCCTGGGGATGGATTCGGAGCGTTTGAGCCCACTTGGCCGTTCTGTTTTTTGCCCTGGTCCGCGGGCAGTGGTGGTGAGAACCGGCGCAGGTTTTTACAGTATGGAAGGGGAAACAGCGGTATTTGAGGCGAAAAACGGGGACAAGCCGACAGCTTATGTTCGTAAAACGGCTAACAAGCTGGCAGAGGTGCCGCAGGAAACCTTGTTGCGGGGAAGGGCGGCCGTGGAGTTTTTCCAGGAGAGTATGAAGCGGCAGCGTTTGTATCTGCCGGCAGCGGAGAAACAGCCGCCTGGAGGAAAACAGGGCGTTACATCAGGATAACGTCGTACTGATCTTGCTGGAAGGCGTTTTCTACTTGCAGCGAAATGGGTTTGCCGATGATATCGCCCAATGCGGCAAGGTATTGGGATTCTTCTTCCAGGAACATGTCGATGACGACCTGGGAGGCCAGGATACGGAATTCTCTCTGGCCAAAGCGCCTGGCTTCGCTTTGGATGTCCCGCATGATTTCATAGCAGACGGTACGCGGCGTTTTGACTTGCCCGCGGCCCTGGCAGACCGGGCAGGATTCGCACAGGATGTGCGCCAGGGATTCCCTTGTGCGTTTGCGGGTCATTTCTACCAGGCCCAGTGCAGAAAAATCGCTGACGGAGACTTTGGTCCGGTCGTTTGCCAGGGTTTTTTTGAGTTCTTCCAAGACGGCTGTCCGGTGTTCCTGGTTTTCCATGTCGATAAAATCAAGGATGATGATGCCGCCCAGGTTGCGCAGGCGAAGCTGCCGGGCAATGGCGTGCGCCGCTTCCAGGTTGGTTTTGAAGATGGTGTCGTCGAAGTTGCGGCCGCTGACGAAACCGCCGGTATTGACGTCGATGGTTGTCATGGCCTCTGTCTGGTCAATGATGAGATAGCCGCCGGATTTCAGGTTGACCCGTTTTGCCAGGGCAAGCTGTATTTCGTTTTCCACGCCGTACAGGTCAAAGAGGGAGCGCTCGCCTTCGTAGTATCTGAGCCGTTCCAGTATGTCCGGCGTATAGTTGGCGGCAAATTCCCGCAGGTGCAGGTAATCTTCGTAAGAGTCGATCTGGATGCTGCTGGTTTTTTCATGGACGAAATCACGGAATACGCGCTGGGCAAGGCTGAGGTCCTGGTATAACAGGCAGGGGGCGGCGCTTTTGCGGGCGGTTTCTTTAATGGCGCCCCAGAGTTTGCGCAGGAAGTCGATATCGTTTTTCAGGTCGTCTTCGGAGGCGACTTCAGCTATGGTCCGGACGATGTAGCCGCCTTTTTCATCGGCAGGCAGGAGGGTTTGCACCCGGGTGCGGAGAAGCTCGCGTTCGGCTTCGTCCTGGATGCGCTGGGAGATGCCGATGTGGTTTTCCTGGGGAAGGTAAACCAGCATCCGTCCGGCAATGGAAATCTGGGTGGAAAGCCGGGCGCCTTTGGTGCCAAGCGGATCCTTGATGACCCGGACCATCAGGGACTGGCCGTCGGTCAGCATCCGCTCGATAGGGATCGGTTTTTCCGGCGAGCCATCGTTGTGGTGTGCCTCCCAGATATCGGCAATATGAAGAAAGGCTGCGCGTTCCAGGCCAATATCGATAAAGGCAGATTGCATGCCCGGCAAAACGCGCACGACCTTGCCGAGGTAAACATCGCCTGCCAATCCCCGGGTTTGCGTTCTTTCGATATGCAGTTCCTGTGTAGCGCCATGCGCTACGACGGCAATACGGGTTTCCTGCGGGGTAATATTGATCAGGATGTCTTCTGTCATGGGATATCAATGCCGGCTTTTCGAAGCAGCCGGGTTGTCTCAAAGAGGGGAAGGCCGACAATGCCGGAGTAGCTGCCGGAAATGCGGACAATGAATTTGGCTGCAAGGCCCTGTATGCCGTAGCCGCCAGCCTTGTCATATGGCTCAAGTGTACTGCAATAGCTGTCAATTTCTTCGTTTGTCAGGTCGGCAAAGGTGACTTCGGATTCTTGCAGTTCCTGTAGCAGCTGGTCTTTTTTTCTGAGGGTGATGCAGGTCAGCACCTGGTGTGTTTTGCCGGACAGTTCCCGCAGCATGGCGGCGGCTTCTTTTTTGTCTTGCGGTTTTCCGAGGATACGGTTGCCCAATACAACGGTGGTATCTGCTGTCAGGATTGGGCGTGGCAGCCGGTAGCGTTGTTCCAGTGCCTGCCAGGCAAAATCCGCTTTTTTCCGGGAGATGCGCCTGACATAATCATGCGGCAGCTCGCCTGGCAGCGCGTCTTCATTCACCATATCGGCTTTTCCCCCGTCTGCCGGAGAAAAGGGCAGCAGTTCAAAATCAACGCCAATTTGACGGAGAAGCTCCCGGCGGCGGGGGCTTTTGGAGGCGAGATAGATTTTTTTGTCTGTCTGATTCATGTTTTATCAGTTTCGGTGATAGGGGTGGTTTTGCGTCAGTGACCAGGCACGGTAAAGCTGTTCGGCAAGCAGGACACGCACCATGCCGTGCGGCAGTGTCAGGCTGGAAAGACGGACAAGTTCATCCGCGTTTTTCTTGAAGGCGCTGTTTAAGCCATCGGCGCCTCCTATCACAAAGGCGACATCGCGGCCTTCCTGACGCCATTTTTCCAGTTCGCCGGACAGCTGCATGGTGGTGAGGTCTTTGCCATGTTCGTCCAGCGCGATAACCCGGCTATTTTTTGGCAGCGCTGCTTCAATCCGGGTTTGTTCCGCTGCCATGACGGATTGTGCCGATTTTCCGGCTGCCCGATCCGCAGGCCGGATTTCTTTCAGGATGATCCGGCATTCCGGCGGCATACGCCGGGCGTATTCCTCAAATCCGTTTTCAATCCATGCGGGCATTTTTTTCCCGACGGCGATAATAAGCAGCTGCATGGGTGAGAAGTATCAGGCGTTATCGGCAGGTTTTTGTGCTGGCGTTTTTTTTGAAGCTGCTGCCGGGGCACAGGTTGCCCGGGCTTTGGTTGCCGCTTTTGCTGTGGATGCCGCTTTCCCAGTTGTTTTTGCTGCTGTTTTCTTTGCAGCAGGAGGTTGTTTTGCCGGTTTGGCGGTTTTGGCTTCTGAAGCGGCAGCTGTCTTGCGCCTGGTTGCCGGTTTTTGGGCCGCTGCCTTGGCTTTTTCCACGTCTATGGGTTTTTCTCCCCAGATTTCTTCCAGCTGGTAGTATGCCCGGATAGGCGGCTGCATGATGTGGACAACAATGTCTCCTACGTCAACCAGCACCCATTCGCCGGTTTCTTCGCCTTCCATGCCCACGACTTCGCCGCCTGCCTGGCGGACTTTGTCTCGCACCGAGGCAGCCAGTGCCTTGGTCTGGCGGTTTGAGGTGCCGGAAGCGATGATGAGGCGGTCGAACATGCCGGTCATTTTGCTGGTGTCAAACAGGGCAATGTCGGCGGCTTTGACGTCTTCCAGCGCGTCAATGATGATTCCCTGGAGTTTTTTGATATCCATTTAGTTTTTGTAAAGATGGTTGGCTACGATATAGTCTAGCACCCCGGAGGGGATATGCGGATGGGAGTCCGCCGGATGCCAGGCGGTTTTTCTGATTTCTGTGGCGGAAATGTCAATGGGAAGGTTATTTGCCAGATAGGTCAGGCCGCAGGGGGTTTCCCGGATTGCCTGCGCAGAAGAAAGCCTGGGGAAGAATTGACCCCGCACATTGGCCGGACAGGCCTCCGGACTGACGGAAAATCCGGGGCGCTGGGCAACCGCAATATGGGCCAGATGAAAAAGCGCCTGCCATTCATGCCAGGTGGAAAGGTTGATCAGCTGGTCTGCGCCGATAACCAGAACCAGGGAGGCCTGTTTTCCGCATTCTTCCCGAATGGTACGGAGGGTATCAACCGTATAGCCGGGGCTGTTCCGCCTGATTTCCTGCTCGTCAATGACGATAGAAAGCGAGGAGGCTGCAAAGGCCAGCCTGAGCATATCAACCCGCTGCGCTGGGGAGGCCATCAGCGGCGCTTTTTGCCAGGGCTGCCCGGCAGGGATGAGACGGAGCTGTTTTGTCGCGAAGAGGCGGCAAAAGTGGTCAGCCAGCGCAATGTGTCCGGCATGAACCGGGTCAAAACTGCCGCCGAGCAAAACGGTGCATTCTATGGTCAAATATCCCCCGCCGGGGTGGTTTTGCCGGTTTGCTGCCGGTTTTTCATGGCGCGCCAGCCGATGTCTTTGCGGTATTGCATGCCGTTGAAATGGATGTTGCCGATGGTGTCATAGGCAATTTTCTGGGCCATTCGCATGGTATCGGCCAGGCCTACGACACATAATACCCGGCCGCCGGAGGTGAGGAGTTTATCCCGGGTATATTGCGTGCCGGCCTGAAATACCAGGCAGTTTTCATTTTCAGCCGGAATTCCGGTAATTTCCCGGCCGGTTACCGGGGAATCAGGATAGCCTTCCGATGCCAGCACCACGCCCAGCGCCGTACGGCGATCCCATTGCAGTTCTACCTGGTGAAGCGTGCCGTTGACGGCATGTTCCATGACATTGAGCAGATCGCTTTTTAACCGCGACATGATGGGCTGGGTTTCCGGATCGCCCATGCGGCAGTTGAATTCCAGGGTTTTGGGGTTGCCTTTGGCGTCAATCATGACGCCGGCATAAAGGAAGCCGGTATAGGTAATGCCGTCTTCAGCCATGCCGTTGACTGTGGGGGAAATGATTTCCCTCAGGATGCGGGCATACAACGCAGGGGTGACGACGGGAGCAGGGGAATAAGCGCCCATGCCCCCGGTATTGGGGCCTTCGTCGTGATCTTTTAGGCGTTTGTGGTCCTGGCTGGTTGCCAGCGGAAGGATGTGTCGGCCGTCCACCATGACAATGAAGCTGGCTTCTTCCCCTTCCAGGTATTCTTCAATGACAACACGCGCGCCGGCTTTGCCAAACTGGTTGGCAGAGAGCATGGCGTCAACGGCCTGGTGCGCTTCGTCTTCTGTCATGGCGACAATGACGCCCTTGCCAGCCGCCAGGCCGTCTGCCTTGACGACAATGGGCGCGCCTTTTTCACGGATGTAGCGGTGTGCTTTTTCCGCTTCGGTGAAGGTCTGGTAATCTGCTGTGGGGATGCCGTGGCGTTTCATGAAGGCCTTGGCGAAGTCTTTGGAGCTTTCCAGCTGGGCTGCTTCTTTGGTAGGGCCAAAAATTTTCAGGCCTTCGGCACGGAAGAGGTTGACAATGCCGGCTGCCAAAGGAGCTTCGGGGCCGACTACTGTCAGGCTGATATTTTCCTTTTGGGCAAAATCGGCCAGTTTTTGCGGATCAGTGATATCGACATTGACCATCAGCGGATGATGGGCAGTGCCGCCGTTGCCCGGCGCGACGTAAACCACTTGCGTACGGCCGGACTGGGCCAGTTTCCAGGCCAGGGCATGCTCGCGGCCGCCTGAGCCGATTACCAGGATTTTCATCGTTTTTCTGTCAGAATTAAAAAGGGCGGATTACTCCTCGTCGATGACAGCGTTGGTGTACACTTCCTGCACATCGTCCAGGTTTTCCAGCGCGTCAAGCAGTTTTTGCATTTTGATGGCGTCTTCCCCGGAAAATTCGGTTTCTGTCTCGGGGCGCATGATGATTTCAGCCATTTCGGCCTTGAATCCTGCGCTTTCGAGGGCGTCTTTTACTTTGGGGAAATCCGGCGGGGCGCAAAGGACTTCAATGCCGCCTTCCTCGTCTGTAATGACATCTTCCGCACCGGCGTCAAGCGCGGCTTCCATGAGGGCGTCTTCATCGGTCCCCGGCGCAAAGAACAGCTGCCCGCAGTGCTTGAAGAGGAAGGATACGGAACCTTCTGTTCCCATGTTGCCGCCAAATTTGCTGAACGCATGGCGTACATCGGCCACCGTGCGGACGCGGTTGTCCGTCATGCAATCGACAATAATGGCCGCTCCGTTGATGCCATATCCTTCATAGCGGACTTCTTCGTAATTGACGCCTTCCAGGTTGCCGCTCCCCCTGGCGATGGCGCGGTTGATATTTTCTTTCGGCATGTTGGCATCGGTTGCCTTGTCTACTGCCATACGCAGCCGCGGGTTGGCATTCGGATCGCCGCCGCCCAGGCGGGCTGCAACAGTGACTTCCTTGATGATGCGGGTCCATATCTTGCCGCGCTTGGCATCGGCTGCCGCTTTCTTATGCTTGATGTTGGCCCATTTGCTGTGTCCTGCCATGTTTTGTCTTTCAGTGAAATGGTTAGCAATGATCAGGTAGATTTTAGCATACTGCCATGCCAAAACGGCGGCCAGGCGGAGGTCGGCTGATACATCGGGAAGCGGATGCGTTATCATGTTTTTATCAGATCTGGGCTGCGCTAAAAAAGGAGCAGGGATGAATAGAATCGGTACCGCCTCGCATTTTCCCCGTTTGCTTGCCGATATCGGCGGCACGCATGCGCGTTTTGCTATTGAGACAGCGCCGGGTTCCCTGGCAGCGGCCACGGTTTATTTCAACCGCGATTTTCCAGGGCTTGAGGCGGCGCTGGAGGTGTTTCTTTCTTCTCCCGAAGCGGATGCCGCCGGTGCGCGCCACATCAGGCATGCGGCCATGGCTATTGCCAATCCTGTTACGGGAGACCAGATAAGGATGACCAATGCGGCGTGGGCGTTTTCCATTGAGGCTGTCCGGCAGCGTTTCGGGCTGAGAACGCTTCTTTTTGTCAATGATTTTACGGCACTGGCGATGGCCTTGCCATTTTTGCCACCGGGCAGTTTCAGGCAGATTGGCGGGCAGGAGCCTGTCAGGGAGCAGCCCATCGGGTTGTTGGGAGCAGGCACCGGGCTGGGTGTTTCGGGGCTGACTTGGCATGATGGCACCTGGGTTCCGCTTCAGACGGAAGGCGGGCATGTGACGTTTTCTCCTTCTGACGAGCAGGAAATGGCGTTGCTTCGCCTTGCGTGGAAGCGATTTTCGCATGTTTCTGCCGAGCGGTTTCTTTCCGGTTCAGGGCTGGAGCTGATTTATGGTTTGCTGGCAGAAAGCCGGGGGAAAGAGAGGTTGCCTTTGCAGGCGGCGGATATTACTGCACAGGCAAAATCCGGAAAATGCCCGCTTTGCGGGGAAACGGTGGCGCTGTTTTGCCGGATGCTGGGGACGGTTGCCGGCAATCTGGCGCTGACATTGGGCGCACGGGGCGGCATTTATATTGGAGGGGGGATTGTTCCCCGGCTGGGAGAAGCTTTTTTTACTTCGGGGTTCAGGCAACGCTTTGAGGAGAAGGGCCGGTTTTCTTCCTATCTTTCCCAGGTTCCTGTTTATGTTGTGCTGGATACGTTTGCCGCTTTTACCGGCGTTTCAGCCATGCTTGAGCAACATTTGTCTGAAACAGAAAAGGCCTAGCGCCTTCCCAGCCCCCGGGGAAGCGGAAAAGAGAGGTTTTCCCTGATGCCTTCCAGTTCGGTGACTTCTGTGACGCCATATTCCCGAAGTTTGTCTATGACTTCCTGTACCAGCACTTCCGGAGCGGATGCGCCTGCTGTTACGCCGATGGTCGAGTGCCCCTCCAGCCACCCGGGGCGGATTTCACCGGCACAGTCAACCATATAAGCGGTAATACCCTGTTTTTCGGCTGTTTCCCTTAGCCGGTTGGAATTGGAGCTGCTGGGGCTGCCGACAACGATAACCAGCGTAGTTTGCCGGGCCAGCTGGCGGACGGCTTCCTGGCGGTTGGTTGTTGCATAACAGATGTCCGCTTTTTGCGGTTGCACGATGGAAGGAAAGCGTGCCTTGAGCGCGGCAATAATATCTTTTGTTTCATCAACCGAGAGGGTTGTCTGGGAGACATAGGCCAGTTTTTCCGGGTTGCCGGTTTGCAGACGGGTAACATCGTTGATATTTTCAACCAGGTGTATGCCGGCGTCAGCCTGCCCGATGGTGCCTTCTACTTCCGGGTGGCCGTTGTGTCCGATAACGATAATTTCGCGCCCCTCCTGCCGCATCATGGCCACTTCCATGTGGACTTTGGTAACAAGCGGGCAGGTGGCATCAAATATTTTTAAACCGCGCCGGGCAGCTTCCTGTTCAACGGCTTTGGATACCCCATGCGCGGAAAAGATCAGGATACCTCCTTTGGGCACTTCATCCAGTTCTTCAATGAAAACAGCGCCTTTTTGCCGGAGGTTGTTGACAACAAAGGTATTGTGGACGATTTCATGGCGTACATAAATGGGGGAGCCAAACAGCGCGATGGCGCGTTCAACGGTGGCAATAGCGCGGTGAACGCCTGCGCAGAATCCCCGTGGCTGCGCCAGGTACAGTTTTTTTGGGGGATGGGGCGAGCAGGAAGGCATGAAAATTTTTAGGGAAAGCCATTTACAATAAACATTTCCGGCTGAATTCAGGGAACCGGCGAACAGCTGCCGTACAACGGCAGCTGGCAATCATATCCCAAACAGACGAGGAGCAAAACTGTTATGGCAATCACTGACTGGCCGGAGGGCGAAAGGCCGAGGGAAAGGCTGATAAAGGAAGGGCCTGCCCATTTATCCGATGCCGAGCTTCTGGCTATTTTTCTGCGGACAGGGGCGCAGGGAAAAAGCGCGGTGGATCTGGCACGGGAGATGATGACGCATTTTGGTTCGCTCAAGGCGCTTTTGGGAGCAAGCCTGGCAGATTTTGGAAAAGTCAGCGGGATTGGTCCGGCAAAGTATGCCCAGTTGCAGGCTATTTTGGAATTGGCGCGCCGGCTGTTATCCGAGGATATGGCTTCGGGTATTGTGCTGGGCTCGCCCCTGTCTGTGCGGGAGTATCTCCAGTTGTCGTTATGCGGGCGGGCCTACGAGGCTTTTGTTGTGCTGTTTCTGGATGTCAGAAACCGGCTGATTGAAAGTGTGGAACTGTTTCGGGGGACACTGTCGCATACCAGTGTTTATCCCCGTGAGCTGATCAAGGCAGTGCTGGAAAGGAACGCGGCCAGTGTCATACTGGCGCATAACCATCCTACCGGCACGCCGGAACCCAGCCAGGCGGACAAGGCGTTGACACAGTCATTGAAAAAAGCGCTTGACGTGGTGGAAGTCCGGCTGCTGGATCATTTTATTGTGGCAGGAACGGCTATGTATTCTTTTGCCGAGGCCGGTTTGCTGTGAGTATCAGGTAGGGGCCTGCCTGATGGCTGCCGTTCAAGGGACGAGTTCCAGCAATTCAATATCAAAGATCAGATCGGCATCAGGCGGGATGATGCCGCTTACGCCTTTTTTCCCGTATGCCATGCCGGACGGGATGTGCAGGATGCGCCGGCCGCCTTCACGCATTCCCTGTATGCCTTTGTCCCATCCCGGGATAACGTAGCCTGCGCCCAATGGAAAAACCAATGGGTCGTTGCGTTCCCGGCTGCAATCAATTTTTTCGCCGGGAGAACCGTCCGGATTTTTGAGCCAGCCGGTATAGTGAACCTTGACAGCAGTAGCTTTTTCCCCGGCTGTTGCGCCGGTTCCTATGACTTCATCCCGGTATTGAAGGCCGTTTTCCATGGAAATGAAAGACATGTTTTTTTCCTTTATGAGGATAGAACTGGATATTGCCGGCAAAGTATACACGGCTGCGTTATTTTTGGGCTGATTTATGCCATGATGCTGTTTTGGGACTGGCACATATTGTCTGCCGGCTTAAAAGGAGGAAGCACCTATGGGCGTTGGTCTCATGATTATTGGTGATGAAATTCTGTCCGGGAAACGGTCTGACAGCCATTTTTCCGCCGTTGTGGATATCCTGAAAGTGCGGGGAATGCGGCTTGATTGGGCTGAATATTTGCGGGATGATCCGGAAAGGATTACCGCAGCCTTGCGCCGGAGTTTTGCAGCTCCGGGCATTGTCTTTTGCTGCGGCGGCATCGGCGCGACACCGGATGATTATACGCGCCGGTGTGCGGCTGATGCGCTGGGTGTGCCGCTTGTGCTGCATCCGGAGGCAGAGGTGTTGATACTGGAACGTATCCGCGAGGTGGCTGCCCGACATGGCCGCACTGTTGACGAAACAGCGCCGGATAACCGGCAGCGCCTGAGGATGGGGGAGTTCCCCGAAGGGGCAAGGATTATTCCCAATCCGGTTAACCGGATTCCGGGTTTTTCTGTCGGGACGCATTATTTTTTCCCAGGCTTTCCCGAGATGGCCCATCCCATGATGGAATGGGTGCTGGATACTTACCACCGTGCAGATTTCCATTTGCTGGAGGAGGCAGAAAAATCATTGACAGCGTATGGTGCTGTTGAAGCGGTTATGACGCCGCTTCTGGAAGAAATAGAGCGGGATTTTCCGGCTGTGAAGGTATTTAGCCTTCCCCATATTGGCGGCGCCGGTCAGCGTGGCTATGTGGAGCTGGGTGTCAAGGGCAGCCGCACTTGTCTGGACGAAGCCTTTGCTCGGCTTGAAGAAGGGGTGCGCCAGACTGGTGCGGAATATACGATAAATGGCTGAATTTGCACTAAAATGGTGCAAACTTGGGCGGGTAGCGAGAAAACAGTGCCGGTTTATATAAATAAAACTGGCACGGATTTTGCTTAATACAGGAATGAGGCATGGTGCCTGACAGGATGATACGTGCATGGCCCGGCATCCTGTTGTCTGACAACAAAGGAGGAGATGAATATGGCCAAGACACCGGAAAAGGTCCTGGAAATGATCAAGGAAAACGAAGTTCGTTTTGTGGATTTTCGTTTTACGGATACCCGAGGCAAAGAGCAGCATGTTACTGTGCCGGTATCGGCTTTTGACCTGGATACGTTTGAAAGGGGACATGCTTTTGACGGCTCTTCCATTGCAGGCTGGAAGGGTATTGAGGCATCGGATATGCTGTTGATTCCGGATCCTTCCACGGCCAATATGGATCCTTTCATGGAGGATGCGACGCTGTTCATGCAGTGCGATGTGATTGAGCCGGCTGATGGAAAAGGCTATGACCGTGACCCCCGTTCCATTGCCAAACGGGCCGAGGCGCATTTACGTTCTTCCGGGCTGGGTGATACAGCTTATTTTGGCCCGGAACCGGAATTTTTCATTTTTGACAGCGTACGCTGGGGAGATGATATGTCCGGCTGTTTTGTGAAGGTGGATTCGGATGAGGGATTCTGGTCCAGCAGCCGGGAGATTGAAGGCGGCAATACGGGGCATCGCCCGAAGGTAAAGGGCGGTTATTTTCCTGTGCCGCCGGTGGACAGTTTTCAGGATATGCGTTCGGAAATGTGCCTTATCCTGGAACGGATGGGTATTCCGGTTGAAGTGCATCACCATGAGGTGGCAGGCGCAGGCCAGAATGAAATCGGCACCCGCTTTTCCACGCTGGTGGAAAGGGCTGACTGGACACAAAACCTCAAGTATGTGGTGTGGAATGTGGCGCATACTTATGGCAAGACAGCGACTTTCATGCCCAAGCCGATTGTGGGGGATAACGGTTCGGGGATGCATGTGCACCAGTCTATCTGGAAAAACGGGCAAAACCTGTTTGCAGGCGACGGCTATGCCGGGCTTTCCGAGTTTGCCCTGTACTATATCGGCGGCATTATCCGCCATGCACGCGCTTTAAATGCCATTACCAATCCGGGGACCAATTCCTACAAGCGGCTTGTGCCGGGGTTTGAAGCGCCTGTCAAACTGGCTTATTCGGCCCGCAACCGTTCTGCATCCATCCGTATTCCGCATGTTGCCAATCCCAAGGGACGCCGGGTTGAAGCCCGTTTTCCTGATCCGCTGGCCAATCCCTATATGTGTTTTGCGGCGCTCCTGATGGCGGGGCTGGATGGTGTGCAGAACAGGATACATCCGGGCGAGCCGGCTTCAAAAGATCTTTATCACTTGCCGCCGGAAGAGGACACCAAGATCCCAACGGTTTGTTCTTCGCTGGAGCAGGCGCTGGAATCGCTGGATAAGGACAGGGAATTCCTGACGCGGGGAGGCGTGTTCAGCAACGGGATGATTGATGCCTATATTGAGCTGAAAATGCAGGAGGTGCAGCGTTTGCAAATGACAACCCACCCTGTTGAATTTGATTTGTATTATTCTTTGTGATGAATGACCGGCGGCGTTTTTACGCCGCCGTTTTTTCAGGGGAATCCTGTTTGGGTATGGATGCGTTTGCCGGGCTTGATTTGCTTGCTACTGCCGTGCTGGTTCTTGAGCAGGACGGCTCGGTTCGTTATATGAATCCGGCAGCGGAAGATATGCTGGATATTTCTGCCAGGATATTACAAAAAAAGCGGCTTTCGGATTGTTTTGCAGGCGGTGAGGAGCTGGAGACAGTTTGCACCCGGATGGGCGCAGGCGAAATGACGGAAAAGCGCTGGGAGTTGTCATTGGTACGGCCCGGGCGGGCAGCGCTTTCTGTTTATTGTATTGCGGTTTTGGCAGCTGGTCCGGATGCGGCTGTTCTGGTTGAGCTGCGTGAAAATGCTCAGCAGCGCCTGGAGCGGGAGGATCGCCTTTTCGGCCAGAGCCAGGTTACCCGGGAGCTGATACGGAATCTGGCGCACGAGATCAAGAATCCGTTAGGCGGTATTCGCGGCGCAGCGCAGCTGTTGGAGATGGAGTTGCCGGAGCGTAACCTGAAAGCCTTCAAGGAATATACCCAGGTGATTATCCGCGAATCGGAGCGGCTTCAGGCGCTGGTTGACCGTTTGCTGATACCGGGCCGCCGTGTTCCTGTTTTGGAGAGCATCAATATCCATGAGGTTTGCGAGAGGGTGCGCAGCCTGGTTCTGGCCGAGTTCCCGGAGGGGCTGACTATCCGGCGGGACTACGATTTGTCTATTCCGGAATTTCAGGGAAGCAAGGAGCAGCTGATCCAGGCGGTGTTGAATGTGACGCAAAATGCGGCTATTGCACTGGCGGAGCGCAGGCGCGGGAAAGAGGCGGAAATTGTGTTCAAAACCCGCGTTGCCAGACAGATCACTATTGCCAAGGTGCGGTACCGCCTGGCGCTGACGCTGCATATTATCGACAATGGCCCGGGTATTCCGGAGGATATGCTGGAACGGATTTTTTATCCGCTGGTCAGCGGCCGTGAAGGCGGAAACGGCCTGGGACTGACATTGGCGCAGGCTTATGTGCAGCATCATCATGGGGTGATTGAATGCGACAGCTGGCAGGGGCATACGGAGTTTCTTATCCGGATTCCCTTGCAGAAGGCAGGTGGGGAAAAAAGATGAAGCCGGTCTGGATTGTGGATGATGACGATTCGATACGATGGGTGCTGGAAAAGGCGCTGGAACGGGAGGCTATTTTATATCGGAGTTTTTCCACAGGAGCGGATGTGCTGATGGCGCTTGAGGAAGGCGAGCCGCAGGCACTGGTTTCGGATATCCGTATGCCGGGCACTTCGGGGTTTGATCTTCTTGAGAAAGTAAAAGCCCGCTTTCCGGCGCTGCCCATTATTATCATGACGGCTTATTCGGATCTGGAATCGGCAGTTTCCGCTTTTGAGGGCGGGGCGTTTGAATATCTGACCAAACCTTTTGATGTAAGCGAGGCGGTTGACCTGATCCGCCGGGCAATGAAAGGAAATGAAACGGAGGATAGGCCTGCGCCGGTTTTATCCGGTTCGCCGGAAATTTTGGGCCGTGCGCCTGCCATGCAGGAAGTTTTCAGGGCGATTGGCCGGCTTGCCCATTCCAGTGTGACGGTATTGATTACCGGGGAATCCGGTACGGGCAAAGAGGTGGTGGCAAGGGCTTTGCACAAGCACAGTGTTCGCCGTGACAAGCCTTTTATTGCGCTGAATATGGCGGCTATTGCGCGGGATTTGCTGGAATCCGAGCTTTTCGGCCATGAAAAAGGTGCTTTTACGGGTGCGCAGGGTCTGCGGCACGGCCGGTTTGAGCAGGCGGAAGGCGGCACGCTTTTTCTGGATGAGATTGGCGATATGCCGCTGGATTTGCAAACGCGTCTGTTGCGGGTTCTTTCGGACGGGCATTTTTACCGGGTGGGCGGCAACCAGTCTATTAAGACGGATGTGAGGGTCATTGCCGCTACGCATCAGGATTTGGAACAGCAGGTAAAGGAGGGGCGTTTCAGGGAAGATCTTTTCCACCGGCTGAATGTGATCCGCCTGCGTTTGCCGGGATTGTCGGAAAGAAGAGAGGATATACCGGATCTGGCGCGCCATTTTCTGGCAAAAAGCGCTGCCCAGCTTGGTGTCAAGGCCAAGAGCCTTTCGGCGGAAACGATGGATTTTTTGAGGCAATGCGATTTTCCCGGGCATGTCAGGCAGCTTGAAAACCTGTGTTACTGGCTGACGGTGATGGCGCCGGGGCAGGTGGTGGAAACCCGGGATTTACCCAAAGATTTGCTTTTGCAGCATCTGCCGCAAGGCAGCGCTGTACCTGCCGGGGCAGCAGGGCAGGATTCGTGGGAAAGTTTGCTGGAGGCGGCGTTGTCAGAGAGGATTGCAAACGGGGAAACCGGATTGATGGCGGTTTTTTCCCGGCAATTTGAGACTATCCTGATTAGCGCTGCCTTGCGTTATACCGGCGGGCGGCGAAACGAAGCGGCAGGGCTGCTTGGCATCGGCCGCAATACGATTACCCGGAAAATCCGGGAATTGGGACTTGGTTCCGGAGAAGAGTAATTTTGTCAGCTGCCAGTTAATTTATAGCCGCGGCTGTCATTCCAGCATTGGCTGGTAACGAAAATTACGATGCCCCGACCGACGCTGGTTTCGTTTCCGTAAATGGCAGCGATGTCAATGTGGTGGCAACCTTTTTAAGGGCGGTTTTGACGGCTGCAACGGCGGTATTTCCGTCTGGTGTTTGCCATGTGCCAAGCCCCAGGCAGGGAATAGGGTAGCCGTTGCGAACGGCTGACGCAGTCTGCGGGGGTGTGCATGGTTTCTGGTGTGGTTTTTTCCTGTTTTTTCAAAGAACGTGAAGTGCCGGATGGGCGGTGTTTTCTGAAAGAATGGATGGGTGTTTCCCTTATTTTGTCAGGCAATACCAATGCTGCCACTTAAGCGGGAATAAAAGCGTTTGGGTGAAAAACAGTATGGCATTGGCTGTGCTTTTTTTCAAATACAAGGCGCTCAACCTTTGACAGGATGGCTGTATTCGCTTACATTTCAGGGCAGTATGAAAGAAGGGATAGCCATGACACAGAAAAAGCGGCCGTTCACCCGTTTTCTTGTTGTTGTCTCTTGCCTGGCCGCTTGCCTTGCGGGATGGACTTCTTCTGCCTTTGGCGGAGAGGAAGGGGAGACCGTTTCTTATGATTCTTCACGGCGGGCAGCCGAGCTTGCCATGCATGCCATGAGCGTGGTTGATGCGCAATACCGCTATGGCGGCAATTCTCCCCAGACCGGTATTGATTGCAGCGGGCTGGTGCGCTACGTTTACAAGAATGCCTGGGGGACGGAGCTGCCCAGGACGGCGGCGGCTATCAGCGAGGCCAGCAGGAGTATTGGTTTGGATGAGCTTCGGCCTGGTGACCTGGTTTTTTACAATACGCAAAAACGCCGGTTTTCCCATGTTGGCATTTATCTGGGTGACAGAAAGTTTGTCCATGCGCCTTCAAAAGGCAAGCAGGTGCGTGTTGACAATATGGACAGCAAGTATTGGCAGGTTCGGTTTAACGGCGCACGCCGGGTGGTTGATCCTGAAAAGGAACGGCTGGAAGTTGAGCAGATTATCCAGACTTTCCGTAATGATGCCAAACCGAAAACGCTGGTTCGCAGCCGTTGATTACTTTTCTTCCTTTGCGTTGATGGACTGTGCTACGGCTTCCGCAGCCAGGATGCCATCCACAGCAGAAGAGAGGATGCCGCCTGCATACCCGGCTCCTTCCCCTGCCGGATAAAGCCCTTTCAGATTGACGCTTTCCAGGCTGTCCGGGTTTCGCCATATCCGGACAGGGGACGAGGTGCGGGTTTCCACACCGGTCAGGACGGCATCGTGCATGGCAAAGCCGGGAATTTTCCGGTCGAAAGCGGGCAGGGCTTCGCAAAGCGCTTCTGTTGCGTAGTCCGGAAGCAGGTTGTTCAGGCTGCAAGGCTGTACGCCAGGCTGGTAGGAGGGGATAACCTTGCCCAGCTGTGATGAGGTTTTTTGGGCCAGGAAATCGCCTACCAGCTGGCAGGGGGCGTTATAGTTGCCGCCGCCCAGTTCAAATGCTTTTTCTTCCAGCTGCCGCTGCAAATGGATGCCGGCCAGGGGATGCCCCGGGAAATCATCAGGGGAGATGCCGACAACGATGGCTGCGTTGGCATTGCGCTCGTTGCGGGAATACTGGCTCATGCCGTTGGTGACCAGTCTTCCGGGTTCGGATGCAGCTGCAACAACTGTTCCGCCGGGGCACATGCAAAAGCTGTAAACGGAACGTCCGTTTTTGCAGTGGTGAACCAGTTTATAGTCGGCAGCGCCCAAAAGCGGATGGCCAGCGAGGGAACCCAGGCGGCACTGGTCAATGAGGGATTGCGGATGCTCGATTCTGAAGCCGATGGAAAAGGGCTTGGGCGAGATGCCGATACCGCGTTCATGCAGCATCTGGAAAGTATCACGGGCGCTGTGGCCGATTGCCAGGATGATGTGGCGGCTTTCAATCAAGGTTTCACCGGCAGTGATGGCACCGCGTATGCGCCCGTTTTCGATAAGCAGGTCATTTACCCGGCAGCCAAATCGGAATTCGCCGCCCAGTTCTTCGATGGTGCGGTGGATGTTTTCGATGATCTTGACCAGGCGGAAGGTGCCGACATGCGGTTTTGCCGCATACAGGATTTCTTCGGGCGCGCCGGCTTTGACCAGTTCGGCCAGTACTTTGCGGCCATAGTGTTTGGGGTCTCTTATCTGGGTGTGCAGTTTGCCATCCGAGAAGGTGCCTGCGCCGCCTTCGCCAAACTGGACATTGGATTCCGGATCCAGCTGGCGGGTGCGCCAGAAGCGGAAGGTATCGCGGGTTCTTTCCCGGATAGGTTTGCCGCGTTCCAGGATGAGGGGAGCAAAGCCGCTTTGCGCCAAAATGAGGGCGGCGAAAAGGCCGCATGGGCCGCATCCGATAATGACAGGACGCGAGGCAGGCGGTTTGCTTCGCCGGGCAACGAAGTGGTAGTGCATATCCGGCGCGGGCTGCACCTGCCTGTTGCTGCCCAGGCGTGCCAGGATGGCCTCTTCGTTTTCTACTTCGGCATCAATGGTGTAAATGAATACTACGGCATGTTTTTTCCGGGCATCGTGATTGCGGCGAAAAATGGTATAGGCTTTCAGCGCGCTGTCCGAAATGCCGAGCCGTTCGGTAATGGCAGCACGCAGGGCATTTTCGGTGTGGTCCAGGGGAAGACGGATTTCTGTCAGTCGCAACATAGAGAAAACAACGCTGTGCCAGTATGAATTGGCGCAGCAGAAAGCAGGATGATAGGAATCTTTTATGATGGCATATTCCTTTTGTTTTGTCTGCTGTTGGCCGGCGGCTTTTGGATAAAGGAGGGGGAAAGGTTGTCAATATGTTGTGCGCCAGTTTAAGATGCAACGAGTTCATGTACCTTGCTCACTTACCATGATTGCAAATGTTTTCAGTATAGCCGGGACGGATCCAACGGGCGGTGCCGGTATTCAGGCCGATCTCAAGACTTTTTCTGCCATGGGGACTTACGGTATGGCAGCTATTACGGCGGTGGTTGCCCAGAACACATCCGGGGTGCGTTCATTCAAGCCGATGGATCCGGGTTTTGTGGCAGACCAGATTGACGCGGTGTTTGATGATGTCAGGGTGGATGTGGTCAAGATTGGCATGGTAGCAACAGCGGAGATTGCTAAGGCTATTGCCGGGCGGCTTTCCCGCCACAAACCGGCCTGTGTTGTGCTGGATCCTGTGATGGTGGCAAAAAGCGGGGATTTGCTGCTGGAGCCGGATGCGGTTGCCGCTATTCGGGATAGCCTGGTGCCGCTGGCAACGGTGATAACACCGAATTTGCCGGAAGCCGGGGTATTGCTTGGCAGGGAAAAGCCGCTTTCGCAGGCGGCCATGCGGGAGATGCTGCCGGATTTGCTGGCTTTGGGGGCACAGTGGGTACTGCTGAAAGGCGGGCATCTTCCCGGTGAGGTGATTCTGGATATTCTGCATGGCAGGGAGGAAACGGCAGAGATGACGGGGCCGAGGATTGATACAAAAAGTCTTCACGGGACGGGCTGCACGCTTTCTGCCGCGCTTGCCGCCTTGCTGACCCGCTTTGATATGCCTGAGAGTGCCCGGCGCGCCCGAGCCTACCTGAATGAGGCGCTTGTTCATGCCGGGGAGCTGACTGTGGGAAGAGGGAAAGGGCCGGTACACCATTTTCATGCACTGTGGTGAAATGGTAGCCGGGCCGGTTCTTGGGGAAAGTGTTTTACCGGGCTGGCCGGGTAACCTGTATGGGAAGATAGAAAGCAGGAGAGAGGCTCTGCAACAGCCTGGTTTGGCTGTTGCAGGCGGCAGAAGGGATCAGTCAGCCAGTTTGAGTGCGTAGTTCAGGTCTGATTCCACTTTTTTCATATCGCGATCCAGCAGATGCAGCGTTGCAGGGTCGTTGCTGTATACAGCGTAGTAAAGCGTGTCGCCTGCCGGTTGTTCCGGCGTAAAGATATAGACGGTGGCGTTGTTGTCGTCGCCAATACCCCGCTGTACAGTGTATTTCCCGGTGGTGACAAAGACGTTGTCCGGCTCTTTGCCCATGTAGGTTTCGGTGACTTCAAAGAGGTTGGCTGTGGGGTCGTCTGCTTTGGAGCGGATTTTTACACGGGTTTTGATGCCGGAGCAGTCTGCGCAGGGCAGAACGCCCTCATAGGTTTTGACGATGTTGACGTTTTCCGTTGCGGCTGGCGCTGCCGTTGTGGTTTTTGCGGCGGCAGCGGTTTCCTGTTCTGCCGGTTTGGGTGAGGCGGTTTCTTTTTTATGGCAGCCTGCGAGAAAAATGCCGAGGACAGCCAGGGCAACAAGCAGTTTTTTCATATCGTTTCCTTTCCAAGAGAAATTGCGCTCAATCAGCGGGTGATACGATCCACTGGGAGGGGCGTATCATCCGTTGATTATCGAATTTACCGGGGATCAGGGTTTTGATATAAGTTTGCCTGAATGCATTATTCTTCCCTGCGCATGTGAGGAAAGAGGATAACGTCGCGGATATTGGGTGAATCGGTGATCAGCATGACAAGGCGGTCAATGCCGATGCCGCATCCGCCGGCCGGGGGCATACCGTATTCCAGTGCGCGCACAAAATCAGCATCGTAGTACATGGCTTCTTCATCGCCGGCATTTTTGGCTTCAACCTGCGCCATGAAACGTGCCGACTGGTCTTCCGCATCGTTTAATTCAGAAAAGCCGTTGGCAATTTCCCTGCCGGCAATGAAGAGTTCAAAACGTTCCGTGATGCCGGGCCGGGTATCCGAGGCGCGTGCAAGGGGAGAAACTTCTACCGGATAATCAATAATGTAGCAGGGATCCCATAGTTTGGATTCGGCTGTTTCCTCGAACAGGGCCAGTTGCAACGCGCCGGTGCCTGCCGAGGCCAGCGGTTTGACGCCGAATTTTTCCAGTTCGCTGCGAAGGAAGGCTGCGTCTTCGAGCTGTTCTTTGGTATATTGCGGCGCATGTTTGTTGATTGCTTCAATAATGGTCAGCCGTTCAAATGGTTTGGAGAAATCAATGTCGCGCCCCTGGTAAGGCAGCACAGCGGTTCCACGCGCATGGATGACAGCATGACGAATGATACCTTCAGTAAAGTTCATCAGCCATTGGTAATCCACATAGGCGGCGTAATACTCCATCATGGTGAATTCGGGATTATGGCGGGGCGATACGCCTTCGTTGCGGAAATTGCGGTTGATTTCAAAGACCCGCTCGAATCCGCCTACTAGGAGCCGTTTCAGGTAAAGTTCCGGCGCAATGCGCATGAACATTTGCATATCCAGCGCATTGTGGTAAGTGATGAAGGGCTTGGCGGCTGCACCGCCGGGAATGGGGTGCAGCATGGGGGTTTCCACTTCCAGGAAGCCTTGCTCTTCCATGAAATGCCGGATGGATGAAATGGCGGCAGTCCTCGCCCTGAAGGTTTGCCGGGTGGCTGCGTTCATGATGAGATCAACGTAGCGCCGCCGGTATTTGATTTCCTGGTCAACCAGCCCGTGGAATTTGTCCGGGAGGGGGCGCAGCGATTTGGTCAGCAGGCGGAGCTGGCTGACGCGAACGGAAAGCTCGCCTGTTCGGGTTTTGAAAAGGGTGCCGGTTGCGCCAAGAATATCGCCGATATCGTAGCGTTTGAATGCTTCATGTGCTTCGTGGCCGGTTGTGCCGTCTGTGATGAAAAGCTGAATACGGCCTTCGGAGAGGGGGCCGGAGGCATCCATCAGGGTGGCGAAGGAGGCTTTGCCCATGACGCGTTTTAGCATCATGCGGCCGGCTACGCTGACTTCAATGGCAGCGCTCTCAAGTGCTTCTGCTTCGTGGTTGTCGTAGATTTCATGCAGGTCTGCCGCTTTGTGCGCAGGGCGAAAATCATTCGGGAAGGCAACGCCTTGTTCCCGGATGGCGGCCAGTTTGGCACGGCGTTCGGCCATAACGGCGTTTTCATCGGTTGCCTGAAGCGTATCCCGGTTGGCTTCTGTTGCAGACGGTTTTTTTTGCTGTGTCATGATTACGGTATTGGTTGAAAATGGGATAAAGGGGGTTATACCCCCTGTTTCAGGGATTCGGCAATAAATTCATCCAGGTCGCCGTCAAGGACAGCTTTGGTGTTGCCGGTTTCAAAATGGGTGCGCAAGTCCTTGACGCGGGACTGGTCGAGCACATAGGAGCGGATCTGGTGTCCCCAGCCGACATCGGTTTTGGAATCTTCCAGTTTCTGCTGTTCGTTCATGCGCTTGCGCAGTTCCAGCTCGTACAGGCGCGATTTGAGCATATCCCAGGCTTCGGCGCGGTTCCTGTGCTGGCTCCTGTCGTTTTGGCATTGCACGACAATGCCGGTTGGCATGTGGGTCAGCCTGACGGCAGAATCGGTCTTGTTGATGTGCTGGCCGCCTGCTCCCGAGGCGCGGTAGGTATCGACGCGCACATCGGCCGGGTTGATGTCAATTTCGATGGAATCATCGACTTCGGGATATACAAACAGGCTGCAGAAGGAGGTGTGGCGGCCGTGGTTTGAATCAAAGGGCGATTTGCGCACAAGACGGTGCACGCCGGTTTCTGTCCGCAAAAAGCCGTAGGCATATTCGCCTTCTACCTTGATGGTGGCGGTTTTGATGCCGGCTATTTCACCATCGGAAATTTCAAGGATTTCTGCCTTGAATCCCTTGCGCTCGCAATAGCGCAGATACTGGCGCAGAATCATGGAGGCCCAGTCCTGGGCTTCTGTGCCGCCGGCACCTGCCTGGATGTCGATAAAGCAGTTGCTGGCGTCCATGGGGTTGGAGAACATGCGCAAAAATTCCAGATCGCCCACTGCCTTTTCAATGGCGCGGGTATCTGCTTCTACTGCGACCAGGGTATCTTCATCGTTTTCTTCCCGCGCCATGGCGAAGAGTTCGCCGGTATCTTTTAATTCGGTCTGGATGCGGGTCAGCGTATGGACAACCAGTTCCAGTGATTTTTTTTCCTTGCCGAGGTTCTGCGCCCGTTTCTGGTCGTTCCAGATGTTGGGGTCTTCCAGTTCGGCGTTTACCTGTTCCAGTTTGTCTGCTTTTTCCTGGAAGTTAAAGATACCTCCGCAGGGCGGCTTCGCGCCCGACGAGGTCGTTTAGCAGGCTGGAGATGGCGTTGATGCGTTCTGCTTCCATGTGGGTTCTCTTTGTGGGAGTTAATCAGGGTAATCCAATATTATAAACCCTCCTGCTTTTTCAGCAGATAATCAATTTCAGTAATACAGTAAACAGGAACGTTACTGGAACTTCATATTGCCAACGTATTGAAAAAGTGTGCTAGAAAGAAATGGCCTGCCCTAGTGGATTCGAACCACTGACCTACGGCTTAGAAGGCCGTTGCTCTATCCAGCTGAGCTAAGGGCAGTTTGCCTTTTGCGGAATGTAGCGAATTGGCGGGATTCCTGCGGAATGTGTATGCAGGAAACACACGCAATCATACCACAGATTGGGTGTTCTCTATGCATGGCGACCCTGGCAGGGTGTTGGGAAGTGTTATTTTTGCCCGGAACTCTCAAGTATTTCTTTTTGGGGACGTAAAACAGGTAAGGATAACCCTTATGGGAGGTGCGTATGGATTTGTCTGTATCGGGTATTGCCAGCCTGTCAACGGAGATGGCAACGGAAAGAACCCGGGAGGCGGTTGATGTGGCGGTGTTAAAGAAGAGTATGGATTTGCAGGCGGATACGGCGATGGCGCTGATTGAGGCAATGCCGGCGTTGCCGGCCAACCCGAATATTGGACGCAATGTGAATACGACTGCCTGAACCGGTTTCCGGGAAAAGGGGGAATGGCCTTGCAGGGCGCGAGGTTATCCCTGAGAAGAGGAGGGCAGGTTCCAAAAGGGAGCGTGCCCTTTTATTTTTCTGGCCGCAAAAGCCAGGAACGGGGAAATAGCTGCTTTTTGCTGTTTAGGCGGGGTTTTCCTCTTCAAAGATTTGGGCAATGTCGGCCTGGTTGAAGTGGTAGGCTTTGCCGCAAAAGTCGCAGTTGACAGCCAGTTGGCCGCCTTCGTTTTCCAGTGCGTCATGGATTTCGGTTTTTCCCAGCATCCGGAACATGTCGGCAATTTTCTTGCGCGAACAATGGCAGGAAAATTCGGGATGGCGGGGATCAAAGAGGCGGGTATCTTCTTCGTGAAAGAGACGGCGGCGAAGCGTATCAATATCCGTATTGAGCATTTCATCCTCTCCAAGGGTAGATGAAAGCGCAACAAGATTATCCCAGGCATTGGCATCTTCTTCCGAATCATGGCTTAGGCCGTCTTTTCCGGTTTCTCCCGGCAGTTTCTGGAGGAGAAAGCCCCGGGCAACAGTATCGTTTGCCGCCAGCCAGAGGCGGGTATTGAGTTGTTCGGATTGCTGCATATAGTTTTCGATAACTTCAGCGATAGTTTCCCCTTCAAACGGGACAATACCCTGATAGGGGAGCTGGCCGGGCAATTTATCGTGCATATCAATCGTGATGACAAAGCGTCCGCGGCCATTGGCGTGGACGAGCTGGCGCAGGGTAGCATTATCAGGAATGACGGCGTTTTCTGCCAGTTTGGCAGTTGCGCGAATGTGCAGGCTGGAATCGCATTCCGCGACCAGGAGGTGAACCGGGCCGTTGCCCTGTATTTGCATGATGAGGGAGCCGTTGAATTTGATGTTGCTTGCCAATAGGACGGCAGCTGCGGTCATTTCTCCCAGCAGGTGAAGTACGGCGGGCGGATAGGCGTGGTTTTCCTGGATTTGTTTCCATGCGGCGGCAATCTCAACGAATTCGCCGCGGACGGCTGCGTGTTCAAACAGAAATTTTTGCAGGCGGTCTTTCATGATGATTTTCCTGTATTAAAAAAGCCGGCATGTTTTGCAGGAGATTGATGCCGGACAGGGCGTGGAAAACAGGGAGAAACGGTATCATTTTTTTTTGCAGATGTGTTGGAAAAAACGGTGTTGTTTATACCGGAGCAGACAGGTGTCATGGCAGGCAGCATTGTTTGGCGGCAGGGCAGTTGGTTTTACAATGGCCGGGTATCTGAAAAGAGGTTGGCGGCAAGATGACTGATGATATTGGCAGGTTGCAGATGAAGCGTTCCCGATCCGAATTTCTTGCTTTGCGAGGTATGCGTTTTCATGTTCGCCATTGGGGGAGGGAGGGTGATCCCGTGCTTTTCATGCTGCATGGCTGGATGGATTCTTCGATTACTTTCCAGTTTGTGGTGGATGCGTTCAGGAAGAATTGGCATGTGATTGCGCCGGACTGGCGCGGTTTTGGGCAGTCATCCTGGGCGAAAGAGGGGTATTGGTATCCGGAATATCTGGCTGATCTGGAGGCTTTGCTGGGGCATTATTCTCCGGGGGAGCCGGTTCGGCTTCTCGGGCACAGTATGGGCGGCAATATTGCCTGTCTTTATGCCGGTGTGCGTCCGGCGCGTATCCGGCAGCTGGTCAGTCTTGAGGGGTATGGTGTGATGCGGATGGATCCGGATGAGGCGGCGATTCGTTACGGGAAGTGGCTGGATGCGCTGGCAGAGCCTGAAACCCCCCGGATTTTTGCGAATTTTGAGGAGGTTGTCCGCCGGGTGAGGCGAAATAATCCCCGGCTGAATCCGGAAAAAGCGGCTTTTATTGCCGCGAACTGGGCAGCGGAAAAGCCGGATGGCACCTGGCAGATTCTGGCTGATCCTTTGCACCGGCGCATTAATCCGATTTTGTCTCGCATGGATGAGGTGCTGGCGAGCTGGCGGCGGATTACTGCGCCGACTTTGATGGTGGACAGCGAGTTTTCTCTTTTGGGGATGCGCATGGGGAATTATGAGAAGGCAAGGGAAGAGATACGGCGGCGGGCGGCGGCTATTCCGGATGTGAGGGTGGTTATGGTGAAAGACGCAGCGCATATGGTGCAGCATGACCAGCCGGAGAGGGTGGCGGAACTGATTGAGGCGTTTTTTGTCTGACGGGGAAAAGTCTTTGTTTGCAGGCAATTTTTTCCTTGCCGTAATACAATAATGTTCTTGTTTATCAGGTTTTTTTCCATGCTGAATATTGATCTTCATTCCCATTCCCGCTGTTCTGACGGTTTGCTGCCGCCGCCGGATTTGGTTGCCCGCGCAGCATCCAACGGGGCGAAAGCGCTGGCCCTGACTGACCATGATATGGTGAGCGGTTTTACCCAGGCGAGGGAGGCGTGCCGCCAGGCGGGAATGCATTTTGTGCCCGGTGTGGAGATATCCATTACATGGAATGGGCGCTCTGTGCATATTGTCGGTTTGCAGGTGGATGGCAAGAATGAGGCTTTTGTGCGCAATCTGGATGCCAACCGTTCCGGCCGTGTTGAACGGGCGATGGAAATCGGGCGGCGGCTGGCCCAGCAGGGGATTGCAGGCGCTTATGAAAGTGTTGCGCGGCAGGTGGCGGATCCGATTATTATTTCCCGGAAGCATTTTTCCCGTTTTCTGGTGGATGCCGGGATTTGTGCGAATACGACGGAAGCGTTTGAGCAATATCTGAAAAAAGGGCGACCTGCCTATGTTTTTCATGAATGGACGACGCTTGAAAAAGCGGTTGGCTGGATAAAGGAGGCTGGCGGGGTGGCAGTGATTGCCCATCCTGGCCGTTACGAGATATCCGAGCAGTCTCTGTTTAAGCTGTTTGACGAGTTCAAGCAGCTTGGAGGAACAGGGATTGAGGTGGTGACCGGCAGCCACAGCCGTGAGCTTTATCCTTATTTTGCCGGGCTGGCAAAACGGTATGGTTTTTTGGCTTCGGCAGGGTCTGATTTTCATGCTCCCGGGGAGAATGATCTGGATGTGGGCAGGATTCCTGATTTGCCCGAAGGGCTGACGCCGATTTGGCATGACTGGTTTTAGGCGGCAATACAGGAAGCCGTTTGCCCGTTATTGCCATAATTTGCCGTTAAAATAACGCTTTTGTCTGGTTTTGCCGGATTTTGCTTGAAATGACCGGCCTAATCTCCATATAAATTGAATCTGCTTTAACTCCCTTGACCGGAACTGAAGATAATGAGGATTATTCTTTTTATTTTGACCAATCTTGCCGTTATGCTGGTGGCTTCCATTACGCTCTCTTTTCTGGGCGTTGGCCGCTATATGACGGCGCGTGGTCTGGATTATTATTCCCTGTTTGTGTTTGCACTGGTGTTTGGCTTTACCGGCTCTTTTATTTCCCTTTTTCTCAGCAAGTTTCTGGCAAAACAGGGAACGGGCGCGCGCGTGATTGTTACGCCTGCCAATGAGACGGAAAGGTGGCTGCTGGCAACGGTGGAAAGGCTGGCAAGGACTGCCGGTATCGGTATGCCGGAGGTAGCCGTTTATGAGGGTGAGCCAAATGCTTTTGCAACGGGCGCTTTTAAGAATTCGGCGCTGGTGGCGGTTTCAACCGGCCTGTTGCAAAACATGACCTATGAGGAAGTGGAGGCAGTGCTGGCCCATGAGGTGGCTCATATTGCCAACGGGGATATGGTGACGATGACCTTGTTGCAGGGAGTGGTGAATACTTTTGTGATTTTCCTGGCGCGGGTTGTCGGTTTTTTTGTGGACAGGGGGCTTTCGCGCGATTCGGAAAACAGGGGCGTTGGCATGGGATATTATGTGACGGTCATGGTTTGCGAGATTGTGTTTGGTTTGCTGGCTTCGATTATTGTTGCCTGGTTTTCCCGCAGGCGGGAATATCGGGCTGACGCCGGTTCTGCGAAGCTGATGGGCCGCCGCCAGCCGATGATTCATGCCTTGCAACGGCTGGGCAGCCTGGCTTCGGGTGAATTGCCCAAGAACCTGACGGCTGCCGGTATTAACAGTTCCGGCAGGTTGACGGCGCTTTTCAGAACGCATCCGCCTATTGAAAAACGGATTGAAGCTTTACAGGCCCAGGTTAGCTGATGGTCTGAAAAGAAAAGTTATGATGAGCCAGATTTTTCAGATTCATCCGGATAATCCGCAGCATCGCCTGATTAAGCAGGCGGCGGAGATTGTGCGGAAAGGCGGTGTTATCGCTGTGCCGACGGATGCCTGTTATGTTCTTGTCTGCCGCCTGGAGGACAAGGGGGCTTCTGACCGGTTGCGCCATATCCGGCAGGTAGGCGAAAAGCATCATTTGACGTTGATGTGCCGGGATTTGAGGGAAATTGGTGTTTATGCAAAGGTGGATAACAGCCAGTTCCGCATGTTGAAGGCTGCTTTGCCCGGCGCGTTTACTTTTATTTTGGAGGCAACCCGGGAGGTGCCGCGCCGCCTGAGCCATCCTTCACGCAAGACGATTGGTATCCGTGTGCCGGATAACCGCATTATGCAAATGTTCCTGGAGGAGGTGGGCGAGCCGCTTTTGGGAACGACGCTGATTTTGCCCGGGGAAACGGATCCGCTGACACACCCGGAGCATATTGAGGAAAGGCTGAAAAACGAGATTGACGCTATTGTGGATGGCGGCGCGTGCAGTTTTATCCCGACGACGGTAATTGACTTGACGGACAAGGAACCGGTTCTGGTTCGCAGCGGCGGCGGGGATGCCAGTGTATTCGGCCTGTAGTTTTCGTTTTCCCGGTATGGCGGCAATTTGCCTGGATGTAGGTTGATGAGCCATACGCTTTATACGGTTGCTGTCTGGGCGCTGCCGGTGTTGCTGGCTGTGACGCTGCATGAGGCTTCCCATGCCTATGCGGCCCGGTATTTTGGCGACAATACGGCTTATTCGCGTGGCCGGATGAGCCTTAATCCGCTCCGGCATGTTGATTTGGTGGGAACTGTCCTGATTCCCGCTGCACTGATTTTATTGAACAGCCCTTTTGTTTTCGGTTATGCCAAACCGGTGCCGGTAAATTTCAGCGGCTTGCGCAATCCCAGGCGGGATTCGGCGCTGGTTGCGCTGGCTGGCCCGGCTTCCAATTTGCTGATGGCGTTGTTGTGGCAGGTTATGAAGATTGCCGTTGTGGCAGGCGGTTTGCGGCAGCCTTTTCTGCTTCAGATGGCTGATGCCGGTATCCTGAGCAATCTGGTTTTGTTTGCCTTTAATCTTTTTCCTGTTCCGCCTTTGGATGGCGGCCGTATTTTAACCAGTCTTTTGCCTGCCAGGCTGGCCTGGCGGTTTGCAAAGGTGGAACCCTACGGTTTTTTTATCGTACTGGCGCTGGTTTACTTTAAAATGCTGGATTACTGGATGCGGCCGCTGCTGTATGCCGGCATTGTGACTGTCCAGTTTGTGCTGTATCCCGTTACTTTTTTCTTACATTAGTGTGACTATCATGTATCCTGCTAGAGTTGTTTCCGGCATGCGCCCGACAGGCGCCATGCATCTGGGCCATTTCCATGGCGCGCTTAAAAACTGGATTCGTATCCAGCATGAGGTGGAAAGCCTTTTTTTTGTGGCTGACTGGCATGCGCTGACGACGCACTATGATGAGGCGGAAACGATTGAGCAAAGCGCGTGGGATATGGTGATTGACTGGCTGGCTGCCGGTATTGATCCTGAAAAGGCGTCTGTTTTTATTCAGTCCAGGGTGGTGGAACATGCGGAACTGACGCTGCTTCTTGGTATGGCAACGCCGCTTGGCTGGCTTGAACGGGTACCGACCTACAAGGATCAGCTTGAAAAGCTTTCCCACAAGGATTTGACGACATTTGGTTTTCTGGGGTATCCGGTCATGATGGCGGCGGATGTGCTGATTTATCGCGCCAACCGGGTGCCGGTGGGGGAAGACCAGATTCCCCATATTGAAATTATGCGGGAAATGGCACGGCGGTTTAACCATATGTATGGCAGGGAGCCGGGGTTTGTTGAAAAGGCGCAGGATGCGGTGAAAAAGATGGGCGGGAAAGCTGCCAAATTATTTATGAATTTGCGAAACGCCTATCAGGAAAAAGGGGATGTGCAGGCCTTGCAGGAGGCACATGTGCTTTTGGGCAATGCCGGCAGCCTTTCCAAAGCAGACAGGGAAAGGCTGGCAGCCTGGCTTGAAGGTACCGGCCGGCAAATTTTAATTGAGCCTGAAGTGATGCTGACGGAAGCTTCCCGCCTGCCGGGGCTGGATGGGCAAAAGATGTCCAAGAGCTATGGCAATGCCATTTCCCTCAGGGAAAAACCGGAAGATGTTACCCGGAAAATACGGGGGATGAAAACGGATCCTGCGAGGGTGCGCCGGACTGATCCCGGTAATCCGGAGAAATGTCCGGTCTGGCAGTTTCATGTGGTTTATTCGGATGAGGCAACCCGGGCCTGGGTACAAAAGGGGTGTTGTTCTGCCGGTATTGGCTGCCTGGAATGCAAGCAGCCGGTTATTGATGCGATTATCCGTGAGCAGGAGCCTTTTCACGAGCGTGCGCAGAAGTATCTGGATAATCCGGCCTATGTGCGGGAGGTGCTTGAGGCAGGCTGCGCCAGGGCGCAGGCTTTGGCACGCGAGACGATGAAAGATGTCCGTGAGGCGATGGGGCTTGGGTATCACGGCAAGGTATAAGGCGGTATGTTTTTAAGGCGGGAACGGGAAGGGGAGATACCCCGGCCTGTTTGCCGGGGTATTGATTTTCAGCTATAATCCCGCTACATTCAATTCAACCGTAACGCCTGCATAACCGGAATCCAGTCAAGACGTTTTTACCGAATAGATAGCCTATTCGGCAGGTTATTGCGGCCTGACGATGCAGTGCTGTTGCGGTAACCAGACAGGAGTTACCTTTGTCATTTCCATCAGGACAACCAGCACCGGCCGTTTTAGCACTGGCAGACGGCAATATTTTCCGCGGCTGTTCCATCGGCGCGGAAGGGCAGACATCCGGAGAGGTCGTTTTTAATACTTCCATGACGGGTTACCAGGAAATTCTGACCGATCCCAGTTATAGTAACCAGATTGTTACCCTGACTTATCCCCATATCGGCAATACCGGGGTGAATCCGGAAGATGTTGAATCTACCCGTATTCATGCCGCTGGCCTGATTATCAAGGATTTGCCCCGCCTGACTTCCAATTTCCGGACGACGCAATCGCTTTCGGGTTATCTGAAAGAAGGCGGTGTGGTGGCGATTGCGGGTATTGATACCCGCAGGCTGACCCGTGTGCTGCGGGAAAAGGGAAACCAGAGCGGCGCTATTGTTACGGGAACGGATGAGGCGGCGGCATTGGCGCTGGCGCGTTCTGCCCGTTCGCTTGCCGGGCTGGATCTGGCGCAGAAGGTGACAACGGCGCAGCTTTATGAATGGACAGAGACGCAGTGGCGCCTCGGGGTGGGTTATGGCAAGCTCGACAAACCGCTGTATCATGTAGTGGCTTTTGATTACGGTGTCAAACGCAATATTCTTCGTATGCTGACGGAACGCCGTTGCAGGGTGACGGTGGTGCCGGCCAAAACAACGGCTGAAGAAGCATTGTCTTACCATCCTGACGGTATTTTTCTCTCAAACGGGCCGGGTGACCCGCAGCCATGCGATTATGCGATTAAGGCAACGCGCGAACTGATTGAACGGGGGATTCCGGTTTTCGGCATTTGTCTCGGGCACCAGATTATGGCGCTGGCTTCAGGCGCAAAAACCGGAAAGATGAAGTTTGGCCATCATGGCGCCAACCACCCTGTGCAGGATCTGGATACCGGCAAGGTAATGATTACTTCGCAAAATCATGGTTTTGCCGTGGATGCCGCAACGCTTCCTGCCAACTGCCGTATTACGCACCGTTCTCTTTTCGATGGGACTTTGCAGGGATTTGAACGCACGGACAAGCCTGCTTTCTGTTTCCAGGGACATCCGGAAGCCTCTCCCGGTCCCGGCGATGTGGATTACCTTTTTGACCGTTTCATTGGCCTGATGGAAAAGGCAAAACAAAAATAGACAGCGAAAATATGCCAAAACGTACTGATATCAAGAGTATTCTCATTATCGGCGCCGGCCCGATTGTGATTGGACAGGCCTGTGAATTTGACTATTCCGGTGCGCAGGCCTGCAAGGCGCTGCGTGAGGAGGGTTACCGGGTTATTCTGGTCAACAGTAATCCTGCCACGATTATGACAGATCCGGAGATGGCGGATGTGACGTTTATTGAGCCGGTTAACTGGCGCGTTGTCGAGCGGATTATCGAAAGGGAGCGCCCGGATGCCATTTTGCCGACGATGGGCGGGCAGACGGCGTTGAATTGTGCGCTTGACCTGTTTAATAACGGTGTGCTTGAAAAATACGGGGTTGAGCTGATCGGGGCTTCTCCGGAAGCGATTGACAAGGCGGAAGACCGTTCCAAGTTCAAGGAATCCATGACACGGATTGGCCTGGAATCGGCCCGTTCCGGTATTGCGCATTCTATGGAAGACGCATGGGAAGTGCAAAAACAGATGGGTTTCCCTGTCATTATCCGCCCCTCGTTTACGCTGGGCGGGACAGGCGGCGGCATTGCCTATAATGCCGAGGAATTCGAGCTGATTTGCCGCCGGGGCCTGGAGGCTTCTCCTACAAACGAGCTGCTGATTGAGGAATCGCTGATTGGCTGGAAAGAGTTTGAGATGGAGGTGGTGCGCGATAAGGCAGATAACTGCATTATTGTTTGCTCGATTGAGAATCTTGATCCGATGGGTATCCATACGGGCGATTCCATTACGGTTGCGCCGGCACAAACGCTCACCGACAAGGAATACCAGTTGATGCGCGATGCCTCAATTGCCATTTTGCGCGAAATCGGGGTGGATACGGGCGGTTCCAATGTGCAGTTTGCGATTAACCCGAAAAATGGCCGCATAATTGTTATTGAGATGAACCCGCGGGTTTCGCGTTCTTCTGCGCTGGCTTCAAAGGCAACGGGTTTCCCGATTGCCAAAATTGCGGCCAAGCTGGCTGTCGGGTTTACACTGGATGAATTGAAAAATGATATTACAGGCGGCGCGACGCCTGCTTCTTTTGAACCGACCATTGATTATGTGGTGACCAAGGTTCCACGCTTTACGTTTGAAAAATTCCCGCAGGCAGATCCCCATCTCACGACCCAGATGAAGTCGGTAGGCGAGGTGATGGCTATTGGACGCACTTTCCAGGAATCTTTCCAGAAGGCTTTGCGCGGGCTGGAAGTGGGCGTGGACGGCATGAATGAGAAAACGACTGATCTGGAGGTGATCAGGGAAGAACTGGGAGAACCGGGGCCTGAGCGTATCTGGTATATCGGCGATGCGTTTGCCAAGGGGTTTTCAATAGAGGAGGTGTTCAACCTTACCCATATTGATCCCTGGTTCCTCTCACAGATCAAGGAAATTGTGGATATTGAGCTTTGGCTGGACAAGCAGACGCTGGCGGATCTGGACAGGGATACGCTGTTTATGCTGAAGCAAAAGGGATTTTCGGACCGCAGGCTTGCCTGGCTTTTGAAAACGACAGATACGGTAGTCCGCAACCGCCGGCGTGAGCTTCATATCCGTCCGGTTTACAAGCGGGTGGATACCTGCGCAGGCGAATTTGCGACCAGCACGGCTTATATGTATTCTTCCTATGACGAGGAGTGTGAAGCCAATCCGTCCAATCGCAAAAAAATCATGGTGTTGGGCGGCGGTCCCAACCGGATCGGGCAGGGTATCGAGTTTGACTATTGCTGTGTTCATGCCGCTATGGCCATGCGTGAGGATGGCTATGAGACCATTATGGTCAACTGCAATCCGGAAACGGTTTCTACTGATTACGATATTTCGGATCGTTTGTATTTTGAGCCGCTTACTCTGGAAGATGTGCTGGAAATTGTTGACCTGGAAAAACCGGAAGGGGTCATTGTCCAGTATGGCGGGCAGACTCCGCTGAAACTGGCGCTGGATCTGGAAAAGAATGGTGTGCCGATTATTGGTACTTCGCCTGATATGATTGATGCAGCAGAAGACCGGGAGCGTTTCCAGCAGCTGCTCCAGAAGCTCAATTTGCGTCAGCCGCCGAACCGGACGGCACGCACGGAAGCTGAAGCGCTGGTGATGGCGCAGGAGATTGGTTATCCGCTGGTTGTGCGGCCTTCCTACGTGCTGGGCGGGCGGGCCATGGAAATTGTCCATGAGCAAAGCGGCCTGGAACGCTATATGCGCGAGGCAGTGAAGGTTTCCAATGATTCGCCTGTTTTGCTTGACCATTTCTTAAATGATGCGATTGAAGTGGATGTGGATTGTATTTCTGACGGTACCCGTACATTTATTGGCGGCGTGATGGAGCATATTGAGCAGGCAGGCGTCCATTCCGGCGATTCGGCCTGTTCGCTGCCTCCTTATTCCCTTTCTGCTGAAACGGTTGATGAGTTAAAGCGCCAGACAAGTCTGATGGCAAGGGCATTGAATGTGGTAGGGCTGATGAATGTCCAGTTTGCCATCCAGAAGGAAGAGGTGGATGGCAAACTGAAAGACAAGGTATTTGTGCTGGAAGTCAATCCGCGTGCTTCCCGGACGGTGCCGTTTGTTTCCAAGGCGACCGGCTTGCCGCTGGCAAAGATTGCCGCACGTTGTATGGCAGGCCAGACGCTTGATGCCCAAGGTATTTCCAGCGAGACTGTCCCGCCTTATTTCAGTGTAAAAGAAGCGGTGTTTCCTTTTATCAAGTTCCCGGGAGTGGATACCATTCTGGGGCCAGAGATGAAATCGACAGGTGAAGTGATGGGCGTCGGCAAAACATTTGGCGAGGCTTATATCAAATCACAGATGGGCGCTGGCGTGGCTTTGCCACGTGGAGGAAAGGTTTTCCTTTCTATCAAGGACAGCGATAAGCCGCGTGCGGTTGAGGTGGCCAGAAAACTGGTTCAGCTTGGTTTTTTAATTGTCGCAACACGCGGTACGGCGGAAAGAATCCGGCAGGCCGGGATGGAGGCGGAGATTATCAACAAGGTGGCAGAAGGCCGTCCGCATGTGGGGGATTTGCTGAAAAACGGCGAGATTGCTCTGGTTATCAATACGGTGGAGGAACGCAGGAATGCCATTGCGGATTCCCGCACTATCCGTACTTCAGCGCTTGCCGCAAGGGTCAGTACCATTACCACTATTGCAGGCGCAGAAGCCAGTGTGCAGGGCATGGCTTATCTTGATGATATTCATGTGTACGATTTACAAAGTTTGCATAAAACCTTACACTAATATTCAATCTGTCAATTTTTGCGAGGTCATACTGGTGCTGGAAGCAGCGCCATTGATGGCCTCGCTGGTTTTTTGGAGTCGTCATTTATGTCAAGCAATATGGGATCCATTCCGGTTACTGTTCTCGGCGCAAAAAAGATGCGTGATGAATTGCACAGGCTGAAAACAAAAGACCGGTATGAAGTTATCCAGGCTATTGCCGAGGCGCGTTCGCATGGCGATTTGTCTGAAAACGCCGAATATGAGGCCGCCAAGGAAAAGCAGGGGTTTATTGAAGGACGTATTGCCGAGCTTGAAGCGAAGCTCAGTTCGGCCCAGGTGATTGATCCGACAACGCTGAATGTGGACGGCAAGATTGTTTTCGGGGCGACTGTCCTGCTTGAGGATCTGGATAACGGCAAGCAGGTTCGTTACCAGATTGTCGGCAATGATGAGGCAGATATCAAGGAAATGAAGGTATCTGTTACTTCTCCGATTGCACGTGCCATGATCGGCAAATATGCCGGTGAGGTTATTGAGGTGGAAGCGCCATCCGGCATAAGGGAATATGAAGTATTGGAAGTCCTTTATATCTAAGGGATAGTGCAATAAAAGGTTTGACCAGCCTGACAGGTCAGCCCAAGCTTTTTTTCTTGGCGCTGACCTGACGTGTTTTTGCCCGCTTGATTTTGCCGCCGGCAGTGAGACGTTCATTGCCTTTGAGCGCAACTTTTTTGACACGGCTGCGCGAGGGGCTCCGCCGGGCGGTGGTTGTTTCCCGTATGCCGCGAGAGGAAGCCGTTGCAGGAGAAGCGGCTGTTTTTTCCTTTTTGGGGCGATAGATGACGAGCAGTTTTCCAATGTGCTGAATGGGCGCGGCATGCAGCAGGGTGCAGATTTGCTGGTAAAGTTCAATCCGGTTGGCGCGGTCATCACCGAAAATGCGGATTTTGATCAGGCCGTGCGCGTCCAGGCTGTTGCTGATTTCCCTGATAACGTTATCGGTCAGTCCCGCCTCGCTTACCATAACGACCGGGTGAAGGTGATGGGCCTGTTCGCGCAGGCTGCGCCGCTGTGCTGGTGTCAGTTTCAACATATTATTTCCCCAAAAGGATATTTTACCGCCAATGGCAAAAAATAAATTCAATAAAAGCTGGATGCACAGCCATTTAAGTGATCCTTATGTCAGGCTGGCGCAAAAAGAAGATTATCGTTCCAGGGCCGCCTACAAGCTGAAGGAAATGGATGAAGAGGCTGGACTGATTAAAAGCGGGCAGGTTGTTGTGGATCTGGGCGCTTCGCCCGGCAGCTGGTCACAGTATGCCGTAAGAAAAATGGGGCGGCGTAACGGGGAACTTTGCGGGGAAGTGATTGGTATTGATATTTTGCCGATGGAGGCTATTCATGGTGTCCGTTTCCTGCAGGGCGATTTCAGGGAAGAGGCTGTTCTTTCCCGGCTGGAAGCCATGCTGGGAGGAGGAAAAGCAGATGTTATTCTTTCTGATATGGCGCCCAATCTTTCCGGCATTGCCTCTGCGGATGCCGCCAGAATGGAAGGTTTGCTGGATATGGCGCTTGATTTTGCACAAACCTGCCTGAAACCGGACGGCTCCTTGCTGGTCAAATGTTTTAATGGCCTGGGGTATAACGATATTCTGGCAAAATTTCGCGCGCAGTTTTGTTCTGTTGCATTGAAAAAGCCCAAGGCAAGCAGAAACCAGTCGTCCGAGGTTTATTTGCTGGGGCGTGTGCTGAGAAAGGGCCGGGCAGATTGATAACAGTACAGGCAGTATGCTGCCGGATGCGAATCAGAGAAAATACGGGTAAAATGAAACCATGGATTAAAAAGGCGTCGTGCGCCTGAGGAGTGACTGTGAACAATATGTTTGTCCGGGCGGCCATTTGGGGCGCTATCATTGTTATCCTTCTTACGACCTTCAAACATTTTACCGACGGCGACAATACCTCGGGCGCTGCATCCATTCCGTATTCCGATTTCCTGGAGGAGGTGAAATCCCATCATGTGAAGGATGCCGTCATTGAGGACAGGGTGCTGATTGCGAACATGACGGATGGCCGCAAGGTAAAGACAGGGATTACTTACCTGGACAGAGGCCTGATTGGCGACTTGCTCAATAACGGTGTCAAGTTTGATGTCAAGCAGCCTGAAGAACCTTCGTTCCTTTCGCAAATTTTTATATCGTGGTTTCCCATGCTGCTCCTGATCGGGGTATGGATATTTTTCATGCGGCAGATGCAGGGCGGCGGAAAGGGCGGCGCTTTTTCTTTTGGAAAATCCAAAGCGCGCATGATGGACGAGAAAAACAATACGGTGACTTTCAGCGATGTGGCCGGGTGTGACGAGGCCAAGGAGGAAGTGGTTGAGATTGTGGAGTTCCTGCGTGACACGAGCAAGTTCCAGAAACTGGGCGGCCGGATTCCGAGAGGGCTTTTGCTGGTTGGCCCGCCGGGAACAGGCAAGACGCTTTTGGCACGTGCTATTGCTGGAGAAGCCAAGGTGCCGTTTTTTTCCATTTCCGGTTCGGATTTTGTGGAAATGTTTGTCGGGGTGGGGGCTTCCCGTGTGCGCGATATGTTTGAAACGGCCAAGAAGCATTCCCCGTGCATTATTTTTATTGATGAGATTGATGCGGTTGGCCGCCATCGCGGTGCAGGGATGGGCGGCGGCAATGATGAGCGCGAGCAGACGCTGAATCAGCTTCTGGTTGAGATGGATGGTTTTGAGCCGAATTCCGGTGTGATTGTCGTGGCGGCGACCAACCGGGCCGATGTGCTGGACAAGGCGTTGCTTCGCCCTGGCCGCTTTGACCGGCAGGTGATTGTTGGTTTGCCGGATATTCGGGGGCGGGAACAGATTTTGTTTGTGCATATGCGCAAGGTGCCCATTGCCGCTGATGTGAAGGCTGATGTGATTGCAAGGGGATCTCCCGGTTTTTCCGGGGCTGATTTGGCCAATCTGGTCAATGAGGCGGCCTTGTTTGCTGCCAGACGCAACAAGCGTTTGGTTGAGATGCAGGATTTTGAGGATGCCAAGGACAAGATCCTGATGGGGCCGGAGCGCAAGTCTTTTGTGATGCGGGAAGAAGAACGCAGGAATACGGCGTTTCATGAGGCTGGCCATGCCGTGGTGGCGAAGTTGCTCCCCAAATCCGACCCGGTTCACAAGGTGACGATTATGCCTCGGGGGCAGGCGCTTGGGTTGACCTGGCAGCTGCCGGAGCATGACCAGATAAATATGTACAAGGACAAGATGCTGGAACAGATTGCCATTTTGTTTGGCGGGCGTATTGCCGAGGAATTGTTTATGCACCAGATGTCCACCGGGGCTTCCAATGACTTTGAACGGGCAACCAAGATTGCGCGCGCGATGGTAACGCGTTATGGCATGTCGGAATCGTTGGGCACGATGGTGTATGAGGATACGGAGCAGGAGATGTTCTATGGCGGCCGGATGGCAGCCAAGACAGTTTCCGAGGCTACTCAGCAGAAAGTGGATAATGAAATCCGCTCAATTCTTGACCGCCAGTATGCGTTGGCGCGCAGTTTGCTGCATGAAAACCGGGATAAAGTTGAGAAGATGGCCGAAATGCTGCTGGAGTGGGAGACGCTGGATTCCGACCAGGTAAATGACATTATGGAAGGCAATGATCCACGTCCGCCAAAATCCGGTACGTCTGCGACTGCTTCTTCCGGCAGCCAGCCGGGAGGTATTTCTGAAAATGCAACTGCGCCGGCCTGAAGTACGGCTGGTTATGGATGAAAAAGGGCATGCCTTTTTCTTTCCGGATGCGGTGCTGAAGCGATGATGCCTTTTTTCCAATGCGGCCGTTACCGGTTTGACTGGGTGGCTTTGAATTACCGGCCGCTGGTGATGGGTATTCTGAATGTGACGCCGGATTCTTTTTCCGATGGCGGGAAATACCGGGTTTTGCCGGCAGCGCTTGAGCGGGCTGCCCGAATGATAGAGGAAGGCGTGGATATTATTGATATCGGCGCCGAATCAACCCGGCCAGGAAGTGATCCGGTTCCTCTTGAAGAAGAACTGGATCGCATTATGCCTGTTGTTGAGGCACTGAGAAATTGCGGAAAGCCGCTTTCTGTGGATACTTACAAGCCGGAAGTGATGACCGCTGTTCTGGTGGCTGGGGCGGACATGATCAATGATGTGAGTGGTTTCTGCTCGGAAGCGGCGGTTCGGGCTGTGGCAGACAGCGATTGCGGGCTGTGTGTGATGCACATGCAGGGACAGCCACAGACCATGCAGGCTGCGCCGGCATACCGGGATGTGACAGAGGAGGTCATCGCCTTTCTGGCAAAGCAGGCTGCTTTGCTGGCAGGGGCAGGTATTGCCGGTGAAAGGGTATGCGTTGATCCGGGGTTTGGTTTTGGCAAAACTATTGAGCATAATTTGACGCTTGTAAAAAATATCGGGCATATACGGCAATCTCTTCAGTTGCCTGTTTTGGCAGGTTTGTCCCGTAAATCGGTGATTGGTGCAATTACGAAAAAGGCGGTATCCCGGCGGCTGGCCGGCAATCTGGGCGCAGCAATTGCTGCGGTTGCCCATGGCGCGGCTATTGTCCGGGTGCATGAGGTGGCCGAGACGGTTGATGCCCTTAGGGTTTGGCAGGCAATGCAGTAGCGGCTTTACCGGCTGGTATTACCTTCATCCAGACTTTTCATCCCTTATTCTTTTGTCAGGCATGGTACTGCCTGAGTATCGTAGTTTGCCACTACTTTTGCCGGCACGGTTTTTTCAACTTGCTTTTTTGGCCAGTAGAGCTATGCCCATAGGATAAAGCACAGGCTGCACAGGCTGATGACTATCCAGAGTATGACGCCAAACAGGAAAGCGCGCGGCCCGACTTTTTTCAGGAGAGCCAGCGACATATCGGTACCAATGAGGAACAGGGTCAGGGTAAATCCTTTTCGGGTAAGGGAAAGAAGGGGGCCGTTGACGGCGGCAGGCAGGGGAAAGAAGGTGTTAAGCAGCATGGCGAGCACGAAAAAAAGGATAAACCACGGTTTATACATTTTTTCGGTTTTTTCCCGGAAAAGCAGGGCGGTGACCAGGCAGAGCGGGATGATCCAGAGTGCGCGTGTCAGCTTGACTGTTGTGGCCACTTTCAGGGCTTCTTCTCCATAGGCAGCGCCTGCCCCGACAACAGAGGAGGTATCGTGGATGGCAATGGCTGCCCAGGTGCCGAAATCGTTTTGGGTAAAGCCCAAAAAGTGCCCGATAGAAGGAAAAATAAAGAGGGCAATGGCATTCAGGATAAAAACGGTACCGATGGAAACAGAGATGTCGCTGTCTTTGGCCTTGACAATAGGCGCTACTGCCGCAATGGCGCTGCCACCGCAAATGGCGGTGCCCACAGCGATCAGGTAGGCGATGATCCGGTCAAGTTTTAGCCATTTTCCGATCAGGATGCCCAGAAAGAGTACGCCAAAGACTGAGGCAATAGTAAACAGGATTCCCTGGCTGCCTGTCTGGAGGGATTCAAACAGGTTCATGCCGAATCCCAGGCCGACAATGGAGAATTGCAGGAGGTATTTTGAAACAGTTTTTCCCAGAGCCGGATAGGGATGGGGGAAAAGCAGGGCAAAAAATATGCCTATTAGCAGTGCGGTTGCCGTTGTAACGCCAGGCGCAAGGCAAAGCAGGAGAAGCGCGAAAAAAATGATGCGGCTGACAAGGGGGGAATGCAACAGGTTTTTCATGCCAATAACAGCTGCTGGAATGCAAAGAGTCTTATTGTGACAGTTTTGCCTTATAAAATCATCCTGGCCATGCTTTGTTAGGCCAGGATGATATTTTCCGGTTTTATCCGGCATTATTTTCTGCCGGTATCCGTTTTATCCGGATAAGAACCTGGTGTGTCTGAGGGGCGTTATCAAGGCGGATAAAAGTATTTTCCTGTTTGATGCCATCGAGGATGATTTCCATGCCGGAAACCGTATCAGACTGTTCCATCGTGATGTGATGGGTGCTTTGGCCATGCCGGTAGGTTATCCTGATTTTTTCCCATTCTGACGGCAGGCAGGGGGCGAAATGAAGCTTGCCGTATTCAAGCGATATGCCGATAAGCGATTCCAGTATCAGCCGGTACATCCATCCGGCTGAACCGGTATACCATGTCCACCCGCCGCGGCCCTCATGCGGGGAAAGTGCATAGATATCGGCTGCGATGACGTAGGGTTCAACTTTGTATTGCCAAACACTTGCCGGATCGAGGCTGTGGTTGACCGGGTTGATCAGGTTGAAGAGTTCCCAGGCTAGCCTGTTGTTTTTCAGTTTTGCGAAGGCCATCGCGGCCCAGATGGCGGCATGGGTATATTGCCCGCCGTTTTCCCTTACGCCCGGAACGTATCCCTTGATGTAGCCGGGGTCAAGTTCGGACTGGTCAAATGGCGGAGTCAGTAACCGGATGAGTTTTTCCTTGCGTCTTACCAGGTGGGCGTTGAGGGAATCCATGGCCTGGGTGGCCCGTTTTTTTTCTCCGGCTCCGGACAGAACAGACCAGCTTTGGGATATGGAGTCAATCCGGCATTCCGGATTGACGAAAGAACCCAATGGCATGCCATTGTCAAAATAGGCGCGCCGGTACCATGCGCCGTCCCAGGCATGGGCATGGAGCTGTTGTTTCAGACGGTGAGCTTCTTTTTCGCATGTTTCGGCAAAAGGGCTGTCGCCGTATTGCTGGGCTATTTTGCCGAATTCAAGCAAAATATGGTACAGGAAGAAGCCCAGCCAGATGCTTTCTCCTTTCCCTGCTTTTCCTACTCTGTCCATACCGTCATTCCAGTCGCCTGTTCCTATCAGGGGGAGCCCGTGGGAGCCAAAACGAAGTCCATGACGAATGGCGAGGACACAATGCCGGTAGATTGTGCCGCTTTGGGACGATTGGGCTGGCATGTCGTAGCGTGTATCCTGCCCGTCAGGGACAGGCGGGCTTTCCAGGAAGAAGGCAGATTCATCCAGTATGCCGGTATCGCCGGTTGACCGGATATACCGGCATACGGCAAGCGGAAGCCACAGGTAATCGTCAGAACAGTGGGTACGCACACCGCGGCCTGAAGGCGGATGCCACCAATGCTGAACGTCTCCTTCGATGAATTGCCGGCCGGCGTGAAGCAGGATCTGGTTTCTGAGCAGCTCCGGGGCAGTGTGAGTAACGGCCATGGCGTCCTGTAGCTGATCCCTGAAGCCAAAAGCGCCGCCGGATTGATAAAAACCGCTTCGTGCCCATAGCCGGCAGGCAATGGTCTGATACATTAACCAGCCGTTGGCAAGCATATTGAGAGACAGGTCGGGGGTTTCCAGTCTGACTTTGCCCAGTGTCTGTTTCCAGTAGTGGCGAATTTCTTCAAGGACGGCATCTGGAGCAAAAGGGAAGGTAAAGCGCCGTATCAGCCGGCTGATATCGGTATTGCGCCTGTCGGCGGTACCCAAAAGAAACGGAATGTGGCGTTCTTCTCCTTTTTCAAGGATGAACGGCACATGGATGGCGCCGCATGGATCATAACCTGCGCCAACCCGGTTGGACAGGCGAGCATAGGACATGGCGGCCGGATTGGCAAGTGTCCTGTTACGGCCAATGAATTCTGCGCGGTTGCCGGTAATTGTTCGGCCTGTGCCGGTTGTGGCAAAAAAGGCGAGGCGGTCGGCAAATTCCGTGTTATAGGTATTGCGTGCCAGGATCGCGCCGGTTTGGGGTTCCCTCTCTGTTATGATGTACATGTGGTTGTCTTCGCGCAGGCTGCCCAGCACCCATTCCACATAACCTGTCGCAGAGAGCTGCCGGGTTCGGGCGGATTCATTTCTGACCTTGAGGATGAAATACTTGATGTTGGCCTTAAGCGCGACATAGACCCATAATTCGGAGTGGATACCGTCCTCAATATGTTCAAATACGCTGTATCCAAAGCCATGGCGGCACTGGTATTTTCCTTTTCCCGGGCAAGGGGAGGGGGCGGGCGACCAGTAATGGCCGCTTTCCTCGTCGCGCAGATAAAAGGTTTCTCCGCCCGTATCGCTTACCGGGTCATTATTCCATGGGGTGAGACGAAATTCATGGGCATTTCCCTGCCAGGTGTAGGATTGCCCGCTTTCGGATATGATGCAGCCGAAATGCGGGTTGGCAAGGATGTTGACCCAGGGCGCAGGGGTTGTTTTTTCTTTGGACAGCAGCATGATGTATTCTTTGCCGTCGGGGGAAAATCCGCCTGTGCCATTAAAGAGCAGCAGATCGTCTCGTGAGATATCCGGATCGTTTTGCAGCAGGTATTTTTTCCCAGGAGGCAGCAAGGCCGGTTTTCTGCGTTCTGTCCGTTCTGCGTTGTGGAGTTGTGTAACGAGCGGTCCATCGGTATCGGAGAGGATGATGCGGGCTGCAGACGAGATCAGGATACGGTCTTCCATTGCTATCTGTTCGGTTTGTCTTAGGAAAATACCGCCAGGGCGGTTCATGGCCTGGGCAGGGTGGACTGCGGCAATGATATTGGTGATTTGTTCCTGGAGTGTTTGCCGGTATCCGGCGTTGTCCTCGTTCCAGATAACCAGATCAACAGGTAATCCTTTCATGTGCCAGTAGGCATGGGCCTGGACGATCTGGCGGACCATATCCAGGTTTTCCTGGCCGCTTATCTGAAGCAGGACAATAGGCAGGTCGCCTGAAATGGCATAGCTCCATAGTCCCTGTTGCCCTCGGCTGTTATTGGCAAGGATGTGGCTTTTTGCACGGAAGTTCCTGTTGGCATACAGAATGCCTGAGGCCAATCCGGCATAAAGCTGAGCATCGGATTCGTCTGCGTTCAGTTGCCGAAGGAAGGCCTGCCCATGGTTCCATGCCAGTTCCAGCACCCGTTCGGACAGGTTCATATCGTCATATTTTTCTATCATTTTCAGGCAGGCTTCACGATTTTCAGCAATGCCGCACAGGTAATCCACAACAACCGGTTTTTCCGGTTGCAGTATCAGGTTGTGTCTGATGGCAGCAACCGGATCCAGAACGGAGCCTTCGCTTCCCGACAGTGTTTTGCCGGAAAGGAGGGCAACAGGATTGGCGGCGGTATGGCCTCTTCCGATAAAACGCATACGGTCTGTTTCATATGAGGCATCGGTATGGTCTGTACCATGTACGATCAGCATATGAAAGACATAAGGCGGCTTTTCTTCTGCGTGGCGGGGTCTTCTTGTGCTGATGACGGCATGATGTTCCGGTATGATTTCTGTCTGGATGAAAAGTTTGCTGAAAGCCGGATGTGATCTGTCTGCTTTTGAGGGGGCTATCACAATTTCTGTGCAGGCGGTAAATTCGATTTTCCTGTCCTGCAAGGCATGGCTGGTTAAGGTGTGATGGCGAATTTCCATGTTTTCTTCAGGGCAGACGCCTATTTCGCTATGGATTTCGATATCATCCTCACAGGAGCGGAATTCGGCCTTGCCTTCCGAGAAAATTACTTCATAAAAAGTATGCTGGCGGCAAACGGGCTGGTAGGTTGTTGACCAGAATTTTCCCGTTTCCCTGTCTCGTACATAAAACCAGGTTCCCCTGTTGTCCTGCACGCTGTCTTCCTGCCATCGTGAGATGGCCAAATCTTTCCAGCGGCTATATCCTGCGCCTGCATTTGTCAGCATGACATGGTAGTTACCATTTGAAAGGAGCTGGATTTCGGGTTTCGGCGTATTTGCCGTTTGGTATATACGGTTCGGCGCAACCGGTTGAAGGGATGCCTGACGGGGCATGATATGGCTTGGGGCTGCTTCAAAATGCGGTATTTGTCTGGGCACACGTTCTTGAAGCAGCGGAAGCGTGGCTTTGAGACCGGGTTCTGCCTCAAAGCGTTTTTGCATGGGGTGATTCATGAGGAGAGAAAGCAAGGCGAGCAGTCCCATGCCCTGATGGTGAGCCATGAAAGAACGGACGATGGCATGGTTTTGTCCGGGGCCAAGCCGGGCAGGTGTGAAGTCAATTGCCTCAAAGAGGCCGAATTGTCCTTTGAATCCCTCTTTATCCAGCCGGATCAGGTTTTTGCAGGCGGCCTCGGGATCAATCATCAGCGCCAGCATGGAGGCATAAGGGGCAATGACCAGGTCTTCTCCCAGCCCGCGTTTGAGGCCAAGCCCTGGTACGCCGAAGGCACGGTACTGGTAATGCAGGTTCGCATCAAAAGCAAAGTAACCGGATTCTGAAATGCCCCAGGGAAGGCGGTGTTTTATGCCGTATTCCATCTGTTTTTTCACGACAGTGCGGTTGGTTTGCTCAAGAAGGGTATCTTCATAAACGGGCATAACCAGCTGGGGCATGAGATATTCGAACATGGAGCCGCTCCATGAAAGAAGAGCTGCGTCTTTTCCGACAGCAGCCATTTTCCTGCCAAGGGCAAACCAGTTTTCCTGGGGAATCTGGCCTTGGGAAATAGCCACAAAACTTGCCAGCCTGGCTTCGGATGCCAACAGGTCGTAGTAGCTGTTGTCCCGCTTTTTCTCTGTAACGTTAAATCCGATAGAAAGCAGGTGGGTGGATGGGTTCATCAGAAAGCGGAAGTCCATCCGGGCAAATTCGTCTGCCTGACGGGCAAGCGCCTGGAGCTGGCAAATTCTTCCGGATGCGGCAGAGATGGCCTGCTCAACCAATATAGCCAGTGCTTTCAGTTTGGTCTTTTCATCAGGCTTGGCCTGATTCAGGGCTTGTCGGATAGAAGGCAGTACAGTGCGGTCGTATTGGGCCAGTTCATCTAATGTGGGTAACCGGTTGAGTGAATCAAAACGGTCTGGCTGCTGCTGCCATTCTGTCAGTGTTACCCAGGGCATCAGCAGGGATATTTCTTCCAGCATCTGGCAGCACTGTTTATGGAAGGTTTTTGCCCAGAACAGGCCAAATTTTTTCTGGTTTGCCGGGGTATTAACCAGCCTGCCGGCGTGGTTTGCCAGGTGTTCCACCCAGCAGAAAATATCATGCAGGGAAAAAGCGTTTTTTTCGTCCCGTGACAACCATTGGGAGGTTATTTCCTGGGATAGTTCATTTTTTTCCGGCAGGTATTCTGCAAGGATGGAAAAGGTGTCGTACAGGCCGTTTGCCAGGCGTGGGCTGATGACAGGCCGGCATATGAGTTCCTGAAGACCGGATTTCAGGGTAAGCAGGTGTCCGGCCAGGTTGCCGCTGTCCACTGTAGAGAGGTAAAGGGGTGTCTGTATGGTTTTGAGGGTTGTTGTATCGTACCAGTTATAAAAGTGGCCGCGGTATCTGTCCATTCTGGAGAGGGAGGAAAAGGTCAGGCTTGTACGGCTAATGGCCTGGCCGACAGGGATATAGGCAAAATCGGCAGCGGCCAGATAGGCCAGCAGAGCCAGGCCAATGTTGGTTGGCGAGGTGCGGCAGGCGATGATTCTGCCCAGGTTGTCTTTGCGGTATCCTGGCGGTAGCAGTGTGTCTGAAAAAGCGTCAGACAGGGCTTCCTGTATATTGTCAGGAGGGAGCCAGTTGTTTTCTGCTGTGACATGGGTATCGAAGAAGGCCCAGATTTTTCTGGCCAGTTTGCGCAGGTAGAGAAGGTGCCCGGGGGAAAGCGGTTTTTCTTTATGGTGAACGGGCTGGCTGGCAAACCAGGCAATCAGCGGGGAAAAAAACCAGAGCAGCAAAAAGGGGGCTGCAACAATCAATACCGGCGGCCGGGTCAGGAAAATAGCGGCGAAAACACCCAGGGAAAATACCGGCGCATACCACATTGTGCGGACATAGGCGGGCAGATTTTCACTGTTGTCTCTGATTAAGCCTGACGGGATCCATTCCAGTAAATGACGGTGCGACAGCAGTAATCTGAAGAGCGTTCTGGTAATAGCGTCAAGATGATAGCCGGCTTCATGGGGAAGCACCATGAAATTCAGGAAAACATTGGAGCACTGACGGTGGGTTGTATCCATGCATACAGACAGATGTTGCCTGATATTTGTATGGCGGTGCTTGGCAATAAGGCTGGTCAGGAAGGCCAGAAAAGTCGGCAGAAAAAAGGCGGAAAGCAGTGCCAGTGTCCATATCCATGCCGGTTTCAAGGCTATCCATGCCGCTGCGAAAAGAAATGTGACAGCTGGCGCAACCAGGCTGCGCCGCAGGTTGTCAAACAGTTTCCAGCGAGAAAGCCGTGAAAGTGGATTGGGTTGCCTGTTTTTCCCGTTCTGAGCCGATGTATCCGGAACGCAGGGAAAGAGCCACTTGACGAGTTGCCAGTCTCCCCTTATCCAGCGGTGGCGGCGTTTGACATCGGAGAGGTAATCTGCCGGATATTTTTCATAAAGCGAGACGTCACTGACAAGGCCGGATCGGGCATAACATCCTTCCAGCAGGTCATGGCTTAAAATGTGATTGGACGGGAGCCTGTTGCCAAGGGCAAAGTTGACAGCGTCGATATCATAGATGCCTTTGCCAATAAATGAGCCTTCGCCAAACAGATCCTGGTAAACGTCGGATACGGTTCTGGTATAGGGGTCGATTCCTGCATCCCCACTGTTTAACCGCTCGTAAATGGAAGCATGTCTGCCTGGCAGGAGGCTGGCTACGCGCGGCTGGAGAATGCCGTATCCTTTTGCGACTATCCGTTTTTTTTCGTCATAGACGGCTTTGTTTAATGGATGGGCAAGGGTGGCAATGAACTGGCGGGCCGTATCCCTGAAAAGACGGGTATCGCTGTCTAAGGTAATGACGAAATGAAACCGGCTGGTTTGGCTGAAATCACCTATTTTTATGGAAAAACTGGTCGGCCGGTTTCGTAAGAAGGCATTGAGTTCTTCCAGTTTTCCCCTTTTGCGTTCCTGCCCCATCCAGATTTGCTCACTGGTGTTGAAGTGTCTTGGGCGATGCAGCAGCCAGAAAGGGGAGAGGTTGTCCCTGTTTTGGTATTGCCGGTTCAGTTTTTTAATTTTTTCAGCGGCATATTCCAGCAGTTTGGCATCCTGTTCGGTTTCTTCTGTTGCTGCATCGGTAAAATCGCTTAAGAGGCAGAAGCGAAGCCGTTTATCCTGGTTTCCAAGGTAATGTATTTCCAGTGTTTCGCATAGCTGGTCAATGTTTTCCGGACTGATCAGCATGCAGGGAATGGCTATGACGGTATCGCAGCCTTCAGGGATCCCGCCGGAGAAATCCATGCGCGGCAGACGGGAGGGTGAAATTGCCAACATGGATAACCAGTTGACCAATGAAACAGCCAGGTGGCTGGATGCAATCAGGGTTGTTGTGCCTAAAAGAAGGAGAAACCAGACAGGGAAAGCGCCGGTTTCCGTTATGCGGAGCATGACAGCGGTAAAGAGGGCGGAAAGTACCAGTATGCTGCCAAGATAGGGAATGGCCGGGAAGTGTCTGACCCATGCCAGAATACGCTGACGGAGAGGTTGTTTTATATTTGCCGCTTTCTCAAGCAGGGGGCGTCCTTCTGCAATAAGATAGTAGCCTACATGGGCAGCTCTGTTATCGACACCTTCCTGCAAGGCATGGTTTTTTGCCATGTTAATGGCTTTGGATGCGATGGCTTCTTCCGTCAGGTGACTGTATTTCGCCATATTTTCAATGATGCGGCGGTAATGATCGCGGGAGGCGAAATCCATAGCGGAATACACGCCTGCCGGGTCGGTTTTGAGCCGGCGTTCTACCTGGCTGACTGATTCAAAAAAGAGATGCCAGTCTATGTTTCCCAGCAGGCGGATACTGGTGATGCTGTTACTGATGCTGACCTGGTCGGACGCCTGCCGTTGTGTTTCCTGCATGACAAGCTGCTCAATGGTGACGCCTGTTTCGGCAAGCCGGTTTGCTACCCAGTTCAGGGGAAGGGTCAAGGTGGATTTTTGGCTTTGAAGGCGGCGGGTCATTTCAGCAATGAAGGCGCTGTCCATTGGAGGATTGGAACGGGCCAGATCAGCTACCTGGAGGATAAGGCCGGCAGGGTCGTTTTCAGCTGTATCCAGAAATTTTTTTACCCATTGCCCTGCCAGCTCATGATGCTGGCTTGAGATGGCAAGGCGGACAGCTACTCGCCTCAGGTTTTCTATCAGCGCCAGGCGCAGCATAACCGGGATGGCCCACAGTTCTCCTGTTGTTAATGGAGCGAGGCTTTGATAGGAGGAGATAAAGGCAGTCAATTTTTCTATATCGACCCGCCCGTCTCCGTGTGAAACGATTTCCAGTGCCAGTTCATATACTCTTGGCCAGCCTTCACATGTCCCGGTGCCCAGCCTGGGCAGTTCCCGGCTGTACTGCAAGGGAAGGTGACGTTGCGCTGTACGAATTTGCTCTTCGATGAGGTAGTAATTGTCAAGCAGCCATTCTGCTGCTGGAATGATCCGTCGGCCTGACTTGAGCTCACGGGAAAACAGCGTGAATACCTGTTGGAGAATATTGGCGTTTTCCGACAGTCTCAAAAGTAGCCTGTCAGGCCTTTTTTTCTTGCACAGCACATAGCGGGATGCCAGAAATCTGCCGTACTGGCTCATTTGGGATGTGCTCATCAGTTCTGAGCGTAGAGGTTCCTCATCACAGCATATATCTGGCCGGGATGGAAAGTTTTTGCTTTTTCCTGCAAGAGTGCGTAACCATTTGCCTGTTTTACGGAGTATGCTGGAGATATTCACAATTTCAGTCTCGTTTTGCTAACAAAAGGGAACAATGCGCCATACTTTCCCAATAAAGCGCATGGGGCTGTTTATTGAAAATCAAGAGCACAGACGAAATAGCCGGTTTTTCAGGTATTCCTTTTTCAGGAACAAAAGCCGTGCTTTTTTTGCAGCCGTGCTGTTTTTTCTTGATGGAATTTGTCCGGTTGTGTGCACTTCAGGCAAAATCGTTGTAGAATCTGCACGCCGGATATCCTGTCGGGAAAAAAGTGGCATAAAGTGGAGACGGGGTGATATCTGTTTTCCGGCATAAAGTTTCTTTACCGGCAGAATGGGCCAGGCGCAGTTTCATACTTTGCGCCGAGCGGTTCAAAGAACTTGGCTGAATTTCCGGATACTTTGTGATATATGGCAGAGGAAAAAATTATCCTCGAAACGGCGTTGTTGTGTGCGCCGGAAGCATTATCCATGCAGGATATGAAAAACCTGCTGGAAAATACCGAGACTGAAATCAACGAACGCTGGAAAGGGCGAATCAGGCGTATTCTGGCAGAGTTGTCTGAGGACTGGTCCGGAAAAGGGTTGGAGCTGGTTCAGGTTGCCAATGGGTGGCGTTTCCAGAGCAGGCCTGAAATGAAGCCCTGGCTGGCTCGTCTGACGAGGGAAAAGCTGCCAAGGTATAGTCGGGCTACGCTGGAGACACTGGCTATTATTGCTTATGACCAGCCGGTGACGCGTGGGGATATTGAGCAAATCAGGGGAGTGATGGTCAATCCCAATACAATCCGTATGCTGGAGGAAAGGGGCTGGATTGAAGTGGTCGGCCACCGGGAAACACTGGGAAGACCGGCGCTTTTTGCCACGACAAGGCAGTTTCTGGCAGATTTGGGACTGGCTTCGCTGGAGGCATTACCGCCGCTCCTTCAGCCCGTGCAGAATGGAGAAGTGGAGAGGGAAGAACCTGAAATGGATGAGGATGGAGATGGTTTGGGGTACGGGTTATCCAAACAGCTGGATCTTTAATAGAGGTAAAGAGCGCAAAACAGGTTGAAATAGCATGAATATGAGAAAAGAAAACAGGGACGCGCCTCACAGCGTGGAAAGCGGGAAACAGCGCGACAGTAATCATCCGGCGTTTATTGGTGTAGTGATGCAAAATGGGCAGGAACAGACCGGCACGGGGTTTTCTGATGGCCAGGGGCAGGCTGGCAATATGGCTGCCCCAAAGGGAAATCAGGGAAAAAGCCGGACAAAAGGAAGAAAAAACGGGTATCCCTACCGGAAACCGGAAGGAAAGAAAGCTTCTTTTTCTCTTGGTGATCCGGACAAGGTGTTCTCATATGTGACATCTGATGCCTATGACAAGGACGGCACGCCGGATACTTCGCTGTATGAAGGAAAAAAGGGCAAAGGGAAAACAGGGCGCAGGGAATTCATTGCAGGCGGAGACGCGCCCAAACTGCATAAGGTTCTGGCTGAGGCTGGTCTGGGTTCCAGACGCGACATGGAAGATATGATTATTGCCGGCCGGGTTTCTGTTAATGGAGAGCCTGCGCATATTGGCCAGCGTATCATGGAAACGGATCAGGTGCGCATTAATGGTAAATTGCTGCAACGCAAGGTTGGCAAACGTCCGCCCAGGGTTCTGATTTATCATAAGCCGGCAGGGGAGATTGTCAGCCGTGACGATCCGGAAAAACGTCCCTCGGTTTTCGACAAGCTGCCTGCGGTGAAAAATGGTAAATGGCTGGCAGTCGGCCGTCTGGATTTCAATACGGAAGGGTTATTGCTTTTTACTACGTCAGGTGATTTGGCCAATCGGTTGATGCATCCCCGGTATAACATTGAGCGGGAATATGCTGTTCGGACGCTGGGCGAGCTTGAAGAAGGGATGCGGCAGAAATTGCTTGCAGGTGTTGAGCTGGAGGATGGAACAGGGCAGTTTTCGCGTATTGCCGACGGCGGCGGAGACGGTGTCAATAAATGGTATCGCGTAGTGATCGGGGAGGGCCGCAACCGGGAGGTGCGCCGTCTGTTTGAAGCGGTAGGGTTGACAGTATCCCGCCTGATTCGCACACGATATGGCGCGTTGAGTTTGCCGCAAGGATTGAAGCGGGGCCGATGGGATGAGCTTGGGGAAAATGCTGTTCGTGATTTGCTTCGCCTGGCTGGTCTTGAGCAAAAAGAAGAACAAAAATCCGGAAAATCCTGGCAGGCGGCTTCCCGCAAAAAGAATGGGAATGGTGGTTATGCCGCTTTGCCGGAGTTTGGCAGGCCAAGCGACTGGCAGGACGGCAGAGGGCCCAAAAAAATATATAACCGCCAGCCTGATCCATTGCAGACGACTTTTGGTTATGCCGGTGTTGATAACCGCTATACCGGTATGGGCCAGAAAAACGGCAACCGCTTATATCAGGGCGGCCAGCGCCGCCGCAAAGGGTAAGGCTGTTTGCCGGAAAGCCAGTCAGCCTGTTTTATCAGGGAACTGGCAAAGATCGTAGATAAGGCATTCCGCGCATTTGGGGGCGCGGGCTGTGCAGGTATAACGGCCATGGAGGAGCAGCCAATGGTGGGCATTTAGCAGGTATTCTTCGGGAATAATGCTGACCAGTTTTTCTTCTACGGCGAGAACGGTTTTGCCAGGCGCCATGCCGGTTCGGTTGGCAACGCGGAAAATATGCGTATCCACAGCCATGACCGGTTTCCTGAAGGCTGCATTTAAAACGACATTGGCCGTTTTCCGGCCTACTCCCGGCAGGGTTTGCAAGGCTTCGCGTGTTTGCGGAACGACGCCGTTGTATTGTTCAATCAATATTTCACAGGTTTTGACCAGATTTTTTGACTTGGTCGGGTACAGGTTGATGGTTTTAAGATAGGGCTTAAGTCCTTCAACCCCAAGTGCAATAATGGCTTGCGGTGTGTTGGCAACAGGAAACAGTTTTTGTGTGGCTTTGTTAACCGATATATCGGTGGCCTGTGCCGACAGCATGACAGCAAGTAAAAGTTCGAAGGGCGTGTGATAGACCAGTTCGGATGCCGGTTCAGGCATGGCAGCCTGGAAGCGCTGCATGGCCTGGCAAACTTTTTTTCTGTTCATCGTTACAGGAGGTATCTGGAAGGAAGTAAGGTGATGTTTTCAGGGGCGAATGCCCATGTTTTTGGTGGCATGGGCCTTTTATTGGCGGGTTCAGTCAAAGGTCGGGGTCTCGACGCCAAGTATTTTATGCAATTTGGGTGATGTGGTTGTGTATTGGAGATGGGCTTTCTTTTGCGGAAAAACATAGGGTACAGCGCCAAAAGCAGCCAGCGCGGCTTCATGAAAGCCCGACAGGATCAGTTTTTTCTTTCCCGGATAGGTATTGATATCCCCTACCGCAAAAATACCCGGTATGCTGGTCTCAAATTTTTCTGTATCGACCACAATTTGCCGTCGGTCCATTTCCAGTCCCCATTGTTCAATGGGGCCCAGTTTGGGGGCAAGTCCGTAAAAGACCAGCAGACAGTCAAGCGGAACACGGCGGGTGACGCCGTCTGGCCCGGTTACCCGGATTTCAGCCAGTTTGCCATTGACTGTCTCAAAGCCGGTCAGCTGCCCTGTCAGGGATTGCATCCGGAATTCTTCATTTAACGCCCGCATTTTTGACACGGATGCCGGGGCGGCGCGAAATTCTTCTCTCCGGTGCAGGAGAATGACAGATTCTGCCACATCAACCAGGTTCAGTGTCCAATCCAGGGCGGAATCGCCGCCGCCGCAAATGACAATATTTTTACCACGGAAAAATGCCGGATCCCTAACGCGGTAAAAAAGCTGTGTTCCTTCGAATTGTTCGATGCCGTCAAGCTTCAATGTCCGCGGCTGGAAAGCGCCGACGCCAGCGGCGATAAAAACGGTTTTGGAAATAAATGCAGTATTGGCAGCTGTTGTGACATCAAAGCGGCCATCTTCCCGCTTGCTGACATGGGTGACTTCCTGCCCGAGGTGAAAGACCGGATTGAAAGGCTCGATCTGTTTCATCAGGTTATCGGTCAGCTGGATGCTGGTGCAGACAGGGAGGGCCGGAATATCGTATATGGGTTTGTCCGGATACAGTTCCATACATTGCCCGCCAACGGAAGGCAAAGAATCGACTATATGCGCGCGTATTTCCAGAAGGCCCAGTTCGAAAACCTGGAAAAGACCGACCGGACCTGCGCCGACAATAACGGCATCGGTTTCAATCGGAGCGGGATTTGATATGGCTTTGTTCATCATCTTTTGTTTTTTGCCAGTATGGCGGAGCGCATCAATGCAGCTATTTTTTCAGGTATTTCAGTTTGCCGCTGATTTCTTTCCACTTGTCTGCATCAGCCAATGCGGCTTTGGCGCGGGTGATGGATGGCCAGGTTTTGCTGAGTTCCGCATTTATCGCAATATATTCCTGCATGTTTCCGGGCACGTCTTCTGAAGCGAAAATGGCTGAAGCAGGACATTCAGGGACACAGACGGCGCAGTCAATACATTCGTCCGGGTCAATGACTACAAAATTGGGGCCTTCGTGAAAGCAGTCGACCGGGCAAACATCAACACAGTCGGTGTACTTGCAGAGCACACAGGCATCTGTAACAACGTGAGGCATACGATTTTTTCCTCCTGTGGGAAAAACGTGACGGGCAGGGACCACCTGCAAAAACATTCTATTTTAAGATAAACCCAAATATCAGACAAATTGCGGGAAAACAGGATAGAGGCAGAGAGGGGGATGCAAAACGTTGGTATCTATAGTAAAGGTCTTTGCTGTATTGGCATAAACCGGCTAAAATGACGGACGAATTTTTTAGGACATATGGCGGAATGCCCGGAATGCTGTTTTAATCGGTGTTCATTCCCCGGTTATGGTTTTCATAATAAGACAGTTTTGAAATCCGGGATGCTGCCGGGTTCAGAGTCTGATATTTTTGGGTTGAATTACATGGCAAATGCAGTTGAAATTCTGGAAAAGCTTGAAAGACGCCTGACGATTACGCTTCCGGTGGATGAAGTGGAAAAAGAAGTGGGCGAGCGCCTTAAAAAACAGGCCCGTGTTGCCAAAGCACCGGGTTTCAGGCAGGGTAAGCTGCCGATGAAAATGGTTACGGCGCAGTATGGCCCCCAGATCAGGGGCGATGTTATCAATGAAAAAGTCATCCGGTCTTTCAATGAGGCAGCGAAAGAAAATAATCTGAGTGTTGCCGGTTATCCCCGCTTTGAATCAAAAACGGAAGGCGTGCCGGAGGGTTCGATGGTATTTGACGCAACTTTTGAGGTGTATCCGGAAGTCAGCGTAGCCAATCTGGCAGAAATGGCGCTCGAAAAAGCAGTGGTTGACGTTAATGAGTCGGAAGTTGACAAGACTATTTATACGTTGCGTAAAAGGCAGGCGCATTACCATACCAAGGGGGAGCCAAGCGAGCATGGCGATGGGGATGGCGATGTTTCAGCGCAGGATGGCGACCGGATAACAGTGGATTTTGTTGGCAGGATTGACGGAGTTGAATTTGAAGGCGGCAAGGCAGACAATTATGCCTTTGTGCTTGGCGAAGGGCAGATGTTGCCCGAGTTTGAGAATGCAGCGCATGGTTTGAAGAAGGGGGACAGCAAGGTTTTCAACCTGACTTTCCCGGAGGAATACCATGGCCGTGATGTGGCTGGCAAGACAGCAGAATTCACTATTACTGTGAAAAATGTGGAATGGACTCACTTGCCGGAAGTAAATGAAGAGTTTGCAAAAAATCTGGGTATTGAGGATGGCAGCGTTGAGAAAATGCGCGCCGAGATTGAGAAAAACCTCAAACTGGAGGCCAGAAACCGCCTGGCTGCCATAAACAAGAACCGGGTAATGGATGTGCTTGTCAAATCTATTGAGTTTGATGTGCCCAAGGCATTGCTGAACCAGGAAATTCGCCAGTTGATGGATGCGACGCGCAAGGATTTGGCTGCACGCAAGCTGAATATTATGGATGAGCCGCTTCCGCCGGAGATGTTTGCTGACCAGGCGGAAAAAAGGGTTAGGCTGGGCCTGATTTTTGCCGAATTTATCAAGGATGACCAGTTCAAGGTATCGGATGATGATGTTCGCGCACGGGCTGAGGAAATTGGTTCGACTTATGAAAATCCAAAAATGATTGTGGATTATTATATGAATGAATCAAGCCGCCGCCAGGAGCTGGAAGCTCTGGTAATGGAAGACAAGGTTGTGGATTATGTCTTCAATCACGCGAAGACGGTAGAGAAAAACATGCCGTTTTCCGAGTTGATGGCCCAGCGGATTTAATGCCGGTTTTGATGATGACAGGAAACAGGATGGATTTACATTTTCGCAAATCAGCACTGGATACCGATATGATCGGTATGATTCCGATGGTGATTGAGCAAAGCGGCCGCGGGGAACGTGCCTTTGACATATACTCGCGTCTGCTCAAGGAAAGAATTATCTTTCTTGTTGGCCCCGTCAATGACCATAACGCCAATTTGGTTGTGGCGCAGATGCTTTTTCTGGAAAGCGAGAACCCGGAGAAAGAAATCTCGCTTTATATCAATTCGCCTGGCGGTTCGGTTTCTGCCGGTATGGCTATTTATGACACCATGCAGTTCATTCGCCCTGAGGTTTCCACGCTGTGTACAGGTCTGGCAGCCTCAATGGGCGCTTTTCTTCTGGCAGCCGGCGCTAAAGGTAAACGCTTTTCCCTGCCGAATTCCCGCATTATGATCCATCAGCCTTCAGGCGGTGCGCAGGGGCAGGCGACAGATATTGAAATCCATGCCCGTGAAATACTGTATTTGCGTGAAAGGCTGAATGCTATTTTGGCTGGCGCAACGGGGAAAAGCGTGGAACAGATCGGCCTTGATACAGAGCGGGATCATTTCATGTCAGCTGATGAGGCTGTGGAATACGGTCTGATTGATCAGGTGTTGACGAGCCGGGCCGGCTGATCTGTCTTGTTTTGCCAGGCCGGGTATAGCTATGCCCGGCTTTTTTGGCAGTCTGCGTTTTTTTCTGTCTTGTGCTATCGTGTTCACGTAGGTGACCTGTTTTTGTTTTCTTCCGTATTTCTTTATCGGTTATTTTCCCCATGTCAGAAAGTCATTCCTCTTCAGGCGATAATGTGCCTTATTGCTCTTTTTGCGGAAAGAGTCAGGACGAAGTGAAAAAGCTGATTGCCGGCCGCAACAATACGTTATTTATTTGTAATGAATGTATTGATGCGTGTAATGGTCTTATTCGGGATGAAGCTCTTGGCCCGGCGTTTTCGGGGAAAAACGGTGAGCTGCCTACTCCCCGGGAAATTTGCGAATTGCTTGATCAGTATGTTATTGGGCAGGAGACAGCAAAAAAGATTCTGTCTGTCGCTGTCTATAACCATTATAAGCGTTTGCATTATTTTTCCGGTAAAGAGAATGATGTTGAGCTTTCCAAAAGCAATATTCTGCTTATCGGCCCGACTGGCTCAGGCAAGACCCTGCTTGCCCAGACGCTGGCCAGGATGCTGAATGTGCCTTTTGTGATTGCTGATGCGACAACTTTAACCGAGGCAGGATATGTCGGAGAAGATGTAGAGAATATTATCCAGAAGCTCTTGCAGAATTGCGATTATGATGTGGAAAAAGCCCAGCGCGGGATTGTCTATATTGATGAGATCGACAAGATTTCCAGAAAATCGGACAATCCCTCGATTACCCGGGATGTTTCCGGTGAAGGGGTGCAGCAGGCGCTTTTGAAAATGATTGAAGGTACGATGGCTTCTGTTCCTCCGCAGGGAGGGCGCAAGCATCCCAACCAGGATTTTATCCAGGTTGACACAACCAATATTATGTTTATTTGCGGCGGCGCTTTTGACGGGCTGACAAAAGTCATCGCTGAGCGTTCTGACAAGGGTGGGATTGGATTTTCTGCCAGCATCAAGAGTCAGAGTGAGAAGAGTGCCAATGAGGTTTTGCTGAATGTGGAGCCGGAAGATCTGATCAAGTTTGGGTTAATACCGGAACTGGTTGGGCGTTTGCCGGTTGTGGCAACCTTGAATGAGTTGACAGAAGAGGCGCTGGTGCAGATTTTGCTGGAGCCGAAAAATGCACTGGTAAAACAGTATACCAAGCTGCTGGAGATGGAAGGGGCAGAACTGGAGATCAGCCCGGCTGCGCTTTCGGCTATTGCGAAAAAAGCACTGGAGCGGAAAACAGGCGCAAGGGGATTGCGTTCTATTATGGAGCATTTGCTGCTGGATGTGATGTTCAATTTGCCGACTGAACAAAATGTCAGTAAAGTGCTGATTGATGAGGATACTATCCGGACCAACGCGAAACCATTATTGATTTATCAGGACAAAGAAGAGCAGGTTGCCGGCCAGGGGTAGAAATTTTCCCTGGTTATCTGAAATGACTGCTGTAAATGGTTTGTAACAATTTGGCCTTTGTTTCTTCCCTTGTTTTCCGTTTTTTAGGGGATATATAAGGGGTTGAGTTTACTGAAAAGGTTTGTCATGACGACGATTCATCAAGAACAGTCAGGATTGCCGCTGCTTCCTTTGAGGGATGTGGTTGTTTTTCCCAATATGGTTATCCCTCTTTTTGTCGGGCGTCCCAAGTCGATCCATGCGCTTGATGCTGCAATGGAAAATGAAAAGACGATCATGCTTGCTGCCCAGAAAACCGCGGCCAAGGATGATCCTGTTGCAGAAGATATTTATGCCATCGGCTGTGTTGCCACGATTCTCCAGATGCTGAAGCTGCCCGACGGGACGGTCAAGGTGCTGGTTGAAGGGGCGTATCGCGCCCGTATTGAGCATATCCAGGAAGAGGGAAGCTATCTGACGGCAGATGTGCAGCCGGTGGAAACAGAAGGCGACAGCGCTCCCGAAGTTGAGGCGATGCGCCGTGCCATTGTTCAGCAGTTTGAGCAATATATCAAACTGAACAAGAAGATTCCGCACGAAGTGCTGGTTTCTTTGTCTTCTATTGAAGAGCCGGGACGGTTTGCTGATACGGTTGCCGCTCATTTGCCGTTAAAGCTGGAGCAGAAGCAGCAGGTTCTGGAGATTGTCCAGATTGGACGCAGAATGGAGTATTTGCTTGAGCGTCTGGAAGGGGAACTGGATATTCTGCAGGTTGAGAAGCGGATTCGCGGCCGCGTTAAACGGCAGATGGAGAAATCGCAGCGCGAGTATTATCTGAACGAGCAGGTCAAGGCTATCCAGAAAGAGCTGGGAGAAGGCGAGGATGGCGCTGATATTGAAGAGCTGGAACGAAAGATCAAGGCTGCCAAAATGCCGAAAGAGGCGTTGGAAAAAGCCAGGAGTGAATTGAGGAAACTGAAGTCAATGTCTCCTATGTCGGCAGAGGCGTCTGTTGTTAGAAATTATATTGAAACGCTGGTTGCTTTGCCCTGGAAGAAAAAATCCAAGGTAAATAATGATTTGGCTCATGCCGAGAAAATCCTGGAAAATGACCATTATGGCTTGGAGCGGGTCAAGGAGCGGATTCTTGAATATTTGGCCGTTCAGCAGCGTGTTGACAAGGTCAAGGCGCCGATTCTGTGTTTTGTCGGGCCGCCGGGGGTAGGCAAGACTTCACTTGGCCAGTCTATTGCGCGGGCTACCAACCGGAAGTTTGTTAGGATGGCGCTGGGGGGCGTGCGGGACGAGGCAGAAATTCGGGGGCACCGGCGTACTTATATCGGCGCGCTGCCCGGAAAAATTTTGCAAAGCCTGACGAAATCCGGTGTAAGGAACCCGCTTTTTTTGCTGGATGAGGTTGACAAGATTGGCGCTGATTTCCGTGGAGACCCGGCAGCAGCTTTGCTGGAGGTACTGGATCCGGAGCAGAATCATACTTTTTCCGATCATTATGTCGAGGTGGATTTTGATTTGTCTGATGTGATGTTTATCGCCACATCCAATTCCTACAATATCCCGCCTGCTTTGCTTGACCGCATGGAAGTGATCCGGCTGTCGGGCTATACGGAAGATGAAAAGGTCAGTATCGCGCAGCGCTACCTGATGCCCAAGCAAATGCAGGGCAATGGCCTTAAGGATGAGGAATTGTCCATTACGGAAAATGCTATCCGGGATATTATCCGGTATTACACTCGCGAGGCCGGGGTGCGTGGGCTGGAGCGTGAGATTTCACGCATTTGCCGCAAAGTAGTCAAGATGCTGCTTTTGAAAAAACAGAATCGCAAGGTAACCGTTACCCCAAGAAATATCGATAAATTTCTCGGCGTCCGCCAGTTTGATTTTGGTATTGCCGAAAAGGAAAACCAGGTTGGGCAGGTTTGCGGATTGGCCTGGACTGAGTTTGGCGGGGAAATGCTGACAATTGAGGCCGTTACGGTTCCTGGCAAAGGGAGTATTATCCGGACGGGAACGCTCGGGGATGTGATGAAGGAATCCATAGAAGCGGCCAGAACGGTAGTGCGCAGCCGTGCCAACAAGCTGGGTATCAGAAACGAGGCGTTTGAAAAAACGGATATTCATATCCATGTTCCGGAAGGGGCAACGCCAAAGGATGGGCCTTCTGCCGGTATTTCCATGGCGACGGCACTGGTTTCTGCCTATAGCGGTATTCCTGTTCGTGCAGATGTTGCAATGACAGGGGAGATTACCTTAAGGGGCGAGGTATTGCCTATTGGCGGCGTCAAGGAAAAATTGCTGGCCGCACTGAGGGGCGGGATTAAAACGGTGCTGATTCCGGAAGAGAATGTGAAGGATCTGGCAGAGATTCCGGATAATGTTAAAAACAGGCTGGAAATTACGCCGGTTCGCTGGATAGACAAGGTTTTTGAGATTGCGCTGGAACGGCAGCCTGAAGAAATAAAAGAAGATGCCGAGTCTGTTCCTTCAACGGCGGTTGCTGCGGAAACCAATGAGAATTCCGGAGAGGGCAATCTTATCCGGCATTAAGTTCCACAGATGGGTTGCTGGCCCCACTTTGCGACAGAGTGGGGCCTTGAAAAACAGCCAGCTGCGAGGATTGGGCTTGATTATGGGGTCAGGTTGGCACATGGATGTCAGAGATGGCATATAGCGCAACTTCCCCGGCCAGTTTGACCTGATTGTTATCTATGCTGCAATAAAGGGTACCACTTCTCCGGGATGCCTGAAATGCGATCAATGATTGTTTGCCCAGCTTTTTTGCCCACAGGGGTATGACATGACAGTGGCCGGAGCCGCAGACAGGGTCTTCAAATATTTTCAGTTTGGGCGCAAAACTGCGAGTTATGCAGTCGTATGTTTGGCTTTTTGCTGTGAGATGCAGCAGTAGCCCGTCCAGTTCTTTCAGCTGTTTTTCGTCTGGCGCAGCATGAATGACATGCTGTTCTTCCTGTAATACACAGACTAGATCTCTTCCTATCCATGCTTCTGCCGGGCGGATGCCGATAGCAGCTTCCATCTTGTCTGTAACCGGAACGGGAGTAAGTTTGTAGGCAGGCAGGTTAATTTCAATCAGGTTGTGTTTTTTTGTGGCAATCAGTTGGCCACTTTTTGTCTGAAAAGAAAGGGAAGGATGGTTTATTTCCGCAAAGTGCCACAGCACATAGGCGGTTCCCAGGGTGGCATGGCCGCACAGGTCAATTTCTCCGCCGGGCGTAAACCAGCGCAGCTCGTAGTGTTTGCCGTTTTTGACGGTGAAAGCGGTTTCAGACAGGTTGTTTTCCTGTGCAATATTTTGCATTAGCCTGTCAGGCAGCCAGTTTTCCAACAGGCAGACAGCAGCAGGGTTGCCCTTGAATACGGTATCGGTGAAAGCATCTACTATATATTGTTTCAATATCAGGCTGGCCATGGGCTGGGTTCTTTTTATCGGATATTTTCTCTGACAAGCCGGTTCAGGATACGCCTGATTTCCGGTATGAGTTCGCTGGCTGTCAGGCCAATAGGGCCTTCTCCTTTTTGGACAAGTTCATCTGCTGCTTTGCCATGCAGCCATACTGATGCCAATGCGGTTTCCATGGCAGGCCAGCCCTGGGCCATCAGTGCGCCGCAGATTCCGGAAAGCACATCGCCGCTGCCAGGCGTTGCCAGCGCCGGGCCTCCGGTGGGGTTTATTGCGGTTTTTCCATTGCAGCCGGCTATGACGGTGCCGGAACCTTTCAGAATGGCGACGGCGTGAAATTGTCTTGCCAGTTCCCTGGCGGCAGCAAGGCGGTCTGCCTGGATGGCTTCGGTTGTTGTGTTCAGCAGGCGGGCGGCTTCCAGGGGATGGGGTGTCAGGATGGTGGGTGCTTCCCGTTTTTTCAGTATATGCTGCAGGGCGGGTTCCCGGGCGACAAGGTTTAGGGCGTCTGCATCCAGAACCAGCGGTTGCGGCGTGTTGATAATCTGTTCAAGCAGGCGGCAGCTTGTTTCGGATATGCCCAGGCCGGGCCCTGCTACGGAAATGGCGGAAGCAAAATCAAATGTGCTTGCCGGGCGAAACATAAGTTCGGGCTGGATGCTGTCATATGGTGGCGTTTCTTCAGGATAGACTGCATAGACCAGGCCGGCCCCACTATGCAATGCCGTACGTGCCGCCAGAACCGGTGCGCCGGTCATGCCGGTTGCGCCTCCCAGTATGGCTACTTTGCCGTAGGTGCCTTTATGCGAATTGTGCGGGCGTTTTTGCAGCATAGCGGCAAAAAGGGCTGGCTGGTTCAGCTGGCATTTTGCCTCAGGAAAGCAATTTTCATCGGTATCCAGCCGGGCAAGGTGGATTTTTCCGGCATAATCCCGCCCCATGCCCGTATGCAGTCCAGGTTTGTCTGCAAGAAAGGTCAGGGTGTCGGTTGCCTTGACGGCTGTGCCATTTTTGCCATGGATGTTTCCTGTGTCGGCATCAAGACCGCTAGGGATATCCAGTGCTATGACGGGACAGTTGGCAGTATGGGTCATTTCCGCGAGTTGACGCCAGTTTCCCTGTAGAGGCTTTTTCAGGCCGATGCCAAACATGCCGTCTGCGATCAGGTCCCATTGTTGTGCTGACAATGAGGGGATAGAAAAAGGATTTTCCCATTTAACGGCGCTATTGAGGGCGCGTTTTTTTGCCAGACAGCATTCTTCTGTTCGCGGAGTGCTGTCTGGCTGCAAGATGGAAACCTGCATGGAATGGGCAGCCAGGTGAATGGCCATTTCCAAGGCATCCCCGCCGTTGTTGCCTGGCCCTGCGAGGATGAGTACTTTTGTGTTTTTATTTGGCAAAGCAAGCAGGCGCAATGCCAATTCGGCAGCTGCTTTGCCTGCACGCTGCATCAATGCGCCGCATGGTAATCCGGCCAGAGCGCGTTCTTCAATGATACGCAATTCCTTGGTGGTGTACAGGTCAGTCATGTTTTTTGCATTCATTTCATGTTTTTCTTTGATATGTAAGCACGATATGCAAGGCAGTGGAAACGTTTTCCTTGTTTTTATCTGATAACACGTTGGTGTCTGTGGGGATTTCCAGTACAATACTGCCGTTTCCGGTTAAATGACGGAAACATTTCCCGTTTTATCTTTTATTGAAATCGCGAGCATGGCCGACAAGGGTGCCTAACCAGGTTTCCGGCTGTGTTCAAGACCTAACCCTGGAGATATTTTATGTCCGTTACAATGCGTGAAATGCTGGAAGCAGGCGTTCATTTTGGCCACCAGACGCGATTCTGGAACCCGAAAATGGCCCCGTATATTTTTGGTCACCGCAACAAGATCCATATTGTCAATCTTGAAAAAACCATGGCGATGTACCATGAGGCGATGAATTATATTCGCCAGCTTGCGGCAAACCGCGGCACCATCCTGATGGTGGGTACGAAAAGGCAGGCGCGCGACATTATTGCGGCAGAAGCCCAGCGGGCCGGTATGCCCTATGTTGACCAGCGCTGGCTTGGCGGTATGCTGACCAACTATAAAACTATCCGTACTTCCATTAAACGCTTAAAGGATATGGAAGCGGCAGTAGAAGACGGCTCTGTTGAGAAAATGAGCAAGAAGGAAGGGCTGATGTATATGCGCGAGGTTGCCAAGCTGGACAAAGCCATTGGCGGCATCAAGGATATGAATGGTTTGCCGGATGCCCTTTTTGTTGTTGATGTGGGCTACCACAAGGGAGCTGTGACAGAAGCCATGAAGCTGGGTATTCCGGTTATTGGCGTGGTGGATACCAACCATTCGCCGGATGGGCTGGCTTATGTTATTCCGGGTAATGATGATTCTTCCCGTGCTATCCAGCTTTATGCCCGCGGCGTTGCGGATGCCATTCTGGAAGGCAAGGCCAGTTCTTTGCAGGATGTGCTTGAGACAGCAAAGGGTGAAGGCAGCGACGAGCAGTCTGCCAAAGAGGAATAAATGGAGGTGCCGCTGCCTGAAGGCAGCGGCCTTTTTTGAAACAGAAAATAATCCGGATGCAGCAGGCATCCTTGAACGGGAGGAAATATGGCGGAAATTACCGCTGCAATGGTCGGCCAGTTGCGCGCCAAGACAGACGCGCCCATGATGGAATGCAAAAAGGCGCTGGTTGAAGCCGGGGGCAATATTGAAAAAGCAGAAGAAATTCTGCGCGTAAGGCTGGGTACAAAAGCATCCAAAGCTTCTACGCGTATTACAGCAGAAGGGGTGATAGCCGCCTATATTGACGGCGGCCGTGGCGCACTGGTTGAAGTGAACTGTGAAACAGACTTTGTGACGACCAATGAGGGGTTTGTCAAACTGGCTGATATGTGCGCCAAGCTGGTTGCAGAAAAAAATCCGGCAGATGTGAATGCTTTGTCGGCACTTTCCGATGGCGGCAAAACGGTTGATGAAATCCGTACCGAACTGGTTGGACGGATTGGCGAGAATATGTCTGTTCGCCGTTTTGCACGTTATGAAACTACAGCCAAGCTGGCTTGTTATCTGCATAACAAGCGTATTGGCGTGATGGTTGAATTTGAAGGCGCAGACGATCAGGTGGGGCGTGATGTCGCTATGCATATTGCTGCCATGAAACCTGTTGCACTTTCTGCAGAAGCGGTGCCGGCAGAGTTGATCGAAAGAGAGCGTTCTGTTGCGTTGCAAAAGGCCAACGAGGATGCGGCCAAGGCAGCGGCAGAGGGCAAGAAGCCACAAAGTGCCGATATTCTTGCCAAGAGGATAGAAGGATCTGTCCAAAAATATCTGAAAGAGGTTTCGCTCCTGAATCAACCTTTTGTCAAGAATGACAAGCAGTCGGTTGGACAGATGCTCAAGGAGGCGGGTGCAACTGTCCAGTCGTTTACGATGTTTGTGGTTGGCGAAGGTCTTGAAAAGAAAGAAGACAATTTCGCTGCTGAAGTCGCTGCCCAGGTGGCAGCAGCCAAGCAAGCCTGATTGGACTGGAACTGAAACGGGCCCAAGGGCCCGTTTTTTTACAGTTTTGGCGGTTGTTGCAGGATAGGCGTTTCATTATTTTTCGCTAAGGAATAAGGAATCAAGATGGCGGCTACACCCATATACAAACGAATTCTCCTCAAACTCTCAGGTGAGGCGCTGATGGGAGCAGACCAGTACGGCATCAACCGCGCCGCGATTGAACGTATGGTAGAAGATGTTGTCGAGGCCAATAAGCTGGGGGTGGAGATGGCTATTGTCATTGGCGGCGGCAATATTTTCCGGGGGGTGGCGCCTGGTGCGAAAGGGATGGACAGAGCAACCGCCGATTATATGGGTATGCTGGCGACTGTTATGAATTCCCTTGCGCTAAGTGATGCCATGAAGCAGGCTGGTTTAACGTCGCGGGTTATGTCGGCTATCGGGATTGACCAGGTTGTTGAGTCCTATGTCCGGCCCAAAGCTTTGCAGTATCTGGAAGAGGGGAAAGTGGTTGTTTTTGCCGCGGGAACTGGCAATCCCTTTTTTACAACGGATACGGCAGCTGCTTTAAGAGGAGCCGAGATGGGGGCAGAAATTGTGCTGAAAGCCACCAAGGTAGACGGTGTTTATACGGCTGATCCCATGCGGGATGCCAATGCCGAGCGTTATCCAACCATTACTTTTGACGAGGCGATTGAAAAGCACCTGGAAGTTATGGATGCGGCTGCCTTTGCGTTATGCCGCGATCAGAAGTTGCCGATCAAAATTTTCTCTATCCTGAAGCAGGGGGCGCTCAAGCGGATTTTGTTAGGGGAAGACGAGGGAACGCTGGTTCACATGTAAAATTCCGGCAATAGTAGAGGATTTGGCGTATCAAACCGGGGGATAAAACAGCAATCCATTTTTTCGGGGGAGTGTATGAGTATTACTGATGTGAAAAAGAATGCAGACCAGAAGATGGGCAAATCCATTGAAAAGCTGAAAGCGGATTTGGCCAAGGTTCGTACCGGCCGCGCCCATACGGGAATTCTTGACCATATTCAGGTGGATTATTACGGTACGCCGACGCCGATTAACCAGCTGGCCAATATTTCTTTGCTGGATGCCAGAACCATTTCTGTCCAGCCGTGGGAGAAAAAGCTGGTCAGCGCTATTGAGAAGGCTATCCGGGATTCTGATCTGGGACTGAATCCTTCTTCCCAGGGGGAATTGATTCGGGTGCCGACGCCTGCCCTGACTGAAGAGCGCAGAAAGGAAATGGTCAAGCTTGTCAAGGGAGAAGGCGAAGATGCCAAGGTGGCGGTACGTGCAGTCAGGCGTGACGCTAATGAAACTTTGAAAAAAATGGTCAAGGATAAAACCTGTTCCGAGGATGACGAGCGCCGTGCGCAGGATGAGGTGCAAAAACTGACGGACAGGTATGTACAGGAAATTGACAAACTGATCGGCGAAAAAGAAAAAGAGGTCATGACAGTCTAAGGGGCTGTTTTACCGATAACATGTCTGAAAAAACAGCTTTTTCTGCTTTACGTTCTCCAGTGGTGCCAAAACATGTGGCTATCATTATGGATGGCAATGGCCGCTGGGCCAAAAAGCGTTTTTTGCCCCGTGTGGCAGGCCATGTAAAAGGGCTGGAGGCAGTCAGAAGAATGGTACAGGCCTGTGCCCGCCGGCAAATTGCGTTTCTGACGGTTTTTGCCTTTAGCTCTGAAAATTGGAAAAGGCCGGCAGAGGAAGTTACTTTCCTGATGGAGCTTTTTGTAACTTCACTGGAAAAGGAGGTTGCCAGCCTTCATGCGAATAATATCCGGCTGAAAGTGGTTGGCGATTTAAGCGGCCTGAATGAAAAATTGCAGGAAGCTATCCGGTTGGCAGAACAAAAAACAGCTGCCAATGACGGCCTGACGCTGACGGTTTGCGCCAATTATGGAGGGCAGTGGGATATTATGCAGGCTATGGAAAAGCTGGTGAGGACTTTTCCGGGGCAAAGTGTCTTTACGCCCGAGCAGCTCAGCGCCAATTTGTCCATGGCATATGCGCCGGATCCTGATCTCTTTATCAGGACGGGCGGCGAGCAGCGTATTTCCAATTTTTTATTATGGCAGCTTGCCTACACCGAATTGTATTTTACCGATATTTTTTGGCCGGATTTTGATGAAAATGCGCTGGATGCCGCGCTTGCTTCTTTTCAGATGCGGGAAAGGCGATTCGGCCGTATCAGTGAGCAATTGACAACTTAACGATGCTGAAAACGCGCATATTGACTGCTTTGTGCCTGGCGATTGTGCTGGCAACTGTTCTGTTGTCCGGTTCCTATACCGCTTTTGCTGTTTTAACAGTTATCTTTTTTGCCGGTGCTGCATGGGAAACTTTTCGCCTTTTTGATAATCGCTACCCTGTTGCCTATTCAGTTGCGGCAACCCTTTTTTTTGCGGGGTTTGTGTATCAGGCAGGCGAGCCTCTCTATCTTGGATTGGCTTTTTTTTCGGTAGTCGCATGGCTGGTTTTTCTGGCACCTTCACTGGCGTTTGGGATGCCGGCCAGCCACAGCGCGGCTGACCGTTTTTTTCAGCTGCTTTACAGTATTAGTCTATTTAGCAGTTTTCTCTCTTTTCTTTATTTTTACCGCCGTTCTCTTGTTTTGCTGCTGTCTGTGCTGATTTTGGTCAATATTGCTGATATTGGCGCTTATTTTGCCGGGCGTGCTTTGGGAAGGCATAAACTGGCGCCTTCTATTTCACCTGGCAAGACATGGGAAGGCGCAGCAGGCGGCCTGTTCGCTGTTATACTTGCTGCGGTCGCTACAGTTTTTGTTGCCGGTCTGGAAAACAGTCTGACTGCCAGAATTTATAAAGCGTATGGCTGGATTGCCATGCTGGCGGTTGCCGTCTTGCTGACCGGAATGAGCATTTTGGGAGATTTGCTTGAATCGCGGCTTAAACGCCGCCGCGGGTTTAAAGACAGCAGTCATCTTTTGCCGGGACATGGCGGTGTGCTGGACAGGATTGATTCGTTGATTCCGGTTCTGCCGCTGGCAGTGCTGATACATATGTGGACGTGAAAGTAATGTGTGCCAAGAGGCAGCGGATTACGGTTTTGGGGTCAACCGGCTCAATTGGCGTTTCAACGCTGGATGTGGTGTCGCGTCACCCGGATCGCTATGAGGTATATGCTCTGACAGCCAACAGCCGGATTGACGGCATTTTGCTTCAATGCGAGCGTTTTCATCCTGAAGTGGCGGTAGTCGGTTCAGCCAGTGCCGCAGGTATTTTGAGTGCAGCCTTGCGGGAAAGAGGATTGAAAACCGAGGTGGCGTATGGGGAAAAGGCGCTTTGTGACGTTGCTTCCGGCAGCGGGACGGATGCGGTTATGGCAGCTATTGTCGGAGCGGCGGGACTGGCTCCTGCTCTGGCTGCGGTGCGGGCCGGAAAAAAAGTAATGCTGGCCAATAAGGAAGCGCTTGTTATGTCCGGCCAGCTGTTTATGGATGCGGTTTCGGAAAACGGAGCGACGCTTCTTCCTATTGACAGTGAGCATAATGCTATTTTCCAGTGTTTGCCACCAGGTTATCGCCGTTCTCCACGGCAATATGGCGTGGAAAAGGTGGTGCTGACCGCATCGGGAGGGCCTTTTTGGGCATATTCTCCGGATTCGCTGGAAAAAGTGACGCCGGAGCAGGCGGTTGCTCATCCCAAATGGGTGATGGGAAGAAAAATTTCTGTTGATTCCGCTACCATGATGAACAAGGGGCTGGAAGTAATTGAGGCGCACTGGCTTTTTGGCGTGCAGGCTGGCCAGATTGAGGTGGTGATTCACCCGCAAAGCATTATTCATTCCATGGTGTCTTATGTGGATGGTTCCATGATTGCACAGATGGGGTATCCGGATATGCGCATACCGATTGCCCATGCACTGGCTTATCCGGAGCGGGCTGCATCAGGTGTGGGCGCGCTGGATTTGACCCAGGTGGGTTCGCTTCGTTTTGAAAAGCCAGATGATATCCGTTTCCCCTGTTTGAAACTGGCTTATGATGCGCTTAAAGCCGGCAGCGCCGCGCCGGTGGTGTTGAATGCGGCCAATGAGGTTGCTGTTCAGGCTTTTCTGGAACGGCGCATCGGTTTTAAGAAAATTGGCGATGTTGTTGCCAGGGTGCTGGAGGGGATACCGGTAAAACAATCTGTATCAGCGCTGGAAAGTGTGCTGATGTATGACCATGCTGCCAGAGAAATGGCAAATAATCTGGTGTTGTCATGATATTTCTGCAAACCATACTGGCTTTTCTGCTGGCGCTTTCTGCTCTGATTGTTGCCCATGAGCTGGGACATTATTGGGTAGCCAGGCTGTGCAATGTGAAGGTGCTGCGTTTTTCACTGGGGATGGGTAAGATCCTGTTTAGCCGGAAATTTGGACCTGACCAGACGGAATGGGCCTTGTCTGCTTTGCCTATGGGGGGATATGTCAAGCTGCTGGATGCCAGAACGGATGATCTCAGCACGCTGACGCCGGAAGAGCGCAAGCGGGAGTTTACGGGGAAAAATGTCTGGTGCCGTGTGGCGATTGTTGTGGCTGGCCCGCTGGCCAATTTTTTGCTTGCTATTGTATTGCTGGCAGGTTTGTATATGTATGGTGTGCCGGAACCTTTGGCCAGGCTTCGCGCTGTGCCGGAGAATACGGTTGCCTGGGAGGCCGGTTTGCGCGGCGGTGAGCGGATTGACGGTATCAATGGATTGCCTGTTTCCGGCTGGCAGGATTTTCGGCTCAGGCTGGTTGAAGCCCTGATGGAGAATCAGCCGGTCAGGATGACTGTGGAACCGGAAAATGTGAAGCCAGGCGATAAAGCGGCATTAAAGACGGTGGTTTTACCTTTCAGACAGCAATATATCGGGGAACTGGATGCCGGGTTCACAGATCGGATGGGGCTTGCCTTGAGGCGGCTGCCGGCTGTTATTGGAACGGTTATGCCAAATGGGATTGCCGAAAAAGCCGGTTTGCGGGAAGCGGATCGGGTGGTTCGGGTCAATGGCGAGCCGGTTGAGGATGGACTGGCTTTTCTCCAGAAGGTGAGGCAATCTCCTGGCAAGCCGCTTTTCTTAAATGTTGTACGTGGTGATTTGCCCGTTGAAATAACGGTGGTGCCTGAAAGCCGTGAGGAAGAGGAGGGGACAGTTGCCGGCTTTATACAGGCGGAGATACCGGTGATGCCGGAAATGGTGGATGTGCGCTATGGTTTCCTGACAGCCCTGGGAAAGGGGGTTACGAAAGCCTGGGATACTTCTGCACTGACGCTGAAAATGGTGGGGAAAATGTTTACCGGGCAGGTTTCGGTCAGGAATATTACCGGCCCTGTGACGATTGCCAATTATGCGGGCAAGACTGCCAGGGCAGGTCTGGTCCGCTATCTTTATTTTATTGCTTTTATCAGTATCAGTATTGGCATGATGAATTTGCTGCCTATTCCTGTTCTGGATGGGGGGCTTTTGCTGTATTATGCTGTGGAAGCAATCAGCGGGCGGCCGATTCCCGAGCAGGCAGGTGAAATGGCGCAGCGTGTTGGCCTTGCCTTGCTGGTGGTTTTGTTTTCGCTTGCCATTTTTAATGATGTGACGCGATTGTTTGGATAGCCGGGGCAGTGTATGCAGGCGGTTTGCCGGCAGGCTCAGAAAGGCTCGTTTGGTTTTCATGAAATTGTTTTCTTTTTCCTTTTTTCGTTTGCCGTTTCGCGCGGCTTTTCTTTTGCCGGCCCTTCTTTTTCTGGTTTGTGGCAGGGCGATGGCTGTTGAGCCGTTTGTCGTCAGGGATATTCGTGTAGAGGGGATACAGCGTACCGAAGCAGGGACAGTTTTCAATTATCTGCCTGTGCGGGTTGGCGATACTTTTACGGATGAGAAAGCAACAACGGCTATCAGGACGCTTTATGCGACCGGTTTTTTCAAGGATGTGCGCATTGATGCCGAAGGGGACGTGCTGGTTGTCATTGTGGAGGAGCGGCCGGCTATTGCCAGCGTGGCATTTACCGGCATGAAGGAGTTTGACAAGGATGCCATTACCAAGGGCTTAAAGGATATCGGGCTGGGTGAAGCGCGGATTTATGACAGGGCGCTGATAGAACGTGCCGAGCAGGAACTCAAGCGCCAGTATCTGTCGCACGGCTATTATTCGGTGCAGATATCAACGACGATCACGCCGGTTGAGAGAAACCGGGTTGCCGTCAATTTTATTGTGGATGAGGGGCATATCGCCAAGATTCGCCAGATCAAGATTGTAGGCGCAAAGGTATATTCGGAAAGCAAGCTGCGCGAATATATGGATTTGACCACGCCTGGCTGGCTGACATGGTATACCAGGAAAGACCAGTATTCCAAGGAGAAGCTGGCGGCAGATATTGAAAAGCTGAAGTCGTTCTATCAGAACGAAGGCTATATTGAGATGCAGGTGGAATCGACGCAGGTTTCCATTACTTCTGACAAAAAGGATATTTATATTACGTTGAATATCAGGGAAGGGGAGAAATACACGGTATCCGATATTGACCTTGAGGGGGAACTGTTTGGCCGTGATGAGGAAATTTATGCCCTGATCCAGCTTGAAAAAGGCAAGACTTATTCCGGGGAGCGCCTGACCAACAGCACCAAGGCGATTTCTGATTATTTGGGCAATTTTGGCTATGCCTTTGCCAATGTCAATCCGCAGCCGGATATTGACCGGGAAAAGAAGGAGGTGGCTTTTACTTTCTTTATTGATCCAGGCAAGCGCGTGTATGTGCGCCAGATCAATATTGGCGGGAATGCCCGAACCCGTGACGAGGTGATTCGCCGGGAATTCCGCCAGATGGAGGCCTCGTGGTATGAAGGGGAGAAGGTCAAAATTTCCCGCGACAGGGTGGACAGGCTGGGTTATTTCAGCGAGGTGACTATTGAAACGCCGGAAGTGCCCGGTACGACAGATCAGGTTGATGTGAATTTGAAGGTGCTGGAGAAGCCAACCGGCAACCTGATGGTTGGCGCCGGGTTTTCGCAAAGTGACAAGCTGATGCTGACCACTGCCATTGAGCAGGAAAACTTTGCCGGTACGGGCAATACGGTTGGCCTGGAGGTGAATACCAGCCACCGCTACAAGACGATTGCGGTTTCCCAGACGATGCCCTATTTTACGGATGACGGCGTCAGCCGCCGCTATGAGGTGTTTTACCGTACGATGCGTCCGCCTTCAATCAATGAGAGCGACTGGAAAGTGGAAACGCTTGGTGCCAATGTCCGCTTTGGTATTCCTTTTACGGAGATAGACCGGATTTTCCTGGGGGCAGGCGTGGAGCATAACAAGATTGAGGTCGGCTGGGACAGTCCGGCTCAATATATTGAGTTTGTCAAGGATAACGGCGGAGAAGAGGACGGATCTGCTACAGCTTACGGCATTCCCCTTACGGCAGGCTGGACAAGGGATAGCCGGGACAGCTCACTGGTGCCGACAAAAGGACGGATGCAGAAAGCCAACTTCGAGCTTTCTGTACTGGGCGATATGCGGTATTACCGGGCGTCATACCAGCATCAGTATTACTGGCCGCTGGGAACGGGAGGCACTTTTGCGCTGAACGGGCAGATTGATTACGGCGAAGGCCTGGGCGGGGAAAAGTATCCGGTATTCAAGAACTTTTATGCCGGCGGTATCGGGACAGTCAGGGGGTATGAAAGTTCTTCGCTTGGCCGCTACCAGGTGAATCCCTATTATGGTGATCGTGAATATATCGGTGGTTCCAAGCGGGTGATTGCCAATGCCGAGCTGGGTTTCCCTTTCCCGGGGATGGGCTATGACCGGACGTTGCGCTGGTTCCTGTTCACTGATGCCGGTAATGTTTTTGAAGAGGATCAGAGCATCAAATTTGACGAGATACGCTATTCGGCCGGTTTCGGTATTACCTGGGTTTCCCCAATGGGACCGTTGAAATTGAGTATGGGTTTCCCGTTAAATGCCAAGGATGATGATGAAATAGAAAATTTCCAGTTTACGCTGGGTACTGGCTTCTAGGAATCGGGTAGCGTAATATAGAACCTGTTGTTTGATTTTTTGGAGATAAACGTGAGCATGTTCACAAAATCATTTCTGGATATGAAGAAACTGGGGGTGCTGGTTCTTTGTCTTGGCGCTTTCGCTGCCGCACAGGCGCAGGAACTGAAAATCGGCTTTGTCAACAGCGAACGCATTATGCGGGATTCTGCTCCTGCCAAATCCGCTACGGCCAAGCTGGAAGCCGAGTTTTCCAAGCGTGAAAAAGAGCTGCGCGGTATGCAGACCCGTTTGAAAGGGATGAGTGACAAGCTGGAGAAGGATATGCCGGTTCTGGCTGAATCTGACCGGATTAAACGTCAGCGGGAAGTGGCTGATTACGGCCAGGAATTCCAGAGCAAGAACCGCCGTTACCGCGAAGATTTGATGCAGCGCCGCAATGAGGAATTTTCTGCTGTCCTGGAGCGGATTAACAAGGTTATCAATAATATTGCGCAAACTGAAAAATATGACCTGATTGTGCAGGATGCGGTTTATTTCAGCCCGAAGGTGGATATTACCGAAAAAGTGCTGCGCGCACTGGGCGGTAAATAATTATTTCCTGTTCGAGAAGCAGAATGGATATTCGGCTTGGAGAACTGCTTGAGCGTTTTGGAGGGGAGCTGCGTGGAGACCCGGAAACGGCTGTTTCCGGATTTGCTCCCCTTGATCTGGCGGATGCTTCCCATATTACTTTTCTTACCAATCCACGTTTGCGGCATGAGGCCAATGTTTCCCGCGCGGCAGCGCTGATATTGACGCCGGCAGATAATGAGCGGGTGCCGGATTATGCCGGTGCGCGTATCCTGACCGGAAACCCTTATGCGTATTTTGCCTATGCCGCCCAATTTTTCCAGCAGTTGCAGGCAGCGCCCCATGTGCCAGGCATACATGAAAGCGCCTGTATTGATCCTTTGGCAAAAATAGCGGACAGCGCAAGGATTGGCCCTTTTGTGACTGTGGAAGCAGATGCAGAGATTGGGGAAAATTGTGTGATAGAGGCCGGTTGTTTTATCGGTAAGGGAGCACAAGTTGGAGAAAGCACGCATTTTGCTCCCCGTGTGGTATTCCATGCGCATTGTGTGATTGGAAAACGGTGCGATATCCGTTCGGGTGCGGTAATTGGCTCAGAAGGGTTCGGGTTTGCCAATGACAAGGGCGTGTGGGTCAAGATTCCGCAAACGGGCAGGGTAGTTATCGGCAATGATGTCCAGATTGGCGCCAATACTACCATCGACCGGGGAGCATTGGCTGATACGGTGATAGAGGACGGGGTCAAGCTGGATAACCAGATTCAGATTGGCCATAACTGCCATGTTGGCGCGCATTCTGCCATGGCCGGCTGCGTGGGTGTGGCAGGAAGCGCGATTTTTGGCAGGCATGTTACGATAGGCGGCGCTGCCATGATTGGCGGGCACCTGAAGATTGCGGATGGAACGCATGTTTCCGCTTCCAGCGTGGTGCAGAGTTCTATTGACAAGCCGGGTGCCTATACCGGTTTTTATCCTCTGGAAAAGCATACGGACTGGGAAAGAACGGCGGTTGTGTTGCGCAATCTGACATCAATGCGGAAAAAGGTTCGCGAACTGGAAAAGGCAATAAACGCACTGGCAAAAAAAGAAGAGTGACTATATGGAGCTGAAAGATAAAAAAGTACTGAATATCAACGATATCCGCAAGATATTGCCCCATCGCTATCCTATGTTGCTGGTGGATAAGGTGCTGGACTGGGAAGCAGGGAAGAAAATCACGGCAATCAAGAATGTTTCGGCCAACGAGGAATTTTTTAACGGCCATTTCCCGCATTATCCGGTGATGCCGGGTGTGTTGATTATTGAGGCGCTGGCACAGACGGCGGCTATTTTTGCTTTTATGTCGGCAGGCGCCAAGCTGGCAGATGATGCCATTGTCTATTTTGCAACTATTGACAAGGCGCGTTTCAAGCGGCCGGTTGAACCGGGCGACCAGTTGGTCATGGAGGCCGAGCTTATCCGCAATATGCGTGGTATGTGGAAATTCAAGACCGTGGGCATGGTGGAGGGCCAGGTTGCTGTTGAGGCAGAAGTGATGTGTGCCATTCGTGGTTCGACGGAGAAGCAATGAGTCATATCCACCCTACGGCAATTATTGATCCCAGGGCGGAAATAGACAGCACGGCACAGATTGACGCCTATGCTGTTATCGGGCCGCATGTCAACATTGGCGCAGGCACCCGTATCGGGTCGCATGTGGTAGTTGAAGGGCGTACAACGATTGGCAGGGATAACAATATTTTTCAGTTTGCTTCCATTGGCGGTGTCCCGCAGGACAAGAAATACGGCGGTGAACCAACAGAGCTGGTGATTGGTGACCGCAATACTATTCGCGAGTATTGCACCCTGAATCTGGGAACTGTCCAGGATGCCGGTGTGACGCGGGTTGGCAATGACAACTGGATTATGGCTTATGTGCATATTGCCCATGATTGCCAGATTGGCAGCAATACGATTTTTGCCAATGCGACCCAGCTTGCCGGGCATGTCCATATTGGCGACTGGGTTATTCTGGGCGGGATGACGACGATTCACCAGTTTTGCAAGGTAGGCGCTCATGCCATGACGGGGGCGGCAACGCGGCTTTCGCAGGATATTCCGCCTTATGTGCTGGTGGCCGGGACGCCTCCTGCGGCATACGGAATTAATATAGAGGGCCTAAGGCGCCGGGGATTTACGCCTGAGCAGATTGCGGCAATCCGGCAGTCTTACAAGCTGCTGTACAAGTCGGGATTGTCGCTGGAGGAAGCCAAGACGGCTTTGGCCGAGGCAGAGGCCGGGCCTGCTGAAACGGCAGAATGTATCCGCACGATGCGCTTGTTCCTGGATACGGCCAATCGCGGTATTATTCGCTAATTTGTCTATTGTGACAGCTATGCCGGCCTGTTTTTCTCTGAATGTTGCTGTCCTTTTCAGGAGTGCGGCGGCATGAAGCCGGTTGCCATGGCAGCCGGGGAGGTATCAGGCGATATTCTGGGCGGGGATTTGTTATCGGCTTTGCGCCCGCGTTTGCCGGATACGCTGATTCATGGCATTGGCGGACAGAAGATGGCGCAGTATGGCTTTATCAGCCACTGGCCGATGGAAAAGCTGTCGGTAAACGGTTTTTTTGAGGTATTTTCCCATTTCCGCGAAATAAAGGGGATCAGGGATACGCTGCGTGATCGCCTGATTGCTGAAAGACCGGGTGTTTTTGTTGGTATTGATGCGCCGGAATTTAATCTTGGCCTGGAAGTGCAGCTGAAAAAAGCGGGCATTCCTACGGTGCATGTTGTGGGGCCTTCTGTATGGGCCTGGAGAAAGGGCCGCATTCGCACTATTTCGCAGGCGGTTTCCCGGATTTTAGTGCTTTTCCCGTTTGAAACAGCTATTTATGAGCGTGCCGGTATTCCGGTTACTTATGTGGGCCACCCTATGGCAAGGGGCATTCCCATGGAACCGGATATGGCAGGTGCGCGTGCCGATCTGGGCCTGGATGCAAACCGGCCGGTTGTTGCCATTATGCCGGGAAGCCGGATGTCGGAACTCAAATATAACGGCGATGCGTTTATCGGCGCAGCCCGGTTGCTGGCGAAGCGCGACACTTCCATTCAGTTTGTTGTGCCTATGGCAGGGGAGAAACAGCAGCAGTATTTTTCCCGGAAGCTGGCAGAGGCAAACATGGAAGATGTGCCTTTGCAGGTTGTGGCAGGCCGTTCCCATCGTGTGATTGAAGCGGCGGATGTGGTGCTGGTGGCTTCCGGTACGGCTACTTTGGAAGTCGCCTTGTACAAGAAGCCGATGGTTATTGGGTACAGGCTGATGTGGGCGACATGGGAGATCGCCAAACGGGTTGTTACCCCGCCGGTGGGCCTGCCCAATATTCTGGCAGGGGAGATGATTGTTCCTGAATTTTATCAGTACGATGCTACCCCTGAAAATCTGGCGGAAGCTGTCTGGAACCAGTTGCATGACGAGGCATTGAAGAGGAGGCTGTATGAGCGTTTCAGCCTGATGCATGAATTGTTGTTCAAAGATACGGCTGCCTTAAGTGCCCAGGCGGTGCTGGATGTCATGGACAGGAAACGGGGAAATGTCTGATCAGGCGGCTTTTTCTTTTTATGGCACAGACGAGCTGGTTTGCGGTGTGGATGAGGCAGGGCGTGGCCCTTTGGCAGGTCCGGTTTTTGCGGCAGCGGTGATTCTGGGGCCGGTATGCCGGATTGAAGGGTTGCGTGATTCCAAAAAACTTTCGGATGCCAGGCGGCGGCATTTTGCGGCAGAAATCCGGGAAAAGGCGGCAGCCTGGTCTGTTGCGGCCTGTTCTGTTGCGGAAATTGACGAATTGAATATTCTCCAGGCTACCATGCTGGCGATGAAGCGGGCTGTTGAGACGCTTTCTCTTAAGCCTTCACGTGTTCTGGTCGACGGCAACCGTTGTCCTGCGCTTGCCGTTCCGGTTGAAGCTATTGTTAAAGGGGACGACAAGATAGCCGCTATCTCGGCAGCTTCTATTTTGGCGAAAACTGCCAGGGATGATGCGCTTTTGCAATTGCACGAGCAATATCCCCAGTATGGATTTGACCGGCACAAGGGTTATCCGACGGCGCTGCATTTGGCAAGGTTGCGGCAGTATGGGGTATCTCCGGCGCACCGTATTTCTTATGCGCCGGTTCGCGCTTTGCTTGGCGGCGTTTTTCCGGAAAAGGTAACGTGAGGCAGATTGTTTCCGGAAATAACCCGCTTTACCGGGAAATACGGCAGCTGGCCGGAAGCGCCCGCGCCCGGCGCAAAGCAAACCGGACTATACTGGACGGGATTCATTTATGCCAGTCTTATTTGCTGCATATCGGCAGTCCGCTTTTTTGTGTTGTGGACGAGTTGTCGCGAAATATGCCGGAGGTGGCAGAGATTGTGTCGGCTTGCCTTGACAGGCGGGTTTCCTGCCTTTTGCTTCATCATGCCTTGTATAGGGAGATCAGCCAGGTTGAGGAGGGCGCCGGTATTTGCTTTATTGTTGAGCCGCCTGTTTGTCCGCTGCCGGAAGATCTGGTTCAAACGGTTGTTTTGCTGGACAGGGTTCAGGATCCAGGCAATCTGGGTTCAATCCTGCGCAGTGCCTCTGCAGCAGGTATTCAGGATGTTTTTTGCAGTGCTGGCACGGCTTCGGCATGGTCGCCGCGGGTTTTGCGTGCCGGGATGGGCGCGCATTTTATGGTACGGATTTACGAAGATGTTGATCTGGAAAAGCTGGCCGGACAATCTGCCATACCGCTTGTTGCTACGCTTCCTGATGCCGGGCAGGCTATTTATGATGTTGACCTGAAACAACCGGTTGCCTGGCTTTTCGGGCATGAGGGGCAGGGTATTTCAGGCAGTTTGCAGGCTAAGTCGCATATTAAGCTGTGTGTGCCGCATGCCGGAAAGCAGGATTCATTGAATGTGGCTGCCTGCGCGGCTATTTGTTTTTTTGAGCAGCTGCGACAGGCCAGGGCTGGCAGATTGGGGCAAAAAGCGTAAATGAAGGGAGGACGAGCATGAAACTGGATTTTTTGCGGCCGGAGGGGGGTGGCCGGGATTTGCGCTGCCTGAATTGGCCTGCCCGCCTGAAGGTGCTGGTTTTGGCGCCGCATCCGGATGATTTTGATGCGATTGGCGTTACGATGAAGTATTTGCAGGAATCGGGACATGATATTCATGTGGCGGTTTCTGTGACGGGCAGCGGCATAGATGAGGAATACGGAGCGGGTATGTCGCTGAAAGACAGGCAGGATTGCCGCATGAGGGAACAGCAAAGCAGCCTGCATTTTTTCGGTTTGCCAGGGAATCGCCTGCGTTTTTTGCGTTTGAATAATGAGGCGGATGACCAGCTGGCGGAGGATGAGGAAAACAGGCAGGCACTGGCGGCTGTTGTGAATGAAATCCGGCCTGACCTGTTGTTTGCTCCGCACGGGAATGATACCAACCGGGCGCACCGTGCCATGTATGCGCTTGCCTGCCGTATTGCACAGGATGCTGACTGGCCTGTTGCCCTGTTATTGAACAGGGATGCGAAGACTGTGGATATGAGGACGGATTTTTATCTGGATTTTGATGAAGATATGGCGCAATGGAAAGGCCGGTTGCTGCGTTTTCATGATTCCCAGCAGCAACGCAACCTGAAGGTAAGGGGATACGGCTTTGACGAGCGGGTACTTCGTTTGAACCGGGCTATTGCCCAGGAGCTGCAAACAGGGTTGCCTTATGCAGCAGCTTACGAGGTGCGCCTTTTCGCCTGACCTGGTCGGGGGTGTTTAACGTGCCTCCTTGAGGGAATCCAGCTCGTGAATAATGGTAGAGGCAATTTCCTCGATGGATTTGTTGGTGGATGACAGCCAGAGGATGCCTTCTTTTTCCATAATGTTTTCGGCAGCGCTGACTTCATAGCGGCAATTTTCAAGAGAGGCATATTGGCTGCCTGGCCGGCGCGCGTTCCGGATCTGTGAGAGCCGAACCGGGTTGATGCTGAGGCCGAAGAGTTTGTTTTTGAACTGGAACAGGACAGACGGCAGCCGGCCCCGCTCAAAGTCTTCGGGGATAAGCGGGTAGTTGGCGACTTTCAGGCCGTACTGGATAGCCAGAAAAAGGCTGGTTGGCGTTTTTCCGCTGCGGGAAACGCCAAGCAGGATCAGATCTGCCGCTTTCAGGTTGCTGTGGGACTGGCCGTCGTCATGGGCGATGGTGAAGTGGATGGCTTCTATGCGGTCTTCATATTCATCGCTGCCGGTATTTTGATGATTCAGGCCGATTTCTTTTTTGGCAGAGGTGCCCAGCTCGTTGGTGAGCTGGGCAAGGAAAGGCTGCATGACATTCAGATGCAGGGCGTCTACTTCGTGAAGGATGGATAACAGTTCGGGCTTGACCAGCGTGGAAAATACAATCGGCCTTTCGGCGCTCTGGCTTCGGCTGCGCCGGATGCGGTCGGTTGCTTCCCGGGTTTTTTCAGGCGTATCGACAAAAGGAATGCGGATTTTCTGAAAAGGCAGATCAAACTGGCTTAATACCGAGCGGGCCAGCGCTTCGGCTGTAAGGCCGGTGCTGTCTGAAACAATATAAACCGAACGCATGGAGGAAGGGCTGTTTTCTGTCATGGCGGCAGGCAGTTAGGTTAATCGGATACGGCGGATGAACCGCTTTTTGCCATTTTAAAACAGGAAAAGTAAATTGTGAGGTTTATTTTCTGGCCCAACAGATGGGGAAAATGCCAGGCAGAGCAGTTAATTTTCCAAATGGTTTTATAGTAAAATAATACTTTACACCTTAAAAAAACAACGACTTTTTATAGTCGTTTTTCGTTTTAGGAGACCGTTATGACGGATGCAGTAAAGTCCACCCACGCAAGTGATGCCTATGTTATTCCTTTTACTGAATTGCGGATGACAGATGTGCCTTCCGTAGGCGGAAAAAACGCCTCGCTGGGGGAAATGATCAGTCAGTTGCAAAGTAAGGGGGTTCGCGTTCCAGGTGGTTTTGCCACCACATCGCAGGCATACCGCGATTTTCTTTCATACAGCGCGAACGGTGGGGAGACTTTGGCAAAACGGATTGAAAGTTTTCTGGCCAAAACCGATGTCCACGATGTACGCCAGCTGGCTGAAGCCGGTGCAACGATCCGCCAGTGGATTGTTGAAACGCCGCTTCAGCCCCGCCTGGAAAAAGAGATACTGGATGCCTATGAAAAATTGTTAAGCATTTCGCCTAACGGCATGTCGGTTGCTGTGCGTTCTTCTGCCACAGCCGAGGATTTGCAGGACGCTTCTTTTGCAGGCCAGCAGGAAACTTACCTGAATATTTCCGGCAAGGAAAATCTGCTTTTGGCTGTCAAGCAGGTTTTTGCCTCGCTGTACAATGACCGTGCTATCTCCTATCGCGAGCAAAGGGGGTTCAAGCATGAGGAGGTGGCGCTTTCTGTCGGCGTCCAGCAAATGGTGCGTTCTGATATTGGCGCATCCGGCGTCATGTTTACGATTGACACTGAGTCGGGCTTTAAGGATGTGGTTTTCATTACTTCCAGCTATGGGCTGGGGGAAACCGTTGTGCAGGGCGCGGTTAATCCGGATGAATTTTATGTTCACAAGCCCATGCTGGAAAAAGGCAAGATGGCTATTGTTCGCAGGAGCCTGGGTTCCAAGCTGATCCAAATGGTTTTTGCAAAGAACCCGGACAGCAAGCATTCTGTTGAAACGGTTCCGGTACCGGTGGAAATGCAGCACCGCTATTCCATCAGCGATGCGGATGTGATGGAATTGGCCAAATTTGCCATGATTATTGAAAAGCATTACGGCCGTCCCATGGATATTGAATGGGGCAAGAATGGCGATGACGGCAAGCTTTATATTCTTCAGGCGCGTCCTGAAACGGTCAAGTCGCAGCAAAAAAGCAATGACGAGGTACAGGTTTACCGCCTGAAGGAACAGGGGAAAATTCTGGCTTCCGGCCGTGCTATCGGCCAAAAAATCGGTATTGGCCCGGTCAAGGTCATTAAGGACCCGTCTGAAATGCACCGGGTGGAACCGGGAGATATCCTCGTGGCAGATATGACAGATCCCAACTGGGAACCGGTGATGAAAAAAGCAGCTGCGATTGTCACCAACCGGGGCGGGAGGACTTGCCACGCTGCCATTGTTGCCCGGGAGATTGGCGTACCTGCTGTGGTGGGTTGTGCAGATGCGACCAAGATTCTCAAGGACGGCATGAAAGTGACGGTTTCCTGTGCCGAAGGGGATGAAGGGCATATTTACGAGGGTGTGCTGGCTGTAGAGGAAAGCAGCGTTGTTTATAACAATCTGAAGCCGCTGCCTATCAAGATGACCATGATTATCGGCAATCCGAGCCTGGCCTTTGAGCATCAGGCTATTCCCAATGATGGTGTCGGGCTGGCACGCCTGGAATTTATTGTCAATGAAATCGGTATTCACCCTCAGGCTGTGCTGGCTTATCCCAATGTGGATGCCGAATTGAAGCAGGGTATTGAATCGGTTATTCACGGCCATGCCTCTCCGAGGGATTACTATATTGACAAGCTTTCCGAGGGGATTGCCACCATTGCTGCCGCATTCTGGCCGAAGCCGGTCATTGTCCGGATGTCTGATTTTAAAACGAATGAGTATCGTTCGTTGATGGGCGGTTCACGTTATGAACCGGATGAGGAAAACCCGATGCTGGGATTCCGCGGTGCGGCCCGTTATATTTCCAAGGAATTTGCCGAAGCGTTCAAGATGGAATGCGAAGCGCTCAAGCGCGTCAGGAATGATATGGGGCTGACGAATGTGGAAATTATGGTGCCGTTTATCCGCACGTTGAAGCAGGCGCATAATGTGCTTGATTTGCTTGCTGCCAACGGCCTGGCACGCGGGGAAAACGGGCTGCGCATTATCATGATGTGTGAGGTGCCTTCCAACGCGATTCTGGCTGATGAGTTCCTGAACCTTTTTGATGGTTTCTCTATCGGTTCCAATGATATGACCCAGTTGACGCTTGGCCTGGATAGGGATTCCGGCATTGATTTGCTGGCCAAGGATTTTGACGAGCGTGATCCGGCGGTTCAGGCTATGGTTTCCCGGGCTATCAAGGCTTGCAACAAGCAGGGGAAATATGTCGGGATTTGCGGCCAGGGGCCGTCAGACCATCCGGATTTTGCCCATTGGCTGATCAAGGAAGGCATTGGTTCGCTTTCTCTGAATCCGGATTCTGTTTTGTCCACCTGGGAGACGCTTGCCAAAGAGCTGTAACGGCTTGCCTGTTATTAAGTCTGCAAACCTTTCCTGGAGCCGGTCTTCAGGAAAGGTTTTGTCTTATTGGTGAGCCGTCAATGGCTTTTTTTACTGCTGCGTAACAGAACGATCGGGATGACTGACTGGGTTTTATGGCTGGTAGCTGCCGGATTGCTGGTTGCTGTGGAGATTTTTAGCGGTACTTTTTACCTATTGATGCTTGCGCTGGGTTGTGCCGCCGGTGGTTTGATTGCGCTGGCGGGGTGGGGATTGGCCTTTCAGTTTGCAGGAGCGGGCATCGCTGGTACAGCGGCGACGCTTTTACTGGCGAAAAGCCGGTTTGGCATGAAAAAACTTCTTTCTTCTGCCCATGATCCCAGTGTTAATCTGGATATCGGGAATGTGCTGGCTGTGCATGAATGGCAAACCGGCTGTGACGGTGCCAGATATGCCCGTGTGTCTTACCGTGGGGCAATGTGGGATGTTGCGCCTGGAGAGAAAGTACAGGTGCGCCCCGGCCGGTTTGTTATACGGGAAATTCGCTCCAATTGCCTGATTGTCGAGAATGCACCGGAATAGATTTTCGGGGCTGAAATGGTCAGGCCGGTAATCTGATAGAGAAAGTATTGACCTATGGAATTTTCTTACGTCGCCATTGTTATTTTTATCATTGCCCTTATTTTTGTCGCCAAATCAGTTAATGTGGTTCCCCAGCAAAATGCCTGGGTTGTTGAACGTTTTGGCAAATACCATGCAACGCTTTCACCTGGCCTGAATATTGTTATTCCCATTATTGACCGGGTAGCCTACAAGCATAGCCTGAAGGAAATTCCGATGGATGTGCCGCCCCAGATTTGCATTACCAAGGATAATACCCAGTTGCAGGTTGACGGCGTGCTTTATTTTCAGGTAACAGATGCCAAGCTGGCTTCGTATGGTTCATCCAATTATATTGCCGCAATTACCCAGCTTGCACAGACAACGCTGCGTTCTGTGATTGGCCGGATGGAGCTGGACAAGACTTTTGAGGAGCGGGACCAGATTAATACCAATGTAGTCGGTGTGGTGGATGAATCGGCACAAAACTGGGGTGTCAAGGTATTGCGTTATGAAATCAAGGATTTGACGCCGCCCTCGGAGATTTTGCGCGCCATGCAGGCGCAGATTACGGCCGAGCGGGAAAAACGGGCGGTGATTGCAACATCTGAAGGGAAAAAACAGGAGCAGATTAATCTGGCAACCGGTTTGCGCGAGGCCGAAATTGCCCGGTCGGAAGGGGAAAAGCAGGCGGCCATTAACCGGGCGCAAGGGGAGGCGGCAGCGATTATTGCGATTGCCGATGCCAATGCAGAAGCCCTGCGCAAGGTGGGGCAGGCTATTTCCGAACAGGGCGGCAGCGATGCGGTTAATCTGAAAGTGGCTGAACAATATGTTTCTGCTTTTTCCGAGCTGGCAAAGGCCGGCAATTCCCTGATTATTCCGGCCAATTTGAGCGATATGGGCGGCCTGATTGCTTCGGCCATGCAGGTGATTCAGGCCAAAAAGCCGGATGGGCGTTAGGAAGGCGGCATAGGGAAACCGGGAAAGGCCCGGTAAATGGCAGGCAACAGAAGAGATGTCTGGAGGAATAAACGGCGCTGCTACGAAACGAAGCGCCGTTTATTTTCTTTTTTGCATATATTTCCTGCCTTGGGGCAGTTTTACAGGCAATTTTCAGCGGTGAAAATCAGCCGATAGAGGTAACCAGCTTTCTGCCGACTTTTTCTTCTACGGCTGTTACCTTGCTTTCCATGCGCGACTGGTTGTTGCCGGGTTTGGAATCCACACGCATGGTCATGGAAATGCGGTCGCAATCTTTGGCCAGTTCATTGTGGCACTGGGTTGCCACCGCCAGCACCTGTTCCAGTTCGCCTTCAATGACGGTGCTCATCGGCGACAGGCGGTATTTCAGTCCGCTTCTGTCGATGATATCCAAAACCCGGGCAACGTACGGGCTCATGCTGCCGATAATGTTATTTGGAAAAATCGTGACTTCCATCAGTACCATAAGATATTCCTTCCTGTAAGGATGGGTTGAAAGAGAAAAGGAGCTTTGCTTTATCCCTGTATAACCATGCCGGCTTTGCCCGGCCTGACGATTTTTTCCCCTATGGCGCTCATCATGCAGGCAGTAGGGGTTTCGCCGGTACAATGGCATGGAACGAGAAATTCCGGCGACCAGTTTTTTAAAGTATCGAATGTGTAGTTAAGGCGGTTGTCATCCGCATTAACCAGGTGCATGCCGCCGATGATGCCGCGGATGGTGTCTTTGCCGGATACCTGGCGGATGTAGCCTACGGTATTGACCAGTCCGGCATGGCAGCAGCCCAGCAGGATAACCAGGCCTTTTTCTGTTTCAAACCACATGGACTGGTCGTCTTCAATCAGATCATCTTTTTGGGCGGTGCTGTCAAGATAAAAGGGGCCGCCGGTATCTTCCACAGGGGAAAGCCGGGGTACCGGGCCGGTTATGCCTACGCCGGGCATCAGGTAAACCGGATCGCGCAATTCATGGATGCGGCCGGGCGGCAAGGCAGCCAGTGCCTGCCTGGAGCGCTGCGGGATACCGATGGCACGGGGATCGGTTCCGGGCTTGCAGCTCCAGCGGTCTATTGACCAGTTGCAGGCAAGGTAAACCGGCGCATGGTCGTTTACGGCGAGGACTTCGGGCAGTGTGCCGGTGTGGTCATAATGGCCGTGGCTTAAAACGAGCGTATCGGCTTGCGCCAGGTTGATACCAAGCCGGCCGGCATTGGTCTGCAATGCCCCAAGCTGGCCGGTGTCAAAGAGAATATGCCGGTCGCCGACTTTGATCCAGACGGAGAAACCGTGTTCTTTTTCGAGCCCGTCCGGCGCGTTGTTATCGACAAGCAGGGTGATACTGAGCGGGGCGCACGCCATGTTTTTCTCCTGTTGGCCGTAAAGTAAAAATAGTAACAGATAAATATGGCAGGCGTCAGCGGATTGGCGGTACGGTTGTTTTTCTTTTATTTTGTGTTGTCTGATATTTCCCTGCAATTTTCCATGAGATCGCCGGTTCCTTCTGTTCCGACCAGTTTATACAGCCTGTTTTCTGTTCCTTTGTTCCACCAGACCAGCCCGTTGCCGGCATATCTGGCGCCGCTTGCGGAAATGGCTGTTTTCAGATGGTGGTTTTTTTCCCTGTAGCGCAGCAGGATGCCGTTATTACGGTAAGTAATGTCAATAGGCCTGCCGCTGTCGCACACGTACCGGACGCGGTTTGTTGGCGAATCCGGCGACGGCGTTTTGCGGGAAGCGGTTTGCGAGCAGGCCGCCAGGAGAAGGATGAGTGTGACAAACGGCAAACGTTTCATTTGGTTTCTTCGCAAGGTTGGTTGTGCAGGTTTTGTATGGCTATGCCGGTAATGTCGGGATGGATGTGCAGGAGTTGCCCGAACTGTTCTGCCAGCAAGGCGGTATTCCCGGTGGTCAGGGCATGTATGCCCGAGTTGCCTGTTCTACCCGTTTTTCTCAGGCCGTATTGCTCCAGCAGGCGGATAAGCTGGCGGGTTACGGCAACGCCGGTATCAATGATCCGGGTTGAGGGTACGCCAGCATCAGCCAGGGTTTTTTCAATGAGTTCTCTTAAAAACGGGTAATGGGTGCAGCCAAGGACAAGGGTATCTGCCCCTTGTGCAATCAGGGGACGAACATAGCGGTTTACCAGTTCTTCTGCGTGGGCGGAGCTGCGTTCGTTTTTCTCGACAAGCGCTGCCAGACCGGGAGACGGCTGCATGACAAACCTGACGCCGGTTTGCCTGCTCAGGTCACGGTGCAGGTTGTTGAATTTGCGGCTTTTGAGTGTGCGTTCGGTTGCCAGGACGCCAACGATGTGGCTTTGGGTGGCAGCGGCGGCTGGCTTTAAGCCCGGCTCAACGCCGACAATGGGGATTGCCGGATATGTTTTTCTCAGCAGGTGGATTGCCGCAGCTGTGGCGGTATTGCAGGCGATGACAAGCGCCTTGCAATGGCAGTCAAACAGGAAGCGGGCAATTTCCATTGAGCGCCGGATAACGATTTCTTCGGGTTTTTCGCCGTAAGGTGCAAAACCGGAATCGGCAAAGTAGCGCAAATCTTCATCAGGAAGCTGTGCCTGGATGTGGCGCAGCACAGATAGCCCGCCAATGCCGGAATCAAAGATACCTATAGGGCGTTCTGTCAGATCCATGCTGTTTTCGGGCGGAAGGGTTATTTGCTGCTGACCGGAATTTTGCCGTTTTCCAGGCTGACGATATATTCCCGCCATTGTGCAGGCCCGGTCTGGTGTACGGAAGCACCGGTGGAATCAACGGCCACTGTTACCGGCATGTCAACGACATCAAATTCATAGATGGCTTCCATGCCCAGATCGTCAAATCCGACAACGCGCGCGGACTTGACAGCCTGGGAGACAAGATAGGCTGCGCCGCCTACTGCTATCAGGTAGGCCGAACGGTGTTTTTTGATGGAGGCGATGGCTTGCGGTCCCCGTTCGCCTTTGCCTATCATGGCGATGAGCCCGGTTTGGCCCAGCATGGTATCGGTAAATTTGTCCATGCGGGTAGAGGTTGTCGGGCCTGCCGGGCCGACTGCCTCGTCGCGCACCGGGTCAACCGGCCCGACGTAGTAAATGACCCGGTTGGTGAAATCGACAGGCAGTTTCTCGCCTTTTTCCAGCATTTCCTGGATGCGTTTGTGGGCGGCATCCCGGCCGGTGAGCATTTTGCCGTTAAGCAGAAGCGTTTGCCCGGGCCGCCAGGATGCCACTTCTTCTTTTGTGAGGGTATCCAGGTTGATGCGGCGGGATTTTTCCATATCAGGCTGCCATTTCACTTCAGGCCATGCGGAAAGCGGCGGAGGCGTCAGCTTTGCAGGGCCGGAGCCGTCCAGCACAAAATGGGCATGGCGGGTTGCCGCGCAGTTCGGGATGATGGCAACCGGCTTGGAGGCTGCGTGAGAGGGAAAAAGATTGATTTTGACATCCAGCACGGTTGCCAGGCCGCCCAGCCCTTGCGCGCCGATACCCAGCGCATTGATTTTGTCGAACAATTCTATCCGCAGTGCTTCCAGCCGGTTTTGGGGGCCGCGCTGTTTCAGCTCGAACATGTCAATATCATCCATTAAGGCTTCTTTGGCCATCAGGACTGCTTTTTCGGCTGTGCCGCCGATGCCGATGCCCAGTATGCCCGGCGGGCACCATCCTGCCCCCATACCGGCCACTTTTTCCAGCACACAGTCAACGATGGAATCGGACGGGGTCAGCATGATCAGGGCAGCCTTGTTTTCAGAGCCGCCGCCTTTGGCGGCGACGCGGACATCCAGGCGGTTGCCGGGTACAATTTCCGTGAAAATAACGGCGGGGGTATTATCCCGCGTATTTTTTCTTTCAAACTGGGGGTCGGCTACAACAGAAGCGCGAAGCTTGTTCTCCGGCAGGCAGTATGCCTGTCTTACCCCTTCATTGACGGCATCTTCAATGGAACCGGTGAAGCCTTCCCAGCGGATATCCATGCCGATTTTGAGAAAGACGTTGACCATCCCGGTATCCTGGCAGAGCGGCCGGTGGTTTTCGGCGCACATGCGGGAATTCATGAGGATCTGTTCCATGGCGTCCCGTGCAGCCGGGCTTTTTTCCGCTTCGTATGCCCGGGCAAGCTGACGGATGTAGTCCAGCGGATGGTAGTAGCTGATGTATTGCAGGGAAGCAGCAATGGAGGTGATGAGATCGTCTTGGGTGATAGTGGTCATAGTGGTTTGTGTTGTATCCGAAATATAACGGGCGAGCTGGAGAAAGCCGGAAATGTACCAGCATTTTACTGCCTGTAAAGCAGGGTCGAGGAGGAAAGCTGTATGGGTAAAGCTCCGTTTTGGGTTTGTTACAGTATATAAAAAATTTTTATTGCCTGTCCCGTGAATTGGCAGCATTTTTAGGGAGCATACCAGGAATGGGTAAAGAAAATGGGTTTGCCTTTGCTTTGTTCTATGGCTGTATGCTACCCGCAAACGTATTTATCGCTCTTATAGGAGGGGTAGCAAAAAACAGAGAGGCGCTTCCGGTTTTGGCATTTGCGGTATGACGGCTTTGTTTGCATAATACGGGCCTGTTGGTTTTCTATCGGCGGAATTTTCCCAAGCGGCGGTGTTTTTCCCGGGGTGCAGTGATATGTTTGCCGTATTTTCCTGGCAGCTTTCCGGAACAGTTTTTTGAAGAAATGGAACAGATACAGACTACCTTTTCCGGTTCGCCGGTGTATTCCATGATGGCGGCGCTGGCTATTCTGATAGCAGTGTCCTGCTTTGCCAATTTTGTTGTCAAGCGGCTGCTCCTGGCGGTGATTCGCCATGCGCTTCGCATGACGCCGTTTGTAAATGATAACGAGATTGTCAGCGATACGGTTATTTCCCGCCTGGCCAATATCATTCCTGCACTGGTGTTTACGTTAGGCATTCCCTTTGTTCCGGCTATGCCTGAAACCGTGACTGCCATTGTTCGCAATACAGCTTCGGCCTTCATTATTCTTACTCTGGCGCTGGCTGTTGCCGCTTCGCTGGATGTGGTCAATACCTGGTATGCGCGCCGCCCCGATGCAGACAGTAAACCTATCAAGGGATATCTTCAGATTCTGAAGATAGGGATTTATCTGATTTCTGCCATTTTGGTCATTGCCGCGCTGATTGATAAATCCCCGGTTATCCTGCTTTCCGGGCTGGGTGCCATGGCAGCGGTGCTGATGCTGATTTTCCAGGATACGCTGCTTTCCCTTGTTGCCAGTGTACAGCTGGCTTCAAATGATATGCTTCGGGTAGGAGACTGGATTGAAGCGCCGCAGCTGCATGCAGACGGTGTGGTAATTGATATTGCCTTGCATACCGTCAAGGTGCAGAACTGGGACAGAACCATTACAACCCTGCCGACAAGACGCCTTATCAGCGATGCTTTCAAAAACTGGCGGGGTATGCAGGAGTCTGGCGGGCGGCGTATCCGGCGTGCTTTGTATATTGACCAGGGAACTATCCGTTTTCTGACGGAAGCGGAAAAAGCGTGCCTTCAGGATTTTGACCTGCTTAAGACCTTGCTTTCCGTTAACATACCTGAAAACTGTCTTGCCACTACGGCGGGAAAAGCGCAGGAAAGCAGCGGCATTGAGACGGTTTTGTCCGGTTCGGGAATTATCAATATCGGCCTGTTTCGCTTTTATGTCAGGGAATATCTGAAGAACCGGAAGGATATCTGCCAGGATGCCACGCTGATTGTCAGGCAGATGGACCCGGGTGCAGAAGGCCTGCCGCTTGAGATTTACTGTTTTGCCGCGACAACAGACTGGTCAACTTATGAGGATATCCAGTCCAGTGTTTTTGACCATTTTTATGCTGTTTTGCCAGCATTTGGGCTGAGAGCCTACCAGCGGCCGAGCGGTTATGATATGCAGGAAATCCGGCTGGGCCGGCCGTAGGCCAAACCTGTTTTTGCTGCCGGGGAGCTGAATAATATAAAATAACAAGGATGTGCCTGCCATGAGGGGTTGGCTGGCCGCTTTTTGTTTTACGGGAAAAACGATGAAACCTTATTCCATTTTTTTATCTGTGGTGCTGGTTGTCTGTATTGGCCTGGTGACGGCGTGCAAACGTCCCGAGAGCGGGGCGGCAAAACCGGCTGAACCGGCGCAGGCTGCATTACCGGTTGCACCGGCTTTGACGGAGCAGGCTCCGACGCCGGAACAGCTGGCAGATAAAAAGCGGGCTGTTTATGCCAATGCCTGCCATGCGCTGGTTAGCGGCGAGGCCGGCTTGTCCGGAAGTTACCGGGAATTATCCAAGAAGGTGTTGAAAGGAAAAGTTTCTGATGATATAGCGTATCCTGTTGTGGCGGATCTGGGTGGTATTTTAGAAACGCTTCGCCAGAACAGGGCAGCCCCCGGCGAAGGCATGGCTGAAATGGATGCGGCGGCAGACCAGCTGGTTGCCGCGGCAGAGAAGATCAGGGTTCATGAAAAAGAGCTGGTTCCCTATTTTCAGGACAAGATTTACCGTACCGATGATATGGCAAAGGCGAAGGTATTTTTTGCCGATCTGGAACAGGACTATACAGCAGCGCTTGCCGCTTTATCTGCACTGGATGCGGAAGTGCTGAAAAGCCGCCGTGCCGCGGCAGAGAAGGAAAGGGAGGCTCTTAAGGAAGCAGGGGACATGGTGCGTTACCACACGGAAGAGATGCTGCTGCTTTCGGAAGAATTGCTCGCTATTTTTGATGATCCCAAGGTGCCGTTTAACAGGGCAGAGGCTTTTTCGAGGGGCAACGGCCTTACTGTTAAGCTGGATCAGGCTATCCGTGCGCAGCGCAAGGCGATTGAGGAAGCCAAATCCAAAGGCAGCGCAGTCAGCCCGTATTATGATCTGGTCAGAAACCATGCAGTCGGGATAATTGCCGATTACCGGGAAGTACGCGACAGGCGTTCGGAGGCAGCTTTTAACAATATGCTGAAGAGATATGACAAGGCAGCACAGGACTATAACAGTGCCCAGATAAAAGCCCCGGTTTTGGCTGTGTCCTGAATTTTGCGGACAGATTCTCCGGAAAACGGCGCAGGGACATCCTTGTGCCGTTTTTTTGTTTTTTTTGCTGTATCCCTGAAAGCTGTACGGGCAGGCATTATGCGACTGTGGTGCCGCAAGGCAGGTTTATGATGCAGCCAAAAGGTTCTTTGTCTATCCAAATATGCCTAGAACGCATTGACGGCTCTGGAGTACGTTATGCGAAAAACGCATCTTTTTCCGGCCGGAAACAAGCATTGTTGGCGTGCAGGGGGAATGCCGGTTCAAAGGGAAAACAGGATGAAAGAACTAGCTTTTCCTGTAGCGCCGGTGTTCCAGCATAGTGCCGATAAGGGTAATGTTTGTAATGTCCGAGCGAAAAGCCGGGTAATCTTCATTTAAGGGGATCAGATGAAAAACCATATCCCCGGTTGAACGGGTTCCACGGGGCCGGTATTTTCTGAAGAGGGTTTCCTGGCCGGCTCTTGCCAGAACAAAATCGCCCGGCTGTGGCGGCATGTCCGGATCAATGATGACAACATCATTTTTCTGGAATTCGGGAAGCATGGAATGGTCGCCAATTTCAAGCGCAAAGGCGTTTCCGGGAATGGCTGCGTCGGCAGGTATCCAGCGTACGGCGTGAGAAGCTGCGTACTCGCCTATTGTCTGATGAAGCGCAAGCATTTCGCCGGCTTCTCCTGCCGCTTCTGTCTGGGAATAGGTAATCAGCGGGATTGGCTGTGCAGTGTGGGCGTCCGTTATGGTAAAGAAATCGGCTATCCGGCACTCAAGCGCTGCTGCAATAGCCGCAAGGGTGTCTTCTCTTGGCCATTGTTTGCCTGTTTCAATACGGGAAAGGTTCCCTTCAGAAATACCCGCCCTGCTTTCAACCTCGGTTATGCTGAGGTTCCTGGATTTTCTGATTGTCCTAATTTTATTTCCAACACTCATGCCGTCATTCTGGTAAGAAAATGCGTGAGGCGCAAAGCGGCAAAAGCATTTTTCCGCTATAAATATGCGCTATGCGCATTAGATGAAGAATAGAGAAAAAGTGCCCTTAAAATCGGAGCAGACTTTGCGGTAAAAGAAAAGCGCGGAAAGGAGGGAACCGGAAAAAGAATTTACATCCAGCCCAGGCTTTCCGAAAGTTTGAAAAAGCCGTACATCACTATTGCGCCGACAGCCATGACAATCAGGCAAAATTTCATAAAGAGGGCACGCGACCCTGCCGGAACAATGGCAGTGCAGCCGCAGGAAAAATCCTGATTGGGGTCATAGCCGGTGTTTTCTTCCATGATAATGGGAGAAGCGGCCGCTTCGGCGTTTATAATCGGGCCGGTTTGGATAACGGGGGATTGTTCAGGATTTGCAGGCATACAGCCTTCTCCTTTCAAACAAATGCAGCAGCGCCGGATACAGCCTGACCAGTATTGCTTACCGGACAACAGGTTTTCATTATATCAGGAATTGTGCTCTTTCTTTTTCCTTTGCCTTTTGTTTGGGCAGGACAGCATTGCTGTGAAAAAGGGGATAACAAAAATTGCCCGGCGGGAAAATCCCGGCGGGCAGAAAGCATTGTATGGCAATATCAACGCTGTTTCCCGGCCAGTTTGCCCGGGGGCATGATTTCCGATTCAACGACCATATCCAGAATATAAGCTGTTCCGGCGGAATTTGCGGCCGGTTCGGCAATGCGATAGCGCTTGACACGCAGGATGTTGCGAACCCCCGGCTGGAAACGATAGCCTTCAATTTCCTGATAAAAATCCTGCCACGGGCCGGGAGCGCCTGTTTTCAGGCCATTGTCGTTATAGTAAACCTCCCGCACCTGCATACATTGTCCTGTTGCGGCAGAAGCCTGGCTGCATGGGACGGTTTGCGGCGCGATTTCCATGAATACGATTTCTCCTTCGCCGCCATAGCGTGTGGCCGGGGTTGGTATGCCGGTAAACCGGAGTGTTTCACCAGCGGCGGTAGTGAGGGTCAGAACAGGTTGTTCGGCGGGCAGGATGCTGTATTGGCTGGCTCCCCTCAAACGGCTGCCTATTTCATTATCCAGTGCGGCAAGGTTGCTGTCTGCGCACATTTTTCTTGTGGATGCCATTGCGCCAAAGGTCAGCTGGTTTTCATACAGTGAATAGGAGCCGCCCATATTGTTGCAGGTATTGGCAATGCTGAAGCTGCCGTTGTCAAATTGAAGCTGTACCGGTTTGTCGGGCTGGACAAACAGGGCGGTGATCAATTCGCCTTCTCCGTTTTTTGCATCCTGAAGCTGCCAGTAGTAGCGGGTCAGGGTAACGTTATCCGTCATGGCGGGAAGGGCTGTCCCGTCCTGGTCAGACGAGCCGGCACATCCGGCCAGGATAACAGGGAACATCAAAGCGGTCAGGTAGCGTTTCATGGTTTTCTCCTGTCAGGTTGGGTCTGTTTGGCAAATCAGATGAGCTGTCTTTATTCCATGTTACCGCGCTGTTTGCCAAGGGTAATATGGCAAATATTTTACGCATGTGCCCGGGGAAGGATTTGATTTGTGCCGGAAAAAGGAGGAATGCCGCTTTGCAAGATGCCATTGGCATCTTGCGGCAAGCTGTTTTCCTGTTACCTGATGTAACGGATAACGTTACGGTTGCGGTGCGGCGTGGAAGGGTGCGGTTCGTCCGCATAACCCAATGCAACTGCGTAGATGGTGGCATAGCCGGCAGGCAGGCCGAGTTCTGCATTGAGTTCCTGTGCCAACAGCGGGTTTTCAAAAGCCTGCCTGAAGCTTCGCAGGTAGCATGAACCCAGTCCCAGCGAGTAGGCTGCAACGCACATGTTCTGGGCGGCATTGGCACAATCAATTGCCGCGCTTTGTTCTTCTTCCTTGCCTGAGAGGAAAATAACGGTTGGCGCATGATAAAAAGGGGAAAAATCAGGATCCTGCGCCTTGATTTTGTACTGTTCGATGTTGGTGGTGCGCAGGGTTTCCAGAACGCCGCGGGTGATTTTCTGAAAAATATCCTGCCGGGTGACGACCGAGAAAAACCAGGGCTGTTTGTTTCTGGAAGTCGCTGCATAGAGCCCGGCTTCCAGTATCCAGCTGACTTCCCGCTCGGGAACCTGATGCGGCTTGAATGCGCGGATGCTTCTTCGTTCCAAAATGGAAGTAATGGTCTGGTTCATATAATCCTCTCTGACAGGCTGGGTAAAAAACAGGGGGCCGGCAGACGGCCTGCTTCAGGAAAAAGGATACACGTTATTTTGCGGAAAGTGTTGCCGGAAACGCATTTTCAGATAAAACCGGCGGTTCCGGACGAGCATACAGTACAATATTTGCTTATGTAGTTTTTGTCCCGACACAGCGGGGAAAGCATGTGTTTTCCCGTTTTTTGCCATAACAGGAGATATGCACTATGTTTTTCAATTATTTTATTCCCACCCGAATCCTGTTTGGCAAGGGGCAGCTTGGCCGCCTGCATCAGGTTGCGCTTCCCGGAAAAAAGGCACTGGTTGTTATTTCATCAGGCAAATCAACCAGGGCAAACGGATATCTTGACAGGCTGATTGGCGAACTGAAACTGGCCGGGGTGGATTATGCCGTTTATGACCAGGTACAGCCGAATCCGACCAGGACCAATGTAATGGAAGGGGCAGCTGCCGCGCGAAAGGCCGGTTGTGATTTTGTGGTGGGCCTGGGCGGAGGCAGCGTGATGGATGCTTCCAAGGCCATTGCCGTTATGGCAAAGAACGAAGGGGATTACTGGGATTATGTTTTTGGCGGGAGCGGCAAAGGCAAGCCGCTGCCAAACAGCCCGCTGCCGGTTGTTGCTGTTAGCACCACGGCGGGCACCGGTTCGGAAACAGATCCCTGGACGGTTGTAACCAAAGAAGAAACTAACGAGAAAATCGGCTTTGGTTATGACGGTACTTTCCCGGTACTGGCTGTGGTTGATCCGGAGCTGATGCTGAGCGTGCCGCCGATGCTGACGGCTTTTCAGGGTTTTGATACGCTTTTTCATGCTACCGAAGGATATATCAGCAAATCGGCCAATCCCATGAGTGACCTTTTTGCCTTAAAAGCCATCGAACTGGTGAGCGAGGCGCTCCCGCGTGCAGTGCAAAACGGCAGGGATGAAATAGCACGCGCCAACGTTGCGCTGGCCAATACGCTTTCCGGTATGGTGTTGAGCAGCTGTTTTATTACTTCCGAGCATTCCCTTGAGCATGCCCTTTCCGCTTACCATCCCGATTTGCCGCACGGAGCAGGGCTTATTATGATCAGCCGCCCTTACTATACGCATTTTGCCAAAACCGGCGCATGCGATGAGCGGATGATAGCCATGGCAAAGGCTATGGGCAGGAAGGAAGCAAGCCGTGCCATGGATTTTGTGGATGCGCTGGCAGAGTTGCAGCAGGCTTGCGGTGTGGCCAACCTGAAAATGTCGGATTACGGTATTGTTCGCGGGGAAGAACGCAAATATGCCAGAAATGCGCGGGAAACTATGGGAGACCTGTTTGCCATGGATCCGGTTCCCCTTTCGGAAGACGACTGTGTTGCCATCCTGGCGGATGCTTACCGGTAAGGGCCAAACATAAACGGGATGGATGAAAGGGTTGGCAAGGCGGTTTCCTGTTTTCATGAGCCGTTGGGCGAGGGCAGGCGCGTTAATTGCGCACAGGCCATTGCCCTGGCTTATGCCGGGCTGGCAGGGTTGAGCGAAAAGCAGGCGCTGGATTTGGCTGCCGGGTTTGGGCGCGGGATGGGAAAAAGGCAAACCTGCGGTGCGGTAGCAGCTATGCTCATGGTGGCCGGACTGGCAGGCAAAATTGAAAAGGGCAGGCGGGCTGTGGATGCTTTTGAGCAGGAAATGGGCAGTACCCTGTGCGGCGAGTTACTCAAGAGACATACTGAAGCGGTTTGTCCTGTTATTGTGCGGCGAGCGGCTGAACTCCTTTCCAGAGAAACAGCTTCCCTGTAACGGGTGGTTTGCCGTTTTGGGTTGGCGTGTAAAACAGGCCTGAAAAAGGAGAAGGGAGATTTCCCTTGAAAGAAGGAAAAAGTAAGCTCCCATTGATGGCGGCAAAATAGCCGTCTGGTTTGGCATGGCTGCCGGACAAGGCTAAAATAAACACAACCAAATTGCCTGAAGGCGGCTGCCCGATGGGCCTGTTACTAATGTTTGCTGCAAGCGCAAGGCACGGCAGCCGTGTTGCCATGAATAAAAAGGCCAAAGGATATATTCTGGGGATCATTGCAGCGGCCACTTACGGCATGAATCCCCTGTTTACCCTCCCATTGTATCAGGCAGGGATGAATCCGGATTCTGTCCTTTTTTTCCGCTATCTCCTTGCCATTCCGATTTTGGCGGCCATGATGCGTGCCAGGGGACAACGCTTTGCGCTGCATCGCGAAGAGGTTTTGCCCCTGTTGCTGGCCGGTGTGCTGGTTGCCCTTTCTTCTCTTACGCTTTTTCAGAGTTACAACTACATGGATGCCGGGATTGCCTCTACCCTGCTTTTTGTCTATCCGGTGATTGTGGCATTGATGATGGCGCTCTTTTTCCGGGAAAAACTGACCGGGAAAACGCTTTTTTGCATTCTCTTTGTAGCAGGAGGCGTCGGCCTTTTATGCAAAAACGGGGAAGGGGCAACCTTGAGCCTGACAGGCTCGCTTCTGGCAATGGTTTCCGCTTTTTCGTATGCGGCTTATCTGGTGGGCGCCAGCCAGACCAGCCTGAAAAACATGCCTACCCTGACAGTGACATGCTATGTTTTGCTTTTTGGCCTGTTTTTGTTTGTGTTTCGCCTGGTTTTTCAGGAAACGCTTTATTTGCCGCACGCATGGTATTTGTGGGCAAACCTGCTGGCACTGGCGCTTTTTCCTACTGCTGTTTCGTTTTTGTGCACCAACAGCGCCATCCAGTATATTGGTTCTACGCCGGTGGCTATCCTGGGGGCGCTTGAGCCGGTTACGGCCATTTTTTTCGGGGTAACGGTTTTCGGGGAAACGTTTACTTTACGGGAAAGCGTTGGCCTGGCCATGATTATTATTGCTGTTACTTTTGTCATAGCAGGCGGGAAAAGAAAAGAGGAAAGATAGCCGGAAACAAAAAATTGTTTATTTGCCCGGACGGGAAGCATAGCGGCTGATGAGTTCTGCCACTATATATTCTTTTCCGTTTAAGGGCGAGTGGCAATAGACCAGGCTATTGGCATCCAGGGCGGCAAACAGGCGAGGAGGTTGCCCGGGTGGCCCATCTTCGCGCGAATCGCCTGCCGGATAGATTGCCCATTTTTCGTCTCCCCTTATATGGCTGCCCAGGCGGGCGACAACATCAAAGACAGCCAGGCAGCCGTTTTCTTCAATGCCAACGCGCCAGCCCCGGCGTGCTGCCTGGCGGATGGATTCAGTCAAAATCTGCACCATTTTTCCCGGATAGCCAAAATGGGCATGATAGGGACATGCCTGCAAAAAAGATAGCGAGCAGGACTATTTTTCCGGCTGAAGCAGGGATGTTTTTTGCCTTTGCCTGAAAATGCGCTTTTCCCGGAGCATTCCACGGTTTTTTCTCCTGTTGTCATAATCCTGATTTGACCATGAAAAAAGCGTTACTGTGTGATGCCCTTGAGAAATATGGGGCAACCGTATCCATCCTTAAAAAAGGTTACCGCCAGGAATGTTACCGCCTTGAGCAGATTTCCCGCTCTTTTCTCGGACAGAAGCAGGTTCATGAAATCACAAGCGTTGATGTAGCCTGTTACCGGGACCAGAGGCTTGCTCAGGCAAACCCGCGAACAGGCCGCCCATTTCCACTGCCAGCGTTCGCCTTGAAATGTCGCTGCTTTCCCATTTTTTTGATATTGCCCGCATTGAATGGGGGCTTTGCGAACATAATCCTGTCGGCCAGGTCCGCAAGCCGCGTTTGCCGCCTGGGAGGGAGCGCCGTTTAACGCCCAGGGAAAACCGGATGATACTGCGCTACGCCCATAACCATGTTAATCCTTCGCTTTATTCCATTATTGTGCTGGCGCTGGAGACGGCCATGCGGCAGGCAGAAATACTCAATTTGCACTGGGAAAATATTGACCTGGGCAAACGGGTTGCCCGGCTGCCCGAAACCAAAAACGGCGACCGGCGGGATGTGCCGCTTTCCCTGCGCGCCAGGGATGCGCTGGTACGCCTGGGGCAAAGAAAATCCGGGAAAGTTTTCCATTACACTACCGAGGGTATCAAATCAACCTGGCGTTTCATGGTCCGCAAGCTGGGCATCACCGATTTGCATTTCCATGATTTGCGGCATGAGGCCATTTCACGGCTTTTTGAACTGGGCACGCTGGATGTAATGGAAATTTCCGCTATCAGCGGGCACCGGAACCTGAGTATGCTGAAGCGTTATACGCATCTTTCCGCGCAAAAGCTGGCCAGGAAACTGGAGGCCGGGAAGACACGGGCCAGACGGCGCATGACAGATATGCTGGTTCCTTATCCGGCACTCATAGAAAAGCAGGAGGGGAGCTGGCATATCCGGCTGCTGGATATGGAGGATATCCAGGTAAATGCTCCCGGCTTTACCGATGCTATCCGGGCAGCACAGCATGCCTTATTGAAGTGCATTATCCTTTCTGTGCGGATGAACCGTTTTATTCCGCCGCCAGACCAATACCTGGAAAATATTGATGACGGCAGAATCATCATGATAGACCCGCTTGGCATGGAAGAGGGCATCCCAAAATAACCTTGCCACTTTCTGACAGCAAAAAAGGCAAGCCCCCTCCTGCCAATCC
>JAMPER010000001.1:777794-1003372 GCA_023664945.1 Alistipes senegalensis | reverse complement strand
CCCCAAAAGCCTAGAAAAAACAAAAAGATGAAGAAAAACAAAGTTACATAGATTTTAGGGCAGGACACAATCAAAGAAAAGAAAAACAAAAACAGGAAAAACAAAAAAGAGAAGAGAGGGAAAGCAAGAGGCAGAAAGGCAGATCAGGCCAGACAGAGCAGAGAGCGCAGAGCGATGAGGAGCCAGTCTGTTTTGTTTAAAATGGGACGATTGTGAAAGATGTTGTATTTGATGACTGCTTTTACTGTCACCAAAAAATCTATATAATTCTCTTTTGTGCCAACAGGATAGATTATGCGACTCATTAAGAAGGCACTCACATTCGATGACGTGCTCCTGGTACCGGCTTATTCAGCCGTTCTTCCCAAAGATACTTCCCTTTCAACCCGCCTGACACGCAAAATATCCCTGAATATCCCGCTCGTTTCGGCAGCCATGGATACGGTAACCGAAGCGCGTCTGGCGATTGCCATGGCCCGTGAAGGCGGCATTGGTGTTATCCATAAGAACCTGACACCTGCAGAGCAGGCAAGAGAGGTGGCAAGGGTAAAGCGCTTTGAATCGGGCGTTATTCTTGATCCGATTACGATTCCGCCTTCCATGCGCCTTCGTGATGTAACGGCGCTGGCAAACCAATATGGGTTCAGCGGCTTTCCTGTTGTGGAAGGCGGCAAGGTGGTGGGTATTATTACCAATCGCGATATTCGTTTTGAGGAAGACCAGAGCGTTTTTGTCCGCGACAGGATGACGCCCCGGGAAAAGCTGGTGTATGTGAAAGAAGGCGCTACCATGGCGGAAGCAAAGCGCCTGATGAGCCTGAACCGCCTGGAACGGGTTCTGGTGATGAATGACGATTTTGAGCTGCGCGGGTTGATGACGGCAACCGATATCCATAAATCCACGGATTATCCCCGCGCTTCCAAAGACAGTTACGGCAAGCTTTTGGCTGCTGCGGCTGTCGGGGTTGGCCCGGACAATGACGAGCGTATTGAGCTGCTGGTCAAGGCTGGTGTGGATGTGCTGGTGGTGGATACGGCGCACGGCCATTCACAGGGTGTTCTCCAGCGGATTCGCTGGATTCGGGATCATTATCCGGATATCCAGATTATTGGCGGCAATATTGCAACCGGTGCGGCGGCAAAAGCGCTGGTAGATGCAGGGGCTGACGGCGTGAAGGTGGGGATTGGCCCTGGTTCTATTTGCACAACCCGGATTGTTGCCGGGGTGGGTGTGCCGCAAATTACGGCTATTGCCGATGTGGTAAAGGCGCTGGAAGGGACGGATGTACCCTGTATTGCTGATGGCGGTGTCCGTTTTTCCGGTGATGTTGCCAAGGCGCTGGCAGCAGGGGCTTCAACGGTCATGATGGGCAGCATGTTTGCCGGTACGGATGAAGCGCCTGGCGAGGTGATTCTTTATCAGGGGCGCAGCTATAAATCTTATCGCGGCATGGGCAGTCTGGGCGCCATGTCAGGCGGTTCGGCGGATCGTTATTTCCAGGATCACGAACAACAGTCTGACAAGTTTGTCCCTGAAGGCATTGAAGGGCGGGTTCCTTACAAGGGGCCGATTTCCGCTATTCTTTATCAGCTGACAGGCGGGCTGCGGGCTTCTTTGGGATATTGCGGCTGCGCCAATATCCGGGAATTTCATGAGAAGGCAGAATTTGTTGAAATCAGTTCGGCCGGTATGCGCGAATCGCATGTTCATGATGTCCAGATTACCAAGGAAGCGCCCAATTACCGCGCTGATTGACCCAGTTGCATTTCCGCACCCACGCAGGCCCGGGTGATTGGCCCGGGCCTGTATGACTCTTCAACCGGAATATGATGTATGCACTCACGAATCCTGATTATTGATTTTGGTTCCCAGGTTACCCAGTTGATCGCACGCCGTGTGCGCGAGGCAGGTGTTTTTTCCGAGGTGATTCCTTATGATGCCGGTGAGGAATATGTGCGCGGTTATGGCAGCGATGGATCATTGCGAGGCATTATCCTTTCAGGTGGCCCGGAAAGTGTGACGGAAGGGGATACTCCTCGTGCGCCGCAGGCGGTGTTTGAGCGGGGCGTGCCGGTTTTGGGTATCTGTTACGGTATGCAGACTATGGCGGCGCAGCTTGGCGGCCGTGTCGAAAATGGCAGCATTCGTGAATTTGGTTATGCTGAAGTCAAGGCATGCCAGCCTACTGCCTTGCTGGCAGGGATTTGTGATACGGTTTCGCCGGAAGGGAACAGCATTCTTCGGGTCTGGATGAGCCATGGCGACAAGGTGGCGGCCATGCCGCCGGGGTTTGCGCTGATGGCTTCAAACGAGGCCTGCCCTATTGCAGGTATGGCTGATGAGGCACGCCGGTTTTATGCGGTGCAGTTCCATCCGGAGGTGACCCACACTGTGCAGGGTAAGGCGATTCTGGCACGGTTTGTCCATGAGATTTGCGGCTGCAAGCCGGACTGGAATATGTCGGATTATGTGGAGGAAGCGGTTCATGCCATCAGGAAGCAGGTAGGCAATGAGGGCGTGATTCTCGGCTTGTCCGGCGGGGTGGATTCCAGTGTTGCGGCAGCCCTGATTCATCGCGCTATTGGAAACCAGTTGACTTGTGTTTTTGTGGATCATGGCCTGCTTCGTTTGAATGAAGCAAAGATGGTTATGGAAATGTTTGCGCGAAACCTGGGGGTTAAGGTGGTGCATGTGGATGCCTCTGCCCAGTTCATGCAGTGTCTGGCAGGGGTAACTGACCCTGAGGAAAAACGCAAGATTATCGGACGGGAGTTTGTGGAGGTATTCCATGCAGAGGCTGCCAAGATACAGGATGCAAAATGGCTGGCGCAGGGCACGATTTATCCGGATGTGATTGAAAGTGCCGGGAAAGGCAAAAAAGGGCATACCATCAAGAGCCATCACAATGTGGGTGGCCTGCCGGAAGAGTTGAACCTGAAACTGCTGGAGCCGTTGCGCGAACTTTTCAAGGATGAGGTGCGTGAATTGGGGCTGGCGCTTGGTTTGCCGCCTGAAATGGTGTACCGCCATCCTTTCCCCGGCCCCGGTTTGGGTGTACGCATTCTGGGCGAGGTGCGGCCGGAATATGCCGATTTGTTAAGGCAGGCCGACGCCATTTTCATTGAGGAGCTGCGGAAAACGCCGGTTGATGCTGCCGGAAGCAACGGCATGAGCTGGTATGATGCGACCAGCCAGGCATTTGCGGTGTTTTTGCCGGTGAAATCAGTCGGTGTGATGGGCGATGGCCGTACGTATGATTATGTGGTGGCCCTGCGTGCTGTCCAGACGCAGGATTTTATGACAGCGCAATGGGCGCATTTGCCGCATACGCTTTTGGGCCGCGTTTCCAACCGCATTATCAATGAGGTGAGAGGCATTAACCGGGTGGTGTATGACATTTCCGGCAAACCACCTGCCACGATTGAGTGGGAGTAGCAGGAGAAAAGAAAGGCGGGCATTTGGGAAGTAAATGCCCGCCTTTTTCAATTTGTATTCGCAAGTTGTTTTATATCTTGCAAGATGTCTTTCGCAGTTATGTAGTGTATGCAGTATTGATCTTCAGAGAAACCCTGATCAAGAGGGCAGGTATTCATTCCAGTATTCCTCTGTTATTGGTGGCAGTGATACTCATAAGAGTCGGCATATGGGTTTATGATCATATTAGGGATATGAATCTGCTTTTGTAAATCAGAAAGAAAAGCAGGCTGAGAATTATAGACTTACTACGAATAATGCCAAATGGGCATGAGATTTATAAATGAATCTTGATTTCAGAAAAGAGTTAATTGACAAGTATCATTCGAAATCGCAATTGGCGAGAGTGATAACGGAAGAATGGATGCTGCGAAATATGTTCTGCCCAAGATGTGGTAAAGAGGAGATAGAACATTTTGCAAATAACAAGCCTGTTGCTGATTTCTTCTGCTCTCAATGTGCAGCACAATATGAGTTGAAAAGCAGAAATGGGAAAATAGGTGGAAAAGTGAGTGATGGCGCATATGAAACAATGGTGGAACGCATCACGAGCAAGGAAAACCCGGATTTTTTCTTCATGGGTTATTCATTGAATGGCTTGTGTGTCAGGAGCCTTATCATGGTTCCCAGGCACTTTTTTACTCCCGATATTATTGAAAAGAGAAAGCCATTGTCTCCGGTTGCCCGGCGAGCTGGATGGGTTGGTTGCAGTATCTTACTTGATAAGATTCCTGAACAAGGGAGAATTTCAATTATTCATGAAGGGCGTGCAGAGAACAAAGATTTCATTGTAGCAAAGGTAAGGAAAGCGCAGCAGCTGGATGTAGATGACACCGTTGCAAAAGGGTGGTTGTTGGATGTGTTGAATTGTATGAACTCAATAAAGACAAGTGAGTTTGAGCTGAAGGATATTTATTGTTTTGAAAAAGCTCTGTCAGAGAAACATCCGGATAACAATAATATTCGTCCTAAAATCCGGCAACAGTTACAATTGCTGAGAGACAAGGGGTTCGTTGAATTTCTTGGCAAAGGAAAGTATAAAAAGTATCTGTAGCTTTTCTTGCGAGTTGAATATTTAATGGTTTTCAAATACCAATAGAGTAAGGTGGGCCGGATCGTACTGGATGACAGAGTAGTTCACAATATCCTGAAAATTTTATTTTTTATTTTTTTTTCAGCTTATGCAGAGCGATGAGGCAGTGGGTAGCTGAACAAAACAAAAAATAACAGGGAAAACCTTGCATGAAAAGACATACTCTGCTGACTCTTGGTTTTTGCGCAGCTATGGTCTGTTTTTTCTGCGCTTACTATGGCGGCAGCCCGTCTGCCGGTGATTTTAATGCGAGTTTTGATATTAGCGATTCTCAAACCTGGGATAAACCGGCGGTTGCACTAAGGGGAAAGGCTGAAGGTGGTTTATTGAGATTGCCCAATCCTTTCGTAAGTTGTGACAGCATGGAGGAAGCTGCCAGGCTGGCAGGTTTTGATATGGTTCTTCACAAAATACCTGACAGGTTGAATGTTTTGAAGGGCGTGATGATTCAGGCGTTTTATGGAGAGAACGGGCAGGATATGCTGATCCGCAAGGCAAGGGGGAAGGGGGATATCAGCGGAGATTACAATCATTATGCCCAGGTAGAAACTATAGATGGTATAACTATCAAGGGAGAAAGCAACGCGTTTTTTCTTGCTGTTTGGGCTAGAGACGGGTATGCCTATTCCATTAGTGTTAGTCAGGCGCTGTCCCAGCCTGAATTACTCGCGCTGGTTGCTATTGTCCAGTAGGCAGGGTTGTGCTGGTTGGCTATAACAGCGGTATTCTCCAGGCAGCAGACAGCCTGTTTACGGGTATAGTCATGACGAAAGGGCAAAGAGGTGAGACAATGTTGCCCTGGATTCTGGCAAGATGGGATGGAAGGCTGTTTTGACATACGTTGTCCGGGAAATTTTCTACACTTTGCAAGGCGAGGGAGCACGAAGCGGGCGCCCTGCTGTGTTTTGCCGTTTTTCGGGGTGTAATCTCTGGAATGGCCGTGAAGCGGACAGGGCAGCGGCAGCCTGTTCTTTTTGTGATACGGCGTTTGTTGGCATTGATGGGGAGCATGGAGGAAAGTATCCGGAAAGTGCGCTTTTGGCTGCGCAGATTGCTTCTCTGTGGCCTGATTTGGCTGTGCCAACGAAGTATGTGGTTTTTACCGGCGGCGAGCCGCTTTTGCAGCTGGATGCGCCTTTGATTGAGGCGATGCACGAATATGGGTTTGAGGTGGCGATAGAGACGAACGGGACGCTGGCTGTGCCTAAGGGGGTTGACTGGATTTGCGTGAGCCCCAAGGCGGGGGCACCGCTTGTGCAGGACCGGGGAAATGAATTGAAGGTGGTTGTGCCGCAAGCGGGGCAAAATCTGGCAGACTATGAGCGTTTGCAGTTTGACCATTTTTACCTTCAGCCGATGGACGGGCCAAAAGGGAAGGAAAATACGGCGTTTGCTGTGCAGACTTGCCTGGCGCGGCCGCAGTGGAAGCTCAGTTTGCAGACGCATAAATATTTGCAGATTCCGTAAACGGGATATAAAACAGGATATGCTGACGATCACAAGAAAACTGGAGTTTGATGCCGGACACCGGATACCTAACCACCGGAGTGTGTGCCGCAATTTGCACGGGCACCGTTATGTGATGCACATTACGCTGCTGGGCAAGGTGCAGGAAGCGAAGGGGGCTTCATCAGAAGGGATGCTGATGGATTTTTCGGAGGTGAAGGAGCTGGCGGAAAAACATCTTGTTTCAAAATGGGATCATGCTTTTCTGGTTTATGAGCAGGATTTGCCTGTAAGGCAGTTTCTTGAAACGTTGCCGGATCACAAGACGGTGGTGCTTGACCGTATCCCGACGGTGGAGAATCTTGCCCGGATTGCGTTTGATATCCTGAAGGCGGTGTATGAAACCCGGTATGAGGCGGCGCTGACGCTGCAATGTATCCGGTTGTATGAAACGCCCAACAGCTGGGCGGAAGTTAGCGCGGCATAATCGGGAGATGGAACAAGACCAGGCGTTTATGCGGCTTGCCCTCCTTGAGGCAGAAAAGGCAGGCAAGGCGGGCGAGGTGCCGGTTGGTGCAGTTGTGGTCAAAGATGGCAGGGTCATTGCCTGCGGGTATAACCGTCCGGTTTTTACAGCGGATCCGACGGCCCATGCGGAAATGATGGCTTTGCGCGAGGCGGGACGGGTTTTGGGCAATTACCGCCTGCCGGAATGTGATTTGTATGTAACGCTGGAGCCTTGCGCCATGTGCGCGGGGGCAATGATCCATGCCAGGATACGGCGTGTGGTTTTTGGAGCGCATGATCCCAAGACAGGGGCGGCCGGGAGTGTGGTTAATCTTTTTGCTGAAAAAAAATTGAATCATCATGCCATGGTAACCGGCGGTGTGCTGGATGCCGAATGTGCGGGATTGTTGAAAGCTTTTTTTGCCCGGCGCCGCAAGGAGGCAAAAATGAAGGAAAGCCGACAGGGTCAGGGCGAATGACGGTTGTTTGCCGGGAGGGGATTTAATGCAAGACAGCACGATTGGTATTGCTATTGTGGCTCCTGGCGGTTATGCGCCGGATGAGGCAGCTGTTGGCCGGGCTGTTTCCCTGTTGGAAAAGGAGCATTGCCGGGTTTACAACTATTACTGCCATGCAGGGCGGTATCAGCGGTTTGGCGGCCATGACAGCGCCCGTGTGGAGCAGATTCATGCTGCTGCGCTGAATCCGGGGGTGGATGTTGTGATGGCGTTAAGGGGGGGATATGGCATGTCCCGCCTGTTGCCGCATCTTGATTTTGATATGTTGGCTCAAAGCGGCAAGCTGTTTGTCGGCCATAGTGATTTTACGGTTTTTCACCTGGGATTGCTGGCCAAAACCGGGGCGGTCAGTTTTGCCGGGCCGATGGCCTGTAATGATCTGACAAGGGATGATACGAGCAGCTTCACGTTAGGGCATTTCTGGGATTGCCTGAAAAGAGGGGAATGTGTGCTTTCCTGGGATGAGGACAATCCGGAGCTGGATGTGACAGGGATGCTCTGGGGGGGGAACCTGGCTATGGTGACCCATCTTCTTGGCAGCAGGTGGATGCCGGAAATAGAGGGCGGCATTTTGTTTGTTGAGGATGTGAATGAGCATCCCTATCGTGTGGAGCGTATGGTTTTACAGCTGTACTACAGCGGTATGCTGGCAAGGCAGCGGGCGTTGCTTTTCGGGAGTGTTTCCGGCTATACCCTGACCGGGTATGACAATGGCTATGATTTTAATGCCATGGTTGGCTGGCTGCGTGCCCATCTTCCCATTCCTGTGATTACCGGGCTGCCTTTCGGGCATATCCGCGACAAGGTAACGCTGCCGGTAGGGGCGGCGGCCAGGCTGGTTTCCGGCGGCAAAAAAGTCCAGCTTATTGTACGGGATTATCCGACGATAGCGGGACGGTAAAATCCGGGTTGGCAAAACGGTTTTCCGGCTGCCGGTTGATGCAAAGCGGGTGCAGATGGCCGATAATTACAGGTATGGATGATTTTTTGCTGGATGATATGGCGACTCCCCAAAAAAACGAAAATATCAGGACGATTGAATATGATTTGCCCCAGGCAGGAAGCGGGGCGGTTAATCTTGCCTGTGCCTGGGCGCGCGTGCCTTCCGAGCCTTCTTTGGCAGAGCGTACTGCTATGAAAGTGCGGATCAAGCAGCTTCTTCATGAGAAGAAGGCGGTATTGGCTGCCCATTATTATGTGGATTCGGATATTCAGGAACTGGCGGAAGAAACGGGGGGATGTGTTGCGGATTCCCTTGAAATGGCACGTTTTGGGCGGGATCATCCTGCCAAAATGCTGATTGTGGCCGGTGTGCGTTTTATGGGAGAAACGGCCAAGATGCTCAGTCCGGAAAAACGGGTTTTCATGCCTGATCCGGATGCCAATTGTTCGCTTGACCTGGGGTGTCCGGCCGAGGCATTTTCCGCTTTTTGTGATGCGCATCCGGATCGGACGGTTGTGGTTTATGCCAATACTAGCGCTGCTGTGAAAGCGCGGGCAGACTGGATGGTAACGTCTTCTATCGGGCTGGAGATTGTGGCGCATTTGCATGCGCAGGGCAAAAAAATTATCTGGGCACCGGACAGAAATCTTGGGAGTTATATCCAGGAGCAGACTGGCGCGGATATGCTGCTCTGGCAGGGAACCTGTCTGGTGCATGATGAATTCAAGGGCGCCGAACTGGCGATGCTGAAAGAAAGCCATCCACAGGCCAAGGTGCTGGTTCATCCGGAATCACCCGCTGCTGTTGTGGCACAGGCAGATGTGGCGGGATCGACTTCCCGCCTGATTGCAGCGGCCAAGGAAATGGATGCGCCGGAATTTATTGTGGCGACTGACAAGGGGATTTTCCATAAGATGCGGCAGGCTGTGCCGGGAAAACGCCTGATTGAAGCACCTACGGCAGGCAATGGCGCAACGTGCAAAAGCTGTGCGCATTGCCCATGGATGGCGATGAATCATCTGGCTGCTTTGCTGGAAGTCCTTGAGACGGAAAAGCATGAAATTCATGTGGATCCGGTTATTCGTGACAAGGCGGTTATCAGCATCGGGCGGATGCTGGATTTTGCTGCAAGGATGAGGAAGGAAGGACAACAGCCGGGGCGTTTTCCCGTTTCGGGAATGGGGCCGGCATGAGCAGTGACCTGAAAAATCCGTATGCGCCTTTTGACGCTGCTTTGCAAGAGGTTCTGGCGGCGGGAGTGGATGCTGCTTTGGCAGAAGATGTGGGGGCCGGTGATCTGACTGCCGGTCTGGTACCGGACAACCTTGTTGTTGAGGCGAAGGTAGTGGTTCGTGAGGAGGCTGTTCTGTGCGGTGCGCCCTGGTTTGATGCCGTGATGGAAAAGGTGGATCGCCGCATACAGATCCTGTGGCAATATGCTGAAGGCGACCTGATGCCGCCTTATACCGAGGTGTGTCTGGTGCGTGCCCCGGTTCGCGCGCTGCTGACGGCAGAACGTACGGCGCTGAATTTTTTGCAGCTGCTTTCCGGTGTGGCTACTGTGACGAGGGAATATACGCGCCTCATTTCGGGCACGCGGGCGCGGATTTACGATACGCGCAAGACGCTGCCGGGCTTGAGGCTGGCGCAGAAATATGCGGTGCGGGTCGGCGGCGGCGAAAACCAGCGCATGGGATTGTATGACGCGGTGTTGATCAAGGAAAACCATATTGCAGCGGCTGGCGGGGTTGGCAAGGCTATGGAAGCGGCCAAGGCGGTAAGCGCGCAGGCGCCGGTTCAGATTGAGGTGGAAAGCCTTGAACAGCTTGAAGAGGCGCTGGCGGCTGGCGCACGGTTGATTCTTCTGGACAATTTCAGCGCTGAGATGATGAAAAAGGCAGTGCAGCGTGTTGCACGGCGGAGTACCCCTGTCGAAAAAGCGGGCGAGAAGGCAGTGCTTGAGGCATCAGGCGGTATCAATGCCGCCAATGTGCGTATGGTGGCGGAAACGGGTGTTGAACGTATCTCTATCGGTGAGTTGACCAAGCATATCCGTGCAACGGATTATTCCATGCGCATTGTCCGGGAAATATAGCGTTGGGGGAGCAGGTATCACTGGTTTTCCGGTTTGTGTTCCTGCTGGTCTGCTATGGCCCGATATCTTTTTTTACCGGGAAAATGGGACGAGTGGCGAACAAGTGTGCCTGGACAGTGAAAGCGGAAAGCAATAACCGGACTGCCAGTATTGCTTTATTTTTGAACAAGAATAAAGGATTGCCCCATTGGCATATGGCTGTCTCTTTCTTCATGTTTAATCTCATAAAATAGCTGCTTACGCTCCTTCCTGTCATACGGACAGTTGCAGGCTTCCTTTTGCCTATTTTTTGCGGTATTGATGAATTGCAGCAGTGCAGATATCCGGACAGGTTGTTTGCAATATTGGCGAATGACGATATCGTACAAGACTTTAGAAAATCTTTCTTTATAATGAGTTCCAGTAAGGCAGGGTGTAAATGAAGAAAGAAAGTAAAGCGGTTGTTTACGATGCGTTATTGCGGATTGAAGCCTGCTATTTTGAGGGAATGGCGAAGCCGTTTCCCAATCATTTCCATGAGTATTATGTGATTGGTTTTGTAGAGAAGGGAGAGCGTTGCCTCTTTTGCAGGGGCAAGAATTATACAATTGGAAGGGGAAGCATTGTTTTGTTCAATCCAGGTGATAACCATGCCTGTGTACAAACCGATAAAGGCGCATTGAGTTACCGCGCTTTTCATATCAGCAAGGAAGTGATGCTTGACTGGGCGAAAGAGGTGACAGGAAAACGGGAATTGCCAGGATTTTCAGAAAATATTATCTTTGATAATAAAATAACTGATTGTTTTTGCTTGTTACACGAGATGATGATGAATGGCGATGCCAGTCATGAAAAAAGAAAAAGTTTGTTTTCTTTGCTATCTGGCCTGATCCTGAATTATAGCCAGCCTGTTGAGGAAGATGTGCCGGCATACAGGGATGAAATTGAAAGGGCCTGTGGATTGATGAGGCAATATTTTGCAGAGCGCATTTATCTGGATATGGTCTGCCATGAGGTTCAATTAAGCCCTTCAACGCTGCTCCGGGCATTTGTAAAATTAAAGGGTGTTACACCATACCGGTACCTGGAAGCTATTCGCATTGATGAAGCCAAAAGGTTGTTAAAAAACGGTATCTCCCTGTCTGATGCAGCAACAGGGGCAGGTTTCTCAGACCAAAGCCATTTTACCCGTTCTTTTACCCGCTTTATCGGGTTTCCTCCCGGAGTATATCGGAAAGCCTTTTTCGGAAAAAGGAAAGACGGGGCATAAAATGCTGGCGGAGAGACGCACAGGGCACCTGACGGCTTTATTTACCATTTTCATGTGGGGAACAACCTTTATTTCCACAAAAATCCTGCTTGTCTGTTTCCGGCCTGTAGAAATCCTGTTTATCCGTTTTATTATGGGGTATCTGGTTTTGCTGGTGATATATCCGCGCCGTCAGGGAAGCATAAGCTTAAAACAGGAATTCACTTTTGTTGCGGCAGGGTTTTGCGGAATATGCCTGTATTATTTGCTGGAAAATATCGCCTTGACTTACACAAGGGCTTCCAATGTGGGCGTAATTATGTCAGTTGCCCCGTTTGTTACGGCAATATTGGCACACTTCTTTATGAAGTCGGAAGAGAAACTGCAAATAAATTTCTTTATTGGTTTTGTTGTTGCCATGGCTGGAATTATATTGATCAGTTTTAATGGCGTACAGTTAAAATTAAATCCTGTCGGGGATATGCTGGCATTTGCTGCTGCTTTTGTGTGGGCTTGTTATTCTCTTTTGGCAAGAAAGATCGGCAGTTTTGGGTTTCCTGTTATCCTTTCAACACGCAGGATATTTTTTTATGGTATTTTATTTATGTTACCGGCTCTGTTCTTGTCAGATTTCCATCTGGATATACTGCGTTTTGCCAATATGGCAAATTTGTTCCATTTGTTATATCTTGGAATTGGCGCTTCTGCCCTGTGCTTTGTAACATGGAATTATGCTGTAAAGATATTGGGCGCTGTCAAAACGAGTATTTATATATACATGACTCCCGTCATAACCGTTATCATGTCCCTCCTGTTTCTGGATGAAAATGTTACCGTGCTTTCCATGGCAGGGACGATATTGACTGTTACGGGACTTTTTCTTTCCGGATACAGCAAAATGGATAAAAATAAATCAGTTGTTGAATAAAAACTCGGTATCCTGATCGCCGGAATGTTATTTCCAATATGGCATTTGTTATGAGAATGCGTGTGGGAAGGAAAATGCCGAAAGTGTTATGAAGCTGGTAATCAAAATCTCCTTTTTTGTTGGCGAGACAGAATAATATGGTGTATAGAATTTGATTTTTTTCTGGCGGAAAGCATAATAAGGCCGGAAAAATTTTATATTCTTTTTTATATGAAATTAATATATCAGGCGGTATGGTCGCTGATTTTCTGTTTTTGGGGTTGCTCATTTTCCGGTGCCGAAACGATCAGCACTACTTTGCCGGATAAAACATATTCCACGGCAGAGCTGGATCAGATGCTTGCGCCGGTTGCATTGTATCCAGACAGGCTACTTGCCGAGGTGCTGGAAGCGTCACGCTTTCCGGGTGAGGTGGGAGAAGCTGCCAGGTGGCTTTGCAATCGCCCCGATATGGCGGGGAAAGATGCTGTCAGGGCTGCCAAGGGCAAGCCCTGGAAGGGGAGCGTGAAAACGCTTCTGTTTTTTCCGGATGTGTTAGATGCCATGTCTGCCCGTATGGAATGGACGGTGAAGACCGGCAAGGCCTTTCGTGCCCAGCAGAAGGATGTGCTGGATCGTATACAGTATTTACGCCGCAAGGCCAAGGCAACAGGCAACCTGAAGCCGGATGAGCGTATAACAATTACTGTAGCAGGCGGCGATATTGCGATTGAACCGGCTTCTTCGGAGACGGTTTATGTTCCCTGTTATTATCCTTCTGTTGTTTATGGCTCGTGGCAGCTACCGCTTCATGAACCACATTGGCAGTTGCCGCGGTGCGGGGATACAAGACATCCTGCTGGCTGCAACAGGTGTGGAGAGGCTGTCCGGTTTCATTACAGCCGTTTCTACGGCAGGATTGACTGGCTGAACCGCTGTGTAAACTGGCGGGGTACCCATCGTTGAGTTTTGCCGGTTCTTCCGTTTTTTTGCTGGCATGATGTTTGCAGTATGCTTGATGTTTTAGCAGGTATTGGAGCTTGTAATGTCTGTTTGTATTCAGACCGGGGATTTTGATATTTCCAGTGAACTGGCTATTTTGCGTGCGGGCAATACGCGTATTGGCGCGGTGGTCAGTTTTGTTGGGACTGTGCGGGATGAAAGCGGCGGAGAGACGGTTTTCGGGATGGAGCTGGAGCATTATCCCGGCATGGCGGAGCAATCTTTGACGGAAATCGAGCTGGAGGCTGCAAGGCGATGGCCGTTGATGGCGACACGGATTGTGCATCGCGTTGGCCCGTTGCAGCCTGGCGAGCAGATTGTGCTGGTGGCTGCGGCAGCCGAACATCGTGCTGCGGCGTTTGAGGCATGTTCATTTATGATGGATTGCCTAAAAAGCAGTGCGCCTTTATGGAAGAAGGAAACACTGCCATCCGGCACGCGCTGGGTTGAAGGAAAAACGGGAGAAAACGGATGAGCTGGCTTGCTGTTGGCCTTGGCGCGGCATGCGGCGCGTGGCTTCGATGGGGATTGGGTATTTTATTAAATGCCATGCACAGCCAGGTGCCGTTTGGCACTTTGTTTGCCAATCTGCTCGGCGGTTATCTGATTGGTTTGGCTGCGGCTTTTTTTGGTCATACCCCATCACTTTCTCCTGAATGGCGTCTTTTCATGATGACCGGTTTTTTGGGCGGGTTGACGACTTTTTCCACTTTTTCTCTTGAGTCGGTTACGCTTTTGCAGCGCGGCTTGTATCTTTGGGCAGCAGGGCATGTTTTGCTGCATCTTGTTGGCGCTCTCCTTTTTTGTCTGCTCGGGTTTGCTTCTTACCGGCTGTTTGCTGTTTCCTGACAGCCACTTTACAGACAGCTGTTTTTTTGCTAGCCGACAGGCAAAAGATGCCTTGAAATCGGGGAAAGAGCATCCATCTTTGGGTAATCGGAATATATGATGTGGAGGATGTGATGCGTCAGGATAAATTGACAACCAAGCTTCAGGAAGCGATTGGGGATGCACACAGTATGGCTGTCGGTAACGACAACCAGTACATTGATCCCGTGCATCTGGTTATGGCGCTTTTACAGCAGAATGACGGCAGCGCCCGCTCGCTTTTGCAGCGTGCCGGCGTGAATGTCAATGCGCTGGATAACGGGCTGAAAAGTGCGCTGGAGCGCTTGCCGAAAGTTTCGGGAACCGGCGGGGATGTGCAGGTGGGGCGGGAGCTTCTGGCCTTGCTGAACCTGGCGGACAGGGAGGCGCAAAAGCGCGGCGACCAGTTTATTGCCAGCGAGATGGTATTGCTGGGATTGCTGGAAGACAAGTCTGATGCTGGCCGGATTGCGCGGGAAAATGGTTTGGTGCGTGCTTCTCTGGAGGCGGCTATCCGGGCGGTAAGGGGAAGCGGCCCGATTAACTCTGCCGGTGCGGAGGACCAGCGCGAAGCGCTCAAGAAGTTTACGCTGGATTTGACCGAGCGTGCCCGGATGGGCAAGCTGGATCCGGTAATCGGGCGTGATGACGAGATCCGCCGGGCTATTCAGGTGCTCCAGCGCCGCAGCAAGAATAATCCGGTGTTGATTGGCGAACCAGGCGTCGGCAAAACGGCTATTGTCGAGGGGCTGGCGCAGCGTATTGTCAACGGAGAGGTACCTGAGAGCCTGAAAGGCAAGCGTGTTCTGGTTCTGGATATGGCGGCGCTTCTGGCAGGCGCCAAATACCGCGGTGAATTTGAAGAGCGGCTGAAAGCTGTTTTAAATGAACTGGCCCAGGATGAGGGGCAGACGATTGTCTTTATTGACGAAATTCACACGATGGTTGGCGCTGGCAAGACTGAAGGTTCAATGGATGCCGGCAATATGCTCAAACCTGCACTGGCGCGGGGCGAGCTGCATTGTGTTGGTGCTACAACGCTGGATGAATACCGCAAGTATGTGGAAAAGGATGCGGCTTTGGAACGGCGTTTCCAGAAGATCATGGTGGACGAGCCATCGGTAGAAGATACGATTGCCATTTTGCGTGGTCTTCAGGAGAAATATGAGCTTCACCATGGAGTTGAGATTACCGACCCTGCCATTATTGCGGCGGCGGAATTGTCTCACCGTTATATTACGGACCGGTTTTTGCCGGACAAGGCCATTGACCTGATTGATGAGGCTGCTTCACGGATCAAGATGGAAATTGATTCCAAGCCGGAAGTGATGGACAAGCTGGATCGCCGGATTATCCAGCTTAAGATTGAGCGGGAAGCCGTCAAAAAGGAAAAGGATGAGGCTTCGCAGAAACGGCTGGCATTGATTGAGGAGGAAATCGGGAAACTGGAGCGTGAGTATGCCGATTATGATGAGGTGTTGAAAGCCGAGAAGGCCGGTGTGGAAGGCGCCAAGCATATCAAGGCGGAAATTGACAAGGTGCGCCAGCAAATGGAGGAAGCACGGCGGCAGGGCGATTTCCAAAAGATGTCCGAGTTGATGTACGGCAAAATGCCGGAGCTTGAAAAGGCACTGGAGGAACAAAACAGCAAGGAAACGGTGCTGGAGACGGATCATCCAAAATTGCTGCGCACGCAGGTTGAAGCTGAGGAAATTGCCGAGGTGGTTTCCCGTGCTACGGGTATTCCGGTTTCCCGGATGATGCAGGGAGAGCGCGAAAAGCTGCTGCATATGGAAGAGGCGCTTCACAGCCGTGTGGTGGGACAGGATGAAGCGATTGTTGCCGTATCCAATGCTATCCGCCGCTCCCGTGCCGGGCTGGGTGATCCCGGCCGGCCATATGGTTCTTTCATGTTCCTTGGGCCGACGGGCGTGGGCAAGACGGAGCTTTGCAAATCACTTGCCAATTTCCTTTTTGATACCGAAGAATCCATGATTCGTATTGATATGAGTGAATTTATGGAGAAACATTCGGTTGCGAGACTGATTGGCGCGCCGCCGGGATATGTTGGTTATGAGGAGGGTGGCTATTTGACGGAAGCTGTCCGGCGCAAGCCTTACAGCGTGATTTTGTTGGACGAGATTGAGAAGGCGCATCCGGATGTATTCAATGTTTTGCTGCAAGTGCTGGATGACGGCCGGATGACAGACGGGCAGGGCCGGACGGTTGATTTCAAGAATACGGTTATTGTGATGACTTCAAACCTGGGATCGCATCTTATCCAGGAGATGGAAGCGGAAAAAGCAGAACCTTCTCTGGTAAAAATGGCTGTGATGGAAGAAGTACGCCGCCATTTCCGGCCGGAGTTTATTAACCGGATTGATGAGACCGTGGTATTTCATGCGCTGGATGAAAAGAATATTGGCATGATTGCCAAGATACAGCTTGCCATTGTAGAAAAACGGCTGGAAGGCATGGAAATGTCGCTTGAAATATCAGAAGCTGCCTTACAAAAAATTGCCGAGGCCGGTTTTGATCCACTTTTTGGCGCACGGCCGCTTAAACGGGCTATCCAGCAACAGATTGAAAACCCGGTTTCCCGGCTGATCCTTGAAGGCAAATATGGTCCCAAGGATACCATTTTCATTGATGTCAAAGACGGGGAAATGGTTTTTGACAAGAAGGCTGAAAAAGCGTAATCGTTCTTTTAAGCTCTCCTGCCAGCGCGGTATATTTTGTTATGCTTGCGTTGGCAGGAGATATGTTTTGCGGGGTTGCTGTGGCAGATAATAGTGAGAGGCAGAATATTTGCTTTGACAGGCGGTTTGCATTTTTAGTATTTGGAGGTGTTCAATATAGATAAATACTTTTTCATTGCGGATTGTTTTTTGGTATATCAGGCTTATCGATATGGTTAAAAAAACAGGTAGGGTTTCCTATGTAGGAATGAAAGCAAAGATAATGCCTTTATGCAAATGAAGGCTTATTTGCTGGAACAAAAGAAAAGTTAGAGGAGAACTTTTCCTGGATTCATCAGGTTATTGGGATCCAGGGCAGACTTGATTTTTTTCATCAGGGCAATTTCGGTTGCTGAGCGGTAGCGGACGAGTTCTTCACGCTTCAGGGCGCCCAGGCCATGTTCTGCCGACAGGGTTCCGTTAAACCGGGCAACGCTGTCGTACACGATGCGGTTGATGGCCGGGGTATGCGCCAAAAAGTCGGATTGCGGCATGTTTTGCGGGGCACCGACATTGTAATGCAGGCTGCCGTCTCCCAGATGACCAAAGGTAACCATCCTGCATCCCGGGAGGTGTTCCTGCAAAAGCCGGTCGGTTTTTGTAATGAATTCAGCCAGACAGGATATTGGAATAGCGATATCGTGTTTGATGTTTTGTCCTTCGGATGCCTGTGCGGCAGAAATGTTTTCCCGCAGCTGCCACATGATGTTTGACTGGGCAATGGACTGGGCTACGGCAGCATCAGTAATGATATCTTCTTCTATGGCCTGCTCCAGGCAGGTTTCGAGCATTTCAGCAGCATGGTCTTCAGATTCGCTGTCTGACAGTTCCATCAGGATATATTGCGGGTAGGCGAGAGGCAGCGGGGCTTTCAGGGAAGGGAAGTGCTTGATGACCAGTTCCATGGCATAACGGGAGACCAGTTCAAAAGCTGTTAAGGCTGCGCCACATCGCGATTGGGCAAGATGAAAAAGTTCCAGTGCTTTTTCCGGCGTGGAGACGGCGGCTATGGCTGTGATACGTGCGCGCGGCAGAGGGTAAAGGGCCAGAACAGCCGCAGTAATAATGCCCAGCGTACCTTCTGCACCAATAAAAAGGTCGCGCAGGTCGTAGCCGGTATTATCTTTTCTCAGGCTGCGAAGGCCGTCCCATATTTCTCCTTCTCCGGTGACAACTTCCACACCCAGGCAGAGTTTTCTTGCTGTTCCGTAGCGCAGTACGGCTGTTCCGCCTGCATTGGATGAAAGATTGCCGCCGATGGTGCAGGTGCCTGAAGAGGGGAGGGAGAGGGGGAAGAGTCGGCCGGCTTCTGTTGCCGCATGGTGAATATGGTCAAGGATACATCCGGCTTCTACGGTCATGGTGTTGTTGGCAGTATCCAGTTTCCGTATCCGGTTTAAACGGGTAAGTGAAAGGACAATTGCTGTGCCGGAACTGTCCGGAATGCTGCCTAACACCAGCCCGGAGTTGCCGCCCTGGGGAACCAGCGGAACATGGTAGCGGTTGCACAAGCGGACAATCGCGGCTGTTTCTTCTGTATTGCCAGGTTTGACAATGGCCAGCGCCCGTCCGGAAAGACGTTTTCGCCATTCCGTTACGAAAGGCTGCATGGCAGTTTCATCCGTGATGACATGAGCATGACCGACAGTTTGGCGGCATGCTTTGAGAAAGTTTTGTTCAGGCATACAAAATCCGGCCGGACGCAGTAGAGCGTCCAGGAAAAAGTTTCTTTACGGGAACATTCTGCACTAAAAAGCGGAAAAAAGATAATTCAAAATAAAGCAAACGGCAAATATCCGCGTTGACCCTGCAAATATCAATGGATATATGGAAGAAAAATGATAAAACGCTGTGTAGCGACAGGTATAGGCATGGGGTACACTCGTGCCAGAACTGACAGGGCAGGTCAAATGAACCGGATAGATAGGCTACATGCAAAAAACCGTTATCTTCAGGGGATAATTTCCCTGATTCAGTACGTTTATCGCCGGGTTGACGAAGAGCAGTTGACACAGGTGGCAGGCAATATTACTTATACTCTGATTTTGGGTATTGTGCCTGCTCTTGCGGTTGCGCTGGCTATTTTTACCTATTTTCCGCAGTTTGAAGCATTGCAGAAAATGGTGGAGCTTTATTTTATGCAGGGCATGATCCCGCCCGGCATGGCACGGGGTATTCTGGATAACCTGGCGCTTTTTGCCAGCAAGGCGTCCAGTGTTTCTATTGTCAGTTCTCTTGCCATGTTTTTTACGACGGCAATGATGTTCAATCTGATTGAGAACACGTTTAACCGTATCTGGGGAGTTCAGGAACCGCGACCATTTTTCCGGCGGATGCTTATTTATTTTTTCATTGCTACGTTGGGGCCTTTACTCCTTGGCGGGTCGCTTTATCTGACTTCTTATTTGTATCTGGTAGGAAAGGGAATTGTCGGGAAGCTTCCTTACTTAAACGGGATATGGCCTGCTTTGTTTCTGGCGTTTATTTCTGCAGCGGCTTTTACTTTTCTTTACCGTTTTGTTCCTTACCGGCGTGTTTTATGGAAGGATGCCTTTTTAGGGGGGCTTTTTGCTTCTGTTGCTTTTGAGGTAGCCAAACGGCTTTTTGCTGTTTTTGTGATGCAATTTGCTTCCTACCAGAGAATTTATGGCGCTATCGCTCTTATTCCCATGTTTTTGCTTTGGCTTTATGTCAGCTCGCTGATTATGCTTTCGGGAGCGGTCCTGGTTTCTTCATTGCCGGATTTCAGGAGCGGGCGCTGGAGGCGGGTAGTGACGCCTGGCAGCCAGTATGCCGATGCCCTGTCCGTGATGCACGTTTTGTTTGATGCACGTGCGGAAAGGAACCAGTCTGTTGGCTGGACGCGGTTGCAGCGATATGCCAGCCTTTCAAGTGCCGAGCTGGAAAATTTGCTGCTTTCCATGCAGGAGGCAGGGTGGGTCAGACATGCCAAGCAGGGAATGCGTATTATTTTCCGGCGGCGCAGAAAAACGGTGTTGCGTGCGTCTCTTGATGAATGGCGATGGATTGGTGATGCAACCAGGATTACGCTGGCGGATGTTTTTTCCCGGTTTGTTTTTCAGCCTGATGAGGAAGATGCGCTTTCTTGCCAAATTATCGGGTTGCTGGAGAAAAATCTGGGCAGGAGTCTGGCAGATTATTTTGAGGAAATGGATAAGCGGGCGCTTTCAGGTGATCAGGGTGTTGCAGGACGGGAGTGATTGTGTACTGTATGGGGCTGCAGCAGCATTCTTTTGCCAGCTTTGTGCAGACGTTGTTGTTTCTGATGGTGCAAACTGGTTCGCCAGCTGGCCAGGCTGTATCAGGTGTATTACCGCAAGGCAAATCCGAAAACCAGTTTATAGGTTGCCGGCAGCATGCCGTCTTCACGTCTTAGGGATTCATAGCGTTCCTGCGCTTTTTTCCAGGTGTTTTTTCCCATTAACGCGCGTCTTTGCCCTTTTCCAATCTGGTTGGCACCAATGCCCCTTACACTGAGAAGAAAAGAATGAAAATCGGGAAAACCGACTGTTCGGGTTTCACAGGTAATGCTGATATGCCTGAATCCGGCCTGGTGTAGTGCCGATTTGGTTTGCTGCGGGGGGATAAAAGTACGGATATGGCGATGGTTATCTATGCCGGAAAAGGCATAATCCAGCTCCGATAGTGTGCCTGGTCCCAGTGTAGAAAACAGCAGTATGCCATTTACGGCCAGTATCCGGTAAAGTTCGGCATAGACTTGGTCAGGACGGCACCATTGCAGGGCCAGGCTGCTCCACACAAGTTCGAATTGTTTATCTGCAAAGGGCAAGTGTTCCAGGTCGGCACAGACGGTGTTAATTCCTTTTTTACCAGCCAGTTGCAGCATTTCCATGGAGAGATCACAACCGGTAATACGACAATCTGGCCAGCAACATTTCAGTAGTCCGGCACCGTAGCCGGTACCGCATCCTCCATCCAGCACAGTGCGCGGCGGTGGCATATCAGGAAAAAAGGCTGGAAGATGGTTGATAAGGTCATGACATACTGTTTGCTGGAAACGGGCAAGGTTATCGTATTCACGGGCGGCACGGTTAAAGGCAGCGCCGACCCGGATTTTATCAACAGCGGGAAGCATCCAGAAAATCCGTAATAAAACTTGTGCTGGCAGCGGGATCGGAGAGAAATGGCGCATGCGAAGCGCCAGGCAGGACGGCCAGCCGTGCATTTTGCATGTTTTTATGCAGCCATTCGGCAGAAGAAAGCGGCATAAGCGTATCCTGTGCGCCGTGGAGCAGAAGGACAGGTTGTTGTATTTCGTGCACAATCGGACGCAGGTCGGTATATTTGAGGATATCCAGGCCTGTTTCCAGGCAGGGAGGCGGTGCTGAGGTGATATTCGTTAATTTTCGGGCAATTTCGCGTGCATGATCGTCATGCTGATTAAAAATGGTGATAAAGCGGCGAAGGGCTGCGGCAGGGTTGACCCGGATACCGGAACCCAGTTTGTCTATCAGTGCCGGTGAAACGCCGTCAGGCCAGTCCGGGCGCTCCATAAAATTGGGTGTGGCACCTACCAGTATCAGTTTTTCAACCTGGTCCGGAAAGCGTACGGCAGCCAGCATAGCCAGCATGGCGCCCAGCGACCAGCCGCAAAGGATGAGCGGCGGTGTCAGTTTTGCCATGAGATCGTCAAGCAGGGTTGCCGCAGAATAATGGATAATGGGTTCCTGGTTTGGTGTGTAACCAGGAAGCGGCTGGATAAGCAGCTTGTGCCGGTTGGCAAGGGCAGGGCGCAAGCAATTTGCCAGATCTTCCCATACACCAGGCCCCATTCCCCATCCATGCCAAAAAACGATGGTGCTCATTGCAGTTCTTTTAATCCTTCAAGCAGCCTGTCAACCTGTTCTTCATTATGCCCGGCTGAGAGGGAAATCCGCAAGCGTGCACGCCCTTTTGGCACAGTAGGCGGGCGAATGGCCGGAACAAGGATGCCACGTTTGGCTAATACCTGTGCAATTTGCAGGGTTTTTTCATTGCTGCCGGTAATAACGGGCTGGATGGCAGCAGGGGAGGGAAGCCATTCCCATCGGGTTTGGGACAGGCCGGCCTGCAGGCGTCTGGACAGTGAAAAAAGCCTGGTTCGCCGGTCTTCGCTCTGTCGGATCAGTTCCACGCTTTTGAGGAGCGTTGCCGCAATGACAGGACTGGCGGCAGTAGTGAAGGTATAGGTTCTTGCCCGTTGCAGCAGCCATTCCATGACCTGGGCGTTACCGGCGGCAAAAGCACCGGTAACGCCGGCTGCCTTGCTGAGTGTTCCCATATAAACCAGGCGGGGTGTGGGCGTTATTCCAAAATGGGCAAGGGTTCCACGGCCTTCGGGACCCAGTACGCCAAATCCGTGCGCATCGTCCACAATGAGCCAGGCATCATGTATTTTTGCCAGTTCCAAAAGAGCGGGCAGGGGAGCGATATCTCCATCCATGCTGAAGACGGCATCTGTCAGAATCAGTTTTTGTCTGGCCCGGCTTTTTTCCAGGAGGGAGGCAAGGTGCGCGATATCTGTATGCCGGTAACGGATATTGTCTGCGCGGGAAAGCAGGACAGCATCAATCAGCGAGGCATGGTTCAAACGGTCTGAGAAAACGGCATCTCCCCGCCCAACCAGCGCAGGAACAATGCCTGTGTTGGCCATGTACCCGGTACTGAAAAAGAGCGCGCGATCCATACCGGCAAATTCAGCCAGTGCTTGTTCCAGTGCTTCATGCGGGCGCATATGGCCGGTTACTACGTGGGATCCGCCTGACCCGACTCCCCATTGATAGGCTGCTTTTGCTGCTGTTTCTGCCAAAAGAGGATGCGCTGCCAGTCCCAGGTAGTCGTTACTGGAAAATGTCAGCATCGGGGTTCCGTCAATTTCTGCCATGACAGTACAGGCAGAACCGACAATCTGGCGGCGGCGCAGGAGATTTTCATCTGCCAGTGCCTGTAATTGGCGTTGGATATTGTCGGTAATCATGGGATCAGCATATGACACGTTCATGCAAAAGAGGAGGGCGGTTGTCGTACAGCTGTACCAGCGTTGAGGCGCGTGTACCGTATTCGGGGGTAATGACGCAAACCGGTGAGAGTATTTTTTCTTTTTCCCTGCCAATGCCTGTTTCCGGCAGATGTGCTTCAGGTGCAGGCGTGGTATCAGACAGCATTTCAAAATAAGCTTCGGTTGGGGCGTTTTGTCCTAACAGGCTGGCGAACTGTGCACGGGCACGAATGACTTTTGGCCATGGGTCGTCCAGCAAGGCGTTGGAAAGGCCGTAAATGCCGGGTGGAAGCGGTTTTCCGTTGATTGCACGGCCATAGCCGCAGTTGGAAAACCAGATGAGCGTATCCTTGTTGCCGACAAGCAGATTGAAGCCGTTATACTGGTGGGCTTTTTTTCTGATGTTCAGGATATATTCCTGGGGAGTGAGTTCAGACGCAAGATAATCGCTGACAAGCCTGCCCCGTGAAGTGTCCCGGGGTTTCAGAAAGCAGGGAGCGCGTACATTGGTGACGGCTGCAAAACGACCGCCGCCGCCGTCTTTTCGCACGCCCATCCATGTGCCGCCTCCTTCAAGATCACGACCGGCATAGATATCCGGAAAATCGTGCCACCAATGGGCAGATTCTGTCCGGCGGGCATAAAATTCATCTCGGTTGGCAGCGGCAACCAGCGGAACGGCCGGAACGAGCTGCCAGGCAAAAACAATCAGACACATGGCGGCATGATTTTCAGATAGGGCATTTTGCAGGTTAAACGTTTTTCCGGTGCGAAATCATGCCAGGCAAGTGTTTTTAGGGTGTAGCGATGTGAAGAATCAGCACGTCTTTTTTTTGCCTGGCTGTACTGGGGCGGTAAAAAGAGATTAGCGCCGGCAATAATCCGGTTTTTCATGAGAAAATACTCCTTTTTTCCTGCTGTTTTCCTTAACCGGTAAAATACAGGCCAATAAAAAACCTGCCTATTATAAAGAGGATAGCGATTTTTTGCCGGATGATTGTTTTATGACTGTTTTCAAACGCGTTTTTTTGTTTGTTGTCCTTGTGTTGATTCTTGCCATGTCAGGATTTGCCTGGTGGGCAAATTCTGCCGTTTCTGACACAGATAAACCGGTTCCTTTTGATATCCGCCCAGGTGGACTTAATTACGTTGTTGACCAGCTGCATGTTCAGGGGATTGAAATAAACGGCAGTTTGTTTCGGATTCTGGCACGGCTGACAGGCAATGCGGCCAGGCTCAGGGCGGGAAGCTATGAACTCAAGCCGGGGGAAACGCCGTCTGATTTGATGGAGAAGCTGGCAAAAGGGCTGGTTTCCTATGAGTCGGTGACGATTGTGGAAGGCTGGACATTCAGGCAGATGCGTGAGGCTTTGGCAGCGCATCCCAAGCTTAAGCATGATACGCGCCATCTGACAGAGCGTGAACTGGTTGAGCAGCTTAAGATTACCTGGGGGGCGGCAGAAGGGCTTTTTTTCCCGGACACCTATTTTTTTAACCGGGGAGCCAGCGATATGCAGATTTATCGCAAGGCACACGAACAATTGATGAAACGGTTATATGCCTATTGGGAAGAAAGGGATGCCTCGCTGCCGTACAAGACGCCTTATGAAGCCCTTGTGATGGCTTCCATTGTAGAAAAGGAAACCGGCCATCCGGAAGACCGGGCGAAAATTGCCGGTGTGTTTACCAATCGCCTGAAGGCTGGAATGCGGTTGCAAACTGATCCGACTGTTATTTATGGTATGGGAGACAAATACAAGGGAGTGATTTACCGTTCCAGCCTGATGACTGATACGCCGTATAATACTTATACCCGTTTTGGTTTGCCGCCTACCCCGATAGCGCTGGTTGGCGATGCTGCACTTAAGGCTACGTTTTTTCCGGATAAAACCGATGCACTTTATTTTGTTTCCCGGGCAGACGGAACCGGGAAAAGCGAGTTTTCCACCAATTTGGCCGACCATAACAGGGCGGTTGAAAAATATTTGCGAAATAAATGAAAACGGATAATCAGTGCCGGGCAAGAGGGCGTTTTATCACTTTCGAGGGAATTGACGGAGCAGGGAAATCTACCCATATTGAATTTGTTGCCCGCCTTGTGATGGAAAGAGGAAAAGAGGCTGTCATGACCCGTGAACCTGGCGGCACGGCTTTGGGTGAACAATTGCGGATGCTTTTGCTGCACGAGGAAATGCATGCTGAAACAGAGGCGCTCCTGATGTTTGCGGCGAGGAGAGAGCATATTCGGCAAGTGATTGAACCGGCACTGGATCGCGGTGCCTGGGTGATTTCGGATCGTTTTACTGATGCCAGTTTTGCTTATCAGGGCGGCGGACGTGAATTGCCGGTGAAAAAACTTGAGCGGCTTGAGGAATGGGTGCATCCGAATCTTCAGCCTGATGTTACTTTTCTTTTTGATATACCGCTTGATGTAGCCAGTGCACGCCGTCTTGGGGATGCACGGGTTAGTGACAGGTTTGAAAAAGAGCAGGCGGTATTTTTCAGCAGGGTACGTGCGGCCTACCTTGAACGGGCAGCATTATTTCCAGAGCGTTTCCGTGTAATAGACAGTACCCGGTCTATTCCGGAAATACAAGGGTGCTTGCAGGAAATTATTCTTTCTATGGCCGGATAAGGAATGCTGTTTTATGATGGATTCCTCTGATTCTTCTGTTTTGCCCTGGCATATCCCGGTTTGGGAACAACTGGCAAGCTGCTGGGATAACCTTCCCCATGCTCTCCTTCTGCATGGCATGGCAGGAACCGGAAAACGGGAGTTTGCAGAGCATTTGGCCAAATCATTATTATGCGAAAACCGCAAGCCGGACAGGCATGCCTGTTCTTCGTGTCCGGCGTGCGGCTGGTTTGACCAGTATGCCCACCCGGATTATCGTCGTATTCTTCCGCCTGCTCTTGATGCAGACAGGGAAAATGATGCAGAAAAAATGGCGGAGGAAGGGGATGAAAAATCATCGTCCCGTACAGGCAGCGCTCCATCACGGCGCATTGGTATTGACCAGATTCGCGAATTGTGGGAGATGCTTTCGCTTTCCACGCATCGTGGCGGCTTAAAACCTGTTTGCTTATGGCCTGCAGAGGCGTTGACTGCCGAGTCGGCCAATGCCTTGCTGAAAATGCTGGAAGAACCTCCGCAAGGTACGGTTTTTATCCTGGTTGCCAACAGTCTCCAGGCGTTGCTTCCTACTATTCTGTCGCGTTGCCGGAAAATAGCCATGCCGATGCCGGAAACTGATGAAGCCTTGGCCTGGCTAAAAGAGCAGGGGGTGGATGATGCGCAGACCTGGCTGGCTGGCCAGGGCGGCGCTCCGCTTGCCGCACTTGACGAGGCACAAAGCGGAAGCCATGAGGAAAGGGATGCTTTTCTTGCCGCTTTGGCCAGACCTGGTGTGGAGACAGCTTTGCAAACGGCAGAAAAGTTGCAGCGTGTTCTTCCCCGACAAATTATTGCCTGGCTGCAACGCTGGCTATATGATTTGTTTGCTCTGCGCATGAGCGGCCGCCAGCGCTATTTTCCATGTTACAGGCAAATTCTTGAAGGGCAGGCTGCCAGCCTGAATCTGGACGAATTGCTTCGTCTGATGAGGAAAACTGCGCGAAGAAACCGGATTGCGGAACATCCGCTTGTTTTGCGTCTTCTGATTGAGGATATGTTGCTTGAATACACACGCCTTTTTCCTGAAAAAGGCCGCCGGTAGGCACGGCAGGGTGATGTCCATTACAATGCTGCCTGCATTTTTCCATTTACGAGATTGCCATGTACGTTGATTCTCATTGCCATATTCATTTTCCGGCTTTGTCGCGTCGGCTTGCCGATGTGCTTTCCGGGATGAAAAAGAATGGCGTATCCCACGCGCTGGTTGTTTCCATCAGCCTGGACGATATTCCAGATGTGTTGCAGCTTACCGAGCAGCATGAACACCTTTATGCTGCAGTTGGCGTACATCCTGCCAGCAAAAAAAGCCGTCAACCGGATGTTAAAACACTGGTGGAATATGCACAGCATCCCAAGGTGGTGGCTATTGGGGAAACCGGGCTGGATTATCACCATGTCAAAGGCGACAGGGAATGGCAATTTGAACGGTTTCGCATCCAGATACGGGCTTCAAGAGAGTGTGGAAAGCCCTTGGTCATCCATGCACGCGAGGCGGCTGATGATGTGATCCGCATCCTGAAAGAGGAAGGGGCAGGTACGGATGCCGGCGGTTTTGGCGGGGTTATGCACTGTTTTAATGAAACTCTGCCGATTGCCAGGGCGGCGATGGATATGGGATTTTATATTTCCTTTTCAGGTGTTATTACTTACCCGAATGCCAGGGAACTCCAGCATGTGGCGCGCCTGATACCAATGGATCGCCTCCTGATTGAAACAGATTCACCTTATCTGGCTCCCCAGTCCATTCGTGGCAAACAGAATGAGCCATCCTATGTGACGGAAGTAGCAGCTCAGCTTGCGAAAATAAAAGGTGTGTCTGTCGCTCGCATTGCCGAAGCCAGCTCACATAATTTTTTCCGTCTGTTTGGCCTTTTGGAACAGGCAAATTCACAGACAGCATGACAATGTGCCTGGCATTTTATTACAAAACTATATGAAAACGGATTCTTTATAATAAAAGATTAGAGACTTGACGTAAGTCAATGTTTATTTTCTGTTAAAGCCACTACCGAAGTTGTTCTTGCACTTAAATCCTTCCGGCAGGGAAAGAAAAACGGGCGTACAATAAATGTAGCCGTATGCACCTAGCGGTTGGTTTCCAAAAAGGAAGCGTTATTTAAAGGGTGCATTTTAGCTACTAAGGATTGATATCATGAGCAAGTCCAATATCATTGGCGCAGTTGTTGTTTTGGTTGCTGCCGTTTGTGTTGCATTCGCCATTATGTAATGCGCTTTTTATCCGGATTTACCGGGAAGGGAGATTGTTTTGCAATCTCCCTTGTTTGTTTTAATAGCGCTGTTTTGATGAAGTTTTTTTTCGTTATTGCGCTGTCCTTATTGCTCCTTTTGGGATATGGCTGTTTATGTCCGGAAGGCCGTTATTAACAGCTGATTATCTGTTTTCTGCTATTTTTTATTACGTGCCATTTCCCAGCCTGTTTTTCCGGTTTTCGCTTTTTGGGGAATAGTAGATGTGCCGGTTGTTTTCTCATGTACAATACTCTCCCGTATTAGGGGAGTTTCTGACAATTTGATTGATTTCAATTTATTACAAGGTCAAGATACATGAATACCGCTACTTCTTTTTTTGCCACAAAGCGGACTTGTCTGGCATTTGTTTTGTTGGTTGCCGGCTTTTTTATGGTTTCTGGGGTTCATGCTGACGATAAGGATGATTTTTTCAGGGCGGTTGAAATGAATCGTCCTGATCAGGTTGCGAACCTGTTGAAAAAAGGGATTGATCCCAATATTGCCGAACCCCATAAAGGCAATACGGGGTTGATTATTGCCATGCATGAGGGGGCCATGGAGGTATTTGACCTGCTGGTTAATACGCCGGGAATTGATCTGGACAAACAGTCTTCAAATGGCAATACGGCACTTATGTTGGCAGCCTGGAAATCCAATGTGCCCGCTGTCAGGATATTACTGGAGAAAGGCGCGCGGGTTAACCAGCCTGGCTGGACAGCACTCCATTACGCAGCGGCTGTGGGTAATGAGGAGATTGTTGCCATGCTGCTGGCAAAAAAAGCGGTGGTAGACTCGCTTGCGCCCAACAAGACAACGCCTCTTATGATGGCGGCGAGAAGCGGCCATACCGGTACAGTCAAATTGCTTTTGGATCATGGCGCGGATGTGCGGCTCAGGAATGAGTGGAAGATGAGCGCTATTGATTTTGCGCGCGATGGCGACTTTACCAGCCTGGAAGAGGGTCTGCAAAGCCGTTTTGACAAGATAGAGGCAAAGGCTGGTAAAAGGCAGTAAAGTGGTTAAAGGCAGATAATTTGCCTTTAACCGGCAGTTTTTTGCAGAAAAATCAGGTTTGCCAGTTCAGCAGAGAACGACGCCGTTTTTGCGGGGTCAGGATACTAGGGTAAGCCTTGGGGTGAGTTTGCGGAAAATCCGGATTGTAGTGCAAGCCGCGGCTTTCATTACGAGAAAGGGCGCTTTCCACAATAAGGGCGGCTACTTCTACCAGGTTTCTCAGTTCCAGCAGGTTGTTGGATACGATAAAATTGGCGTAATATTCGTCAATTTCTTCCCTTAAGAGCTGGATGCGGTGCTGGGCGCGCTCCAGGCGTTTTGTTGTACGAACTATACCGACATAGTCCCACATAAAGCGGCGAAGCTCATCCCAATTGTGTGAGATAACGACTTCTTCATTCGGGTTGGATACCTGGCTTTCATCCCATGCCGGAATTTCAGCTAAGGGGACATTTTTCTGCATAACGATATCTGCTGCTGCCATTTTGCCCAGAACCAGGCATTCCAGCAATGAGTTGCTGGCAAGCCGGTTGGCCCCGTGCAGGCCTGTGCAGGCAACTTCGCCTACGGCATACAATCCGCCAATATCGGTTTTTCCGCTTGTATCTGTAATGATACCGCCGCATGTGTAGTGTGCAGCGGGAACAACCGGAATCGGCTGGCGGGTGATATCGATACCCAGTTCCATACAGCGGGCAAAAATGGTCGGAAAATGGTTTTTCAAAAAGGCGGCATCCTGGTGTGTAATGTCCAGGTTGACATGATCCAGACCGCGTTTTTTCATTTCAAAATCAATGGCTTTTGCCACAATATCCCGTGATGCCAGTTCACCCCGGGGGTCATGCCATTCCATGAAACGTTTTCCGGCATCCTGACCCGCTTCCGGGGGGAGCTTAAGCTGGCCGCCTTCGCCGCGGACAGCTTCGGATATCAGGAATGACTTGGCCCAGGGATGGTAAAGGCAGGTAGGATGGAACTGGATGAATTCCATATTGCCGACACGGCATCCGGCCCGCCATGCCATGGCAATGCCGTCTCCACTTGCGGTGTCCGGGTTGGTTGTATAGAGATAGACTTTTCCGGCACCCCCTGTAGCCAGCACGGTATGCCGTGCCGAAAAGGTGCGGACTTTCCCGGCCTTTTCGTCCAGTACATAGAGGCCGTGGCAACGAATGGGGTGATGCGTTTCCGGATTGAGGCGGTCTGAAGTAACCAGGTCAATAGCGCAATGATTTTCAAAGATGCTGATATGACGGCTGGCGCGGATTTTCTGTTCAAGGGTTTCCTGCACAGCGTGGCCGGTTGCATCAGCGGCATGGATGATGCGTCTTTCGCTGTGCCCGCCTTCACGGGTCAGGTGAAACCGGGCAGACGAATTTTCATCACGGGAAAAGGGGACGCCCATGTTGATGAGCCAGTCAATGGCATCCGCCCCGTTTTCCACGATGAAGCGCGTTACACTTTCTTCACATAGCCCGGCGCCGGCACGCATGGTATCAGCAACGTGTTGTTTGATGGAATCTAACGGATTCAGTACGGCAGCTATTCCGCCTTGCGCGTAATTACTTGCGCTTTCGTCCAGCGTCCGTTTGCAGATAAGCGCAATTTTGTATGAGGCAGGAAGGCGGAGCGCTACTGAAAGGCCAGCCAGACCGCTGCCTACAATGACCACATCAAAGTCCATGATGTTTTTACCTGATCAAAGAATGAAAATGTCCTTAATATATGCTATTCATGCCGTTGCGTCATGTGATTTTTCCAGGACGGTATGTTCGATAATCAGCTGTACAGAGGTAATTCCCTTGTATTCATTGCTGGCAAATCTAAAGGCCAGGCAGGACTCGTTTGGCAACAGGCTGGCGTGATTAAAGTAGATTGCCTTGAGTTTGCAGCCGTCTTTTTCCAGTTGCAGGGAAAGATGCCGGTTTTTCAGCACCCGTTGGTTTATGATGCGGAAACAGCCGCTGAAAAGGGGAGGTTCAAAACAGTGACCCCACACTTGTGATTCCAGTTGCCGGACAAATGCCAGCGTATAGCAGGATGCATCTGGCTCACCGTCTGTTTCAATGATTTGGTTACGTTGAGATGGACCAAGTTGTTCCCTGGCGATAGCTTCAAATGTTTTGCAGAATGTCTGGTAGGCTTCTGCACGAAGGGTGAGGCCGGCTGCCATGGCATGCCCGCCAAAACGGACAATGATGTCCGGGCAGCGTTTGGCTGCCAGATCAATGGCGTCCCGCAAGTGGAAACCGGGTATCGAGCGGCCTGATCCCCTGAGTAATCCATCTTTGTCAGGAGCAAAGACAAGGGTAGGACGATAGTAGCGGTCTTTTAACCGTGAAGCTAAAAGTCCGATGATGCCTTGGTGCCAGTCCGGATCCAATACGCAAAGAGAAGCACTTTCATCCGGCTGGAAATGCACCAGTTTTTCCAGCGCTTCTTCATGCATTCTGCTTTCTATTTCTTTTCTTTCCCGGTTAATCTCATTGAGTTCCTGTGCTATTTCCTTGGCGCGTGCAGTGTCATCGGTTATGAGGCATTCCACGCCCAGTGCCATATCCGAAAGACGGCCTGCCGCATTCAGGCGGGGGGCGAGCACAAAGCCGAGATCGAAAACGGAAGATTTTCCCCACTCTTTTCCTGCGGCCTGGAAGAGGGCGGCAATGCCGGGGTGCATACGTCCAGCGGCTATCCGTTTGAGTCCCTGGGCAACCAGGATGCGGTTGTTTTTGTCCATAGGCACCATATCTGCTACGGTTCCCAGGGCAACCAGATCCAGCAGGGCATCTAATCTTGGCTGGTTCTGCTTTTCGAAAAGGCCGCGTTGCCGTAATTCGGCACGAAGCATCAGCATCACATAAAAAATGACACCCACACCGGCGAGGTTTTTACTTTCAAAGGTGCAATCCGGGTGATTCGGGTTGACGATGACGCAGTTTTCCGGCAAATGTTCTCCCGGAAGGTGATGGTCGGTTACCAATACATCCATGCCCTGGCGCACTGCTTCTCTGATACCGTCTATGCTGGCTATGCCGTTATCTACCGTTACCAGCACTTGCGCTTTGTGCCGATGGGCGGCTTCGTTGACAATGGCAGGCGTTAGGCCGTAGCCGTTGGTAAAACGGTCTGGAACCAGAAATGAAACCTTGCCGCCCATCATTTTCAGGCCGCGGATGGCAACCGCACAGGCTGTTGCGCCATCGCAGTCGTAATCAGCAATGATGCAGATTTTTTTGCCAGTGCTGATAGCGTTGGCCAAAAGGACAGCAGCCCTGTTCGCATTCAAAAGGCCTGAGGGCGGAAGCAGACTGGTCAGGTCTGTTGAGAGTTCATGGGTTTCAGTAATGCCCCTGGCTGCGTAAATTCGCGCAAGAACCGGATGCAATCCTTGCCTGGAAAGCTTTTCTGCCATTTCCGGTTCATAGGGCCGGACAGTAATATTTGTCATGCCGGCTGCCTCAGTGAAGAATACGCTGGCTGCCTGTAGCTGAAACCGGTATGGGGTTGCCTGATGGCGAGCCGTTTTTTTTTTTGTGAAAAAGCAAAAGGAAAGGGGATAGGTATGTGACTCATAGCGCTATTCTATGGCAAACTGTTCTCCTTATCAGGAGTTTGTATTGAACCTGTTTTCAAAATTGCCTTATGAATGGCTGATTGGCTTTCGCTATATCCGCTCAGAACGAAAAAGCGGCCGCAACCGCTTTATTTCTTTTATTTCGCTTATCTCAATGGCGGGTATTGCCCTAGGGGTGGCAGCCCTGATTGTGGTTATGTCTGTCATGAACGGGTTTCAGAAGGAAGTACGCGACAAAATGCTTTCTGTTTTGCCGCATATTGAGATTTATGATACACAGGGTTCATTGCCTGACTGGCAGCAGACAGCACGGGAAGTGATGAAAAATCCGGCCGTATTGGGGAGCGCACCCTATATGATTGGACAGGCTATGCTGACCCGTTTTGACCGGGTGCAGGGGGTATTGGTTCGCGGTGTGTTGCCAGCCGAGGAGGCGCATGTTTCCGATGTGGCAAAACAACTTAAAAGTGGCAGTTTCAGCAGTTTGCAGCCAGGTACATTCAATATTGTGATTGGTATTGGCCTAGCAAGGCAGCTGAGAGTTTATAAAGGGGACAAGCTGACGCTGATTGTGCCACAGGGACAGCTGACACCAGCCGGTATGATTCCGCGATTAAAGCAATTTACGGTATCCGGTATTTTTGATGTTGGACACCATTTGCTGGATACCAGTCAGGCTTTTATCAGTATGGAAGATGCCATGCGCCTGTTCAGGCAGGAAGCGCCAAACGGTTTGAGGCTGCGTGTCAGAGATATGTATCAGGCTCCTGTTGTAGCATGGGAGCTTGCCGAACAGTTGAATAACAGTGATCTTCTGGTACGAGACTGGTCCAGGATGAACCGTAACTGGTTTGCTGCTGTCCAGATGGAAAAGCGCATGATGTTTATTATTCTGCTGCTTATTGTGGCAGTAGCGGCTTTTAATCTGGTTTCTACGCTGGTTATGACAGTGACTGAAAAGCAGGCAGATATTGCCATTTTGCGTACATTGGGCGCTTCACCGTATTCCATTATGAAAATCTTTGTTATTCAGGGCGCTGTTGCCGGAATACTGGGGACGTTGATTGGGGTAGCTGGCGGTATCCTTATTGCAGCCAATGTTGATGTTATTGTTCCTTTCATTGAAAGATTGTTTGGCTTTCAGTTTCTGCCAAAGGATATTTATATGATTTCGTCCCTGCCGTCTGATTTGAGGTTGGCTGATGTGTTTACCACTGGCGGTTGTGCCGTTATCTTGGCATTTCTGGCTACGCTCTATCCAAGCTGGAGCGCTTCACGAGTAAATCCGGCCGAGGCACTGCGTTATGAGTGATGCTGTCCTCTCCTGTCGCGATCTCGGCAAAACTTTCTCCCAGGGAACGCATGATGTGGATGTGTTCCGGCATATTTGTTTTGATGTCTATCCCGGGCAGCGGGTTGCTATTGTCGGTGCGTCCGGTTCCGGTAAATCTACGCTGTTGCATCTTTTGGGAGGACTCGATAAGCCGACTACCGGGTGTGTCAGCCTGCATGGGCAGGATTTATCAGGCCTGGATGAAGCCGAGAGGGGAAGGATACGCAACCACTCGCTTGGATTTGTTTATCAGTTTCATCATTTGCTGCCTGAATTTTCCGCACTGGATAATGTAGCTATGCCACTCATGATACGACGTATGAGCCACAATGAGGCAAAAAGCGCGGCGCGGGATATGCTGGGATGTGTTGGCCTGGGGCATCGTTTGGCACATCGTCCCGGTGAGCTTTCCGGTGGTGAAAGACAACGGGTTGCTCTGGCAAGGGCATTAGTGACGCACCCGGCCTGTGTATTGGCCGATGAACCGACCGGCAACCTTGACCAGGCGACAGCCCGGCAGATGTTTGATCTCGTTTTGTCGTTATCGCAGACAACGGGAACAGCTTTTGTAATTGTGACGCATGATATGGGGCTGGCACAGCGTTGTGATCGGGTTTTGCGCTTGTTTCCGGAAGGGCTTGAGGTGGTGTAAAGAGCAGGCAGCTGATAAACAACCGGGATACCATTGGGGGCCGGCAGTCAGCCGAAATGACTAAAAAAGGATTGCTGACAATGACAACCCGGATGTACAGGGTATCCCCCGGATGTATGCGCCGATTGAAATCAATAGCATGCTGTGCCGTGCAAAACATCGTGCCTTTTTGTGCGTCTGAGAAACCCGTACATTGTTTCCCTTGACGAAAAGAAGACATTAGGCATCCGGGCGAGAGCGGATAGCCAAACTCATCAGGCAGGGGTATGCAGTATTATGGCCTACAATTTCCATTTCCGGACTGGATTAATGCCCAAGGGACAGGTTGTTGCTTTGCCGGGGGACAGTTGCTAGGAGGCCGATACTATGCGTTACACTGTAAATATGGATATAAGATGACAGGGCTGAAAGATGTGGATAGACACCCATTGCCATCTTGATGCGCCTGAGCTGGCAACTGAACGTGATTTGCTGATGCAACGTGCAGTAGAGCGGCAAGTGTTGTGTATGGTGATTCCGGCTGTTTGCCGAGGTAATTTTGATGATGTACGCCAATTTGCCTGTCGTTTTCCTTATTGCACTTATGCGTTAGGCATTCATCCTCTTTATGTTGCAGAGGCTGGCGAGGATGATCTCGAATATATGCGTTTTCTGCTGAAGAAGAATGCAGAGGATGTGCGTTTGGTAGCGATTGGTGAAATTGGTCTGGATTTTTACTTGCCTGAACTACAAACGGAATATTTGCGAGAAAAACAGGAATATTTTTTTATTGAGCAGCTGAAGATGGCACGGGATGCCGGTTTGCCAGTTCTCTTGCATAGCCGCCGCTCGGTGGATAGGGTTTTAAAATATCTTCGCCGGATTTCTGTACCAGGAGGGATTGCCCATGCTTTTAACGGCAGTTTTCAGCAGGCGGATATTTTCATGAGTTTAGGGTTTGCATTGGGTTTCGGCGGTGCAATGACTTATGGGCGTGCCCGCCATTTGCGCCGATTGGCGGCCGGGTTGCCGCTGGAGGCGCTGGTTGTTGAGACTGATGCGCCGGATATGCCGCCTGCCTGGCTTGGCGGGCAGCCCAATTTGCCGGAGGAACTTCCCCGAATTGGTGCAGAGCTTGCCAACTTGCGAGGCATTCCGGTGGAGGCGCTTGCTGAGATAACAACCGGCAATGCTGTCAGGGTTTTGCCACGCTTGCGATATTTACCGCTGGAAGTGTGATGCGGCCAGGTATTGCCGGGTTGGTGCTGGGTATGCTGCTGTTGCAGCGGCAGGCAAGCTTGCCAGGCTATGCTGTACTGCTTTTTCTGGCAGCAGGAAGTATCATTATTTCCCTGCTTGCGTTTCAATTGAAGGTGTTGGCAGGGCGTTCTCTCTTTAGACAGGCGCTCTTTTTTATTTCCGGCGTTTTGTTCGGTTTTGCATGGTCAGCAACTTTTGCCCACTTTTATCTTTCCGAGGAACTTCCGGTTTTTCTGGAAAACAAAGACCTTGTTGTTACCGGCGTAGTGGATAATTTGCCTGTAAAAGATGAACGCGGGGTAACATTTGAGTTTCGTGTGGAACGGGCTGAAGCTATCGGCGGGCCAGTCGTTGTTCCTTCACGGATTCTGCTTTCATGGCATAAGGGTTTGCAGCCTGGCGGAGATGTGTTGCCTGAGATTCATGCCGGTGCACGCTGGCGGCTGAATGTGACTCTCAGACGGCCGCACGGTTATGCCAATCCCGGCGGGTTTGATTATGAGATGGCGCTGCTGAAGCAACGTATTCGTGCGACAGGCTATGTTCGCCATCATGGCAGACTGATTGTTCCAAACAGGGAGCTGGAGGCTTTTGTCAGCACTCCGCGCCATTTTGTGAACAGAGCCAGGGAGCATTTGCGGGACCATATACGGCAGGCTTTGCCGGATGCACGTTATGCGGGTGTGATTATCGCGCTGGTTATAGGGGATCAGAAAAGTATTCCGGCTGATGACTGGGCTGTATTCAACCGTACTGGTATTTCTCATCTTGTCGCTATCTCCGGGACACACATAACACTCATATCCGGCATGTTTGCCGCGTTGCTTTCCTTTTTCTGGCGGCGTTCTTTTTTTACCCGTTTTCCGCTACCGCTTTTATTGCCAGCCCAGAAGGTAGCGGCTGTCGGAGGCGTTTTTATAGCCTGGATATATGTTTTGCTGGCCGGGTTCGGGTTGCCTGCACAGCGTACTCTTTACATGCTGATGGTTGTGGCTGCCGCGTTATGGACAGGGCGTCTTACCCGTGTTTCATATCTTCTTTTCGCAGCATTGGCTACGGTTGTTCTCCTTGACCCATGGGCGGTTTTGTCGCCAGGGTTCTGGCTGTCCTTCAGTGCTGTCGGCATTATTCTTTATATCTCGACGGGCCGCCAGACTTTCCGAGGCCGGGATATTTCCCTAAAAACAAGATGGCAAAGCACTATTTTAGCTGCCGCGCGTATCCAGTTTGCCATTACTCTGGGATTGATTCCTATAACATTGCTTTTCTTTGGCAGTATTTCGCTTGTCAGCCCGATTGCCAATGCGCTTGCTATTCCGCTTATCGGGATGGTTGTTACTCCGTTGGCGCTTTTAGGCAGTATCATGCCTTCTTTTCTGGCGCAATATGTGCTTGGCCTGGCGCATTCTCTGGTGGATATGTTGTCGCAGGTGTTGGTGTGGCTGAGTGCTTTTTCATTTGCTTCCTGGCGTGCACCGGTTCCTTCTATTGGTTTTTTTGGGGTTGCTGTTGCTGGAACGGTCTGGATGCTGGCCCCGCGGGGATGGCCGGCAAGATGGCTGGGGATTGCATGCTGGTTTCCTGTTTTTATGGCTGTACCGGATCATCCTGCTGGAGGTGAGGCACGTATTATTGCGCTGGATGTCGGGCAGGGCAGCGCTGTTCTGGTGGAAACGCGCCATCATCGCCTTTTATATGACACAGGCCCGGTTTCCTCGAACGGGACAGATGCCGGAAGAAGGATAATTATGCCTTACCTGAATATGCGCGGCATTCAGATGCTGGATGCACTTGTTGTTTCTCATGGCGACAAGGATCATGCCGGAGGGGCGGTATCTCTTTTGACGGATTCCAGTTTGTCTATTCCTTTGCTCTATTCTTCTCTTCCGCAGAATGATCCTCTGGTTGAGTTATCAGAGGATTACCGTCTTTGCCTGGATGGGCAGAAATGGGAATGGGATGGCGTCAGGTTTGAGATGATAGGACCGAATGTGGCAATGTATCTTTCTCCTGAAACAAGAAGCAAGAGCAATGCGCTTAGCTGTGTCCTCAAAGTGACGGCAGGTAATTACAGCCTGCTGTTGCCCGGCGATATTACAGCCAGGGAGGAAGTCGGGCTGCTGGCACGCAGGTATGAGACGTTAAAGTCGGATATCCTCCTGGCACCACATCATGGCAGCAATACGTCTTCATCTTTGCCGTTTCTGATGGTTGTCGATCCTGTGATGGCCCTTTTTCAGTCTGGGTATCTTAATCGTTATGGGCACCCGGATAAAACAGTCTATACCCGCTATGGTATCCTGGGTATCCACCGTTTCAGGACAGATGAGGAAGGTGCGGTGATTGTCCGGTTTGGCAGTGAAATAAAGGCCGAGAGCTGGCGAAGTCTGCATCCCCGATATTGGTATGGAAGGTGAGGGTTTCCTTTTATTGCATTGGCTGGCTGTATGTCTGGCATCGTGTTGAAAATGGATGTGCGGTGCCTGAATTGCGGAAGGATGCGTTATAATTTGAATTTCCACCGTTTCCCGTTTGCCATGACGAAATTTGTATTTGTAACGGGCGGCGTTGTCTCATCCCTTGGAAAAGGGATTGCCGCTGCTTCTCTCGCTGCTATTCTTGAATCACGCGGTCTCAAGGTTACCATGCTTAAGCTGGATCCCTATATTAATGTAGATCCCGGTACTATGAGCCCATTCCAGCATGGAGAGGTGTTTGTTACAGATGACGGTGCAGAGACAGATCTGGATCTTGGGCATTACGAGCGTTTTATTTCAACCCGGATGCGCAAGGTCAACAACTTTACCACAGGACAGATTTACGAATCGGTTATCCGCAAGGAACGGCGGGGTGAATATCTGGGCAAGACTGTTCAGGTTATTCCGCACATTACCAATGAAATACAGAGTTTTATCTACCGGGGTGCGGAAGGTTATGATGTAGCGATTGTGGAAATTGGCGGTACGGTTGGCGATATTGAATCTCTGCCGTTTCTGGAAGCAGCACGCCAGCTTAGTCTTCGGGCAGGCCGGAATATGGCCGCTTTTATTCATTTGACGCTTGTTCCTTATATCGCTTCTGCCGGAGAACTCAAAACCAAGCCGACCCAGCATAGTGTCCAGAAACTGAGGGAGATTGGCATTTCTCCACATGCACTTCTTTGCCGTGCGGACAGGCTGATTCCGGAAGATGAGCGTTCCAAGATATCGCTTTTTTCCAATGTGTCGGAAGAGGCGGTTATTTCTGTGTGGGATGTGGATACCATTTATAAGATTCCCAGTCTGTTGCATGAGCAGGGACTGGACGCCATTATTTGCCGGGAACTGGATCTTTCCCCGCCGCCGGCAGACCTGTCTATCTGGAACAAGCTGGTTTATGCGCTTGACCATCCTGAGAAGGATGTTTCCATCTGCATGGTCGGCAAATATGTGGATTTGACAGAATCCTACAAGTCGCTGATTGAGGCTTTGCGTCATGCCGGTATCCATACGAAGAGCCGGGTCAATATTGATTTTCTTGATTCCGAGGAAATTGAGGAAAAGGGAACGGATGGCCTGGAAAAATATGACGCTATTCTTGTACCAGGCGGTTTTGGATCCCGCGGGGTAGAGGGCAAGATACGGGCTGCCCAGTATGCGCGCGAAAACAAGATTCCTTATCTGGGTATTTGCCTGGGAATGCAGGTGGCGTTGATTGAATATGCGCGCCATGTTGCCGGGCTGGAACATGCCAATTCAACCGAGTTTGAGCCGCATACCGACCAGCCGGTTGTTGCACTGATTACAGAGTGGCAAAACCGGGAGGGAAAAATAGAAAAAAGGAATGAAGATTCTGATCTGGGCGGTACGATGCGGCTTGGCGCGCAGACTTGTGCTGTCAAGCCGGGCACACTGGCTGCTGAGATTTACGGCAATGTGGTAACGGAGCGCCATCGCCACCGTTATGAGGCCAATAACTATTATCTTGATCGTATCCAGAAGGCCGGATTGGTGGTTTCAGCCTGTACGCCAAACGAAAAATTGTGTGAGATTATGGAATTGCCCCGTGAGGGAGAACATGCTCATCCCTGGTATGTGGGGGTGCAGTATCATCCGGAATTCAAATCAACTCCCCGGGAAGGACATCCGCTTTTTATCGCCTTTGTCAAGGCAGCGCTTAGGTACAAGGAAGCCTGTTCTTCTCATCAGGAGAAAATAGCATGAAGCTTTGCGGTTTTGATATTGGCCTGGATAAGCCTTTTTTCCTCATTGCGGGTCCCTGCGTTATCGAGTCCCGCCAGCTTGCTGTCGATACGGCAGGCGTCCTGACGGAAATGACGCAGCGGCTGGGTATCCCCTTTATTTATAAATCTTCCTATGACAAGGCCAATCGTTCTTCATCTGCCTCGTTCAGGGGACCAGGGATGGAAAAAGGGTTGGAAATACTGGCGGATGTACGAAAACAGTTTCATGTGCCGGTTATTACCGATGTGCATACTGAAGAAGAGGTAGGACCAGTTTCCACGGTGGTCGATGTTATTCAGACGCCAGCTTTTTTATGCCGTCAGACTGATTTTATCCAGGCGTGTGCGCGCAGCGGCAAGCCGGTCAATATCAAAAAAGGCCAGTTTATGGCACCTGGCGATATGCAAAATGTTGTCAACAAAGCGCGTGAAGCTGCAAAAGAAGCTGGTTTGCCAGACGACAATTTCCTGGTTTGCGAAAGAGGGGCTTCTTTCGGCTATAACAATCTTGTTTCTGATATGCGTTCGCTTGCCATGATGCGCAAAACCGGTTGTCCGGTTGTGTTTGATGCAACCCATTCAGTACAATTGCCTGGAGGAATGGGTACTTCTTCGGGAGGACAGCGCGAGTTTGTTCCTGTTTTGGCGCGTGCGGCTGTTGCTGTCGGCGTATCGGGTATTTTCATGGAAACGCATCCTGAGCCGGAAAAAGCCAAGTCTGACGGCCCTAATGCAGTACCGCTGGCCAGAATGGAGGAATTGCTGGTGACGCTGCTGGAGCTGGACAGGGCCGTTAAAAAAACGGGATTTCTTGAATTTGATTTTACTTGAACAACACATCCCTTCATTTAGGAAAAGGAACCATCATGAGTGCTATCGTGGATATTATCGGGCGGGAAATCATGGATTCCCGTGGCAATCCGACAGTTGAATGCGACGTGTTGCTTGAGTCCGGCGTTATGGGGCGTGCAGCTGTTCCCTCCGGTGCGTCAACCGGTTCACGGGAAGCTATTGAGCTCCGGGATGGCGATATGAGCCGTTACCAGGGGAAGGGGGTGCTCAATGCCATTGAACATATCAATACGGAAATTGCGGAAGCAATTATCGGGCTGGATGCCAGCGAACAGGCTTTTCTGGATCGTACGCTGATTGATCTGGATGGGACGGAAAATAAAGGACGGCTTGGTGCGAATGCGACACTGGCAGTTTCCATGGCTGTTGCCAGGGCTGCTGCCGAAGAGGCAGGTTTGCCGCTTTATCGTTATTTCGGCGGTTCAGGCGTGATGCAAATGCCTGTTCCGATGATGAATGTTGTCAATGGCGGTGCACATGCCGATAATAATCTTGATATCCAGGAATTCATGATTATTCCGGTTGGCGCACCTTCTTTCCGCGAGGCTGTTCGCTATGGCGCGGAAGTTTTTCATACTTTGCGGAAAATTCTTAAAAATCGCGGCCTTAATACCAATGTAGGTGATGAAGGTGGGTTTGCGCCGTCTGTGGCCCACCATGAGGAAGCTATTCAGCTGATTATGCAGGCTATTGAGCAGGCTGGTTATGAGCCTGGAGCACAAGTTGCCATTGGTTTGGATTGTGCTGCCAGCGAGTTTTTCAGGGATGGACGTTATCAGCTGAACGGGGAAGGGATGTCGTTGACGGCAGGGGAATTGACTGATTTGCTTGCTTCATGGTGCGACAAATATCCCATTATTTCCATTGAGGATGCCATGGCAGAGAATGACTGGGAAGGCTGGGCCGGGCTGACTCAAAAACTGGGCAAGAAAGTGCAGCTTGTCGGTGACGATCTCTTTGTGACCAATACCAAGATTTTGCGGGAAGGTATCAGCAAAGGTATTGCCAATTCCATTCTTGTCAAAATTAACCAGATTGGTACGCTGACTGAAACGTTTGCTGCGATTGAAATGGCTAAGCGTGCGGGTTATACCGCGGTTATTTCCCATCGTTCAGGTGAAACAGAAGATTCCACTATTGCAGATATTGCTGTAGGCACCAATGCGCTCCAGATCAAGACAGGTTCCATGTCGCGATCTGACCGCATGGCAAAATATAACCAGCTGTTGCGCATTGAGGAGGATTTGGGAGAAATTGCCAGTTATCCTGGCCGGAATGCCTATTACAACCTGAAGTAAAAAGTAACCAGGTACTGCCGGATACAGCTTTTCCGGAGGTACTTGATTATAACTGCTGACAATGCGCCTGATTACTCTTACGCTTGCCGTATTGCTGGCACTTATCCAGTACCCGTTGTGGATGGGAAAGGGCGGTTTCTTCCGTATTCGCGAATTGAGTCTTCAGCTTGAAGCAGCACGGGAAAAAAACGAGGAAAACCGGTTGCGTAATGCCAAATTGGCTTCCGAGGTGCGTGACCTTGAAGTGGGGACGGAGGCTATTGAGGAACGGGCCCGCTATGAATTGGGCATGATAAAAAAGAACGAGATTTTTATCCAGGTTATTGATACTTCCAAGTTTTCTGCAAAAAACAAGCCTGTTGAAGGCAGTCTTGTTTTGCCTGATAAAAATGAGCCGGCAAAAACAGACAGTGATGAAACAGCCCGGGAAAAAACTGTATCTGTATCTGGTGGGTAGCCAGGTTTGACGAGAGAGGGCACTTCATCGGGTAAGAACCGAAAGCAAGTCGGTTTATTAAAGTGTTTGACATATAAAATAGATGCATCTATAATTATTAAATTCATTCCTCGATAGCTCAGTCGGTAGAGCGACGGACTGTTAATCCGCAGGTCCCTGGTTCGAGCCCAGGTCGAGGAGCCAAAAACATACTGAAAAGACACATCAAAAGATGTGTCTTTTTTTATTGCCTTGTTGTACTAAAGCTGGGCAGTAACCGAAAGAATATAGAGCAATAATTTGCACGTTACCGGTTAGTTTTTGCGGAGCTAAATGCGCATAGCGTTTGACCATTTCCGTATGGTTCCAAGCGCCCATTTCCTGCACTTCATTGAGCGGTACGCCGGTTCGTCAGATGGGAAAGGTATGAAAAGTGCCTGAATCATCCTGCACAGAGAAGAAGGCGTTGTTTTTATAGGCAGAACAGATACGGTTAAGCCGGTTTGAAGGTTTGCCGGAAAGTATTAGGGGGGCAGCATGAGTTTTCGCCATTTGCATGGGTAATAATGTAGTTTCCCGGGGTAACGGGAGACAGCCCTTCAGATGTTTCTATGGCGTAAACCAGCGTAACCAGGTTGCCGCCAATACTGTCTTCCCATGCAGCATAAATAATGGAATCTTCTGTTGCTGTGCCTTCAGGGGTAATCAGCAGTTTGATTACTTCTGGGTGGTCGCCTTTTTTAAACCATTGAATAGCTTCCACAATATTTCCATATGGATCCTGGTATTTCATGAGGTTCCTCACTGTATCTGCCTGAGTAACAGAGAAGTTTGTATTGTACTGATGAAAGAGGCTTTTTCCCATGCAGGGAGCTGTTAAGAGGAGGAAAATATATCAGCTTATGTGAAGCAGCAGGTTGTTATCCGGAATTTTTATAAATAGGTATAGAGATATGTAGTTTTATTTCTGATTTTCTGAAAACAACCAGTAAAGCAACCATTGTTATGAGGGGTATTGAAGTAATCGTTTTCCCTATATTGGCCTTTTTTGTGTTTTAGTTTTTCAAGCGTACATCAAAAAGCTGACAGAAAGGGTAATGAATCTGTCTTTGAGACAGTCTGGTGGGTTCTGCAGCAGGTAGATTTTCTTTGATTGGCATGTTGTGCAGCAAGAGGGGTTATTTGACAGCGCTGTGCTTGTTGTGCTGCAAATTTGCACAAGTTTTTGCCGGCAGGCTAGAAAAACAGGAAGCGCAGCAGTTTTTTGATAAAGCCGGGCTGTTTTTTTTCTTTTATCCATGTTTCACCAATGCGTTTGATCAATGACCCCATGACAGGAAAAGACGGCATAGCCATCATTAGATCGTGCAGTCCAACGCCATGTTGCATGGCAGTTGCCCATTCATGGATCATTTCGTCCGAATGGGGACCTACAATGCTGACGCCATGAATATGGCCGGATGGCGAACAATAAACCCGTATGTACCCTTCTTTTCCTTTTTCGACAAGAGCCGGATTATGATCGCTATAGCGGGTTTCCATTATTTCATAGTCGATACTATCGGATTCCAGCTCAACGGATGTTTTGCCTACATGCGATATTTGAGGATCGGTAAAAACGGTCCATGGCAAGGGATATCTCAGGTATTTTTTTCTGAGTGCCGGTTTTGCCAGGGCATTGGTAAAAGCCAGGATGCCCTGGTGCATGGCAGAATGGGAAAGCTGACTGGAGCCGTTACAGTCGCCGACAGCATAGATATGACTATTGGTTGTACATAGGTAATCATCCACAACGATGCCTTTCCTGTTATAGGCTACGTTGGCCTTGTCAAGGTGCAATGAAGAAAAATCATAGCTGCGTCCGGCGGCAACCATCAGCTTTTCGGATTCCAGTTCCAGCCCATTGCGTGTGCGGATGGCGATATGCCCGTTTTCCCGTTTCAGGATATGGGCAATGACGCAGGAATGGCGAATGCGGATTCCCATTTGCATGAAGCGGTGTTCCAGCATTTTTGCAGCATCCGGTTCTCCTTTTGGCAGCAGGCGGGGACGGTCGTGTATGATGGTACATTGGCAGCCTGCCCTGGCAAAAGCCTGTGCCATCTCGCACCCGATAGCGCCGCCGCCGATAAGGGTCAGGCTTTTGGGGATTTGTTTAAGCTTAAACAGGTTCTCATTGGTCAGATAATCTATCTGTTTGAGTCCGGCAATAGGCGGGATGGATGGACGGGTACCGGTAGCAATGAAAATGTGTTCCCCGGTATATTCCTCATTGCTCACACGGATAGTATCTTTACTGACAAAGAAAGCAGCGCCTTGCCCCAGCAGGATATCTGCTTTCTTTGCCAGGGACATGATCCTGTTTTCGCGAATGTGGCGGATGTCTGCGTTTAAGCTGGAAAAATGTTCGCTCAATATCGGGGTTTCATCAGGGGAAAAAGGTGCTGTTTGCGAGGAAATACAACCTGTCTGATTGCTTTCGCCTCCAATCTGGCGGCTTTCAACAAGCAGGACTTTCCGGCCTGTTTCTGTTGCCATATCAGCCACTGCCATGCCGGCCGGACCTAGTCCGATGACAATTACATCATATTTTTTCATTGCCGGTTTTCCAGAGAAAAGAAGAAAAAGGATATTGGGCGTTCAAAGTGGTTGTATAAGCAGTTTTCCCAACAAGAAACGCCAGGTTATTACGTTATCATATCCTCCCAGGCGTAGAGGATGTTTTGCACTGGCGTTCGGTAAAATCCTGGTTTGTTGAAGAAGATAAGGCGTGGAAGTGTCTGTTAGTAGGCTGATTCAAGGCCATTTTGCAGCAGCTGCATAAAATTGCAGTCAGTTTGCCATTGACGGCGTTCTTCATCGCTTTGTATTTGTTGTGCCAATGATTCCGGTGTCTGATCCAGAATGCTTTGTAAAATCCGTTCGGCCAGGCGGGCATCCGGATGGATGCAGCTGTAAAATGCTACCGTATTATTGCGCTGGATCAGGATAGTGGGGAATTTATTGATATCCAGGTTTCCTATCATGTCGCCGTGCTCTTCAATATCTACCCAGAAAAAATGCACATCAGGCCGAGAATCGGCCAGTTCCCTCAGTTGCGGAAGGTATTCGCGGCAGGCATGACACCAGCCTGCACAAAAGCAGACCAGTATCCATCTCCCGTCATGAAGCGAGTCGATCAGGCCGGCATAATCCGACTGTTTTAACGTGACCAGCGACATATTATTCTCATCAGGCAAAAGGCGGGTTGGTATCTGAAATCTTCTTTCCCGAAGTGCGGTATATTGGGTATGCAAGGGCTGAAGGGGGATTATATGCCCAGGCAGATAGTTTCTTTCGTTTTTTGTCATGGTTGACAAAAAAATGTCCACTATGCACACTGGAAATAGCGAATTTTCACAAACAGGCTGCCATAACAAGATGGCAGACAGTATATGAGTTCAGCAGGGTATAGGGGGCGCTTTGCGCCTTCACCGACAGGGCCGTTGCATTTTGGCTCACTGGTTGCCGCGGCTGGCAGTTATCTGGATGCACGCGCCAGCGGCGGAGAATGGCTGGTGCGTATGGAAGATGTTGACCGGTCTCGATGCCGTCCGGAATACGACAGGGCTATCCTGCGTTCTCTGGAAGCGTATGGTTTTCAATGGAGTGGCGAGGTGATGCGGCAAAGCAGCCGTACCGATGCCTATCTGGCTGCACTGGATAAATTGAAGGCGGATGGTTTTGTTTATCCCTGTGCCTGTACGCGGAAAGAAATCAGTGATTCTGCTATAGCGCCGGATGGTGCGCCGATTTATCCCGGTACCTGTGCTGCCGGGATGCCGCCAGGAAAAGTGCAGCGAACCTGGAGGATGCGGATGCCTGAAGAACCTGTTGGTTTTGTTGACCTGGTGCAGGGTTCGCTTATTCAGAATCTTGCGCGGGAAGTGGGGGATATTGTACTGTTAAGGGCAGATGGGTATGCAGCTTACCAGCTTGCCGTTGTTGTGGATGACGCAGAACAGGGGGTGACGCGGGTTGTCCGCGGAGCAGATTTGCTGGATTCCACGCCGCGCCAGATTTGCCTTCAGCGTTATCTGGGAGTGACTTCGCCGGAATATGCCCATTTGCCGGTGGCAACGAACGCTGATGGGGAAAAACTGTCCAAGCAGACGCTGGCTTTACCTTTGGATGATGATAATCCGATTCCCTTTTTGCTTGAGGCGTTTATGTTCCTTGGCATGCCTTCTCTTAAAGGAAATGATACGACACTCGATGACCTCTGGCGGCAGGCTGCCGTGTTGTGGTCGCTTGATCGTGTTCCCAAAGTACGGGCTGTTACGACAGGAAAGTTGCAGCTGGCGCTGGGAAAATCTTTATGACGGGTTTGTTGTTGGCATTTTTCTGCATACGGAGGAAGGGTGATTATTGAAGACGATGAGGTTATTCGGGAAATATTCCGTACAGTTAAAACAATTGCCGCAGTAGGGTGTTCCCCTCATGAGGGCGCCAAGAATTATGTGCCGGAATTCCTGATGGGGCAGGGATATACGGTAATACCGGTCAATCCGGGGTATGAGGAAGTCCTGGGGCAAAAGTGTTACCCTAACCTGACAGCGATTCCTGTCAAGGTGGATATGGTGGACTGTTTTCGTCCTGCTGAGGATATCCCGGCTATTGCAGAGGAAGCAATTGCCATTGGCGCAGAGGTATTCTGGATGCAGTTGGGTATCCAGAATAAGGAAGCGGCAGACCGGCTTGCCGGTGCAGGTATTAAGGTTGTTATGAATCGTTGTCCCTGCAAGGAAGTGCCACGGCTTTTCCCGGGCGAAAAGTGCTGAACAGGTCGATGAGAAGAAAAGGAATACCATGATTGTTGACAACGATGCAGGCATTCGGGAGATTTTGAAGACGGTTCGGACAGTGGCTGTGGTGGGGTGTTCCCCTAACCCGGGGCCCAAAAACTATGTGCCGGCTTACATGCAGGGGGAAGGATATCGCATTATCCCGGTTAATCCGCGCTACAATGAGGTGCTTGGCGAGCGGTGTTATGCCACTTTGCAGGATATTCCTGTCAGGGTGGATATGGTGGATTGTTTCCGTCCTTCAGGAGATATTCTTCCTATTGCAGAAGCTGCTGTTGCTATTGGTGCGAAAGTGTTGTGGATGCAGGCAGGGATTATCAATGAAGAAGCAGCCAGGCTGGCATCGGCAGCCGGGTTGCAGGTGGTGATGGATCGTTGTCCCTGTGCTGAAATCCCGCGTCTTATAATCGGCAAAAAGGAAAGCTGGCGGAATTTCAAGAAAAGATACACGCTTCCGATTACGGAATAAATAGATAAAGCAGGGTGGGCTGGTTGAGGTATGCCCGTTTATCTGGCTACAGGCGGGTTGTTTGCCATTGGGTGCTGTTGGCAGGGTAAAATAGGTATATGCCTACCATCATTGCATTTGAAACTTCTTCTTATCTTGCTTCTGCCTCGCTTGTAGTAAAGGGGGGCGCGATTTGTACGCGTTACAGTTCCGGTGTGGCAACGCATTCACAGACGCTTTTGCCGATGGTTCAGGCGTTGCTGGCCGAGGCTGCTGTTAGCATGACGGATTGTGACGCTATTGCTTTCGGTTGCGGTCCTGGTTCTTTTACGGGTGTCAGAACAGCATGTGGTATTGCGCAGGGCTTGGCATTTGGTGCGGATTTGCCGCTTGTCCCGGTTGTCAGCCTGGCTGCCATGGCTGAAAGTTGTCGTATGGAAAACAAGGCGACAGATGTGCTTGCCCTGATGGATGCCCGTATGGGAGAAGTGTATTTGGCGCAGTACCGATATGAGAACGGTTTGTGGCGTACGGTAACCGAACCTTGTATTACCGGCCCTGAAACCGTTGTTCCTCACGGTATGCCGGCAGCCTGTGGTAATGGACTGACTGCCTGTGCAGATGTTTTGGCCGGTTTATCAGTGGCAGCGACTTATCCTGAGATTATGCCGGACAGTACGGCTGTTGCCGCTCTGGCGTTATCTGCATACCGCCGGGGAGAGACGGTCAGTGCTTTTGACGCACATCCGCTTTACCTGCGAAACAAGGTTGCCTATACGACTGAGGAACGGCGTGCCATGAAAGCGGAAAAAGAGGCAGTTCCGGGAAACGGTTTGCCAGTATGAGCAGGGAGATGGCGGGCGGTGGTATGGTGCTGGGCATTCCCATGTTTTTCAGGCAGATGCGCAGAGAGGATGCCGGTGAGATTCACGTTATTGAAACGGCTGTTTTTCCTTCTCCCTGGTCACAAGCCGGTTTTATTACGTCAGTGGATTGCGGATATAACTGCTGGGTAATGTGTGAGGAGCAAACCGGTCGTATTGCCGGCTATTTTATTCTGATGACCTCAATTGACGAGGCACATCTTTTGACGATCGGGTTAAAAGCTGCCTTGCATGGAATGGGATATGGCCGCATGCTCATGGATCGTGCCATGTTAACAGCGCGTGCGCATGGTATGGTTTCCATGCTTTTAGAAGTAAGACCATCCAATACCGGGCCGCTGGGCATGTACAGGAAGTACGGGTTTCAGCAAATTGGCATTCGAAAGAACTATTACCGGAATATGGATGGCACCCGGGAAGATGCTATTGTAATGAGGGTAATGTTGTGAGTTTCCTGCGAGATCGGGCGCGGCTGTTTGAAGAAATGGGGTTGGGGCCAGAATGGCGGCTGCGTGAGAAAGTGCTGTCTGAAAAAGAGGCAATAGAAAGGACGGAGGATATCGCACAGCCTGTACAGGGGGTGTCTGTTGCTTTGCCTTCCGAACCAGCCGCGTTTTCCGTTCTTCCTGCTTCGGCAGACAAGAAGCCAGACAATTTTTCCAGTTGGGAAGAGCTGGTTGAGACTATCCGGGATTGTACACGGTGTGGTTTGTGCAAAACGCGTACCCGTACGGTTCCCGGAGTGGGGGATATCCATGCAGACTGGCTGTTTGTCGGCGAGGGGCCAGGGTATCATGAAGATCAGCAGGGAGAACCTTTTGTAGGGCGTTCAGGCATGTTGCTGGACAATATGATGGCATCGCTTGGTATCAGGCGGGGGGATAATGCGTATATTGCCAATATTGTTAAATGCCGTGCCAGTGATGAACGAAAAAAAGATCGGCAACCGACGGAAGAAGAGGCGGCAGCCTGTATGCCCTATCTTCACTGGCAGATTGGGCAGATCCGGCCAAAGGTGATTGTGGCTTTGGGCAAGACAGCTGCCGTTGGCTTGCTCAATACCCATCGTGAAGTCACGATGTCAGCCATGCGGGGAAAAACTCATCGTCTGGATATTGGGGAAACCGCCGTTCCTCTGATTGTTACCTATCATCCTGCCTATTTGCTAAGGACGCCGATGGCAAAGAAACAGGCTTGGGCAGACCTGTGCCTTGCCGCACAGGCCGCCGAATCTGTTTGAAGATGGCATATGCCGTTCAGTCGGGTTGGGTCATGAATCCTACTTTCCGGATGCCTGCACGTTGGGCTGTTGCCATGACGCGGACAATATGACCATACTCTGCCTGCCTGTCGCCACGAATGCGTATTTCAGGTTGTGCATCCTGTTGTGCAAGGGACTGTAAGCGTTTTTCCAGCACTTTTTCTCCCAGCATTTCTTCTTCCCAGAAAAGTGTTCCGTCCCGGGTAATGGCAATGGTTATCGCATTGGTTGCATCCTTGTCTGGCAGGGTTTGTGCTTGGGGTAAGTCAAGTTTGACAGTGTGGGAGATAACCGGTACGGCAAGGATAAGGATAATGAGGAGAACCAGCATGACATCCACAAACGGGGTCACGTTGATTTCGCTGAGGACTTCATCGTGATTTTCCGGGGGGCGGTAACCAAATGCCATTTTATGTTTTTTCCTCAAACGGTATGGTTCCGGTTTGTCCGGATGGCGTACCAATCAGAAAATAGGCATGCAGTTGCCTGGCAAAACGGTTCATCCATCCAATGGCATGGCGATTGCTTCGCACCAGGGTGTTGTAGCCCAGCACAGCCGGAATAGCTACGGCCAGGCCCAGTGCTGTCATGATCAACGCTTCGCCAACCGGCCCTGCAATTTGGTCAATGCTGGCCTGACCGGATGCGCTGATGCCTGTCAGTGCATGATAAATTCCCCATACTGTTCCAAGCAGGCCGACAAAGGGGGCAGTGGAGCCGATGGATGCCAGGATGGACAGGCCGCTTTGCAGGCACAGTGTGTGGTCATCAATAACGCCGCGCAGGCTTTCTGTTAACAGTTCCGGCAGGGAAATCCTGTTTTTTAGTGTGTTTTCACGGGAAGCATGGCGCTGTACTGTCAGGTTGGCTTCAAGTGCCAGTTGCAGGAAGGGGTTATTTTTTCCCTGTCCGGAAAGGATGTTAAAACCCTCTTCCAGATTGCTGGCTGCCCAGAACTGGGCAATTCCGGCTGTCATTCGTCGGAAACGAAAGATTCTCAGGGTACGGGTGGCAATTAAATACCAGGACGCCACAGACATACCTAAAAGGAAGACCGCAATGCACTTAATCAGCAGGTCTCCCTGACGCCATAATGCAAGGAAAGCCATCTTGTCCGTGAAAGGTAAGAGATAAAAATTGGCTCATGATAACAGGATCATTTGCATTTCCGGTAATTTTGTATGGATGATTTCCTGTTGCATGAGATGCAGTTAGTCTGTCAGTGAAAAGCGTACGGCCTGAATATGCCAGAAAGGAATGGTGGTATTGCCTTGTCTGGCAGGAATGTAGCGCCATTTTTTGACGGTGGCAATAGCGGCATTATCCAGGCGGGAATAGCCGCTGGATTTTTTCAGATGTATGTTATCTACCTGGCCTGTTGCCAGGATATGAACTGCGAGAATGACCATGCCTTCTTCGCCCATACGGCGGGAAGCAGCGGGATAGGGCGGTTTGGGGTTATTGGCAAAGGCCGCATCGATTCGGGGTGAAAAAAAGGCGCCGTTTCCTATACCGTATCCTTGGGTTTTTCCGGTTCCATCATTTTTCCCGGCAATATCAGGGAAGGCATTGTTATATGTTCCTGTTGCCGGCTTGTTTTCTGGTTGAGAGTCAGCCTGTTGTTTCGATGAAGGCCGGAAAGCGGATGGTTGGTTCCGGTGTTTCTGCCGGGATTGCTGTCTGCTTTTTCCAGGTGTTTGGGCAGGCATTGTTACTGGCGATCCGCTGCCGGTGGAGCTATTGCCTATTGTGGAAGGCGGAGAGATCAGGACGCCAATGATAGGGAGGGTAGCGCCTGGCGGAGACGGTGCTTGTCTTTTGGACAACCAGGCCAGCAGTATGGCGTGGATAAACAGTACACAAAACAATATAGGCCAGGAAAAGCGGACTGTCTGCGTTGATTGAAGAGGGCGCATGATTTCCTGTGCATGCTGCCAGTCTTAATGTTTTTCCTCACCAATCAAATGAAGCGAATCCTGTATTTTCTGGTTGGCTGCATGCCAGCGCATGAACAGGAAGGTCATGGCGGCTACAAAAAGGCCGAAGATAACGATGATGGTATGAACATTCAGATCCAGCATGATCATGAGGCCGTACATCATCAGCATAGTGATGATGGAAATATTTTCATTGAAATTCTGTACGGCAATCGAATGGCCGGCCGATAGCAGCACATGCCCGCGGTGCTGTAAAAGCGCGTTCATTGGCACAACAAAGAAGCCGGCCAGTATACCAATAAGGATTAAGAGGGGATAGGCAAACCAGAGCGAGCGAACCATAGTCATAATCATGACGACAAATCCCATTGCAATACCAATCCACATAACGCCAAGCGATTTTCGCAGGGGAATAAACCGGGCGGCGCCAACAGCACCCATCGTAATTCCGATAGCGCAGACACCTTGCAGGAAAGCAGCTTTGTCCAATGGAAGATCCAGGGCTTCTTCAGCCCATTTCAGCACGATGAATTGCAATGTGGCACCAGCTCCCCAGAAGAGTGTGGTGATTGCCAGGGAGATTTGTCCCAATTTGTCTTTCCAGAGGGTAGTCAAGCTGCGGGAGAAGCTCTTGATCAGCAAGATGGGATTGGTCGGCTGTTTTTCGTAACGCGCGCCGGTATCCGGTATGCGCAGGTTGAAGGCGGCAGCCAAGGCATAAATGGTAAAGACGATAGCCAGCGAGGCTTTGTGGGGAGAATCAAAAAACGGGAAGATATGATTTAACAGCCAGGCAGATACGCCTGCGTTGATCAGTGCGCCACCCATCACGGTACCCAGAATGATGGACGTTACTGTCAATCCTTCTATCCAGCCGTTGGCCATGACCAGTTTTTCTGCGGGGAGAAGTTCGGTCAGTATGCCGTATTTTGCGGGGGAATAGGATGCTGCGCCAAATCCAACGACAGAATAGGCAAAAAGAGGATGGACGCCCAGAAAAATCAGCATGCAGCCTGCAATTTTGATGGAATTTGCTATGAACATGACGCGGCCTTTGGGAAAAGCATCGGCAAAAGCGCCGACAAAAGCAGCCAGTCCGATATAGGAGATGACGAATACCTGCTTGAGCATAGGGGTCATCCAGCCAGGCGCTTTTCTTGCAACCAGCAGGGAAATGGCAACAAACAGTAGGGCATTATCTGCAAGGGAAGAAAAGAACTCTGCTGCTAAAATGGTATAAAAACCGCGTTTCATGATGTTGGGGAAGGTCTGTAACGTGGTGATAGTTTATAACATGAAAGAGTATCAAAGCCGAATTTTCTCCACGAAGGAATGAAGATTTATTTCAGAGGCTGGAGTAAAATGCCTTCCTTCTCCTGCCCGTAACCAGGTTTGTTTGCCCAGGAAAATCCTTATTATGTCCAGACCACTTGTTGCCTATATTGATGTGGCTGCCATGCAGCATAATCTTTCGCTTGCCCGTTCGCTGGTTCCGCGTTCCCGTGTCTGGGCCGTGGTCAAGGCAAACGGGTACGGACATGGACTGGAGTGCTGCGCAAGGGCTTTTGTTGATGCAGATGGTTATGCATTGGCGGAGATTGAGGCAGCTGTTTATTTGCGCGACCTGGGGTACAAAAAGCCGATTTTGCTGCTGGAAGGGTTTTTCAGCGAAAATGAGCTTCCGGTTATTGCCCATTATGATCTGGAATTTGTTGTCCATTCGAAAGAGCAGATTGCTATGCTGGAAAGCAAGGTGGGTGCTCCCAGGCTGAAGGTGCATCTTAAAATGAATACCGGCATGAACCGTCTGGGGTTTAAGCCGGAAGAATACCGCTCGGCTTATGAGCGAATAAAAGCGCTGCCATCGGTTCAGTCTGTTTCACTCATGACGCATATGGCCAATGCCGAAGAACGCGGGCATCCCAGACTGGATGTTGCTGAACAGATGCGTCGTTTCGAAGCGGGTGCAAAAGAGATTGATGCTTTGCGCAATCTTTCCAATTCCGCCACGATTCTGTTGCATCCGGAGGTTTTTTCCCATTGGGTTAGGCCCGGTATTATGCTGTACGGCGGTACGCCTGGCGGCAAGACCGCAGAGGATTTTGGCCTGAAACCGGCCATGACACTGACCAGCGAGCTGATCCAGATACTGGATATTGCTGAAGGGGAGGCTATTGGTTACGGCAGCCGATTTGTTGCCCCTCATCCCATGCGGATTGGCGTGGTGGCTTGCGGTTATGCCGATGGTTATCCGCGAACAGCGCCGGAAGGCACACCTATTCTGGTGGACGGTATCAAAACACGCCTTGTCGGGCGGGTTTCCATGGATATGATGACGGTTGACCTGACACCGATTCCAGATGCCCATTATGGTAGCGAGATTGTCCTTTGGGGAGAAGGGCTGCCGATTGATGAAGTGGCCGAAGCGGCTGGAACACTGGGCTATGAACTGATGTGCGCGCTTTCAAAGCGTCCCCGGATTGTGGAGCGCTGATGGCAAAAGCCAGGACGGTTTTTACCTGTACGGAGTGTGGCGGCGTCAGCAGTAAATGGGCGGGGAAGTGTCCTTCTTGCGGACAGTGGAATACCCTGGTTGAAACGGTTGCCGAAAAAAGTGCCAGCCGTTTTTCCGGGCAATACAGGGGACTGGCTGAAGCTGCTCCAGTGCAGAATCTGGCTGAAATTGAGGCCGTTGATGTACCCCGTATTGTGACCGGTATCAGCGAATTTGACCGTGTGCTCGGCGGTGGCCTGGTGCCGGGCGGAGTGGTTTTGATTGGCGGCGATCCGGGAATTGGCAAATCCACGCTGCTTTTGCAGGCATTAGCCAATCTGGCAAAACTGCACCGGGTGCTTTATGTGAGCGGCGAGGAATCTGGCGCGCAGATTGCAATTCGCGCCCGGCGGCTTTCTCTTCCCACTCGGGACTTGCAACTTCAGGCAGAGATCCAGCTGGAAAAGATTCTTGCCACGCTTGCCGAACAGAAGCCGGATATTGCTGTTATTGACTCTATTCAAACGCTGTATTCCGAAGCGCTGTCTTCTGCGCCTGGTTCTGTGGCGCAGGTACGGGAGACAGCCGCGCAGCTGACGCGCATGGCCAAACAAACCGGCATCGGTATTATTCTTGTCGGGCATGTGACCAAGGAAGGCGCGCTGGCGGGACCTCGCGTGCTGGAGCATATTGTTGATACGGTGCTTTATTTTGAGGGGGATGCACATTCCAGCTTTCGCCTGGTTCGTGCGTTCAAGAACCGTTTTGGCGCGGTAAACGAGATGGGCGTTTTTGCCATGACAGAAACCGGGTTGAAAGGGGTTTCCAATCCTTCGGCGCTTTTTCTTTCACACCATGAAAAGCAGGTACCTGGCGCCTGCGTTATGGTAACGCAGGAAGGAATGCGTCCTCTTCTGGTTGAAATACAGGCGCTGGTGGATGCTTCTCCGCTTCCCAATGCACGGCGCCTTTCTGTGGGACTGGAGCATAACAGGCTGGCGATGCTTCTGGCGGTGCTGCATCGCCATGCAGGCATTGCGGCTTATGATCAGGATGTTTTTATCAATGCGGTTGGCGGCGTCAGGATTTCAGAGCCGGCAGCTGATCTGGCTGTTTTGATGGCTATTTATTCTTCCCTGCGCAATCGTCCCTTGCCGCGCGGGCTGGTGGTTTTTGGCGAGGTAGGACTGGCCGGTGAAATTCGTCCGGCTCCGAGAGGGCAGGAGCGTTTGCGTGAAGCAGTCAAGCTGGGGTTTTCGATTGCTATTATTCCCAAAGCCAATATGCCCAGGCAGAAAATGGAGGGAATGGACATTGTTGCTGTGGAAAGGATAGATGAGGCGCTGGAGCGTCTTCATGAGCTGGCCTGACAGGAAGACTGGGCAGAATAGGGAAGTACTATGCCGGGTTTGCCTAAAAGGCAGGATGCAGCCTGGATGCCGCTTCTTACGGCAGATTCCAGTGTACCTGGATAGCCTGAATAGAGGTAATCACCGGCAAAAACCAAACTAGGTATGCCGCTTGATGTATTGGGGCGAATCAGTGCCGGGCGGCAGGCAAAGGTGGCTTGCCGTTCCGAAATGGTTCGGCTCCATTGCGGAGAAGCCAAAAGCGGCTGATTAAAAGCGGCAGCCAACTGACGGGCTGTAGTTGTTTCAAGATCTTTGCGTATGATGCCTTCAAGTGAAGAAGAGGTACTGATAACGACAGCCAGTATGCCTGCCCACCCGGGATTGAGCCAGCTCCGGTCGAAAACAAATTGCCCCCGGTGTTCCAGTGTTGCATCCTCTTTCAGGGCGTAGAAGGGAAAAGGAAGGCGAACAGCCGGAGAATAGCCAAAATAGCAGGTGTGGATAGGTTCAAAGTCAAGGGAATCGAAAAGGGTGGTTTCTTTCTGCCGTTTGATCAGGGCCGCAGCTGCCGGAGCAGGCGTGGCGATAACAACCGCATCAAAAGGTTGGCCGGCTACCCGCCAGCCGCACTCTGTTTTGTTGAGGGAACGGATGGTGTTTCCTCCAATAAAGACACCGCCGCGTTGGCGGATAAAGGCTACGGCTTTTTCCGGAAAAAGGGAGGAAAGGTCCTGTTTGGGTATCAGCATGTCTGAGGCTTTCCGGCCTTTGCCAATGCTGTCATGCAGAATGTTCAGAAAGATTTGTGCGGAGGCTTGTTCAGGCGGTGTATTTAATGCCGCGACACAGAGAGGCCGCCACAGCAGGGAATAGAGTCGTGCTGTTTGCCCAAGGCGCTTCAGGAGAGTGGTAACCGGGCAATCTTCATTCAGTTTCCAACCTATCCAGCGGGCGGTGGACATAAAACGGGCCAGGGCTATCCTGTCTGCTGTTTTTAGCCCTTTTGCACGGAAGAGCGCCCAAATCAGATGCAGCGGAGCAGGCAGGCCAGCGGTAACAAACGACAGGTTTTTTGTCTGTGGGGGATAGCGTATCTGCAAGGGCAGGCGGAGGAAAGCGGTATGTGTGTTGACCCCCACTTTTTTCATTATGGAGAAAGATGTCTTGTAGGCACCGAGCAGAATATGCTGGCCATTGTCCAGGCTTTTGCCGTCTATGGTGATGCGTCGTGCCCGGCCGCCGGGAACATGAGAGGCGTCAAACAGGGAAACGGCCATGCCGGCATCAGCCAGTTCTACGGCCGCGGCGCAGCCTGCCCAGCCGGCACCAATAATGGCAACTGTTTTTTTCTCAGTACCGGACATAGGCTTTCCAGGCCAGCCAGAGCTTGTGAAACGGAGAAAGCGAGATGCGGCAGTGTAATACCTTAAAACCGTTAGTCTCGATTTTGATTAACAATGTCCTATAGATTTCTGCCATGATCAGGCCTGGTTTCTGGTTTTTCCGGTCTGCTTCGGGAAGCAGGGAAAAGGCTTCGTGATAGGCCGCATGGGCATGTTTTGCCATGGAAGCCATGCAGGCGGAAAAATTATCCGTATGGCGCAGGTTTATCAGATCATTACGGGAAAGGCCAAAACGGGTCATTTCATTCTCCGGCAGGTAGATTCTGCCTCGCCGGATGTCTTCTCCCACATCACGGATAATATTGGTCAATTGGAAAGCCAGCCCCAGTTTTTCTGCATACTGTATGGTTTGGGGTTGCGTTGCACCGAAAATGCGGGCTGCCAGGATGCCTACGGTACCGGCAACATGCCAGCAATAGGATGAAAGCGCATTAAAATCAGGATAACATATCTGGTTTAGATCCATCTGCATACCGTCTATCAATGCGTGGAAATATTCTCCTTGCAAGTTATAAGATGCCAGGTGAGGATACAATGCGCGGGCAACAGGGTGGGAAGGATTTCCTTTCAGCATGGCATGAATTTCTTTCCGCCATACTGCCAGTTTTTCACGGGCCAGTCCCGGATCCGGGCATTCATCTACGGCATCGTCTACTTCGCGGCAATAGGCATACAGGGCTGTGATAGCGCGTCGGCGTTGCGGTGCAAGGAAGCGGAAACTGTTGTAAAAGCTGGAAGCGCTTTCCGCTGCTTTTTTCTGGCAATACTCGTCGGGAGACATGAAGAGCGGCACATGTAACAAACTGGAATGTTTTGCGATTATCGCGCAAAAACAGTTCGGGACAAAAGATGCCGGCCTGTTCTTGCGCAACAGGCGATTTTATTTTTGCCGGAAAGGGTTTTACCGGATGTGAGAACCGGGTACATGGTTGTGTGCTTCCTGTTTCGGAATTTCATCGGTCGGAATCCGGAAGAGTTCGGTCAGGATGCCGCAATGGGGAGCGCCAGCCTTGCACAGGCAGGGCATATTGCCATCGTGAGCCTGGCCGGATTGCCGGATCATTTCCCTGCAACGGCAATATTTGCGCAAGTCCCGAAGCTGTTTTTCAAGTTTTCTCAGTTCCCGGATACGGCCAGCCACATGACTAATATGTTCATCCAAAAGGGCGTTGACTTCATGGCAATTGTCTTCTTCTGCATCATTAAAACGCAAAAGTGCCCGGATTTCGTTGAGCGTCATGTCCAGTGTCCGGCAACGCCGGATAAAGAGCAGACGTTCCATGTGCTGTTTGCTGTATATCCGGTAATTGCTGTTTGTGCGGCGGCTTTCAGGCAGGAGGCCTTCCCGCTCGTAATAGCGTATTGTTTCTACCTGTGTGCCGGTTGCCTGTGCCAGTTCGCCGATTTTCATGGCTGTTATCCCTTTTATTTCAACTTTTGTTTGTTTATTGTACCCTCCTTGACTCTATAGCGGCTACAGGGTTTCTAATATTCCTGAAAGAGTTTGAAAGGAATCAGGAATATGAAGTGCGAACAGCATGAGCCATGTGATCATAACCACCACCATCATCATCACGATGACCTCCAGGAACATCTGCCAGTTTGCGGGCAAGGTTGTTGTGATGTGGCAAAGGAACCGGTTGTTTCTGCTTTACCCATGACGTTTTCCAGCCAGGCCGAGGTTTGGGAAATTCCCAATATGGATTGTCCGGTAGAGGAAAAGGAAATTCGCAATGCGCTGAAAGATATCTCCGGCATTCGTTCACTTTCTTTTCAGCTGGCTGCCCGTTTGCTGACGATTGATGCCACAAAAGAAGCAAAGGAAAAGGCGTATGCTGCTATAGGAAGGGCAGGCTATTCCCCCAGCAGTATCCGTCCGGCAGAGGATGAAAAGGCGCATGAGCCTGCGCCTTTGGGCAATTACCGGAGACTGGGGATAGCGCTGGCGGTGGCATTGGGGGTTGAAATTATTCATGTTATCGCACCGGACAATTTTCTCTTTTCTCTTTTGACGCTGGGCATGGCTGTTTTGGCTATCTGGCTTGCTGGCGTACAAGTGTATGTCAACGGTGTGCGGGCATTGCTGCATGGCCGTCTTAACATCAATGCCCTGATGGCGGTTGCCGTGACCGGTTCCTGCCTTATCGGGCAATGGGCGGAAGCCGCGATGGTGATGGTGTTATATGCCATTGCCGAACTGATTGAGGCGCATTCTGTTGATCGGGCGCGCCATGCAGTCAGCCGGCTTTTGAATTTGACGCCGGCAACAGCAGAAAAGCGGCTTTCTGACGGCAGCTGGGAAGAAAAAAGCGTGCGTGACATTATTCCGGGAGAAATTATCCGTATTCGGCCGGGAGAACGTATCCCGTTGGATGGCAAGGTGGTTTCCGGTTTCAGTACCATCAACCAGATGGCGATTACCGGCGAGAGTATCCCTGTAAACTGCCGTCCGGGTGATACTGTATATGCCGGCAGTATCAATGAATCCGGTGTGTTGGAGCTGGAAGTGACGGCGTTGGCACAGGATACGATGCTGGCCCGTATTATTGCCATGGTTGAAGGCGCTCAGGAAGTTCGCGCGCCTATCCAGCGGTTTGTTGACCGTTTCGCGGCTGTTTATACGCCGTCGGTTTTTGCTGTGGCAGTTGCCGTTGCATTTCTCATGCCATTGCTGGGCGGCTGGACATGGATTGATGCCATATACCGGGCGCTTGTGATTTTGGTTATTGCCTGCCCTTGTGCGCTGGTTATTGCTACGCCCTTAACAGTTGTCAGCGGTTTGGCCGCAGCGGCCAGAAACGGGATTTTGATCAAGGGGGGCATTTATCTGGAAGAAGCGCGCAAGCTTAAGGCAGTGGCATTTGACAAAACCGGAACCATTACACAGGGAAAGCCCCGAGTCGTTGCTGTGGAAGTAACTGGAAAAGGAGCGGATCAGCAGCGCATCCTGCATTGGGCGGCTGCTTTGTCAGCTTCTTCCAGGCATCCTGTTTCCCAGGCTGTTTTTGAGGAAACTTCAGGGGTGAAGTTACCAGGCGAGGTCAGGCAATACAGAGAATTGCCGGGCAAAGGAATTGAGGCCGAGGTGGAAGGAGTCAGGTTGCGGTTGGGCAATATCCGATGGATTCGGGAAATGGTTTCCGGTATGCCTCAGGCAGATGCTTTTCTTGGCCAGCATGAGGCGGAAGGTCATACGGTTACGGTGATGGCATCGGATGCCGGTATTCTGGCGCTTTTTGCTGTGGCAGATGTTATTCGGGCCAGTAGCCGGACTGCTGTGGAAGAGCTGGTTTTGCAGGGGATAACGCCGGTTATGCTGACGGGGGATAATATCCAGACGGCTCAATCCATTGCTGTAGAGGCGGGTATAAGCCATTTCAGGGGAGAATTGCTTCCAGGGGACAAGCTTGAGGAAGTGGCAGCACTGAAAAAGGGATATGGGCAGGTTGCCATGGTAGGAGATGGCATCAATGATGCGCCTGCGCTGGCTGCCGCCGATATGGGGATTGCCATGGGCGGAGCAGGGACGGATATTGCCATGGAAACTGCCGATGTGATTATCATGAACGATGATCTCAGGCGGGTTGCTGACCTGGTTTGCCTTTCACGGCAAACTTTTGGTCTGCTCAAACAGAATATCGGATTTGCGCTGGGTATCAAGCTGGCCTTTTTTGTGATGGCGCTAACCGGATATGCCGGCATGTGGATGGCTGTTTTTGCGGATGTGGGCGCAACGCTTCTGGTTGTTGCAAATGGCCTGCGGCTTTTGCGTTGGAAAAGCCGGTTTTTACCTTTATAAAGCCGGCCGCGGCAGTCAGGATTCAGGATGGATGCAGTTCCGGTTTTCATCCAGCAGACAGGCAAGGAGAGTTTCTCCTGCTTCATTTACTCTTAATTCGGCAAACCGGGCGTTTTCAAATACTTTTCCCTGGCCTTCCTGAAAGAAGAAAGAACCAGGGCCAATTTGCGCTCCCTTTTTTTTCAGGCGGTAAATCAGCCTGATTTCCTGTTTTTGCAAAGGATTGCCGTTATCGAACCGGACAAAATGGAAGACGCCGTTTTTGTCTGGCGCGGCGATGACGGTTCCTTCTGTATGATGTAGGGAGGGGTTTTCCTCTGGTTGGGCATATCGTTTCCGGTTAATAGCATTTTCTATGTCAAAAGACAGCGTCATGTAATCTCCCTGCATCAGGGAGCGGGGATCAAGCGGGCGCATGGCTAAGATCACATGTTGCCCATTTGCCAGCAGTGTTTCTTTCTGATGGACTGAAAAAGAGAAAAAAGCAAGAAATATCCCTATCCACAGGATAGGCAGTGCCTGGGAAAAGCGGCTTAGTGGCGGCAAGGTGATATTTTGGGAGGCAATGTGGTTTTTCGGTGAGTTTTTTGGCAGCCTGGCAGTTGACAAGGGTTGTTCTTTATGGATTAGGGTTTTGTACCAATGCAGGCCTGTTGCCCCGGCGAGCAGGAGCAGGCCGATACCGCACAGTGAAAAGGATTTCAGTAAAAGCGTTGTGGAAAGGGTATAGTATTCCAGTACGGTGCAGCCAGCCATAAAAAGGAGGGCTACGATGGAAAGGGCAGGCGATTCGGCCTGGTAGGCCAGTGCAAGAAGCAGCAGCCCGATGCCGAGCCAGGGCAGGTACCATGAGATAACTGCCAGAAGAAGGCAAGGCAGAATGATGGCAAATTGTACCGGCAGGTTCTTTTTGGGTATTTGGGGAACCTGCAAAATCAGATATCCCAGTCCGGCAATTGCTCCTATGCCTGCCAGGTGAATGGATGTGCCTGAAAGGCCGATTCCCTTGGAGAAAGCGGCCGGTGTAAAAGTTGAAAACAGCATGAATAGCAGACCAATAAGCAACGGGGCTGCAAAAAGTGCTGCAATGAGCGGCTGTTGCCGCCATTTCCATTTTTTACTGATGACAGTATGACGCCAGAAGGAGGCAAGTTTGATGCCGCAGGCAACATAAAACAGGGGGCATATTGCCGTTATTGCCCAACAAGCCAGATGGCTCGGTATGGTTTCAGTGCAGGGGACGTAGCGGCCGACTGTATTGAAAAAGATGTTGACCTGTAAAAGGAAGAGAGCTATGGCCAGGGTTGCCGCCAGAAAGCGATAAGTATGGTTTTTGGCGGGAAAAGCACTGGCAGCCAGGATGACAACAGCCGGCAGGATGGCCCATTCTTTATTTCCTGTTTCCATGCCGGCCAGAAGGGAAGCTGTGCAGGCGCCTGTCAGGCAAAGGCATAGTGCGGTCTGGTTCAGAAAAATGCCGGAACAGTAAGTCAGCGCTATTCCAGCGCCAAGTAATAGCAGAAAGATGAGGAGATATTCCTGTTTTTCAATGTTGGGAAACAGTAAGATGGTAAACCCTGTCAGGCAGGGTACGGCGATCCAGGCACAGGAGCCTATTAGCAGGCGGGCCTGCCATGGCAAGTTGTTTTTTCTATCTCTGTTTTTATCGGGGATATTTTTTGCAGGGAAGGAATTGATCAGTCTGTTTTTCAAAGTAAAACGCAGTTCATGCAGGGAAAAGATTGTGAAGAATTCCGGTTTTTCAGGTTGTTCAGGTTTTGTTGATGGTACTTTTTCCGTTTTTTCGCAGGGATGCTTCAAAGTGTGCCATTGTCTGTGGTGAACGACCAGGTATTTCCCTGAGAGGGCGGAACCGGCAATCAGGCAAGCTGTGAGGCAAAAGAAAAGGATGATTTCATCTGCCAGTGCATAGGTAATCCAGACAAGTGCCAGTACGATGAGGCTGAAAAATGTGGCAGCAGTCATGAAAAGGTCCGTACGCTGTTGCCGGTAATAGAAGAGTATTCCTGTGATTAAGGCCAGGTAAAGAAGGGCAAAATAAATGAAAGGCGGTTGCCTTATTGTCTGGATATGCAGGGCAAGGTAGAAAGTCAGGAAGGAAAGCAAGGAAAAGCCCAGGATGCGCGGCATCCATCGTGGTTTCAAGAAGGCACAGCGCTGGCCGGAAAAGAAGTGCGATGCTGTTTCCCACAGTACAAAAAAAGCAGTTTGGGCCAGACACTGGTAAAAAATCAGGTTGTTTGTCAGCGCGTTGTTATGGAAGGCAGCAGCGTATTCTCCCAGATACAGTATGCCTGATAACGATGAAACGAGCCAAAGCATGAACCATAATGCTGTTTGGCGGCTTATCAGAACAAGAGGGATGAGGAAAATGGCCCAGGAACGGAAAAGTATCCATGCGTTGGCACCTGTTTGGTAAACCTGCCCGTATACTGCCATCAATATGCCGCCAAGGATGCAGCAGGCCAGCAGCCACAGTTTGCCGCTTGCCGGACGGGAATCCCGGAACAGGGAAAAAACAGCTGAAATAAGCAGGGCTGCCGCAATAAGGCTGAATTTTACAAAAGGCAATAAACTATGCCAGTTGTAGGCAAAAAAACAGATAACACCTGCCAGAAAGAAAAGTACACCGGCATAGGCCAGAATCAATTGGCTAAACCATTCCCAGGCCAACCCTGGAGTAAAAGGGATGTGTGGCTTGTTATGTTTTTGTTCTGCTTCCTGCCTTAAATGGATGGAATGCATGCTGTTCTCACATGAAATTTAATAACTATATAACTATATAACTAGTTATATAGTTATTAAATGCCGGAAGTTTAAAAAAGTCAAGCGATGGGGTTTGATTGCTGACGGCAGAAGAAGGTTCCATTCCAGGCTGCAGGAGCTGATGGTAACGCTGTTGCCTGAACCGGATGCATTTTGACACGTTTGCTTTCTGTCGTTATATTGCTATCCATTTCCGGCGTTGTTCCGTATAAGGCGCGAAAAATTGCCGGCCTGTTTCTGTTTTTGCCGGGTCAGGTTTTCTTCTGATTATTGCTTATGCCACGTGATACCGCTGATGCGGATAACCGCTTTTTCTCGCGTCTTGACGGATATGACATCATCATTGATGTGCGTAGTCCTGCCGAGTATGCGGAGGATCATATTCCTGGCGCAATAAATTGTCCTGTTCTGGACAATGAGGAGCGTATTCGTGTGGGTACGCTTTACAAGCAGGTTAACGCTTTTGAAGCCAAAAAAGTGGGGGCGGCGCTTGTCGCAAGAAATATTGCCAATCATATAGAGCAGTATTTTCTGGATAAGCCAAAACAGTGGAAGCCGCTTGTCTATTGCTGGCGGGGAGGTAACCGCAGCGGCGCTATGGCGCATATCCTTTCCAAGATAGGCTGGCAGGCCAGCCAGCTTGAAGGCGGGTATAAAACCTATCGCCGCGAAGTGATCAGGGCGCTGGATGAGACCGTAGCGCGTTATTCATTTCATGTCATTTGCGGTACGACAGGCAGCGGGAAAAGCCGTTTGCTTCGCGCCCTTGCGGAAAAAGGCGCGCAAGTACTTGATCTGGAACAGCTTGCTGCCCATCGCGGTTCGGTTCTTGGCAATATTCCTGCCAGCCCGCAACCTTCCCAGAAAGGTTTTGAGAGTCGTTTATGGGATACGCTTCGCCGGTGTGATTCTTCCCGCCCGGTTTTTGTTGAGTCTGAAAGCCGGAAGGTGGGGGCACTTCGGGTGCCTGATGCCCTGATTGACCGTATTCGCGTATCACGGTGTACAGCCCTGACGCTTTCCCTGGAGAACCGTAAACGGTTACTGATGGAGGATTATGCGCATTTCGTGAAAGATCCTGTCTGGCTGAATGAGCGTCTGGCGCGCCTGACAGAGTTACATGGCCATGCCAAAATCGGGCGCTGGCAGGATCTCGCATTGGAGGGACAGATGAATGTGCTGGTCGGGGAATTGCTGGCCGAACATTATGACCCGTTATATCTGCGTTCTATTTATCGTAATTTTATCCATGCTGAAGAAGCGCAGGAGCTGAAATTGCCGGATATTGACGAGGCCAGTTTCAGCCAGGCGGCTCAGGAATTGATGGCTATGTGAGTAACTATGGTTGTTTTTTCAGAACCACTCTCCCAAAGCAGCCAACAGGGCTTCCCGGTTACGGAATATGTCAGATGAAAGGGTTTCAATCTGTTTGCCATCATGCAAGACGAAGACATGGTCAGCCAATTTGCCGGCTTGCCGGAGGCTGTGAGAAACGACAACCAGCGTATAACGCGTTTTCAATTCTGACAGCAGGTCTTCAATCTGTTCAGCCGCCCTGAAATCCAGTGAGGCTGTTGGTTCGTCAAGCAGCAGAATTTCCGGCTGCATGGCCAGTGTTCGCGCCAGGCATAAACGTTGCTGTTGCCCGCCGGAAAGGGAAGCTGCGGGTTTGGAAAGCCTGTCTTTGACTTCATTCCAGAGGAATACGTCGCGCAGTGCCTGTTCAATCCGGTCCTGTTTTTCGGAAGCTGGCAATGACAGTGCTGCCTCAAGCGGCAGGGCAATGTTGCGTGCAATGGATAACGGCAGCACATTGGGCGTTTGGAATACCATGCCGACCTGTTGCCGCAATTTTTCCGGAATGGTTTTGCTGTGGTAAGCGTTTATCCATTCCCATCCCAGTCTGATCATGACTTCGCCTTGTGTTTCACAGTTAGGAAAACAGGCATTTAACCGGTTAATGGTGCGCAGCAGGGTTGTTTTTCCCGAACCGGAACGTCCCAGCAGGAAAGTGAGGGCACCCGAAGGAATAGCCATGCTGATATCCTGAATTACCGGCTTGCCAGAGAAGCGGACGGATACCTGTTTGAGACGAATAGCATCAGATGTCATGATGGCTGTCCTCCTTTTTCCCAGTGTTGCTCAAGCCGTTTTCTGAGCCATCGAGCACAGCCGAACATGAAGCCGGTCAGGCATAGCAGCACAACGGCTGCGGCAAATGTCTGGGCAAGCTCTTCCTGCGACTGGTGTTCGGCAGCCAGATAGTAAATATAAAATGGCAAAGCCTCATATTTTCCGGTGAGTGAAGAAGGTGTGCCTGCATTGGCTACAGCGCCGGTTAGCAGGATGACGGCAGTATCTTCCGCTGCCCTGCCTATGGCAAGGATAATGCCGCTGAAAATACCGCGTAATGCAGCCGGAAGCAGAATGTGCCGGATAATTTTATGATGGGATAATCCCAGGCTGATGCCTGTTAAGCGCAGCTGGATGGGTAAGCCTGTTATAGCCAGGCGGGTTGTGCTGATCAGGTAGGGAAGAACCAGTACGGCCAGGCACAGCGCTGACAGCAAAAGACCTGTATTGGCTCCCGGCGCAATTGTTCGCCGCAAAAACAAGATGAGGGCAAAGCCAAACAGACCAACCAGAATAGATGGCATTCCGGCAAGCACATCGACACAGAATGCAAGCCACTCCCGGTAGCGGCCGTGTGTGTATTCTGCCAGGTAGATGCCTGCAGCCACGCCAATCGGAATTGCCATTGCCATGGAAAGAAGTACCAATGCCAATGTACCGATGCAGGCCGGCCATACGCCATCAAATACCGGTATATGACCCAACAGGGCGTCACGTACCGGCGTGTCGCCAAAAAACAGGGAGACAGACCAACCCGGCATACTTTGGAAAAAAAGAAAAAGGAGCAACAGTGCCAATGCAAGAAGAACCATGCCTGTTGAGAGCCAGGCAGCCACTTTGGCTATGCCGAGAAAACGGGATGTTCTAACCGGCATGGTTTTCCTCTTGTCTGCCGGATATCTTGCGCAGGCGGTACAGGGCAATATTGATCAGCAGAGAAACGGCAAACAGCAGCAGACCGCATGCAAACAGCGATGCATATGCTATTCCCTGGCTGTCTGTTGAGACTACCAGCGCAATATGCGCTGTCAGTGTGCGGATAGAATCCAGTGGAGAAAGGGGAAGCTGCGGTGCATTGCCAGCCAGCATGAGAGAAATCATGGTATCACCAATGGCACGCCCAAATCCCAATGCAAGTGCCATCCATAAACCATGTGATGAAAGCGGCAGGGTCAGGTGGAGAAATTGTTGCGCAGGCGAAATTCCCAGCGCGGCGGTACTGATATACCACTCTTCATGCAGCAGACGAAACTGGCTGTCCAGAATCAGAATAATCGTTGGTAATATGAGCAGCGACAGCGTGAGGGATGCTGCCAGCCAGGAAAAACCCGAACCGGAAAAACCGGTGCGCAACAGCGGCACCAGCAGAAAAGCGGAAACAAGGCCATAGACTACAGTCGGAATGCTGGTCATAAAGCGGACGATGCCCAAGACCGGCCTGGATAGCCAGGCCGGTCCCAGGCCATGAAGAAAACCGCTTATTCCTACTCCGACAGGAAAGGCAATCAGCATAGCTGAAACTGACAGGCATATTGATCCGGCTATCATGGGCAGAATGCCAAAGGCATTTTCAGTAGGCCTCCAGTGCCAGGAAAGCAGTGAAACCAGCATTTCACCCTGAAAAACGGGGAGGGAGAACCATAGCAGGAAAGCAAAAATAGCCAATACTGCCAATCCTGAAAATGCCGCAGCACCAAAAAGCAGAGTAACAACCATGCCTATTTAATGGGCAGATATCCGGCTGCTTCAGTCATTTTTGCACCTTCAGGCCCGCGAACATAGCGGATGAAGGCTGCTGTCAATGCATCCGGTGTACCCTTGGTATTCATGTAGAGTTTGCGTACAACAGGGTATTTGCCGGAGAGAGCGTTTTCCTGGGTAGGCGCTACCTGATCCAGGGTGGGGGCCTTGATGGTCTGGTCGATATGCCCAATGGAAACGTAACCAATGCCATCCGGATCGCTGGCAAGCGCTGTTTTCATGGCGCCGTTAGAGGTGACAACATTGGCTGTATCGATAATAGCCCCTTTTTTCAGCAATTTTTTCCAGAAAACTTCCCGTGTTCCGCTGGCTTCATCACGCGTATAGAGATGAATGGCTGCATCGCGTCCGCCAAGCGCTTTCCAGTTGGTGATTTTTCCCGAGAAGATATCGCGTATTTGTGCTGAGGTCAGGTTAGCAAGAGGGTTGCCGGGATGGATGACAACGGCAACGCCATCCAGCGCAAACGGCCAGGATTGCAGGCCATATTTTGCAATTTCTTCCGTACTGAGGGCGCGGCCGGTATTGCCGATTTGTACCAGCCCTTCGCCAACCTTTTGTACGCCAACCCCGGAGCCGCCGGCAGCGATGCTGATGCGGATAGCCGGATTGACGCGCATGATGCGTTTTGCTGCCGCTTTCATGACCGGAATATGCGCTGTGCCGCCTGCAATATCAATTTTCCCGCTCATGCCGGCAAATGCATCCAATTCCGATGCGCCTGCCGATGTGGCCATCAGCGCGGTACACAAGACCACTGACAAGAAACGGCTGCCCCATGTATAGAATTGTTTCATTTTTTTCTCCTGTGAAAAGACGGCCATATTATACGTTGCCGGGTATGGATTCGCAGAGAAGATGGAGTAGCTGAACATGTTGTCCACTTTCTGCTTATTGAGACACCTGTAACGTAGGGTTTTCCCGTTTTGCCGGGGCTTACCCGGCTGATCCACTGCCTGGGTTACTTCTAGGGGCTTCGTTGGGTGTTTGAGTAATATGCGCTTTGTCCTGCATTGTAAGTTCAATTTCACCTGGCAGTACACTCGATTAACCCGCTTGTGATTGAAGCGATGGTCTTTGAGCCTAATCCGACCAAAGCATTTACACCGAAGACCGCACAGGCTTGTTTGAAACTCAATTTTTCTGATACCAGTGTAGCGGCACAATCTTTCCGCCCCGCTGTCACCAATCCTTTTTTGCGAATAATCCTTCCAGGGCCTTATTCTCAAGACTCAACTCTGCATACACCTTCTTGATTTCGCTATTTTTCTGCTTCCAGTTCTTTTAATCGTTTAATGTCAGAGGCTTCCATGCAGCCATATTTCGATTTTTATTTGTGAAACGTCGCATTATTGATGTTGTGATGCCGGAAATATCGTCTTCCCGATATGCTTTTTCTAATATCGATTCAATTTGTATTTCTGTAAATCGGAACTTTTTTACCCTGTCTCATGTGTCAGGCGTTCATAGAAAACTCCAGTTTATCATGCCTTGTTCTAGGGGAAGAGAGAAGGTGGACACAATACTATACTTTTTTATTCTTATATGGGAAGACTGATATTAAATTTCTACAAATTTCTTCCACTTGTTCTGATCTTATTTTATAGTTTTTTACTATATCAACAACATCTTTTTCTGTGAAAATTTGCGTAGATAAATTTATAATTTTATGTTCTTTTAGCCCGAAAGCGGAATAATAATCATTGTATTTATAATCTCCGCCAGTAATTTTGTCTGATAAGATCATGCGAACATTAGGGATGCCTAATGAGTCTGCTGCGATTAATCCATGCAATGAACTCGCTATAATATTTTTACACTCAGCGATTTGTTTTAGGAAAATTTTAGAGTGAGGTTGCTCAATATCAATGATAATAGAATTTTTAACTCTGATGTTGGCCAAGAGTTCATTTTCTTTATCAACATAATGAGGAATGATTCCCAGGTCGTATTTTTTCTCTATGCCTGCGATATCAATCAAGTATTTTGACAATAGCCCTGGATCACCTATTGCCACATTTTTAGCAATAGTGATATTATTAAATTGCTTTAATTTCTCCAGAGAATAGTAACCGCGAACAGCTCTTACATCAAGACGGCGCAAAAGGTGAAAATTTGTTGGTACATCTTTTATAAAGCCACTACCTAAACAATAATAGGTTTTTTTGTATATAAGGATATTTGTTTTGCTATAGATAGTTTTCTTTTTCTAAAAAAATCTGCAATAAAGAGCCAATAGCCACGATTTCACTATTTTGTTCTTTTTCTTGCTCAATTTTCTTTCCAAAGAAATTAAACAAAGCATGATTGAGTAAATCACCAAAATTTCCCCTGCCATCAAAATAGTGGCAAGCTATTTTTGTGCTTTTTGCTGCATAGATGGGAATACCCCCCCCCCCAGCAAGGCGTATATTAATTTTGCCTCTTGTATATTTTATAGTAAACAGCGGTATTTTAAATAATTTAATAATGATTAAATTTTTCTTGTGTCTTATGTGAAACAAAAACTCGCATATTTTCTTAAGTACCCTATATTTTTTTATCTCCGGATACTTGATATTCAATTTATTTGTCAATTTTTCGTAATGATATTTCTCAAATTGCAACTGACGGCTTTCGTTTATTGGTTTTTTTCGATAAAAAAATAAAATTTCCGGTATCCTGTAAAATTTTGCGTTCTGGCGGTAGCAGGCGTTTAAATAAAAATCATAGTCTTCTATTCCTTTTGTAAACGTTGTGTCAAATCCGCCAGATTTATCAAATAGTTTTTTTCTAAAGAGTGCTGCGTTTACAAGGCAATTTCCTGTTGCCATATTTCTTTTATTTGGAGTGGGGAAGCGCAATTCTCCTCCTGAATTTCTCCCAAAATTGAAAACGCGGCAGGTTATAATATCTCCCTTGCCTGCGGTAATTGCTTTATAAGATTTTTCGAGGGTGGTTTCTTCTATAATATCGTCGCTGTCTAATATATAAATAAATTCGCCTTTTGCTTTTTTTATTGCATTATTTCGTGCAAATACAACACCCTGGTTTTTATGTGTAATAATTTTTATGCGTTTATCTAATTTTTTATATTTCTCTAAAATTTTTGCGCTATTATCTGTGCTGCCATCGTTTACACAAATAATTTCAAAATCCGTAAAAGTTTGCAAAAGGATGGAATCCAAACATTCAGATAAATATTTTTCTGCATTATAAATTGGAACAATGATGCTAATTTGGGGCATATGGAATGTTTCATCTGATATTCCATATTCCCGGCATTCCTCTTTTACCTGCCTGCTTGAACTTCGCACAATATATTGAGTATCCTGGTCTTTGTAACGTGATTTCTTCATTGACTTTTCTGCTTTTTTATTCAATTGCTTTACTTATTAATTTTCCTATTTTTATAGAGAGATACGACAGATATCTGGTATTCCAGGAGACTGCGTTTTAAACCATCTATGCATCCAGAAATATTCAGCGGGATGTTCAGGGATACGTTGTTCTATCCATTCATTCGTATACCGGATTGCTGTAACAATATCGTTACCTGGAAAATCTTGCCACGGCGGATAAAACTGGACGCGCCACCCTTTGTAGTCAGGCATAAAAGACGCTATTACCGGAATGAGCATTGCATGGGTAGCTGCGGCGATACGTGCAGGTGCAGTCAGCGTTGAGGCAGGATGCCTGAAGAAAGAAGTAAATACGGTATTACGTATGCCAAAATCCATATCCGGCAGCATATAGAACGGAATTTTCTTTTTCAGGGATCGGATAATTGGTTTAACATACTGCTTTCGGGTAAATAATAATACCTCTTTATTAAAACGCTTTTGTCTATGCCTCAACATTTTATCAATAACCTTATTTTTCTGAGAGGTATAAATACCTTTCCCAATTTTGCCTAGGATAAGAAGAGTGAGCCAATGTAATAACTATAGGAAAATATAACCAGTTTCAATCCTATTTTTAGTTCTTTGCATAATCTAGTGTGACTAGAGACTTGGAAAAGTGTATTATTCAATTTTGCATAACGGCAGTACTTCATGTTTTATCATCTTGAAAAGGTATAAGCCGGTTTGTATACAGTCATATTATTGCTTTGATCATCTGGATTTTTAATCCTTCTTAATTGATCTATACGGTGAGTATGATAAAGAATAACATGATTGGTATAATTATCAGATAAAGGTGAAAGAATCTTATATGACAGGGCGAAGATAAGTTGTAAATTTTCTTGCAAATAATTGTGGTTATATCAGGATTTCATTATTGGACCTCAATTTCACTAGAGAAGTTTTTTGAAATAAACAGCTGCTTTTTTTTCATGCTTTCATAAAAATATTGCTGTGCTGCATGAGCACGTTGAAGCAAGTCATCAGGCACCTTTTTGTCCTGGACTATTTTGCTGCCTCTTATATAAGTGATGGTTGTTTTACCATTGTCCGGTTCAAAAATAACGTTGGTTCCTTTTACTGCATAAAAACCTTCTCCGGCACGGATAAGTGCAATACGTGGTCCTGGACTAAAAACGGAACGACCCAATGGAATGCTTTTATCTGATTGAATACCCAGAAAGTCCAGAATACTAGGCAGAATATCAATCTGCTGTACAGGATCTTCTTCTTTCATATCAGGCAAGGAAACAGATGGATGATAAAAGATGATAGGAATTCTCCAAGAACCAAGCGGATCATTAAGGTATGCATCCATAAACTGTATGGATGCATGGTCAGCTGTAATAACAAAAAGCGTATTTGAAAACCATGCTTTCTTTGAGACAGTCTCAAAAAATCCTCTTAATGCAAGATCTGCATATTGCTGTGCCCTCAACATTTTATGAGGGGCTTTAGGCAAGATATTTTCGTATTTTGATGGGATATGATACGGGGTGTGGCCTGACAATGAGAAAATAGCAGCAGCAAATGGTTTCCTTTTTGCGTACATTTTATCAATTTCATTTGCTACATACTGTAAATAAGGTTCATCGTGAATTCCCCATGAGTCAGCTTCGGAAGGGGAGGGATAGTCTTCAAGTGAAAAATGCTGTTGAAACCCTGCCAAAATGGCAAAACGGTCAAAAGACATGGAACCTTTCTTGTCGCCTGATAATTGATGATAGAAGGTTTTCCGGAAAAACCGTTCAATTTGGATAAGAGTGAATGTGAATCATTAAAATACTTTTTCTCTATGATGTTTTTACCACGCAGGCTTTTGATAAAGGTAAACGGCGTATTTAAAGCCCAGTTTCCCAGATCCAGATCAGGATGCGTGTCGGCAACTCTCAATGGTTTTGTATTGCTAATTCCACCACGTATGCCGATAACCAGGATGGCAGTGACGATGCAACATACGGCAATGTTTGGCGCAGAGAGTAATATCGGCTTGTGCCTGGCTGAAGCATATTTCTGGATTTTCCATATGGCATAAGCCCAGACTGACAGTAAAATAATACCAATAAAAATCAATAGCGGATACTGGGTTGCAAAATCAAAGCACAACTGTTTTTCTCCTTCCTGGAAAAGAAACAGCGTAGGCAGCGTTAAACGGGATTTGACATAAGGGACAAGCTCAATATCGACAAACGCGAGAAAGAACAAAGGGATTCCATATAACAGAAGGAGTATTGCAGCTGATTTCCAGCGGTACTTGTCTATCAGGTCAGGCAATGGAATAGTAATAAGAATTATTGGCAACAAGAGCATAAACGCCAATGCTGATATATCGAAACGTAATCCTGTTATCAGCGCGCTAAATATCTCCTTGGCAGGATGATTTGCAATCAATGAATGATTCCAGAAAAAATCCACTGTGCGAATAATGAGAAGCATCAATGCTGTTGGTACAGCAAAGAGCAGAAGGGAGTAAATACGTTTGAGGGACGGGAAAAGAAACAGAGCAATGTGTAATCTGCGCAGATACCGGTTATTCATACAATTCTATTTATTAAGCCGTCTTTTATTCCAACCATTCTGCCTGCGTTACCGTTGCCGTACCAAATTTGCCAACAACAATGCCGCCGGCCCGATTGGCAACAGTAATAGCTTCATTTATTTCCATTCCTGCCCCAATCATGGCAGCGAGTGTAGCGATGACAGTATCACCAGCGCCTGATACATCAAAAACCTCCCTGGCTATAGCTGAAACATGAATATTTCCTTCTTTTCCGTACAGGGATATACCTTCTTCGGAACGTGTCAATACCAAAGCGTCCAAGTTCAGTTCTTTTCGCAGGTTTTGCGCTTTTTCTTCCAATTCTTTTTCACTGTTCCATACCCCAATAATTTTGCGAAGCTCGCTTTTGTTTGGCGTCAGCAGGGTTGCGCCGGCATATCGGGAAAAATCATCGCCTTTTGGGTCAACCAATACGGTTTTTCCTGCTTTTCTCGCGCTGGCTATCATGTCGGCGACATGCTTCATGGCACCTTTGGCATAATCAGACAAAATAATGACATCATGTTTATCCAGTGCTTTTTTGTATTGGGCGAGAATGGATTGCGCGGATTGCTCTGACGGGAAAGATTCAAAATCAATCCTGATGAGTTGCTGCTGGTTGGCGATAACACGCAATTTGACAATGGTAGGCATTGCTGCGTCGCAATGCAGCAACGGGACTATGCCGTGTTTCTCAAGAATGCCGGACAGGCTTTTTCCTGCTTCATCATTACCGATGATGCCCAATAGGGTAGCTTGCGGTCCTAATGAAGCGACATTCCGTGCGACATTGGCTGCGCCGCCCAACCGGTCTTCACATGTTTTTATCAGTGAAACCGGGACAGGGGCTTCCGGTGAAATGCGGTTGACCTCGCCAAACCAGTAGCGGTCAAGCATGATATCGCCCACGACAAGTACGCGAAGTGAATGAAGGCGTATATGAATAGACATTACGGTTACCTGGAACGATTTTTCTTATTTTGTTTAGCTATGAAAAAACGTGTATAGTTAAATCTATTGAATTCATGAGGATTTTTATTGGATAACATGATTTTTAATAAAATCATGCAACATTATTTCCAATGATTTCTTCTCAATTTTGCCGATACAGGGATAGCAAGGCATTTTGTCGCTATCAGGATGAATGCAATTCCAGTTGCAGCAATAACAGGGCAGGTTGCAATTGATCAGCATGGCTTTTTCCGGAAGAAGCCTCCCGAAATGTCCCCCGCCATAAAACATGATGGTGGGGATTGACCAAAGTGAAGCGATATGAACAGGCCCAGTTTCATTTCCAATAACGAGTGAGGCCTGTGCGATAATATTCAATACATTTTCCAATGTTGTATTTCCTGTCAGGTTGATCAAATTTTTATACTCCTTTGTATAGACGTATTTAACTGCCATCATGACAACCTGCATATTGAAACGTGAGGAAATGTTTTCCATAACGGGAAGCAGTGCGGGGGGGGGGTAACTGCGTTTTTGGTCACTGCTGTCAGCGACATAGGCAATATATTTTTGACCAGCAATGCACGCCGGCAATTTCTGCTTTTGCATGGAATGAATAGAAGAATGAAAAGGAGAGACAGCAGATGGGACAGCTCTGCTTAAAAGTGCCTTTTCGTGTTCAAGAACAGAGCGGTATTGTTCTCCTTTCATTAAAGACAAGCCTTTAACCAATCTCAATCCACGCAATCTGAAGCGTTCACGAAGAGCGGAGGTATACTGGTAGCCATATTTTTCGGCAGCTCCCGAATTGCGCACAATATCGGAATTGACAGAAGAGTGCGTGACTGATCCAATAGCCAGTTTGAAGCCCAGCTTGCGTATCATTTTCATAAATTGCCAGCGGTATTTTAGTGAAGTACGGTAAGCCTTGTAATCCAAAGGTATAAGTTTGTGTTCAGGCAAAAGCAGTTTGCCGATTGGGAGAAACTCTTTCCTGATAATCAGATAAACATCATAATGATTATCTTTGAGCCATTTAACAGATGCCGATGTTGTATAAACCAAATCGCCTATATGATCATCCCTAACCAGCAATACCCTGTCTGATTTCTCTGGCCTGGGCAAGATAATATGCATAGGCAACAGCCATTTCATGCTATGTCGCCTTTCAGTTTCTGATGAAACCGGGATTTCCTCAATAATTTCAGCTTCATCATGAGATATAATCCCATGGCAATAGCACTTTCTTTTTTTCTGTTTGTCCTGAATAAGTATTTTGAGAGAAGACGCATTTCACGTGGGACTGTTATTTCTGTCGGGTCAATATTTTTCCATGGCGAATGCCCGTGATAGAAAAGCCAGGTATTTGCCAGGGGATTGATATTATAGGGTGACCATGGTTTAATTTTCCCGGCATAGTGAATGATTCTTGTATCAGGCGGGATGAGTTGGTTGTGTATACCAAGATCACAGATAAAGTTGAATTTATTGTCAATATATATCGAGTTGTTTCCGATAACAACATTTAATGCATCCTGATCAAAAAATTCAAATTGCGCATGATTGGTAATAAGCTGATACATACATGCATTGCAGATGTTATGGATTATCCATTCATGAATATTAATCAACATAAATCCTGCATTGAAATAACGCTTTGTTTGAAGGTTGAGCGCGGCAGACTGACGCATAACCATGCGGGGAACATCAGAGACTACTGCAGCAATATGGCCTTCCAGATTGATATGGAGCAATTCCTGAAGTGAACCGGTACATACCATATCTGCATCAAGATAGAGGAAACGATCCGTCTGGCCGCGTAGTGTATCTGCCATCAGGAGACGTAATATCAGGACGTTTTTTCCTCCTGGGTATTGCGCACAGAACATATCTTCATCAATGATATGGAGATGAAAAGACGTTTGATACTGATTTTCCAGCTTTTTCAGCGTTTCCTGATCCTGCCTGGGGAGAAAAAACGCAAAGACATGAAATTCAATGGTTATGTCAGGATTATTTTCCAGAATGGAAATTGCCATCGTGCACATTGGACGAAAAAAATTTGAGACAATGCCAAATGCAATGTGAAGTGTATGGTTATTCATTATTTTTCTTCATTCAGATGCTTTTCATAGGAAACAAGAAATGCCATCATTACAACATAAAACATGACGGCACGTTGCCAGAAGAAGAGGCAATCCACCAGGGTAAAGAAGAAATAACCACCTATTAGGCAGAGTCCCATAAGAGAGGGAAAAACAGATTGGGTTTCGCCTTGTTTTTGTATTTTTTTCACAAACCAGATTGCCGGGATAAACCATGTTACCAACAGGGCAAGGAGGCCCACTGTTCCACGGGTTGCCATGGTAAAAAGAATTTCATTATGGGGATGTTGTGTGTTTATAGAGGCAGTACGCGATACAACTCCTTTTTTATATAAATCCCGGAAAAAATCGGGCATGCGGGATAATGTTATGCCAAATACCGGGCTGCTATTGAAGGCGATCAGCGATCCATGCCAGTGCTGGAGGCGTATGCCGATAGAGGTATCAGGATTGGAAGAAAGCTGCTGGATATCGTTTATGCCTTCCTGCAAGCGGCTTGTTTTGTATATATTCGTGCTGTAAGACAGTATGCCCAGCAAAATTATTACCAATGCTATTAGAGTGATGGCTTTTCGATTATTTTGATTTTGCCTGGTTTTCCGATAGCCGTAAAAACACAGTATGGCAAACAATGGATAGCCCAGCCAGACATTGCGAACCTTATACAGAAAGGAAATGTAAAGTCCACAGATAATGGCAATGCCAATCAACAAATTGATATAACGATTTTGTTTTTTGAAGTTTTCAATAAGGAACAATACCAATATGCATGCCATGATGGTTGTCAGGCACGAGAAGATGATAAATGAGGTCATCGGCAGATATTGTCTTGACCGGATTTCTCCACCGTTTGTTGCGATAAAAGCCAGTATAAATCCGGGTATGCAAATAGCAATGAATGATAATGGAAGGTTTGAGACGAATTTTCCTTTCATTTTCACAAAGCACCAGAGAATAAAGGGAAAAAAGAGGAAACGACTGATTGCATCATAATCTTGTATATGAAAATTCCTGTTGACAAGTTCGCTTATAAAAACGGCAATAACCAGCGCCATCATGGAAAAGCAAAGCCAGCGATACTCCCTCCAGAATTCGGTTACAGCGATTTTTTCCCTGAAAGCGCTTCTTGCCATCGATACCATTCCAGTTATAGCCAGTATGAAGAAGCAGATACCCTGAACTTTGGGAATCAGGAAACCCAAGGTGACAGACAAACAAAAGAGGGCAGCTACTGTATAAGAGAAATAATCTGTTTTGCTTTTCGGAGTTTCAGTATGGAATGGCATCGTCTTCCTTTTTTTCTTGTAATAAGGCAAGCGAATTTATCACTTTTTTAACGGTAATATCCTTTACCCAATGTCTTCGTTTTTCAGCAGTAATGACAATACTTTCCTTGTTTCCTCGTGGTTTCCACTCCGGATTTTTCTGGCGCATCATGGCAATAAACGGTATGCCAAGGGCTGTGGCGATGTGCATGATGGATGTCTCGGCTGTGATAACCAGATTACAATGACTTAACATGGCGGGCAGCTGGAAAAAATTCTCAGTAGCACTGAATATGCGAGTATTTTCAAGCTTATATTGATTGATAACTTCTTTTACTTCTTCTACATTTTCTGGCATGGCATTGAATATAAACCATGCGTCTTTATATTTATCCATTTCTGACATGGCACGAATGAGACCGGCTACTTGCCTAAGTGTCCAGCTTCGTTTGCGATCCTGTGCAAATGCATTGATGAAGATAACAGGATTTTTATGCCGGATTTCGTTTGAAATCAGATATGCCTTATTATTTTTTAGCCAGATATCGGGTATATGAATAAATGGAGTGCGATCCGGCTCTGTTATATTCAGGGCAAATAGCTGGTAAAACCAGTAGGCATAGCGTTCACTGATGTGAAAATTGGCGGATGCCAATTTTTCCTGTTTGAGGGAAAGGAAAGCGTCCAAGGCATTGTATGCCCGACGTCGGGAGAATTGCCAGAATCGTGCCTTGTCTCTGATGCCAACGATAAATCCGGAGGGGCTTATGTTTCTTGCAAATAAGGCGTACTGATGAGAATGTACTGTTGCCAACGATATGATAACCGGATATTGTTCTTTTTTTGCTTCGATAATACTCTGTTGATATAAGTCGCCTGAATGCGTTTCATATACCTTTTGCACAAAAGGGCTGCTATTTAGCCAGTCAAACAGTCCTGATCTGGTTTGAGTATTCTGATGCGGTTCTGTCTGGTTGGAACGATATACTTTATCTGCCCATATATGAACTGCCAAGTTAGGGTAAGCAACCGAGAGGGCCCGAAAGCAGTTTTGGAGATAACACCAATCCCCAATAGCGAGATTGAGTATAAACAGTACTTTATCGGCTTTTTGCAATATATCGTCCGGAATAATAGAGGATGTCATATCATTGCTTTTGCAGCATTTGACAGCCTGAATATCAGTTGAATGCGCTTTTTTACCTGGAAGCAGGGAGGGGCAGGTATTTGAGCTTTGCGGAAGCGTTTTTTTATCAGACGAGATATATTGCTTACATGCCTCAAAAACGGCTTCGACGCCAATCGTATCCATGCAGATGATGTTTTTGGGGCAGTTTCTTTTGAAACAGGGGGAACAGGGGACGGTGGCACAAATAACAGCATCCGGTTTATTGCTGTTATGGGATCTCATGGGGTAGCTTCGGCTCCATGAGCTTGGGCCAAACAGGGACACGGTAGGTGTGCCGACAGCTGCTGCTATGTGTTGCGGCCCAGTATCGCCGCCAACACAGACAACCGCATTTTTGAGCAGGCAAAAAAGCTCTGTCAGACAGGTTTTCCCTGTAAGATCAAGAAGGTTGGGTAACCTGACAAGCTGCATTATTTTTTTGCCTTTTTCTACATCACGATTATCTCCGGCGATAACAACGGGTATGCTTGCCTGAATGAACTGTTTAGCCAGTCTGGCGAAATGCGATATAGGCCATTCTTTTGTTTTCCATCCAGCTCCTGGAAAAAAGACAGCATAATTTCCCGTAATACCGCTTTCTTTTACCAGCTGAAGCGCTCCTGTGTTTTGATAGATGGAAGGTGAAACAGGAAAAATAATCTTTTCTTCTGTAGCGCCGAGATGCCGGATAACGTCTCGATAGCGTTCAATGACGTGTCCATTCTTGTGGAAGCCAATAATGGGGCGTGTAACCAGTGAGCTGCCTTCCCGCATTTCACAGTAACCAATCCGGTTTTTGCAGCCGCTTAACAGGGAAACCAGCGCACTTTTGGCCAATCCCTGCAAATCAATAACCAGGTCAAAATGCCGGGCAATTAACTTGCGGCGAAAGGAGGAGAGGAGATGCAGTTTTTCCAAGAAGGGTTTTTTCTTTATTTCATTTTTATGAAAAAGAATCTTTTCATTGATATAAGGCTCATCGGGCAACACATCAGCAAACTGCGGTTCTATTAGCCAGGTAATTCTTGCCTTAGGGTAAAGTGCGCGGAGCATGTAAAGGGAGGGGAGTGCCTGTATGACATCTCCCAGCGCACTCATTTTGATAACAAGGATATTGTTGTACCCGGCTGTCATGACCTAGCCCACCATCGGATTTTGTATGGTGAAGATGGCATTGATATAAAAATGCAATGCCCTGGTTGCAGGCCAAACAACAGAAAAGCGTTTATATTTGCATTAGTTTTGTGCTGTAGGACGGGGGAATACATGTGATTGGCAATTATCAAAAAGTGTACTTTTTGATAAACTTGCCAGCCTGTCGTGTAGCTATTGAGAGGAGTGTGCTATGCGCGAAAAATTGCCGAATTGTGGCATAAAATATGGCTATGCTTCGCAAAAATACAAAAGAGGCTTATTCGTAGGATCAAATTTCTTTCCCTCAAAAAGTACACTTTTTGATAAGAGGGTTTATTTATTTTTAAGCATCCTGTGTTCTTTCAGCCTGCGATAGAATGTTGCCTCGCTCATACAGCAGGTTGTAAGAATTTCCTGTGTCGAGAGTATTTTTCTTTCCCACTGCCAGATGAGATCTCCGAAGGATGGCGGTGTGTTTTTGGCGGGGCGGCCGAATCTTGTTCCCCTTGCTTTGGCTGCCGCAATCCCTTCCGCCTGGCGCTGCCGGATGCATTCCCGTTCATTGTGTGCAACAAAGGAGAGAATTTGTAAAGCCAGATCAGCTATGAAGGTTCCCATCAGGTCTTTTCCTTTTCGGGTATCCAGGAGCGGCATATCAATCACAGCAATATCCACTCCTTTTTCTTTGGTGAGGATACGCCACTGGTTCTGTATTTCGCCATAATTTCTTCCCAGCCGGTCAATGCTTTTAATGTACAGCAGATCGCCGGCTGCAAGCCTGTTTAGAAGTGCCTGCCATGCCGGGCGATGAAAATCTTTGCCGGATTGTTTATCTGTGAATATATGTGGTGCAGGTATATTTAATGCTTGCATGGCTAACCATTGTCTGTCTTCATGCTGATCAGTACTGGAGACACGGATATATCCATAAACCATCATGTTTTTTTCAGTTGCCTCTGTTCTCATTCCAATTTTTCTCCTTTTATTTTCTTTTGTTGCGATATTTGAATGAGCCACATTGTAGGATGGTGGAGGATTGGTTGTGTTGGTGACTATATAGAGATTACAGGCTGCCAGCATCCAAGCCATTCAGTGCCTGGCGGTAATAGAGAAAAAGGAATGACTATCCTTGGTGGGGGATAGTTCGTTTAGCCAGAAGAGATGATACGAGATGCCAGTACATCCTGTTTCGAGCCTGGATATGCCTGTCTGGTTTTAACAATGGCAATAAAACAAAAAACCACACAATCACTTGATATTGTGCGGTTTTTTCATGTTGCCTGAGTATATCAGGCTACGATATGGTGGCCCGGGGCGGAATCGAACCACCGACACAAGGATTTTCAGTCCTCTGCTCTACCAACTGAGCTACCAGGCCAAGGCTTGCTATTATAGCAGAGCGAATGAATAGCGCAAGTGCTTTTCAGTGCGTAAAATGCAGGCTCACTTTCGGCCAGATTGCCAAAAGAATGGGAATTTTCCTCTGTAACTGGCAAGTGTGGCATATTAACAGGCTGTTTTGCCAGCAATATGATAGGTGAAAGATGGCAGCAGATACGTTTGCGGAACGGGTTATTGCCTTTAACAGGGCACTTCAATTTGATGGCACTTTGCCTGATGGCGTGCGCATTATGAATCCTTTTATGGAAAGTCCAACAGCACTTACGGCTTCAGAAGCTTTTTACCGGAAGTTTTACAATGATAATTGTCAACGCCGGATGATTGTTGGCATTAATCCCGGGCGCTTGGGCGCCGGCCTGACCGGTGTTCCGTTTACTGATCCAAAACGCTTGGCAGAGCGATGCGGTATAACAGATTATCAGGGGCCGCCAGCGCATGAACCTTCCAGTGTTTTTGTGTATAAAATGATCAGCCGGTATGGAGGAGAAAACGTTTTTTATCGTGATTTTTTTATTACTTCGTTATGCCCGCTCGGTTTTACTATGCAAAAAAAGGGTGGCCGGGAAGTTAATTTCAATTATTATGACAGCAAGCCGCTTTATGAGGCTGTCCGTACTTTTATGGTTGACAGCTTGCGGCGGCAGCTGGCTTTGGGTATCCGGAGTGATGTTGGATTTTGTCTGGGTACGGGAAAAAACGCAGCCTATTTATCCCGCCTGAATGCCGAATTCGGTTTTTTCCGCAAGATTGTTCCGCTGGAGCATCCGCGTTATATCATGCAGTACAAGAGCCGGGAGATCAGCCACTATATTGATAAATACCTTTCACTTTTTGCGTTGACCAGCGGGCAATGACCATATCTGGCCTGGTGAGGCAGACCAGATAATGTATTTTCAGCGATGACGAGGGCAATTTCAGATAGGGAATGCAGTGTATTGAAAGCATTTAATAAAAAACCCCGTGAAATACCAATCACACGGGGTTTTTTATCAGCAAATTTTTGCTGAATATTTTGTGGTGGTGATAGGTGGACTTGAACCACCGACCCCAGCATTATGAGTGCTGTGCTCTAACCAGCTGAGCTATATCACCGAAAGCACGTTATTCTGCTTTTTTTGAGGCATCTTGTCAAGGCAGTATGGTATTTTACGGTATTATTTTTTGCGTTTCCGGCAGGCTGTAGAGGATATCCAGGATTTTTTGCACTGCATCAGGCGCCAGGCAGTCGATAACTCGGCGTTCCGGCATGGCTCTTAACCATGTCAATTGGCGTTTTGCCAGCTGGCGGGTAGCGGCAATGCCTTTTTCCCGGAGGGTAGGCCGGTCTATTTCACCCTCCAGATATTGCCATGTCTGGCGATAGCCGACGCAGCGCATGGATGGCATGCCAAGGTGCAGGTCTCCCCGTTTTTTCAGTAACTGGACTTCATGGATCAGGCGGTCGTTTTCCAGCATGGCATCGAAACGGTGGGCAATGCGCTGATGCAGGATGTGACGTTCGGATGGTTCCAGTGCAAGAGAAAGCAGGGTGAACGGCAGGCTCGCATTTTCCCTGTTGGTATGCAAAAACGAAAAGGGCTTACCGGTGATTTCTATAATTTCAAGGGCGCGCTGGATACGTTGCGCATCGTTGGGGGCCAGACGGGCTGCGGTTTCCGGGTCAAGGTGATGGAGTTTTTTATGCAGGGCTGGCCATCCGTAAAGGGCAGCTTCTTTATCCAAAACGGCGCGGATGGCCGGATTTGCAGCCGGGAGGTTATCCAGTCCGGCTTTTAATCCTTTGAAGTACATCATGGTACCGCCTACCAACAGGGGCAATTTGCCGCGTTGGCTGATTTCCATGATGAGCCGGGTGGCGTCTTCAATGAAACGGGAAACGGAATAGGATTCAGAGGGGTCGATCAGGTCAATCAGGTGATGAGGTACAGTCTGGCGTTCTTTGGGTGTAGGTTTGGCCGTACCGATATCCATGCCGCGATATAAGAGGGCAGAATCAACTGATATGATTTCAGCCGGAATGTGGCGGGCAATTTCAAGGGCTGCCGCCGTTTTGCCGGATGCAGTCGGCCCCATAATGGCAACGGCAAAAGGCTTGTTATCCATATTGGTGTGATGGGATGAAGTTACTGTCCGCGCATGAAGAAGGCATCCAGCGCATGCCAGTCAATCTGTATCCAGGTGGGACGTCCATGATTGCATTGTCCCGCATTTTCTGTCGTTTCCATACTGCGCAGCAGGGCGTTCATTTCCGGCAGGGTCAGGGAGCGGTTTGCCCGGACGGCACGATGGCAGGAAAGTGTGGCCAACAGTTCATTACGTTTTTCTGTCGCGGTAACAGAAACACCGTATTCATGCAGTTCATCCAGCATATCTTTGACCAGGGTTTCCATATCGGCTTCATGCAACAGGGCAGGTATGCTGCGTATTGCCAGGACTCCGGGAGAAAGGGAGGTAATGTCAAATCCCAATGAGAGCAGGGTTTCGCAATGTTCCTGTGCTGTTCCCGCCTGAATATCGTTGACTCTGAAAGTAAAAGGAACAAGGAGGGCCTGGGTTTGCAATGTATTGTTGTCTATTCCGGTTTTCAGTTTCTCATACAGAATACGTTCGTGGGCGGCGTGCATATCTACCAAAATCAATCCTTCTTTGTTTTGCGCCAGTATCCAGGTATCTCTGAGCTGTGCCAAAGCATAGCCCAACGGGTGAGAAGGTTCCGCAGGCGTATCTTTGCCAGGGGATGGCGGTGTGGCAGCAGCAGGAATAATAGGGAAGGCAGCCTGGCTGGTTTCAGAAGGTGTGTTAAGAGAAGGAGAAAGCGCAGCAGACATGAATTTGCCATAAGCCTGCTGATTTTGCATGACCTGGTTTGCTGTTGTTTTAGCCTGTTGTGTAACGGAAGGATAAGCTGTTTTGGCAGGTTCGGGAGGGGGAGACGTTTCTTCAGTGGAAACGACAGTTGCGGCCAGTGCCCGGCTGACGGTGTGATGGATAAACTGGTGGATACCCTGGCTATCCCGAAAACGTACTTCTGTCTTGGCCGGATGCACATTGACATCTACTGCAGAAGGCGCTATTTCCAGAAAGAGAACATAAGCCGGGAAGCGGTTTCCGTACAGTACATCTTCATAAGCGGCACGAATAGCATGGCTTAGCAGCCTGTCGCGGACAAAACGACCGTTTACATAGCAGTACTGGGCGTCAGGACGGTTTCTGGCAACAGCAGGCAGGCCAAGTATGCCGTAGAGACGAAGGGTGCCGGAACGGCCGGCTGTTTTCTGGTCAACAACAAGACCGGATTCGGTAAATTCCTTGCCAAGGATAAGGGCTGCGCGATCCTTCAGGGAGCCTGGAGGCCATTGTGTTGGCAATTTTCCATTATGGGAAAAAGTAAAATGCATATCAGGCCGGGCGAGGGCAATGCGCTGGATGATATCCAGGCAGTGTCCGTATTCGGTTTGCCCGGTTTTCAGGAATTTGCGGCGTGCCGGAGTATGTATGTACAGTTCTTGAACATCTACAGTTGTTCCCGGTTGTCCTGAAGCCGGGACAGGCGGTTCAGCAAGGGTTTCTGTCGTGATTTTCCATGCATGAGGTTCGCTGGCAGTACGGGAATGGAGCGCCACATGGGCGACAGCGGCAATAGAGGCCAGTGCTTCACCACGAAATCCCAGTGTGGCAACGTTTTCCAGATCGGAAAGAGACGCAATTTTAGAGGTGGCATGCCGCATCAGGGCAAGGGAAAGCTGGTCGGGAGGAATGCCCTTGCCGTTATCTGTCATGGCGATTCTTTTGATCCCTCCGTTTTGAAGCCGAATATCAATGCGCGTTGCATTGGCATCAAGCGCATTCTCAAGCAATTCCTTGACAACGGCGGAGGGACGTTCAATGACTTCTCCTGCAGCGATCTGGGAAATAAGTGAATCCGGCAGGATATGGATAGGTTGCGAGCCCGTATCCTGTATGGGCTGTGAGGTTTCTTTTTGCATGGGCAGATTATAGTCTGCTTGGCCTGGGTGCAAAAAGAAGAATAAAAATAATATTTCGTAGATAACGTGAGAGAAGTTGTGACCGGCAGAGGTATACTTGTACCTGTTTTTCCCGGGGATGCCTGTTTGAACGGCGAATAGCCGGTTTTATTTTTGGGTTTTTATGGACATGATGCAGTTTCTCGACATGGTTTTCCATGTTGACAAGACGCTGGGTATGGTTATCAGCCAATACGGTACGCTGGTATATGTGATGCTGTCCGGTATCATTTTCTGTGAAACAGGCCTGGTTGTGATGCCGTTTTTACCAGGAGATTCCCTGCTTTTTATTGCCGGAGCTTTTTGTGCTACAGGGGCAATGGATATCTGGTTTTTGACGGGTGTGTTAATTGTGGCTGCCGTATTGGGAAATACAGTCAATTACTGGATAGGGAAAAAGATCGGCCAGCGTGTTTTTACCCGGGATTATGCCTGGATTGACAAGAAAGCGCTGTACCATACGCAGGCTTTTTTTGACAGGCATGGCGGCAAGACGATTACGCTTTCCCGTTTTATACCGATTGTCCGCACTTTTGCGCCTTTTGTTGCAGGTGTATCAGGTATGCCCTTTGCCCGTTTCCAGTTTTACAATATTGCCGGCGGCATTGGCTGGGTAGCAATATTGCTGATAGCCGGTTATTTTTTCGGTAATATTCCGATTATTCGCGATCATCTGAACATGATTGTGCTGCTGGGCGTTGGCGCGGCAATTATTCCTGTTATCCTCGGCGGCCTCTGGCGTTTTTATATCAAGGTTATTCGCTCCAAATACTAGTTTCTGTCTGTATGCGTATTTTTATCCGTTTTTGTTTTGTCCTATGCCTGGTTGCAGGTGTTGTTTCCTGCAAAAAAGCGCCGGCAGAATTTCCCCTGGCTGGCGCGCCTGTTGGAAAGCAGGCGGAAACGGCGCGTATCAAAGAGGGCTCGATGCTGTTGCGCGGGCTGGATGACGAGCGCCTTGACAGTTTCAAGTTGCCTAATTTCTTTAGTGATTATGTCTATGTTATCCAGCCGGGCCACCATCGGTTGATGGGGATGAATATCCAGTCTGGACATGCGGTGGTGTTGTCTGATTTGCGCTGTTTCAGCATGGAAGCCGATTTGTTGCCAGGGGTGGATTATATTCTGGATGAAGACAAGAAGAGGGATGTGGCGCTTTTGAAGCGGGCTGACACGAAAGAGGTGGTTGCCACTGGCGAAAAATATGAGCAGAAGGATGCATATGTCGGTCCCTGCACATGGGGAAAATGAAGATTGATATTTGCCAGGCAGCCAGGGAGGATATTCGTGACGCGGCTGTTATGAGAAGCGAATATCGTGCAGAGATGCTTGCTTTGGCTGGCCTGGAGCCGGAATTTCCATTGCAGGAAGACAAGGCCAGGCTTCTTGATTTTCTGGATAATGATGATTATGTCATTTTAATGGCGCGCAGTGTACGCGGTCATCCATTGGGGCTGGTGGCTGTATTTGAGTCTGCTGTTTACAAGGATGATTTGCACAGTGTTATTGAACAGATATATATTAGACCATTTTACCGCCGCCGGAAGATAGCGCACCGGTTGTTGTCTGAAGTCAGGCAGTGGGCAAAAGCAAGGCATTGCAGGCGCTTGACGGTTACGCTGCCTCCGTTGCTTTCACTTGAGTCGGCTTGCGCATTTTTTCAGAATCAGGGGTTTACTCCTTCCGGCAGCCGTAAGCAATGGCTATTGGTGTAAAAAAGCCGTCTGGCGGGAGACGGCTTTTTAAAAGAAACGTTATTTCACGCGGATGTTTTTAAATTGCCATGGATCATCCTGATCCAGTTCGTTTTCTGCAAGAGGCCAGTTACGTCCCTCAAGCGGTGTCCAGTTGCCATAACGACCGATGATTTCCCCCAGATAGGGGCTGGCAATTTCAAGCATAGCATGGTGATCAATATCATCCGGTTCCAGAACGCTTTCTTCCGGATGGCGGATTGCATAAATGACCCCTGCAAGGACACCTGCTACTACTTGCAGGCTGGTTGCATTGTTATACGGAGCCAAATCACGCGCTTCTTTAATGGAAAGATGCGATCCGTACCAGTACACGCCTTTTTTGTTGCCCATCAGCAGAACGCCCAGTTCATCCGTCCCTTCAGTGATTTCGTCCCGGAGCAGTTTTTTTTGCGGTTGCTCTCTCCAGTTTTTCCCGGCCAGTTCGTGCAGTGACAGAATGGCGTCATCGCAGGGATGATAGGCGTAATGTACGGTGGGGCGATAGACTACCTGACCATTTTCATAAATGGTCAGGTAGTCTGCAATGGAGATAGATTCATTATGGGTAATGAGAAAACCCAGGTATGGCCCTTCAAGCGGCGTCCAGCTTCTGACTCTGACGGCTGCGCCTGGTTTGCCCAGCATAATAGCAGCGCGGCATCCGGTTTCATGTGCAATGGCATCTTCCAGCCAGTGTTTTTCGTGCGTGCCCCATCCCAATTCGCTTGGCTGAAGGCCTTCGCCAATAAATCCATCAATGGACCAGGTATTGAAAAAAACACCTTTCGGCTTGCGGATATTTGTGCTTTGTGTATCGCGCTCGGCAACATGGATAGTCTTGATATCCAGCTGCCGTGCCAGTTCAGCCCATTCTTCCCGAGTGGCAGGACTGGCAATGATACCGTTATCTGCCGCTATATTAAGCAAGGCCTGTTTGAGAAAAGCAGAGACGATGCCGGGATTGGCGCCCTGGCAGATAACCGCTGTTGATCCTTTCCGGTTTTGGCGGCCAAAGGCGAGGGCCTGTTCTCTCAGCATATAGTTGGAACGTGCAGACAGTGAGAGTGTTTCATCAGTATAACCGCCTGCCCACGGCTCAATGGAAGTATCCAGATAGAGTGCCTTTTTTTCACGACAGAGCGCCATGAGTGCCAGGCTGGAAACATTTACAGAAAGGTTGACCATGAAGTCACCTTTTTTAAGCTGCGGTTCCAGTACGGTACGATAATTGTCTTTTGTCAGGGCAATTTGCTGATAGGCAATGCCGTAAACAGAGGAAAAATTTTCTTCATCAACAGCTGCGGAAATGACTTTGATTCGGTCTGGCGTGATCGTCAGGTGACGCAAAAATAACGGGATGACACCCTTTGCAATGCTGCCCAGTCCGATAATGAGCAGATTACCCGTAAAATTCTCGCGTGGCATGTTCAATTTTTATCCTTATAAAGTCTTTTTAGCGGGGGTTTTCGGAGGTTTAGCCGATTTTGTCTATTGTATCCAGACAGGAAGCAATTTTTTATTACTGACAGTAATGGCAAGCAAGCATTGTATTGTCCATTTGTCAACTACGCAAATGTTCCGGGGAAAAGTTCTGTAGCAGGCACTCTTTTTTGTATGAAATGGCATAACATACATCCTTTTTGAAGGCTGTTGGATGAATATTGCTATTCTGGATGCTGCCGGGAATCGTACATTGGGTATGTGCCGCTTTCTTTCTGCTGCCGGATATGCCTGTGAGGTTTATCGCAGCAAAGAACGTTTTTTGGCAGCAATGGATACCTGTCTCGCCGATATTCTGTTTTTCGGTATGACAGAAAAACGTAGCGATTTTTTATCTCTGATGCAGGATGCGAGAGAAAAAGGAATCAAAAAGATACTTTTTATGACGCAAACCGGAATGGTTTCGGCTATTGCTGATGCACTTGCAGCCGGAGCGGATGATTATATATGCCTGCCTTTACGACAGCATGAATTATTGGCGCGTATCAGTGTCTTATCGCGGCAGATTGCTCCGGATGACGGACAACACCGGTATCTGGAATATGGTGATTTTATATTCTGGCGTTATCCGAATCTTCTGACTTGCCAGCGCAAAACTGTACAACTGACGGCAAAGGAATTTGACCTTGCGCTTCTGTTTTTCAGCCATATCGGGCTGCCGCTTTCCAGGGCGCATATTGCAGAGGCAGTGTGGAAGATGGATGGGAATGATATGTTAAGAACCATTGATACTCATGTTTCCCGTGTCAGAAACAAGCTGAATTTGAGGCCGGAAAACGGTTTCTTGCTTGAGCAGGTATATGGATTTGGTTATCAGCTGCTTTCTTTGAGGGAAAAACAGGAGGTTCACGTATAATGCTGCTTTTTTATTTCAGGTAAACGCCATGAAACCATCAATGCTTGCCCGGCTGGAGCAATTAGCGTTTCGTTTACATGAACTGGATGCATGGCTCATGCAGCCTGATGCAGCGAATAACCAGGAAAATTACCGCCGTATGACGCGTGAACATGCGGAAATTTCCCCGGTGGTTTCCCTTTTTGAGACATACCGTCAGGCCCAGTCTGATTTGGCCGCAGCCGAGGAGATGTTGCATGATGCGGAAATGCGGGAATTTGCACAACAGGAAATAGAGGCTGCGCAGGAGAAAATGGCCGGCGTGGAAGAGGAGTTGCAGTTGATGCTGCTTCCTCGTGATCCCAATGATGACAAGAATGTTTTTCTGGAAATTCGTGCCGGTACAGGTGGGGATGAATCGGCTCTTTTTGCAGGTGATTTGCTGAGGATGTACACCCGTTTTGCCGAAAATAATGGATGGCGTGCCGAAATTGTTTCTTCTTCTCCTTCCGAACTGGGCGGATACCGGGAGGTTATTGTCCGGCTTTCCGGAAAGGGGGTATATTCCCGGATGAAATTTGAATCAGGCGGGCATCGTGTGCAGCGTGTGCCTGTGACAGAAACACAGGGCAGGATACATACTTCGGCCTGTACGGTCGCTGTGATGCCTGAGGCAGATGATGTGGCAGATGTGCAGATCAACCCGTCGGATCTTCGTATTGATACTTTCCGTGCTTCCGGAGCTGGCGGCCAGCATATCAACAAGACGGATTCTGCTGTCCGGATTACGCATTTGCCTACCGGGATTGTTGTTGAATGCCAGGATGACCGCAGCCAGCATAAAAATCGGGCACAGGCCATGTCAGTGCTGGTGGCGCGTATTCGGGATGCACAGGTACGAGAGCAGCAGGCAAAAGAGGCGGCAACAAGAAAAAGCCTGGTTGGTTCCGGTGACAGAAGCGAGCGGATTCGTACCTATAATTATCCTCAAGGCAGGGTAACGGATCACCGTATCAACCTGACACTATATAAACTGGAGGCGGTAATGGATGGCGATTTGGATGAATTGACCAATACGCTGGCAGCAGAACATAAGGCACAGTTGCTTGCCGAAATGGGTGAACATGCCTGATGATAAAAAGATGCCTGTCTGCTGTTTTATTGTGCCGGAACATGGATAAAAAATTTGTTTGGCCAAAAATAACTGCTTTGTCTGGCAACGAGTAACGTTGCCGTTATAAATCTACCATGCGTGCAAAAAAAGCGTTATATTTTATTATGCTGCTGTGTTGCGGCTTTTTATTGTTTGCTTTTTATTTGCAGCATTATCAATTTATGCCGCCGTGTCCGTTATGCGTTATACAGCGGTATGCCTATGCCGGTATTATTTTGTTTTGCCTTGCTGGCAGGCTGACGTCTTTTGTCCGTACAGCTTCTTTTCTGGCATTACTTGCCGCTGTCGGGGGAGGAGCCGCCGCCATGCTGCAATTACAGGCTATCAGCAATCCTGCCATTCAGTGCGGTCGTGATCCTCTGGAAGTTGCCGTCAACAGCCTTCTGCCTGCCAGGTGGCTGCCTTCCCTGTTCAAGGCTGAAGGTTATTGCGGCGAGGCGCTGGATCGCATTATTGGACTGACGCCGCCGGAATGGTCACTGGCGTGGTGTGTGCTTTTTTCCTGTATTTTCCTGATTATTCTTTTACGCCATCGGGGATGAATGCCATGCTGCCTGTTTTTCCTGGAAAAGCCCGGAAAAGGGAAGCGTGTTTTCTGGATGTTATCAGGACAGGTATCCGTATCGGTACGCTTTTAACGCCTCCGCTGATAGACCCGGTTGATTTGCGGGTTTTGCTGGGATATGCGCTCGGGTTATCACATGCCCAGTTGATTACCCAAGCTGAACGGGAACTGAGCGAAGAAGAGGCTGCGGTAGTATCTGCCATGCTGATGCGCAGGCAAAAAGGAGAGCCGGTTGCCTATATTGTTGGCGAACGTGAGTTTTATGGCCGTTCTTTTGCCATTACGCCTGATGTGCTGATTCCACGGCCTGAAACGGAGTTATTGGTTGAAATAGCTGTCAATGCGCTTCCCAAAGCGGCATGTTTGCTTGATTTGGGAACGGGTTCTGGCGCTATTGCGGTATCGGCAGCCTGCGAAAGGGAAGATATCCAGGTTGTCGCTACAGATATTTCTGCTGAGGCGCTTGAGGTGGCGAAGAAAAATGCAAGGCGCCATCTTGGTGAAAACAAAAATATTGTTTTTTGCAGGGGAGACTTGTTTGCTGCTTTGTCTTCGCCCAGACGATTTGACGGGATTGTTTCCAATCCTCCGTATATTGCAAAAGGGGACACTCATCTTTTACAGGGAGATTTGCGTTATGAACCTGCCGTTGCCCTGACGGATTTTGCAGATGGGCTATCTGTTTTCATGAGGCTGATTGCACAGGCTCCCGACTGGTTAAAACCTGGCGGACAGCTTTGGATGGAGCATGGTTACAATCAGGCCGAACAGGTGAGGGCACAGCTGCTTTCCTGCGGATTTGTGTCAGTTGCAAGCTGGAGGGATTTGTCAGGGATTGAGCGGGTCAGCGGCGGTATTTTTCCCGGATAACGCCGCAATGGACGGAGAACGGGTACAATCGTTACCATGAAAAATATTGTTATTCTTATTTCCGGTCGTGGCAGCAATATGGAAGCCCTTATCCAGGCGAGGGATGCGCAGGCGTGGCCGGCAAGGATTGCGGCGGTTATCAGCAATACTGAAAAAGCAGCCGGATTGGCAATAGCTGAAAGAGCCGGCATCTTTACCCAGGCTGTTGTAAGAAATCCCGGTGAAGACAGGCCGCTATATGATGCCAGACTGGCTGATGCCATTGACCGGCATAAGCCGGATTTGCTGGTGCTGGCGGGTTTTATGCGTATTCTGACAGCGGAATTTGTCCGCCATTATGAAGGCCGGATAATCAATATTCATCCGGCGCTGCTTCCGTCATTTACCGGACTGCATACGCATGCACGGGCCATTGAAGCAGGTGTCAGGCTACATGGCGCAACGGTTCATTTTGTTACGCCGGAACTGGATGCCGGGCCGATTATTGCCCAGGCTGCCGTGCCGGTGTTGCCTGACGATACAGAAGAAAAGCTGGCAGCCAGAGTTTTACAACAGGAACACCGCCTTTATCCGCAGGTTGTGCGCTGGCTGGTGGAAGATAAAGTTCGTCTAAAAGCAGGAAGGGTTGTACTGGATGCATCTGTCAACTCGCCTGCCGGGTATATGCTTATCGGGGATTTCTCATGAGACCGTTTTCCCGCCATGTCCTTGCTCATGCCGAGCAGGTTTTAGGGAATGTCATGAAATGGATGGCCCCGGCTGACCATATTCTGTCGCGCTATTTCAGAGAAAACCGCCGTATTGGCGCAAAGGAACGGGGAGCTATTGCAGAGGCGGTTTACGCTGTTTTGCGCCATCGTCTGTTTTTTACCAATTATGCTGAATCAGGCAGTGGTCCGCTGATGCGCCGGCTGGCACTGTTGGGTTTTGCCGAATCGGCGGGTATTGCTGTATTGGGAGATATTTCCGAAGAAGAGCATGCATGGCTTGAACGTATGGAAACGGTTGACCGTTCCCAGCTGGCATTGCGGGTTCAGGCAGATATGCCGGAATGGATTTATGACCGGCTGACAGCCCAGTATGGTGAAACGGAAACGCTTCTTCTGGCACAGGCAATGAATATGCCTGCACCACTGGATTTGCGTATCAATACTTTGAAAGCCAGGCGTGAAGAAGTGATGGCAATGCTCTCTGGCGTGCCGCTGGTTTTTTCACCGACTCTGTATGCACCGCTGGGCCTGAGACTGGAAAAGAAGGCGGCATTGCAATCCATGCCGGTTTTTCTTGAAGGGGCGGTGGAAGTACAGGATGAGGGAAGCCAGATTCTGGCACAGATTGTCGGGGCAAAACGCGGTGAAATGGTAACGGATTTTTGCGCGGGAGCGGGCGGCAAAACGCTTGCGATAGGAGCGGCCATGCGCAATACCGGCCGTCTTTATGCTTTTGATATTTCCCAGAAACGGTTGTCAAAAATGAAACCCCGGCTGGCACGCAGCGGGTTATCCAATGTTTATCCTGTTCATATTGCCCATGAGCGGGATGCCAGAGTAAAAAGGCTGGCAGGGAAGATGGATCGCGTGCTTGTGGACGCGCCTTGCAGCGGGTTGGGCACATTGAGGCGCAATCCGGATATCAAATGGCGGCAGACGCCTGAAGGGCTGGCTGAATTGAAGGTTAAGCAGGAAGCTATCCTGCTTTCTGCTTCCCGTCTGGTTAAATCGGGTGGGCGGCTGGTTTATGCAACGTGCAGTTTCCTGGAGGAAGAAAATGAAGCAGTAGTCGACCGTTTTCTTTCTGAAAATCCGGATTTTGCGCTTTGTCCGATGAAAACGATTCTGGCCGAGCAAAAGATTGCGCTTGAAATGGGAGATTATCTCAAGCTGTTGCCTCATCGCCATCAGACAGACGGTTTTTTTGCGGCAGTGCTGGAAAAGCGTTCCTAGAAACAATTGCCGTTTCTTTTGTAAAATCAACCGGTTTTTTACTGCCGGTGGTACAATAACGGATGGTCGGCAGTTATGGCCTCAAGTCACTGATCGCGGCAGGCTGTTTTGCCGGATTCATTTGTCCCAATCCATGTGCAGTATTTTTCATTCAAGACGATATGGCTAATCTTTTATTTTCCCATACCTTGCCTGACACGTCGCAAAGGAGAGATTCATGATTCTTGGCATTGACGTAGGCGGTACGCATACTGATTCGGTTCTGATGAACAACCGGCAGATTATCCGTAAATCCAAAGTGCTTACCGACAAGGAGAATATTCTCAAATCTGTTTTAACGGCTACGCGTGCTGTTGCCGAAGCTGAGGATATTAAAAAACTTCAACGTATTGTTTTAAGCACAACTATCTCAACCAACGCCGTTGTTCAAAACCAGATGGATGAGGTTGGCCTGATTGTTATGAATGGCCCGGGCGTTGCGCCGCAGGATTTGCCGCTGGCAGATAAAACCAGACTGGTTGCCGGGTACATGAATCACCGAGGCATGGAAGCTGAGGCGATCAACAAGGCCGAAATGGAAGAAGCACAGTATTTGCTGGAAAAGAAAGGTATTGCCCATTTTGCCATTATCGGCAAGTTTGCCACTCGCAATCCGGCACATGAGAAGGCAGCGGAAGCCGTTTTTGCCAAAAAGGCCGAACATGTTTCCGTCAGCCACCAGTTATCCGGTTCACTTAATTTTCCGCGCAGGATAGCTACCACTTATTTGAATGAAGCTGTCTGGAGCCTTCACAGGAAGCTGGTGGAACAGCTTGATGCCTATATGAAAGAACTTGGCGTTAATGTGCCGTTGTATATCCTGAAAGCGGATGGCGGTACGATTGAATACCGTCAGTCGCAAACCCAGCCGGTGCAGACAATTCTTTCCGGCCCGGCGGCAACTATCATGGGGGTTTTGCCTTTTGTTTCGCAGGAAAAGGATTCCATTTCTGTTGATATTGGCGGCACCACTACCGATATTGCCCTTTTTGCCGATGGTGTGCCGCTTCTGGAACCGCTTGGTGTGCAGATTGAAGGGCACAAGACGGCAGTTCGCGGTTTGCTGACGCATTCTATTGGCGTGGGAGGTGACAGTCATGTCCGGGTGGCTGATGGCAAGCTGCTTTTGGGACCGGAACGGCGCGGCGCAGCCATGGCGCTTGGAGGCCCGGTTCCTACGCCAACAGATGCGGCTATTGTGCTTGGGCTGGCTGCTTTTGGCGATAAGGCCAAGGCGCTTTCTGCCATGGAAAGTCTGGCTGCCCAGCTGAAGCAGAAGCCGGAAGAAACGGCGCGCGCTGTTCTCAATCTGGCGGGAGAAATGATTACGGCAAAAATCAGGAGTATGCTGGAGGAAGTAAACGGCAAGCCGGTTTATACAATTCACGAGTTGCTGGAGGGCCGCAAAATCAGCCCGGCAGAAATGATTGTCATTGGCGGGCCAGCGCCTTTTATGGCCAAGACTTTGGAAGAAATGGCGGGATACAAGGCTGTTGTCCCGCAGGATTCGGATGTGATTAACGCCAGCGGCGCAGCTATGGCAAGAACGACCGTTGAGCTGAATTTGGTGGCGGATACAGAAGACGGTTCGCTTTCCATTGCCGAAGAAGGGGTATTGCAGCGTATTTCGTCCAGCTTTACGGAAAGGGATGTAATCGACCTTGGCAAAAATATGCTGATTGAGAAAGCCCGTGCCGCAGGCGCCAGGGAAGAGGATATTGTGGTGGAAATTGCCGATATCCAGTCTTTTAACGTGGTCAGAGGATTTGCTACTACCGGCAAAAATATCCGGGTCAGATTGCAGGTAAAACCGGGCCTGATCAAACACGAAACAAATTAGGGAGGATGTCGTGACCAAAACAACAGGACTGGTTTTTTTCCCGGCATTTGACTATGCCATCACACCGACGCACCCCGAACGGGAAGAGCGGCTGCTTTATACTCAGGACCAGGTATTTGAGGAAGGCTTGCTGGATTTCGAAAATATCAAGGAATACAAGCCGGTATTGTGTACAGAGCAGGATATCCAGCGGGTGCATTTTTGTGTGCCGGATATCAAGACCATTGTTCATGCTTCCCACCTGATTGCTGTTGGCGGTACCTTGGTGGCAGCAGACAAGGTCATGAACAAGGAAGTAGATAATGCTTTTGCGCTGGTACGTCCCTGCGGCCACCATTCCATGCGTGTTGTTCATGGCAGCAGAGGATTCTGTACCCTGAACATGGAAGCGATTATGGTGGAATATATCCGTCAGAAGTATGGTGTGCGCCGGATTGCGATTGTTGATACGGACTGCCACCATGGCGACGGTTCCCAGGATATTTTCTGGCATGATCCGGATGTATTGTTTATTTCCATGCACCAGGATGGCAGGACGCTGTATCCTGGCTCCGGTTTCCCGGATGAGATGGGTGGACCGAACGCTTTTGGTATGACTATTAATTTACCGATGCCGCCGGAAACATGCGAGGAAGGTTTTCTGTATGTGTTAAATGAAATCGTCATGCCGATTGTGAATGATTTCAAGCCGGAGCTGATTATCAATTCTGCCGGGCAGGATAACCATTATTCTGATCCCATCACGAATATGAAATTTACAGCGCAGGGTTATGCCGAACTGAACCACCGGTTAAATCCCGATATTTGCGTACTGGAAGGTGGCTATTCCATTGAGAGTGCGCTTCCCTATATTAATACGGGGATTATTCTGGCTATGGCTGGTATGGATTACAGCAATATCCGTGAACCGGATTATGATCCGCGCAAGCAGGTTCAGCCCAAGCATATTACGGAGTTTCTGGTCAAGCTGAAAGATTATACATTGCAAAACTGGGCAAATCGCCGTGATTTGCGTTACCAGGTTTATCCGGATCAGCCTTTCCATAAACGGTCTGTGCATATTTTCTACGATACAGCACATATCCGGGAAAACCTGCATGAGGTTGTCAGGCAGTGTCATGACTGCGGCGGAGCGGTTACGCTGGATTCCAGCGCGGATACCGGGCGGCATGGGCATATTTTTGCTGTCCAGCTTCCCCGTTATTGCTGTGATGCCTGCCGGGAGTGGGGGGAGGAACAGTTTGAAAAAGCCAATCCCAAGAATTATGCGCAGATTTTCCTGCAGGATAAAGACAGGGACGAATACCATATCAAAAGCCGGTAATGGCCGGAACTTTTTGGGGTGGGAAAAAGCCGGCTTATGCCGGCTTTTTTACTACGGTGCAGCCGATCCGGAAAGGTGGAAAGGAAGTGTTTGGAAAATAAAAAAACAGCAGGAATGTTCCTGCTGTTTTTTATTTCTACCGGTATTTGAAAAGCATATTTTACGGGAGCATGCTGCCGGTTTCCCGCAAGCGAGCAAACCACTCGAATGCTTTTTCCAGCACATGAGGCGTTTGGCCGCCGCGTGCATTGGCATCTTCAACATATTTGTGCAACAACGGGCGATAAGCAGGATGCGCACAGTTGTTGATGATACGCTGGGCGCGCTCCTTTGGCGCAAGGCCACGAAGATCGGCAATGCCCTGCTCGGTAATGATAATATCAACATTGTGTTCGTTATGGTCAACATGCGGAACCATAGGAAGCACACGGGAAATTTTTCCGCCAGGCACACAGGATTTTGTCAGGAAAATGGTTGTATGTGCATTGGTGGCAAAATCGCCTGAACCGCCAATGCCGTTCATCATATGTGTGCCGCCGACATGGGTAGAATTGACGTTGCCGTAAATATCCACATCCATGGCGGTATTGACAGCAATCAGATTGATCCGTTTGACGATTTCAGCATTATTGCTGACATCCTGGGGACGCAGCAATATTTTGTCCTTATATTTGTCAAATTCGGCATAGATCTGCTTGGTTTTTTCCGGCGAAACGGTGATGGCAGTAGCAGATGCAAAAACCATTTTGCCGGCATCAATCAGGTCGAAAGTGGAATCCTGCAAAACTTCGGAGTGCATAACCAGATTGTTCCACGGGCCGTCCATCAGTCCCCACAGTGCTGCGTTTGCCACACTGCCAATACCGGCTTGCAGGGGATACAGGCTGGTTGTCAGGCGGCCTGCTTCCACTTCGGAGAGGAAGAATTTGCCAAGATTGGCAGCCATAGCATCCTGATCGGGATCTGCCAAAACATTAGGGGATGCAGAATCCAGGTTATGCGTCAGTACAATGCCGATAATTTTAGCCGGATCGACCCGAATACCTTTTTCCCCAATGCGCTGGCTTGGGTGGTTCATGGGTATCGGTTCTCCATATGGCAGGCGTTTGGGGATGTAGTAATCATGGATGCCTTCCAGCTCATCCGGGACAGCCAGATTGATTTCCAGAAGCACTTGCTTGGCTTCTTCCAGGAAAACCCCGGTGTTGCCGAAGGAAGTCGTCGGGATTACCAGGCCATCTTCCGTTACGGCAGTCGCTTCAATAACAGCCATATCCGGAGCAGGGATCTGCTTGTTGCGAATCTGGTAGGGCGGGTCGGACAGATTCTGGTCGAAATACAGGATTTCTCCGTTATTGATAGCAGCGCGCGAAACTCTGTCAGAGATAAAGGGCATTCGTTTATAGATGGCATTAGCCTTGATCATGGCGCCATCCACTTCCGGGCTTAATGATGCGCCGGTCATAAGAAAGATTTTTCTTTTTCCACCTTGCGCAATTTTGGCGTAGGCCAGCGGGATGGCTTTGGGATCACCAGCAAGCGTAAATCCGCTCATGCCGACAATCATGCCATCCTTGATAAAATCGGCGGCCGCCTCGGCGCTCATAATTTTGTCAAGCAATTCGGGCCGGCGAATCCTTTTTTTGATTTTTTGCTCATCCATGTTGTTATCCTCAACATTCGTTCAAATTACGGCATGACAAATCAGCCTGGTTAGGCAGGCAAGACATGCCGGATCTGATACGCGGATTCTCATCCTGTTATAAAAATCTGCTTTAGCTACACCCGTCCCGTTTCTTTAAGCCGGAGCGTGGCTTAAAAACAGTCAGGCAAATTGCTTTGCCAAACCTTTTCGGGAAAAGAAAGTATAAACGGATTATAGCGTTTTGCGTATCCTGATATGATCCTGGCGAAAAATGGTATGGATTCCGATTGTTTCCAGAGATATTTCAGGGGCTAATCATTGCAATGCCAGGGCCTGGCAGCGTTTTCATGCGTTCCGGCGGGTTTTCGCAACAGCTCGCGGCCGGCCAGAATTTCGTAAAGGGCAGCCTTGCGGTTATTGATATGCTGGATGATATTGTGTTCCAGGTCTGTTTTCATGTAGATTCGTGTTAACTGGTCTGCATGCTCTCTGGAGATGAATCTTTTCATGCCAAGTTTCCTCTATTATAAATTTTATCAAGGTAAACCATAAAACAACCTGCCAACCTGTCCTTTAAAAAAGGAGTAGCAAAGCTTTACAACTTTAATCAATTCAGATTTTTTTTGTGAAATGGCCGGTTTGCTATTTTTCTTTTTTGCCGGAATCAGCAAACATGGAAAAACGCTTTTTGTATTTCATTGGCCAGAATACCCGGGGAGAATCATTATATAGAAAAAGAGCGCAGTACGCAATCTTTCCAGCCAGGCATATTGCCGGAGAAAGCATGAGCCGGCTTTATTGCGGTCCGGGCAGAAAATGAGGTGGCAGTCTCAAATCTGGAACTGCCGGTCAGCTGTGTTCAGACGGGCTGCTCAGAAAAAAGGCAACAGCCTTTTCTACCACAGGCGGATAGATAATGTGCAATCCGTTGAACATCTCGAAATGCACATTGTAGCCTTCTTTTTTCAGCAGATTATAGTGCTTTAAGCCGCTGGTTTTGATATTAAGCTGTTCGTCTTGCGGACTGTGTGCGATAAAGATTTTGGGCTTGCCTTCTTTTTTATAGACATTCATGAAACCGCCGGAAAAAACGATAACATGTGAGAAGAGTTTGCCATTTGTGACGCCGGTTGAGAGCGCATAACTGCCGCCATCAGAAAAACCGGCTATACCAAAATGGGCCTGATCAACAGCAAAACAGGAAGAGACGGCGGCAAGCGCTTTTTCCAGTTTTTCCAAATCAGGGCCATATCCGCCTATTGTCAAATCCCATGTCGGATAGGTGGACTGGGGAAGCATAAGCAAAAAGCGGCGGCTTTTGGCATGTTCTATCAGAAACGGTAATACTTTTTCCGCGCTGCCTCCCGCACCATGGAACATAACGAGCAGGGGAACCGGTTTGTCCAGAGGCAGGTTTTCAGGCACAACAAGGAGGGTATCCCTTTCTTGGGCAACGCCAAGAAAATGTTGTCCTGCCGGCATGGGAGTGCCTGTAGGCGGCACGATGCAAAAATCCAGCTTGCCAAGCAGAGAAGGGGGGAAACCGGAAAAATCATATTGCTCAAGATCTGCCAGTGAGAATTGGCTGTTGTCGGCATTATTCATTTCTGGTAGCACAGTAGCGGAAAGATAAAAATATAGAAGAACGTATTTTGACAGTCATTCAATATTATAAAAGGTTTTCTGTTGCCCAGGCCGGAAGGTTTTTCCTGTCTATATGCAGGGGAAAGCAGGTATGGCGAGGGAATGCCGAATGTTTTTGAGAAACAGTATTGCGTTGGGCTGATTATCCAGTAAAATAGTCATGCTATATACAAGGTCTGCCATATTTTTGGCTGTGGTGTCAGAGATGCGGCAGGTCTGCTGCGGTAGTTCATCCTGCCACGTTTGTGGTTGAATGGTGTATTTAGTATGGCCTTCGGGCCATATCCACTTGCAACACAAGAAGTAGTAGCTCTATTGACAAGGAAATGAGGAATTATGTCTAAAACTAAAGCACTTGATGGAATCAAGGTCATTGACATGACCCACGTGCAGGCTGGTCCGGCCTGTACCCAGATGTTGGGTTTTTTTGGCGCCGATGTGATCAAGATTGAAATGCCTGGATCCGGCGATGTGACCCGTGGCTGGCTGAGGGATATTGAAGGCAAGGACAGCCTTTACTTCACTATGTTCAACGGCAACAAGCGTTCCATTACCCTGAACACCAAAACCCCCCAAGGCAAGGAAATTCTGGAAAAACTGATCAAAAGCGCTGATATCCTGGTTGAAAACTTTGCACCGGGCGCAATGGATCGGATGGGCTTTGGCTGGGAACGGATCCACAAAGAATTGAATCCGCGCCTGATTATGGCTTCCGTAAAGGGTTATGCAGAAGGCCACGCCAACGAAAGCTTCAAGGTTTTTGAAAACGTAGCGCAATGCTCCGGCGGTGCAGCTGCAACGACCGGTTTCTGGGATGGCCCGCCGCTGGTTTCCGGCGCTGCACTGGGCGACAGCAACTCCGGTATGCACCTGTGTATCGGTATTTTGGCTGCACTGGAACAACGCCATAAAACCGGCAAAGGCCAAAAAGTGGCTGTTGCCATGCAGGAAGCTGTGCTGAACCTGTGCCGTATCAAACTGCGCGACCAGCAACGCCTTGAAGCTACCGGCCGTCTGGATGAATACCCGCACGGCGAACTGAAGATTCCGTTGGGCGACAGCACTCCGCGTGGCGGTAATGCCGGCGGCGGCGGTCAACCGGGCTGGATGCTGAAATGTAAAGGCGCATGGGATGGCACTGATCCGGACGACTATGTTTACTTTACCCTGCAAGCCAATGCCTGGGACAAGATTTGCACCCGCATCGGCAAGCCGGAATGGATCAATGATCCTGAATACAGCACGTTTGAAGCACGCCGCGACAAACAGTTCAAGATCTTTGAATATGTTGAGTCCCTGCTCAAAGACAAGAACAAACATGAAGCAACCGCATGGGCCAATGAATATGACATTCCCTGCGGCCCGGTCATGTCCATGAAAGAACTGGCTTATGACCCGTCTCTGCGTAAACTCAAAACCATTGTTGAAGTGGAACACCCGGATCGTGGTGGTAAATACCTGACCATCTCTGCTCCGATGCACTTCTCCGACATGGAAGTTGATGTTACCCGTGCTCCGCTGCTTGGCGAACACACTGTTGAAGTGCTGAAAGAACTGGGTTACTCCGATGCGGAAGCTCAGGCAATCAGCAGCAGCGATACCTGCCAAAAAGGCGCAAAGAAATAATAAAAAGCGCTGATTTGCAGTAAAAAAACGGTGTTCTGAAAAGAACACCGTTTTTTATTTCCCGGTTACAGGAAACATGCCCTGTTTTTTATACAGCTTTTATACCTGGGAAAAAGGCAGTTTCCATGTATTTGCCCCACATGGCAGGGGAAAGACAGTACAGGCAGAGGTGCAGAGATGAAGTTACTGTTTTTTATTGCCTTTTCCCCTCATGAGTTTTCTGTATAGCTGTTTTTTCCCCTGAAAGTAGCGCATTGCAGGAAGGCAGAGAGGGATAAAGGTTCTCTCATACCTGCACAGAAACGGCCGGTAAGTTTCAGAAGTTCTTTGATATCGCGTCCGCTTGAGTTGGGGAAAGCCTGAACCAGTTCTTCAATCAAACTGTCCGGAAGCGGTATCCCGAATTGCTCTGCAAGCGAGTGCCAAAGCAGGGCAGCATCTTCAACAGAAGGCGTTTCATACCGGATAACGGCAATACAACGCGACAGGATAGCATCATCTACATCATTGACGCGGTTTGTTGTCATGAAAAGCAGGCCGTCAAAATATTCCAGTGTGCGGAGAAATTCTGCCACTATGGCGTTATGCTGCATATCATTGTCGCGCTGCCTGATATAAACATCTGCTTCATCCAGGAGCAGGATGCAGTCCCATCGCGTGGCACGGCGCAAGATTGTGGAGAGGGCGGATTCCACTGATTCCGCCGAGGTACCAAGCTGGCCGGAATGGACGCGATAAAGCGGTTTGCCTACGACTTCGGAATAGACTTCTGCAGTCAGGGTTTTTCCCAGGCCAGGCGCACCCATACAAAGGATGGTTGTGCCTCCTGATTTTCCTTCAATAATGTCATCCATCAGCATATCTATCTTCGAGGTGAGGATATCAACCAGAAGACGGTGCTGTTTTGGCAAAATCAGTTTATCCCGCAATTCCGGGCGGTAAGTATATTCTTCCAGATTTTGCACATGTACCCAGATATTTTCATGCAGTTCCAGATGGAAAACATAAAGATAGCAGTGCAGGGGAATTTGCGCATGGCGATCCATTCCTTCAATCCGGCGATCCAGGTTGGTTTCAATTCGCCTGTTCAGCATTTCTTCATCGTTAATACATCTGACCGGAACGTTTTCAGGCAAACGGAGGATGCTGAATTCATCCAGTTTACTGTTTTTATCCCGGATAAAGGCATAGTTTCTGGCATGGAATTGTTTACCGAACAGGGGTTGGAGCCGTTTAAAACGGGTCAGTTGGGTTTCGTATTCTGCCTTGAATTCAGGGCATTCACGGAAATAGCCTTTTCGTGCCAGCAATTCCGGTATAGTAAATGTACCCAGGTCACGCTGGAAAAAGAGAATGGCATTGGTCATGCCGGCACGCCACATTTCCGGATCTTCTGTATTATCCTGTGCACGGTTGGCTGATTGCATGGTATTGGCCAGCAGCTTGACAGAAACATAGGGGCGTCCTGTGCCTTCAGGAGGCTGGATATATTCAATAGTATCAACCAGCCAGGGAAGAAGAATCCCGTCCCTGTTCCGGGAATAGACCCATCCGTCTATTTCGTGCCATGCAAGGTAGGAAGCAAGGGCAGGTAGGAGCAGTTCAAGATCGGTGACGACAACATTGTTTTTATCCTGAAGGATATTTCTTAGCGCAATGATCTGAAACAGCAAAGGGAGGTTTCGCTCTTCTTTGGCCAGTTTGTTCAGTTGCAGGAGATCGTGGCTGTTAAAAAGCGGCGCAGGCACAATGATTCTTCCCGTTGAGAGGCCATGAGAGGAAAGCCGCTCTGCCAGGGGGGTATCAGGCTGGATATGAAGGAGCAGTTTGGTGGCAAATGGAACAGACAGTTCAAAATCCATGATTATTCCTCATCTAAGAGCATTACAGGGTATTTTGGAGAAGAAACAACAGGAAAAGGAGCTTCATCCTGTCCCGAAAACAGCCTGATGAAAATCAGTCAGGGTAAAAATTATACGGCCTTTCACTCTAAACAAAAAATATCGGGTTATGCGGGTATATAAAAGAGAATCAGGCGATATTTTATTAAGGTTTTTTTCTGGTTTACCAACAGTCAAATTCCTGCATTAATGGACACTAATCCCTGTTCCTATTATGCTGGATCGAAACCGATGCTGGGTATCTGTTGCCGTATTAGAGTTTCTTCCCAAATAGAATTTTCATATTTTCCAACAGGGAGAAGCCGTTTGCCAGGATGCCGATGGCAGAAGCGTTCCTCTGTGCGCTATAAAGAAGGCGCTACGATGACATGGGTGTTGGAGAATGCCTGGATTAAGCGGAAACAGGAATCTCACTTGCAAAACATGCGGAGGAAAGAGAAACAGGGTTAGGGGGAAAACCAAACAAACGGCCTGCTTTACTATTAGCACAGCTGAGAGGTATGCACCCCTTTTTTTCAAAAAACACCAGTTTTTCAGGCTGATTGGGATGCCGGTTCCAGGAAGAAAGCCATTGCTTTTTCCACAACAGGCGGGTGGATAACATGCCGCCCGGAAAAAAGTTCAAAAGCAATATCATAACCTTCGCTTTTCAGTTCCTTGTAGTGTTTGAGCGCACTGGTTTTGATATTAAGTTGTTCGTCTTCCGGACTATGTGAAATAAAGACCCGGGGCTTGCCTGTTTTCAGGTACACGTTCATAAAGCCGCCGGAAAAGACGATAATATGGGAAATGAGATTACCATTGGTCAGGCCGGTTGAGAGCGCATAGCTGCCGCCATCCGAGAAACCGGCAAAGGCAAAGTGCGCCGGGTCAATTATGAAATGGGAGGCGACTTTTTCCAGTGCTTTCCCCAAGCGGTCAAGGTCCGGGCCGTGCCCGCCAACGCTGAGATCCCATGTGTAGTAGGTTGACTGGGGCAGCAGTATCAGGAATTGGTGGCGGTGCGCATAGGCTTCTACAAAGGGCATAACTTTTTGCGCGCTGCCACTTGAGCCGTGGAACATGACAAAAAGGGGTATGGGCTTGCCAGACGGCAGGTGTTCCGGAACGATTAACAGGGTATCCCGTTCTTTTGCCAAGCCGAGCTGGTGCAGGCCTGCCGGAAGGGGCGGCTGAGTTGGCGGCGTTATCCTGAAGGAAAGTTTCCCCAGCAGTTCAGGTGGAAAAATGGAGGGATCCATCTGCATGATGCTGGCAGGGTCAATTTTTTTCATTGGGTCGGGTAAATTTTCTTGTTGGCTGAGGCAGCAGAAAAAACGAGTATCACATTGTTTTGATTATGCCCGAATTTCTAACTGGCGAGAAGAAAACCACTATATTCGTTTGCTTTTCACCTATTGGGGCATATCAGCCGGAGAGAAACGGTCTGTGTAAATTTTGCTGACAGTTTTGCCCAGATGTTCCCTGACGAAATCTTTTTTGTCCCAATAGGGCTTGCCTGTACCAAAAAGCAGAATGGCGGTACCGTTATTATGTAGATTCTGAGCCATTTGCGTGGTTTCAGGAGTATCAAAGAAACTGTATGCCGACATAGTGACAATAGGGAACCTGAAGCGGGTTGCAATCTGATATTCTTTTTTCCCCCATATGCAATAAGCCGGGTATTTGACGCCGGATTGTAACGCTTTGAGATAATCTTCCGGAGAAAAAACTTCCACAATCATTCTTTCCGGGAAAGGAATTTCTTTTAAAAACAGGTCATAGTCGGCAATTTTATCGGTTACCAGAATAAAATCACGATGGGTTTCCATAATTTTCCGGATGCCACTTCCATCCAGTGGAGAAAATGTTCCTTTGATTTTTAGTTTTATGGCTTCGTCAAGCGTCAGGGGAATCTTATCATGGTTTGAAATGCCTGCCAGTGATTTAAAGCTTTTCCAGTCATGCGCTGCAAAAAGATGCCCGTCTGACGTTTTAATCAGATCAATTTCTATAAACCTGAAATTTTTCTTAACAGAATCCAGAACAGCTTCTTTAGAGTTGGTATAGGTAAACTTGCCAATCCCCCCCCCCATGCGCAATATAGGCTTCTTTTGAGCGGTATCCATCATGATTAAAAAAACGTTGAGGATGCGCCGGGTTTTCATGAAGGTATTTTTCAATATCCCGAATTAAATATAAATGAGCTATTTCCTGCTTCATGGTTTTTATTTCAACGCGGTATGATTTTATCTTTTTTATGACATAATAGAATGAGAAGCCAGACGCTATTACAAGTAAAACCAGAACAAGCAGCCATTTTCTTTTTTTAGAAGGAATATTCATTTTCTTGTCAATTTTTAGAAAAAAGATTGGTAAAGTAGAGATAATTGCTCCAGTTTATGATTCAATTCATGTATTCCATATATGGAAACAAGAGATGGGACATCAGAAAAAACACTCACTCCCAACCCAAAATATGGAGATCCCCATTTAGCACCGGCTGCTTCAAGCAGGGTAGGAGCAATATCCAGCGAAGAGATTTTCTCCGCCTTCTTCTTTTCGCTGATAGGGGGAATATTTCCATAAAATGCATTAAAAATAGTTCTTTCCTGAACAGGAGCGAGAAAAGCGGGATTCCCCATGAATAAATGGTCGCCCAATACAGCAACAACGGTATTTTCCGGTTTTGTGGTAAAGTTTTTCTTCAGAAAATTCCCCAATTCCTTGTCAGTGTTTAGTATGGCATCGCGGATATCATGATGAAATTTTTTATCTTCAGGACAAAACCCTTCTGGCGCATGCGTATCGATAGTTTGGATGATTAGAACAAAAGGTTTGTCTTGTTTCGATAGCCTTTGGTATTCTTTTTCTGCCTGGCTAAGGACAAAGGTATCGTTGAATTCCCATGCACCGTGAAATGCATCGGAATTATGACCTGTTTTTTTCCAATAAGGGGCATCTTTTATTTTAAATTTACCATGTTTATGAAGATTGTCTGTTCCTCCAAACCTTGATTTGCTTCCCATGATCAATACCTGTTCATAACCATTATCAGCGAGAATATCAAAGATACTATGTGCATGAGGCAGGAAGGTTGTATGACCAAATTTGGAACGATAGGCGTTGCCGTCAATAATCAATTTCAACGGCAGGCCAAAATGCCATGCTGTCATGGCCGCTATTGTCCAACTGGTTCCGGCAATTTGTACCTGATTGGGATGATATGCTGATTGTTTTTTTAATGAATCAAGATGCGGCGTAAGGGAAGGGCCAATGCGGGGATCGGAAAAGCTGTTCTCCAGCGATTCCACTAATATGATTACCAAATTTTTCTTTTTATCAAATGTGACGTCATGAAGAGACGGAACCTGATAGTGTTCGGCAATGAAATCTTTTTTAGGGATGGTTATTTGCGAAGCAAGATATTCTTTTATACGAAGGTTGCGATCCGTTTTTTTAATGACAGCCAGTGCAGAAATCAGGCTAATTATGAAAAATAAAAAAGGAAAGACACGAGAAATGTTTTTATTATTATTCTGGATTTTTTGATAGACTTTTTTATACAGTTTTATAAGATTATCGGATAATGAAGCTAAAAACTGGATAAAGCGATCGGTTCGGTAAACAAGCAAAACCCATACCCCCCCCCGCAATAAAAAGCAGGATGAAGGCGACAGCACGCATAATAATATTATTGGCAATCCCTGCTGCCGGTGTGGACAGGTGAAACAGTACTTGTTCTATATGGATATTTTTACCGAAAGTAGATGTGAGCCATTTCAAGGCAGCTAGGCAGAAAATGCTCAGACAACCGGTTAGCGCTGTGGCAAAACGAAGAATGTGCATCAGATATTTCATATTTGTTAATAATAGGAGAAAAAATGACTAATAGAAAAAGAGCATTTTATCTTATTTCTTAGCGAACCGGAAAATCAAAACAGGTATTGGGATAAGGCTCGTTTTCCAGAGTATAGTGCCACCACTCCAGCGGGAAGGTTATAAATCCACAGGTTTTCATAATGGAAAGCAGCGTTGAGCGGTTGGCCGTTTGTTCTGGTGTGAGCCCTGTTGCGCCGTGGTGAGAGATGGGGTCAAAAAAATCAAAGGGAGAACCCATATCCAGCGCTTTTCCAGTTTTAAGACTAATAAGAGTCATATCTATTGTGCTGCCTCTGGAATGGCTGGAACGGGTCGCGATATAGCCTTTTTCGAGCAGGGAAGGTTTATCAAGGCAGGGATAATAGGCAGCCTTTGTTTGGGTATCCGGATTTTTTGCCCAGCGGATAAAATGGTTGACGGCTGTCTGTGGGCGGTAAGCATCAAAAATACAAATGGCATAGCCTGTTTTCTGGCAAATTTCGCTTGCTTTTTTCAATGCCAATGCTGCCGGGCGGGTGAGAATAGCAACCGGTTTTTCATATCCGTCAACAGGTGCGCCAATAAAGTTGTTGCTTGTGAAATAACGTATATCCAACTGGATTTCAGGTGCGATATCGCTGATATATACAAAATCAGCCGGTATAAGAGAGTGTGGCAAAGAAAGCTCCAAGAAATAGTAAGAATCAGACTGTGCGCATTATTGATATTCTGTTTTTTTCAACAAGGGTCAGATTTCCACACGGGCACCCAGTTCAATGACACGGTTTGTCGGGATCTGGTAAAAATCTGCCGGGTTGCGGGCATTGCGGTAAATCCAGATGAACAGTTTTTCCCGCCACCTTGCCATGCCTGTCAAGGGATTGGAAATAACGGTTTGCCTGGTAACAAAAAACGAGGTGGTCATCATATCAAAGGCATATCCGTGTTCTTTGCATAATTCCAGCGTTCGAGGAATATCCGGTTCATCATTAAAGCCGTAATACAGATCAAGCTGGTAACAGTTAAAGCCCAGTTCCTGTATTTGTACCCGTTCCGAATCCGGCAGCCAGGGTGTTTCTTTTACATGGATGGTTAAAAAGAAAACCCGCTCGTGCAGCACTTTGTTATGGGAAAGATTATACAACAGCGCCTGGGGAGCGCCATCTCTTTCTCCTCTCAGGAAAATGGCGGTTCCCGCTACCCGGTGAGGCGGCATGAAAAAAAGTGACTGCAAAAAAGATGCCAGCGGAATGGCGTGTTTCTGCTGGCTTTCTCCCAGCAGTTCGCGGCCTCGCCGCCATGTCATCATGACTGTGAAAAGCCCGATGCCGACAACCAGCGGGAACCATCCGCCGTGGCTGATTTTGAGCGTATTGGAGGCCAGCAACAGCAGATCAATTGCTCCAAAAAAGAGGGGAACAAGCAGGCTGGCAAAAAGGTTGATTTTCCAGACATAGCGCATGACAAAAAACAGGAAGATGCTGGTGATAAGCATAGCGCCAGTCACAGCCAGGCCGTAGGCTGCCGTCAGGTTTGCCGATGAGCTGAAGCCAATAACGGCCAAAAGAACAGCGCACATCTGCATCCAGTTAATAGTAGGAATATAGATTTGCCCGAATTCACTGGGAGAGGTATGAATAATTTTCATACGGGGCAAAAGCCCCAGGCCAATGGCTTGTTTGGTAATGGAAAACGCACCGGAAATGGTTGCCTGCGAGGCAATGATAACGGCCATAGTTGAGAGGATAACCAGCGGGTAAATGCTCCAGGAACCCAGCTGCATGAAAAAGGGATTTGCCAGTGCTTCCGGTCTGGCAAGCAGTAATCCTCCCTGGCCCATATAGTTAAGTACCAGCGCAGGAAAGACCAGGCGGAACCATGCTCGCCGGATAGGAATCGGGCCGAAATGGCCCATATCTGCGTACAGTGTTTCCGCGCCGGTAAATGCCAGCACAACTTCGCTTAAGGCAATAAAAGCAACAAAAGGGTTTTTCAGCACGAAGTGCAGGGCATGCCAGGGATTTAACGCCATGCAAATGTCAGGCGCAGCGACGATGTTGACAATGCCGAGTGCTGCCAATACAAGGAACCAGAAGATCATAATTGGGCCAAAACACTTTCCGATGCCTGCTGTGCCTTTGTACTGGACTGAATAAAGTCCGATCAGAATAACCAGTGCAATCGGCACCACATAAGGTTTCAGCACCGGCGTGGCAACTTCCAATCCTTCCACAGCGGAAAGAACCGAGATGGCCGGCGTAATTACGCTGTCGCCATAAAAAAGGGAAGCGCCAAAAACACCTAATGCCAGCAGCGGGAAATAGGGGTGGGATTTTCTGGGAAAGACTGTGTGAGCCAACGCCATTAATGCCAGCGTCCCGCCTTCTCCACGGTTTTCAGCACGCAGCATAACCAGCACATATTTGACTGATACAATGACAATTAAGCCCCAGATTACCAGGGAGACAATGCCGAGTACGTTTTCCCGCGTAAAGGCAACATTTCCTGCATGGCCGAATATTGCCCGCATGGTATAAAGAGGGCTGGTGCCGATGTCGCCGTAAACAACGCCGGCAGCGGCAATAGTTAGTGCAGTCAGGCTGCTTTTTGTGGACTGTTGGGACAAAGTTTCACCGCTTCCTTGATACAATTTACGCAGTACCATAGTCAAAACCCGTTGAAATTGCAAATACGGTTGACATCCGTTTTGTTAAAGCGTTAAATAACCATGAAAATGGTTATATTTTGTCGGTCAGGGATATACTATGAGGACGGGCTATCTTGAGCGGTTTCCTGATGAATGGAAACCGGCGGCGCGTGTTTTTTCTGCACTGGGAGATACCACACGGCAACAAATTCTGCTCCTGTTCGAACCAGGCGAGGAATTGTCTATCAAGGACATTTCCTCGGTATTTGTGTTGGGGCGCTCGACTATTGTTCACCATCTCTCTGTTTTGGAAGAGGCAGGGATTCTTTCCGTAAGGCGGCAGGGCAGGCAAGCGCTTTATTCCATTGTTTACAAGGCGGTGCTGGATTCGCTTGAACGGCTCCGTCTTTTTATTGAAAGCGATCTGGATATATTGAAGGATCGTTTTGCAAACGCGTGAAAAATGCGCCAACCGTTTCCTGATGAGAGTTTAAAGATGCTTCACTGCATGGTTGCCTGCTATGCGGCAGGCGCTTTTAACAGGTATTTTCTCAGGCAGGGGCTTCTGTTTCTGGCGGCAGCAAGTGGGGCAGGTTATCTTCGCGGTTCGGTCATTGTCCTTTTTATTTTGCCTTTTATTGTTTGCTCGGCGTGGGCCGGATGGATGGCTGACAGGATGCCGAAAAGTCGGCTTGTTGTTTATGCCAAGTTGGCAGAGGCAGGTATTATGCTTTTGGGGGCTATCGCGCTGGCTGGCCTGAACTGGGCGGGTCTGGTTATTGTGGTATTGCTTATGGGTATACAGTCGGCTTTCTTCAGCCCGCCGTTTCATGGCCTGATTCCCGAAGCGTTTCCCGTTGCCGATGTGCCTCGTGTCAATTCCCTGATAACAATAGCAGCGGCAGTCGTTTTGCCTGCCGGTATGGCGTTGGGAGGGTTATTGCCGTATCTGCCGGCATTTTTACCGGGAGAATCATTGCCGGAGGGCATTTTTGGACAGGGGAGGCTGTTACTTGGCGGAATGGCAGTTTTAGTGGCTGCCGCAGGTGTTGAAATGGCTTTCCGTATCCGGATAAACCGGGAAATGCCTGTGGCAAACGAGCCGTTTCCTTTGTTGGGGCCACTGGATTCTGTGCGGTATGCCTGGCAATACAAAAAGAAAGATCCGGCGCTTTTCCTGGCGCTGAGTGCAGAAACTTTCTTTTATGCTTTGCTGTCTTTTGCCATGCTGTGTATGGGGCACCTTGTTGCCGGGCAATTGGGCATGGGGATGCTGCATGCCGGTTTGCTGGCAACCTTGCTATGTGTTGGGATAATTGCCGGTGCGGCAAGAGCCGGGAAGCAACATGCCGTTTTCTGGCGGCGTTCTGTTCTCTTTGCCGGGGGAGGCATGATCGCCTGTATCCTGATTTTTCCCCTGGCTGTTTTTTTGCCTGCCGAATTATTCATACGGGATGTTTTCCTGGGGGTAATTTGTATATTAACCGGTATTTTTGCAGGGAGGTACCTGATACCGCTGATCAGCATTATCCAGATACGGCCTGGTGCAACAGAGAAGGGGAAAGTGCTTGGCCTTTCCAATTTTGCCACTTTTTCCGGCATGTTCCTTGCCGGTTTTATCTTTGCTATTTTTGACTGGGTGCATGAGCTGACTGGCAGCGCACAACCTGCCGGGAGAATGGCCTGGGGAGCATTGGCGGGACTGCTTTTCCTGTTTTGGTTTTTGCGCTGTCTCAAAAAGCAGTTTCCTGGCGAACACTATAGCCTGCTCGGGGCTTTTTTGCGCTTTTTGCTTTCTTTCCGCTACCGCATTACTGCCAGCGGCCTGGATACGCTTTCCGTAAAGGGGCCTGCTCTTTTTCTGCCTAACCATCCTGCATTGGTGGATCCTTTTATTGTCTATTCCCTGCTGGCTGATTATGCGCCCCGTCCGCTTGCAGACGAGCATCAGTTTGCCGGATGGCATGGCAAAGCGGCGGCCCGGATTCTGGATGCTGTGACGATTCCGGATATGATGAAAGATGGCTTTAAGGCTGTTGGCAAGGTACAGAAGGGCCTTTTGGCAATTTTACACAGTCTGAAAGCAGGACGGTCGGTACTGATGTACCCTTCCGGGCGAATTTACCGGTCGCCAAAGGAAAGGGTTGGTGGCAATTCGGGAACCTGGTCGCTTGTCCAGCAGGCAGAGGGTGTGCAGATTATTCTTGTGCGGACAAGCGGTTTGTGGGGAAGTACCTTCAGCTATGGCGCAACCGGCGACGTTCCCTATCTGGGGCGTGCTTTTTTACAAGGCATTCTGACTGTTTTGGGCAATTTTTTCCTGTTTGTGCCCAAAAGGCCGGTACAGGTGGATTTTGTTGAGGCAGACGAGCTGGCTGCCATAGCAGACAGGCGTGAATTCAACCGGCAGCTGGAAGCGTTTTACAATGAAACGGAGCAACCTGCCATCAGTGTTCCCCGTTGGTTTTGGCAGGGAACACAGACAACGGCGCTGCCTGCCCATCCTGTTTACCGGAACAGGCTTGATACCGGAAGTATACCTCCAGACATACGGAAAACCGTTTATGATATCCTGCGCCGCACGGCAATGCTTGAGCCGGATTTTCCATTGCATGACAGCATGAGCCTTAGCCATGATCTGGGGATGGACAGCCTGATGTTGATGGAAGCGGCTCTGGAAATGGAAGGAATTGGCAAACAGGCTTTCCACAATCCGGAAGAGCTGGAAACCGTAGCAGATTGTCTGTTGGCTGCCATTGGCCAGCATGAGGCTGTTAAACCCGTTCCACCAGCACCGGATATATGGTTTTTCCCTTCTTCTGTTGGACCACTTTCCCTGCCATCGGATCATTCCTGCCTTGTTTCGGCTTTTTTAAGGCAGCTCAGGCATAATCCGAAAGAGCCACTTCTGGCTGAAAGAGACGCCCTGTATAGCCGGAAGCGGCTTTTTCTTGGCGCACTGATTCTTGCCGTACGTTTTGCCAAATTCCCTGATGAACGGATTGGCATTATGATGCCTTCAGTACCTGCGGTTACGGTTGTCTGGATGGCAGCGCTACTAGCTGGAAAGACGCCGGTTTTTTTCAACTGGACGACAGGGGAAGCGAATTTCAGGCATTGTGTAGATTTAGCGGGTATCCGCCATATTGTCAGTGTGACACCGTTGATAGAACGGCTTAGCTGGGAAGGTCTGAAACCTGGCGTGTGGCCTGTAGAGTGGTTGGCACTTGACAGCATGGTTGCTTCCTTTTCGCTGCGGGAAAAGTTATGCGGCGTGTTCAAGGCTGCTATTATGCGGCAGGCCCGGTATTTTCCTGTTCCCCGGATTGCGGCGGTGTTGTTTACTTCAGGTTCCGAATCCCTTCCCAAGGCTGTGCCGCTGACCCATGAAAATCTGCTTTCCAATGCGGCAGATATTATCCAGGTATTAAACTTGGCATCGCAGGATACGGTATTGGCTATGCTTCCGCCTTTTCATTCGTTTGGTCTGATGGTTGGCCTGGTTATTCCGCTTTCAACGGGGATCAGGGCCGTTTTCCATCCTAATCCGGCGGAACCTGCTCTTTTAAATGGCCTGGTTCAGGATTACCGAATCAGTTTGCTTGCGATGCCGCCTACTTTTCTGGGGGCGATGCTGGAGCAGGCAAAGGGAACGGACAGGCTGGCCAGTGTTAAATACGCGTTTGTCGGTGCTGAGAAATGTCCGGAACAGATTTACCAGGATTTTGCCGCGCAGTGTCCTATGGCCTCGCTTTGCGAAGGATATGGCATTACTGAATGTTCGCCGGCTGTGTCTGTAAACCGTCCGGGAGAGGTACAGCCAGGCACTATTGGCTTTTTGTTGCCTTCCATGTCGGCAGCAATAGTTAAGGAAAAAGATGGTGTGATCACCGGACGGGTTGTTCCGGAAGAAACCGGAATGCTTTTGTTACGCGGACCAAATGTGTTTGGCGGTTATCTTGGAGAAGCGCTATCGCCTTTTGTAGAGTTTGAAGGCAACACCTGGTATCGGACAGGAGACCTTGTCAGCATGGACAAAGCGGGCAGGTTGATTTTTCAGGGCAGGATGAAGCGTTTTGTCAAAATTGGCGGAGAAATGGTTTCCTTGCCGCAAATTGAGGAAGTGTTGTTAAAAGCTTTCTCCTCTCATCCAGCCAGGCCGGAAGAAGGGGTGATGCTGGCAGTAGAAGCAGCGCCGGAGGAGGATGGAGCAGAGATTGTACTTTTTACTTCTTTGCCGCTTACGCTGGATGAGGTTCGAGCCGCTATCAGGAAGGCCGGTCTTTCGCCGCTTTATACTGTCCGGCGAATTGAAAAAGTTACTGCTATTCCCATATTGGGCAGTGGCAAAACAGACTACCGGGCTTTAAGGGAACGGCTGCTTCACTAAAGGCATCCGGTTTGCGGCGTGGCAGGCACACTGCTAAAAAGCGGGAAATAAAGTTTGTTTTGCCTGTCTGACTAGCCAGACCTGGAAAGGTATCAGGCCACAAATCCTGATTTTTACCTGAGACAGGCAGGATGCGTCGCTTCTTAGAGAAAAATGGCTTCTTGTTATAATGGCCGCCAGCCGAAAGCGTATTGTCAAGAGGCAAGTCTGCTTTGGCAAAAAGGCGGTATAGGTTGCCTGAGCATGAAGTTTTTTTGACATACTGCTATATGAAAGCTGTTTCTACTCGCCAAATCTGGAAAATTGCCTATCCGATCCTGGTCAGCCTGATTGCCGAGCATCTGATTTTAATGACTGATACGGCTTTCCTTGGAAGGGTTGGAGAAATCGAGCTGGGTGCGTCGGCGCTTGCCGGTGTTTTTTTTCTGGCTATTTTCATGATTGGTTTTGGTTTCTCAATGGGAGCCCAGATCCTGATTGGCCGGCGAAATGGAGAAAAACATTTTGCAGATATTGGGCCGCTTGTTATCCAGGGAGGTTTTTTCCTGGGCTTTCTGGGATTGCTTGCCTTTTTTTTCACCCGCCTGTTTGCGCCTGTGATTCTGAAAGAACTGGTTGCTTCCGGGCCGGTTTATGTTGCCGTTGTCCGTTATCTTGACTGGCGCAGCCTGGGTTTTTTCCCTGCTTTTATCTGCCTGATTTTCAGGGCTTATTATGTTGGGATCGGGCAAACCCGAGTTCTGACAGCCAGTTCCTTTCTGATGGTTGCTGTCAATGTGCTTTTGAATTATCTGCTGATTTTCGGGGAATGGGGATTCCCGAAAATGGGGATTGGCGGCGCTGCACTGGCTTCCGGCATTGCAGAAAGTGTTGCCATGTTTTTTTTCATTTTATATACCCGCGGGCATACCGATCTGGATAAATATGGTTTTTCGGGTTCATGGGGGTTCAAAGCGGCTTTAGTCAGACGTATTCTGGATGTGGGCGTGTGGATTATGATCCAATATCTGGTGGGGGTAGCTATCTGGTTTGTGTTTTTTGTGGCAGTAGAACATTTGGGAGAACGGGCTATTGCTGTCTCGAATATTACCCGCAGTATTCTTACCCTGATGTTTATGCCGATTTTTGCACTGGCCTCAACTTCTGTTTCCCTTACCAGTAACCTGATTGGTGCAGGAAAGCAGGAACAGGTCTGGCGCACCTGCTGGAAAGTTATCCGGCTTTGCCTGTTGATGACCATGCCCGTTGCGTTGGTTATTTTTGTATTTCCTGATTTTTTTGCCCGTATTTATACTGATCAAGCGGATCTTGTGGCTGGTAGCCGGGCAGCAATACGGGTAGCGGTGACATCGCTGGTTATTGCCGTGCCGGCGCTCATTCTGTTCCAGACCATTTCCGGAACGGGCAATACCCGTACGGCATTATTGCTGGATCTGGGTCCTATGCTGGTGGTCAGTCTTTTTATTTACGGCGTTATTTTCCATCTCAAGGCAGATGTAGCCGCCTGCTGGTTGAATGAACACATTTACTGGGGATGTGTGCTGGCTGTTTCCTGGGTTTATATGCGAACAGCCAATTGGCAGCATAAACCGATATAGCAGGATGTTTTGCCTGTTTTGATACGGTATTATTCGGGAATTTGCCTGTGAAATGGTTTTGCACGGGCAGTTGTCATACAATCGAAGCGTATCGGTTAATACCCAGGAGAAGGGGCATGAAGAGTCATCGCAAGGAGTTATGGTTTGAGACCGGGACGCGGCGCGCCTATATCAATATTACCCCGCAGGTGGAAAATGAATTGCGGATATCAGGCATCCGGGAAGGGATGGTTCTGGTCAATGCCATGCATATTACTGCGTCTGTTTTCATTAATGATGATGAATCGGGATTGCACAGCGATTTTGAGCGTTGGCTGGAAAAACTGGCACCGGAAAAACCCTATGAGCAGTATGCGCACAACGGATATGAGGATAACGCGGACGCCCACCTGAAAAGGCAGGTGATGGGCCGTGAAGTTGTTGTCGCCGTAACAGAAGGCCGTTTGGATCTTGGGCCCTGGGAACAGGTTTTTTATGGGGAATTTGACGGCAGACGAAAAAAACGGGTATTGGTAAAAATTATTGGCGAATAGTCTGGTGTATTCGCATACACAAGTTTTCTTTATGTTTATCCTGAAAAATATCGCACTTTTTCTTTCCGGCATTGGCCTGATTATTTGGGGTTTCTGGATCAATATAGGCAGGGAAGGCGAGGCCGTAGCCGAAAAAGAAGATAATGTGGTAGTGGAAAGCGTGCAGATTCAAAAAGAAAATGTTTCTGCTCCTTTGCAGGCCCAGAAAAATATCCATTCTCCTCAAAAACACCGGATTGCCAAAAAACGCCGTAACAGTAAAACTGTGTTGGAGAGAAAAACAGCTGAAAAGGCGACAGGATCACAATAACCAGCACAGGCAGTGATATGGCAACCCGTTTTTTTTCTACAAAAAGCCAAACTCGTTTCAAACAGGTTGTACCGCTGGCAGCACCGCCTGTTTTATCTGTTCCCCTGCCGCGCTATTTCGGAGGCAATCCCTGTCCGCTGGTTTCCATCGGCCAGAAAGTGATGAAGTATCAGCTGATTGCCTGCGATACGGGACGATATTCTGTGAGTGTTCATGCGCCTGTGTCGGGCGAGGTGACTGGTATCCGGGAATCTTTGCTGGCAGACGGAACAACTGCTTTACTGGTTGATATCAAAAATGATTTTCAGGAAACGGAAGCAAGTTTGCCTATATTGAATCCTGAAACCTGTTCTGCTGATATATTGCTTCAGAGAATTGGCGAGGCAGGTATTGCAGGAGCAGGGGGCGCCCAGTTTCCGACGGCGGTAAAGTATCAGTGTGGTGGCAAAAAGATTGATACCCTGATTATCAACGGTGCGGAATGCGAGCCATACCTGAATGCGGATTATGCTGTTATGTCGCAGCAGCCTCAAGAACTGATGGTTGGCATCAGCCTGATTAACCGGATACTGGCTGCGCGCGAGGTGGTTATTGCCATTGAGAGCCATAACCGGGAAGTTGGGCAGCGGCTGATTTCTTTTGCAGGGCAGGCAGGTTTGGTTTGCCGTATAGCCCTGCTTCCAGATGCCTATCCCCAGGGAAGCGAGCTTCAGCTGATTTATGCTGTTACCGGAAAAGAATTGCCGCGCAATGTGCGTGCAGCTGAAGCAGGCATTGTTGTCAGTAATGTCGGGACTGTCAGGGCTGTTTATGATGCCATTGTTCATTCCAGGCCTTTTGTCAGCCGAGTTGTTACAGTAGCAGGTGAGGGGGTAGGGCAGGCTGGCAATTTTGAAATCCGGATTGGTACGCCGGTTCGCCATGTTCTGAAGGCGCTTGCTATTTTGCATGAGGGGAAAAAACTGGTTTTGGGAGGGCCGATGATGGGGCGGCCGGTCATGGATTTTTCCATGCCAATAACAAAAGGAACTGGCGGACTGATTGTGTTGCCGGATGTGGCTGTCAGACGAAGTCCCTGTATTTCATGCGGCTATTGCGCGGATGTTTGCCCGATGCGGCTGATGCCCATGAAGTATGATGAGCTACGCCAAAAAAAAAGATACAGTGTGATGGCAGAAAAATACAGTTTGTTTGCCTGTATCGAGTGCGGTGCCTGCGAGTATATCTGCCCATCCCGGGTACCGCTAATGGAAAGTATCCGTATCGGCAAGGAGAAAAGCCGTGCACGCTAGGTTGCCTGCCCCGCCGTTTATTCACAACTGTGACCATACTGCCAGCGTAATGGCAGATGTGGTTATTGCGCTGTTGCCCTGCATTTTTATGTCATGGCTGGCTTATGGGTATGTGCCGTTGATGGTGGTGTTGGTTGCTGTCGGGAGCGCACTTGCTGCTGAATTCTTTTTTTCGTTGCTGGCTGCCGGAAAAACCGGTTCGCTTTCTGATGGCTCGGCCATCGTTACCGGTATTTTGCTGGCACTGACCCTGGCGCCTTTTACTCCTCTTTATGCGGTAGCCTTTGGTGGCGCGATGGCTGTGATTTTTGGCAAGCTTTTGTTGGGAGGGCTGGGAAAAAACATGTTCAATCCGGCGCTTGTCGGGCGGGAATGTATGACCGTTTTTTTCCCTCTTGTTATGGCGTCCGGCGATATCTGGCATAACGCTGAAGCCATAAATGTGGGTGGCCTGTCGTTTTTTGGCGAGATTTTCCTGGATGAACTGTTTTTCAGGCCATCGGGGGCTATTGGTGAGTATTCTGTTTTCTTTCTGGTATTGGGAGGAGTGTATTTGCTGGCAAGGCGTCGTATCTCATGGCACATTCCTTTCGGATTTTGCGTTATGTTGGCCGGATTTGCTCTGTTTTTTCCGGGAGGTCCGCTTCGGTTTTCCTTGGGGGGTGTTCTTCTTGGGGCTGTTTACATGGCAACCGACATGCCGACCAGTTCTTCAACGCCCTGGGGGAAGCTGTATTTTGGTGTGATGACAGGCATGGCTGCAGCAATTTTCCTGACAGGTGATGTGCGTTTTGAATATATGTCTTATGCGATTTTGCTGATGAATGCCTTTGTTCGTCCAATCAACTGGGTTTTTCGTCCCCGTGTATGGGGAACCGCACTTGGTTTTTACCGGCGTTTTGGGCAGGGTGTTTTGTTAACGGGCGGTATTCTGGCAGTTTGTTTTATCCTGATAGGTTTGCACCGTTTGGGTATGGTGGCGTATCTGGTTCTTGTTTATCTGACGTTTAGCCTCATCCGTTTTCTGGTGGTGCAGACAAAACAATGGTATCGGCAAAAAACGGCAGGAGAAGGATAATATGCGTTGCTGCATGGTTTGTTTATGGTGCGTTTTTAGGAAAAGACGCCATGTTGCTGAAGAATATGGATACCAATCGCTACCAGAACAATGCCGCCGATGATGTTGGCCTTGCTGCTGAAGAAATCAGTACCGGACAGGCGGGAGATCCATTTGCCGGCATACAGACCGATGGCGGAAAGGCAGAAGCAGACTGCTCCGATAACCAGTGCGGGTATCCAGATGGCCGTATTGAGGACCGAAAGTGACAGGCCGACAGCCAGTGCATCCAGGCTGGTTGCGATACCGAGCAGAAAGAGTGTTCCTGTATATGTCTGGTTATGGTGTGGCAGGTTATGTTGCGTGTGAAAGGCTTCGCGAATCATGCGGCTGCCGATAAAAGCCAGAAGAATAAAGGCTATCCAATGATCGTATGGTTCAATGTAGCGATGCGCTTCTTTTCCCAGCCACCAGCCTGCTATCGGCATGAGAAACTGGAATCCGCCGAATAAACTGCCAATTTTTATGGCCTGAAAGGGGGTAACCCGCTCCGGCTGCATGCCAAAAGCCAGCGCAACGGCAAAGGCATCCAGGGAAAGCGCCAGCGCAATGACAAGGACAGCAATGAAATTCAAGGCGTATTTCCTGAGAAGTCATGTTGCTGTGGCATTTTACAGGGGTATGCCGGAAACCGGCGGCATGAGGGTAAAATAAATAATCCACTTACCGGTTTTTATCTTGTTTACAGGAGAATCGCATGAGTTTTAACGATTTGGCAGCCAAACGCTATTCTGTCCGCAAGTTCTCTACACAGGAAGTAGAAAAAGAAAAACTGGAATATGTGCTTAGGGCAGGGCAGCTGGCACCTACTGCTGTCAATTTTCAGCCGCAACGTATTCTTGTCATTACAGACAGGCAGGCGCGTGCCCGATTGAGGGAATGCACTTCTTACCATTTCAATGCACCGGTATCCTTCCTGGTATGCAGCGAAAAGGAGGAAGCCTGGGTTCGTCCCTATGATAAAAAGAACAGCGGCGAGATTGATTGCAGTATTGTCACTACACAAATGATGCTGGCAGCAGCAGATATCGGGCTGGGAACGACCTGGGTGATGTATTTTGATCCGGAACGTATAAGAGAAGCCTTTTCTATTCCGCCTTCGCTTGAACCGGTTGCTCTTCTGGTTATGGGGTACCCGGCTGAAGACGCTGTGCCCAGTCCCAAGCATTTGCAACGCAAGCCTCTGGAAGAAACTGTTTTTTATAATTCATTTTCCGCTTGATGTGCAGCAGATAGAAAATGATGCTGAAATGACCAAGTTCAATAGATGCTTCCATTAAGGGGAAAAACGGTTTTCTCCATAGTGGAAAAAGAACTTTTCCTTGCCGGAGTGGTCTGAAAATCAGCAAGATGGTTTTCTGATAACAACCAGCAAGGAGGCAGGCGATGGGAATTATTTCCTGGATTGTTTTCGGCATTATTGCCGGCGCATTGGCCCGTTTGATCAGGCCTGGTCCGGACAGAATGGGTATTATTGTGACCATGATTCTGGGCATTGCCGGTGCGGTTGTCGGCGGCTGGATCAGCACTTTTTTCGGGTTTGGTACGGTTAATGGCTTTAACCTCGGTAGTTTTGCCATTGCTGTAATCGGTGCTTTAATTGTGTTGTTTGTCTGGGGTATGCTCACTCACAGGAAGCAGCCGGTTTAATTTTTGCGCTACAGGCCTGGCCTCTCATTGCTGTTGGGTCTGGCCTGTATATTGCCTGGGGCTTTAAAGGCCGATTTTGGTTTCATTGAGAGGTATCTTCTTTTTCGGTTGAGGCTTTCCAGCAAATGAGCGAGCCTGTCACGATGCAGGCTACGCCTGCCCAAAAACTGGGGTGAGGCAGGGTTTGAAGCCACAGACAAATAAAAAGGGCAGAAAATACTGGCGTGAAATAGGAAACAGCTGCCAAAAAAATCATGTTTCCTTTCTGGATACCGGTTTCCCAGCAGGCATAGGAAAGCGCAAAGATAACACCGATGTAGGCCAGCTCTCCCCATGCCTGCCAATCGGGAAAATAAAGTGTGCTGCCTGTAAGGAAAAAGCGGCACCAGAGCACGGAGGCTATGACAATGAAAAACAGAGGAACGGCATTGTCTCCCTTGCCGTAACGGCGGCTCAGGTTGCAATAAAATCCCCACAAGATAGCGGCAATAAAAGCCATCGCATAGGGAAGGGGATTTTCTGTCATGTGGATGGTGATTCCGGCAAGGCTGGTTTCACTGTTTGAGGCCAGACAAACGAAGATGCCGGCCAGGGAAAGCAGGATGCCTGCCCATCCCCACCACCGCAGTTTTTCCTGGTTAATCCAGATAGCGACAAATACGATGGCGCATGGCCACAGATAGTTGATCATGCTGATTTCCAGTGTCTGGCTATTGTTTGCAGCCAGACCGATAGCCTGCGACATAAGGAGTTCGTACATGACAAAGGCAAAGCCGCATCCCCAGACATAAAGCGGATGCATGGAACGGATTTGAGGGAAGCCCTGGCGCAGGCACAATATAATAGCTCCGGCAGTAAAAATAAGTGCGGTTCCGCCAGCTATGCCAAAGGCCTGGCTGACTGAACGTACCAGGGCAATCAAGGTACTCCACATCAGGATAGCTGCTATCCCGTGAAGATTGGCTTTGGTGACAGTCATGGCAAGTTGAGCAGCATCTGGAAGGAGAATCTGTGAAGAAAAAGCATTTTACTGTTTTGCCGCATAATTGTCTTTTTCATTGCCAGGGTTCAGGGAAAGAGGATGAAAAATAATATTTCACAATAAATTATTTAATTATCAATTAATTATTATTCGTTTTTAAAGTAAATATTAAACTTTAACAAGTTACGTAACAACGGGGTATGATTGGCTTAGCCTTGTTGTAAAAAGGATGTTTTCAGCCTCGGGATACCAACAGAACAGGACAATGAAACAGCGAAACAGATTTGATATTGGGGGCATGAATTGTGCGGCTTGTGTCGCTCATGTTGAAAAAGCTACGCAAAAACTGCCGGGTATGCACCATGCCGAAGTCAGTTTGCTGACTAACAGTATGACTGCCGAATATGATCCGGCAATGCTTTCTCCGGAAGCTATCTGCGAAGCCGTGAAAAAGGCGGGTTATGATGCCAGGCTGCGTGGTACGGCACAAACTGATATCCCTCCTGCAACAGACAATGTATTGTCTGCCATGGCGTGGCGCTTTGGTGTTTCTGTGGCTTTTTTGCTGCCGCTCATGTATGTCAGCATGGGCAGTATGGCTGGTTTGCCTTTTCCGGATATCCTGAAAGGAACGGAAAATACGGTTATCTATGCGTTGACGCAATTTTTGCTTTGTCTGCCTATTCTGGTTGTCAATTACCGTTATTTTTCCGGCGGCTTCCGCTCGTTGATGGGCGGTGCGCCCAATATGGACAGTCTGATTGCTGTGGGTGCTTCGGCTGCCATAGTATATGGAGTCGTTGCCCTGTATCGAATTGGCTGGGCTGTCGGTAACGGCTATCCCGATGTTGCCATGTATTACCGGCATGACCTGTATTTTGAGAGTGCAGCGATGATCCTGACGCTGGTTACGCTTGGCAGGATGCTGGAAGCTTTCAGCAGAGGAAAAACAGGCGCTGCTATTAAGGCGTTGCTTGATCTTTCACCGCCATCTGCATGGGTGGTTCGTGAGGGCAAAGAAGAAGAGGTTCCGCTGGAAGCGGTTCGTGCTGGCGATGTGCTGGCTGTTCGGCCAGGGGCTCGCGTGCCGGTCGATGGCATTGTGCTGGAAGGTTTTTCTGCTGTTGATGAATCTGCTTTAACCGGAGAAAGCCTCCCGGTAGAAAAAATGCCGGGAGACGCTGTGACTGGAGCTACGCTTAATACCGGCGGCTATTTCACCATGCGTGCTGAAAAGGTGGGCGAAGACACAGCGCTTTCCCGTATTGTCAGGCTGGTTGAGGAAGCGGGTGCATCGAAAGCGCCTGTAGCCAGACTGGCTGATAGAATCAGCGGTATTTTTGTCCCGGCAGTGATGGCGGTATCTCTGCTGGCTTTTTCAGTTTGGCTCTTTGCGGGGTATTCGCTGGAATTTGCATTGGCGCGCGCTATTTCAGTGCTGATTATTTCCTGTCCCTGTGCGCTTGGCCTGGCTACGCCGGTTGCCATTATGGTCGGGACAGGAAAAGGTGCCAGGGAAGGCATTTTGTACAAACATGCTGAAGCGCTGGAAAATCTCTGCCGTATTGATACTGTTGTGCTGGACAAGACAGGGACAGTAACGGAGGGCTATCCCAAAATAACGGATAATCTGCCTTTTTATGGATCGCAGGATGAATTATTGTCGCTGGCTGCCGGGATGGAATCCCGCTCTGAACATCCCCTCGCGCGAGCTATTATAGAGGAAGCCAAAAACCGTAATTTAACGCCTGTTCAGGTTAGTGATTTCAAGGCGCTTTCCGGACTGGGGTTGCAAGGAGTGGTTTCAGGCAGCCTGTGTATTGCCGGAAACCGGCGGCTGATGTTGGAGCATGGCGTTGATTTGTCGCTGGCAGGACAAATGCCAGCCAGGTTTGCCTGTGAAGGAAAAACACCCCTGTATTTTGCGTGTGATGGAAGGCTTGTTGGTATGCTGGCCTTGATGGACCGGCCACGCAGCAACAGCCGGGCTGCGGTAACGGCAATGAAAGCAAGGGGCATACAGGTTATTATGCTGACGGGCGACAATGCAGCCACAGGAGAGGCTGTTCGCCAGATGGTTGGTATTGACCGGGTAATAGCGGAGGTTATGCCACAGGAAAAAGACGGGCATATTCGCCAGTTAATGCAGTCAGGCCGCAAAGTGTTGATGGTAGGGGATGGCATTAACGATGCGCCGGCGCTGGCCAGAGCAGATGTCGGTATGGCAATTGGCGCGGGAACCGATGTGGCGCTGGAATCGGCAGATGTGGTGCTGGTGAAAAGCGATCTTGCCGATATGGTAGCGGCATACGATCTTTCACGTACTACGCTGAAAACGGTCAGAATGAACCTTTTCTGGGCATTCGCCTATAATGTAGCGGGTATCCCTATAGCGGCCGGGCTGCTGTATCCTGCCTTTAATCTGACGCTGAATCCAATGATTGCCGCGGCAGCCATGAGTTTGTCCAGTGTGTTTGTGGTTGTGAATGCCCTTCGGCTTAACCTGTTTCACCGGCGCATATTGCCGGGTGATTTGCCTGGGGAAGATAAAACCGGCAGAGTAGGGCAGGACGACATCTTACCGAGTTTACCTGTTTGGAAAAGAAAGGAGTTCACTATGCCATCAACAACGGTTCTTTATATTGAGGGAATGAATTGTGCCCATTGCAAGGCATCTGTGGAGAAAGCGCTGAACGCTTTGCCGGGCGTAAAAGCAGAAGTGGATCTGGCCAAAAAAGAGGCGCGGGTTGTATCAGATGGGCAAGTGACTGCCGAACAGATGGAAGAAGCAGTAACAACTGCCGGGTTTGAACTGAAAGGGATAGCCTGATTCCCATACCAAGAAACAGCTATGCCCATTTATAAAAATGGCCTGGCGGCGCGCAAAGGCTGCCAGGCCAGGAAAAAAGGAAAAACCTAGTCTTTTTCGATGGAATAGGCAAAAAAACGATCCTCGCCGGCTGCAACATATTCTCCCCAGTTTTCAATGGTCTCTATCGGGGCAGTAACAATATTTCCTTCTGCCTTGCCCAAAAATTCTTGGTAGGTAAGAGAATTACCTTCTCTTTTGATAACCCTGATGTAATTGCAATCCAGACAGCCGCAGCCGCCATACAGGATTTCACCGGAATATTTTGCTCCTTCCTTAAACTGTTTTTCTTCCATTTCCCATGCTCCTTCAAAAATAATTTATCCAGTAAAAGTAAATTGCCAATATGTGATGGTTTTCTTATTCCCGTTGTCATGGCTGTGCCGGAAAAGCCTGACTTTTTTACAGTTAATCCGTTTTGGCGATAGGAGCAATTATTGCGTCCGTCAGCCGGCTTAAGTCTGCTCCGGCAAGCTCAATACTTAATCCTCTTTTTCCGCCAGAGATAAAAATAGTCGGGAAAAGTGCCACATCAGTATCCACAACTGTAGGAAGCCGTTTTTTCTGTCCCAGCGGGCTTATACCGCCGACAAGATAGCCGGTAACGCGCTGTGCGGCAAGGGGATCCGCCATTTCTGCCTTTTTGGCCGAGAAGGCTTTAGCCACTTTTTTCATATCAAGCTGTGTTGCCACCGGTGTGACAGCAACGGCCAGGTTTTTGGGATTACCGTTAAGCGACACGAGAAGGGTCTTGAAAAAACGCGCGTTATCCACGCCCAGTTTCTTAACAGCTTCTTCGCCAAAATGCCTTTCCTCGCTGTCATGCTCGTATTCATGCAGTGTGAAGGCAACCCGGTATTTTTCAAGAAGAAGGACGGCCGGTGTCATAAAACAGCTCCGAACAGGAATAAGGTATGCTAGCACAATTGATGCGGGAGAGCAGGCAAAATGCCTTTTTCTCAAGGGAGACGAGATAGTCTTGGGGTGCCAGGTTTGCCGGTTTATACTTTTTCTGTTGCACGGCCTATCTTGAAACACAGGCCTGTTATTTCTTCCAGATAGGTTTCAGGCGCAGATGCAGAACCGCAGAACTGTGCAATGGAGGCCAGGAGGCGTTCCCTTTGGGCAAGCAGTACGAATTGCATGTTTTTTGCCTTGAAGACCATGTCAATGGCATGAAGCAGTTTTACCGTGAAATCATCAGGGCAGGTATCCAGACCATTGATAAATACCAACAGTGGTCTTTTTTCAGTATGCTGCTCCAGCAAATTCTGGATAGTACGGATGTTTTCCTGCGCGTGAAGATATTGCTGCAGCATATTTCCGCCGCATGAACCTGAAATTGCCTGGGTGAGGGCAGCCAGATTTTTCTTTTTCAGGTAGCCTTCAAGCAGCATGTTTTGTTCGGATGCCAGATGCAGCAGATGTTCAGCTGCACGGTAGAAGCATTCCTGATTTTCCTCAGGCAGGGCATTGGCCAGATCAGCCATGAAACTCATCATGGCAAGCTGGCTTTTACCGGATTGCGCGGCATCAATCAGAATATACTGGTAAGGGGCCTGGTTTTCTTTGAGGAAATGAATAAATTTATGGATAAACCGTGCTTTCCCTTCATGATTGGGGCCATCTAGGATGAGGGGAGAAACCTTGACGTCATCCGCCAAAAGGGTTGCCAGTCTGGCGGCATATTGTTTCAGGATTTCTTCGTGTTGCTCAAAACGCATATTGTTCCTGCTGCAACCTTGTTTCCATGCAAAATGTAATTATCGCATATCCGGCGAAGTGCTATTATAACCGATCCAAGCTAACAAATTCTATTTAATAATTTATTAGAAAACAATGAATTAAAATTGTTTTCTAATGTAAGTTGTTATAATGTTTCCAGAGCATTGATCTCTTTTTTTCGGGCATAGCGAAGAAGCAATACCAAAGCTAGTGCCGCTGCAATAAAGAACAATCCAGCGTAGCCAATGCGGGAAAGGCCGTACCGGTTGTATACCTGCCCGCCAATTAATGCGCCGCCGCCTATACCGATATTGTAGATGCCGGAGTAGATGGAAGTGGCAACATCCGTTGCATCGTGGGCAAATTTCAGTATCTTGGACTGGAGAACCAGGCCGACACCAGTCATGGCGGCTCCCCATATGAAGCAGAGAAGACAGACTGAAAACAAGTTGGAAGCGGCACTTTCCAGCATAAGAAGGGACAGGCCAACCAGAATAACAGGCAGATAAAACATGACGACAGGATATTTTCCTGTGGTGTGGCTTAACACAATACTGCCAATAACGCCGGCTCCCCCCATAATGAGGAGAATAACTACAACCAGTTGTGGAGAAAACTGGCCGATGCCTTCCAGATAGGGAGTAAGGTAGGTATAGGCGGCAAAATGGCCGCATACGACCATTGCTGTCAGGATATAAGCCACGATCAGGGGCGGACGGTGAAACAGTACCGGCAGGCTTTTCAACGAACCGGCATTGGCGCTGGGAAGTATCGGTAAAGTCAGCCACATGACGGCAAAAACGAACAGGGCTATGATGCTGACAGCGGCAAAAGCCCAGCGCCACCCAAAGCTATGACCAATTGCCGTGCCTAGCGGTACGCCAAGCACAACGGCAAGCGAGGCACCTGCTACGACCAGGCCCAGTGCCTGCGGCTGTTTCCCCTGTGGTGCAACCCGGTATGCCAGGGGAACAGCGATAGACCAGAAAATAGCATGGGCCAAGGCAATGCCGATTCTGGCGATAAGCAACATGGAAAAGCTGGAAGCAAAGGCAGCCATGGCATTGCCAGCGATAAATACCAGCAAAACGCCAAGCAGCAGCCGTTTCCTTTCGCAACGTGCGCTTGCAATGGTTAGTGGAAGCGACATGAGTGCCACAGTCCACGCATAAAAAGTCATGATGGTGCCCATTTCCGGCTGTGACCGGTTCAGGCTTGCCGCCATATCCGGCAAAAGGCCAACAGGCATAAATTCGGTACTGACAAAAATAAAAGCTGAAAAACTCAGGCTCAGGGCGGGCAGCCAGGCATGAAGATGGCTTTTCAATGTATAACTGGCATCTTTCCGGGATAACGGGACAAGAGGCTCGCTGGCTTGTTGCTCCGGCATTTTTTGTTCAGGTATGCTCATGTTGGCAAGTCGATGAAATTCCTGGAAATTATCATTTGGCGGGCATTCTATCCCTTTTTGGCAAAATGAGTTGACGGCTTTTCAGCAAGATGAGGAATGTAGGGTATATGGATATTGGCTAGTTTTTTGCGAGGGTATTGAACCGTTAAGAACCGTTAAAAATTGATCTAAATCAAGAAAAGAGAATTTTTTCTTTTTTCCCACATGACGGTTTTATGCGGCTTTGCAAGGAGGGCGGCGAGTTCCCTGTTTCCTGAAACCCTGACAGGTATTGGCCTGAAAGCGGATTCAGGAAAAATAAAAGGAGAAAAGCACAATTTGCCGGGAGAAATTATAATACTTCGCTTTGGAACTTAACTTTCGGGGGAAAGAGGATATGTTTGAATCAGTTCAGGAAATTGATTCGGATGGCCAGTTGGATAATGGCGTTACCGGGGCAGAGATCCGCTTCAGTGCTATCCAGAAAAGAGATGGGCGGATAGTACCGTATGACATTACCAAAATTGCTGAAGCCATTAACAAGGCGCTGTTGGCATGCAATCGCGGTAATCTGGAAGAAAGCATGCGCCTTGCCAAAGCGGTAGAACACAAGCTCTGCCTTCGTTTTCGGGAGGCATCCCCCAGTATTGAAGATATCCAGGATACGGTGGAAACCGTGCTTATGGACAGCGGTTATGCCTATGTGGCCAAAAAATATATCCTTTACCGTTCCGAACGCAGCAGGGTACGGACACGCAATACCAGTTTGATGCGTGTTTTTGACGAATTGACCCATAAGGATGCAACGCTAAGCGACATCAAGCGGGAAAATGGCAATGTCGATGGCGATACGGCAATGGGAGTGATGCTCAAGTATGGGTCGGAAGGCGCCAAGGATTATTACAAGCACTTTGTACTGTCGCCCGAACAGGCAAAAGCCCACTCGGAAGGTGATATCCATATCCACGATTTCGATTTTTATACGTTGACTACTACCTGTTGCCAGATTGATATCAAAAAACTGTTTGAGGGCGGTTTTTCAACGGGGCATGGTAATTTGAGGGAACCCAACAGCATCCAGAGTTATGCAGCGCTGGCATGTATTGCTATTCAGTCAAACCAGAATGATCAGCATGGCGGGCAAAGTATCCCCAATTTTGATTACGGCCTTGCAAAGGGCGTGGAAAAATCGTACAAAAAAAATTATATTTCCAATTTTTTCAAAGCCTTAAAGTTACTGGTTCCTGCTGAAAATCTAAGTAAGGAAAAGATAGCGGAAATGTTCCAGGCTATTGAGGCAGAATCCGGGCTTTTCCCTTGCCTGGCTATGCCGGAAGCCTTTCGGGAAAAGGAAAAAGCTGCTTTTTCGGCGGTGGTGAAGGAAGACGCTGTCCTGTCGGCTGTTCAGGCTTTTGCCAAAGAAAATGCCGAAACGGAAACAGACCGCGATGTGCGCCAGGCTATGGAAGCTCTGGTTCACAACCTTAACACCATGCACAGCCGTGCCGGTGCGCAAACGCCTTTTTCCAGCATCAATTACGGTACAGATACCTCGCCAGAGGGCCGGATGATCATTCGTAATATTATGCTGGCAACGGAATCGGGCCTGGGCAATGGCGAGACAGCTATTTTTCCCATCAATATCTTCAAAGTTAAAGAAGGGGTCAATTATAATCCGGGAGACCCGAACTATGATTTGTTCCAGCTTGCCTGCAAAGTCAGCGCAAAAAGGCTGTTCCCCAATTTCGCTTTTCTGGATGCGCCGTTTAACCTGCGTTATTACCGCCCTGGTCGGCCGGAAACCGAGGCTGTTTATATGGGATGCCGTACCCGCGTGATGGGCAATGCTTTTGATCCGGAAAACGAAATTGCCTTTGGCAGAGGTAACCTGAGCTTTACTTCCATCAATTTGCCTCGCATTGCCCTAAACAGCAAAGGCAACATGGAATGGTTTTTTGATGAGCTGGAACGGAAGATGGAGCTGGTTGCCAGACAGCTTCTGGATCGTTTTAAAATCCAGTCATCCAAAAAAGTGAAAAATTTCCCTTTCCTTATGGGGCAGGGTATCTGGATCGGTTCAGACAAGCTGGGACCCAATGACGAAGTTGGCGAAGTGCTCAAGCACGGCACGTTGTCGATTGGTTTTATCGGCCTGGCAGAAACACTGGTGGCTTTGACGGGCAAACATCACGGCGAATCCAAGGAAGCGCGCAATCTTGGCCTGGAAATTGTCAGTTTTATGAATGATTTCCTTGACAGAATGACCGAAAAACACGGGTTAAATTTCTCTTTGCTGGCTACGCCTGCTGAAGGACTCTCCGGGCGTTTTGTTCGGATGGACAAACAAAAATTTGGCGTTATCAAGGGGGTAACAGACCGTGAATATTACACAAACAGTTTTCATGTGCCGGTCTATTTCCCGATCTCTGCGTATGAGAAAATCCAGATTGAGGCACCTTATCATGCGTTGACAGCCGCCGGGCATATTACTTATGTGGAACTGGATGGCGATACATCCAATAACGTCAAGGCATTTGAGAAAGTAGTGCGCGCCATGAAGGAAGCCGGAGTGGGGTATGGTTCAGTCAACCATCCGGTAGATCGTGATCCGGTTTGTGGTTACAACGGCATTATTGGTGAAGTGTGCCCGAAATGCGGACGCAAGGAAAAAGAGGACGGAATCAAGTTTGAACGTATCCGCCGCATAACGGGTTATCTGGTCGGTACGCTTGATCGTTTCAATAATGCCAAGCGTGCCGAGGAATCGGATCGTGTCAAGCACCAGGCCTGATGCCGGAAGGATTCGTGTTGCCGGCATAGAGAATGATTCCATAACCGATGGTCCCGGATTGCGGCTGACACTCTTTGTTCAGGGATGTCCCAGAGCGTGTCCGGGTTGCCATAATCCTGAGTCTATCCCGCTGGAAGGAGGAAGGTGGTATTCGGCTGAAGAATTGTTTGGCCGGATTTGCAAAAATCCGATTCTGACGGGCGTGACTTTCAGCGGGGGAGAACCGCTGAGTCAGGCGGTTTCTCTTTTGCCGCTTGCAAAAATGATACGGCAGGAAAAACTGGATCTGGCTATTTATACCGGTTATGTCTTTGAGGACATTCTTGCGCATGCTGATCCGAATGTGCTGGCATTGCTCTCATTGGCCGATATTCTGATTGACGGGCCATTTGTCATCAAGCAACGCAATCTGTCGCTGCGTTTCAGGGGATCGGAAAACCAGCGTATACTGGATTTGCCACGATCGCTGGCAGAAAAAAAAGCAATCTGGACAGAAGATCCTGATTGGCTCGGCGACAAGCCGGGATAAAGAAAAGAACAACGATGAAAGGAACATGTAATGCGTATTCTCCATACTATGATCAGGGTAGGTGATTTGCAGCGTTCCATTGATTTTTATACCGATGTACTGGGCATGACGCTGTTAAGGATGAAGGACAATCCTGAATTCAAATATACGCTTGCCTATCTGGGATATGGCAGCAATCCTGACCATGCCGAGCTGGAACTGACCTGGAATTATGGTGTTGACCATTACGAGATGGGAACAGCTTATGGGCATATTGCCATTGGAACAAACGATATTTACGCCATGTGTGATCGTATTCGGGAAAAAGGAGGCAGGCTTTCCAGGGAACCCGGTCCGGTCAAAGGCGGCAAAACAGTCATTGCTTTTCTTGAAGATCCGGATGGCTACCGGATTGAACTGATTGAGACTTGACCAAGCTGCCGGGTCTTTTACCGGTTGATTACTTTTTCAGCATAGAGCAGGACAAGACCAGAGAGGATGGCCTGTTGCACAGGATGCCATGTAAGGTGCGGTACAAAATTCGCACCGGTAAATTCTGTTATTTTCCATATGCTGCCATGAAAACCGTGACAGCCGCTTCAACCATTTCCTGTATGCGCTTTGCCGGAAGCGGTTTTTCCATGTTTAGCAGAAAGTATTCATAACATTCCGCCTCGAGAAGACTTCTTAGATGAGCGGCCGCAATTAGCGGATCTTTTTTATGGAGTGTTCCTGCTTCCATGGCTTTTTTCAGGTAGGCAGCGATTTGTGCCAGCGCTTTTTTGGGACCGGATTCATAGTAGATACGTCCAATTTCCGATTGCCGGGATTCCGCGACAAGAAAGCGGCGGATGGCAAGCAGCTCGGGCATATAAAGAAAACTGATAAAGTTTTCCCCAAAACGGAGGAGAGTAGCCCGTACATCGTCCGGCGGCTCATTCAGCGCGAGAAAAGCGGCATTGATGTAATTTTGCGCTGCATCTGTCAGGATAGCGCTTCTTTCCTGATTCTGGAGCCGGGCAACATGGCGGATAATTTCCAGAAGCAGGGCTTCCTTTGAGGGAAAATGGTTATACAGCGTTGACTTGGAACCGCCTACACGGCTGGCAATGACGTTCATTGAGGCATTGTGAAATCCTACTTCCCTGAAAACCTGTACTGCCGTTTCCAGTATAGCCTGTCTTTTTTTGCTGCGTATCTGATTCATCATAACTTGTAAAAACGCAAAAATAGCAACTTGATTATATCCGGTTGTAGGGTACAATTGAACCGTACAGTACGGTTCAATTGTATGAAAAAAACTTTTCTTTTTTCTGCCAGGCAGTACCGCTTTGCCCTGCATATGGGCGTGGCAGTGGGTGCGCTTTTTCTGGGCGGGTGTGCCTGGATGCCTGATCTGGAAAGCCAAACGGAAATCAGGCCTGTTGATGCTTATGCAAGCGAAGAGACTTTGCAGGGAGACAACACGGTATGGCCTGAAGACGAATGGTGGTGTATTTATGGTGATCCCCAGCTTGACGAGCTTATCCAGGAAGGCCTTGCCAATTCTCCCGACATGGCTATTGCCGAAGCAAGATTGCGTCGTGCTGTTTCCATGGCAGAGTGGGCAGAATCTGCACTTTATCCCGATGTGGATGCCAATGCATCAGTTTCTGCAGAAAAGCAAAGCTATCGAACCGCTGGAGGAAGCAATGTAAAACATGGCTGGCGTGATTATGGCAGAGCCAGCTTGGATTTTAGCTGGGAAATTGATTTCTGGGGAAAAAATAGGGCGGCGCTGGCTGCGGCAACATCTGCTGCGGAAGCAGCAGAAGCCGACCGGTCTGAAGCCAGACTGGTACTAACGGCTTCAATCGCGTCTGCTTATGGCGAATTGGCCCGGCTGTATGCTGCCCACGATACGGCAAAGGCCGCTATAGAAGTACGAGACAAAAATCTGCGGCTTTTTCGCAACCGTTTCCGGGAAGGGATGGAAACTTTGGCAAGCGTTCGCCAGGAAGAAGCGCGGCTGGCTGCGGCACATGAAGAGTTGCTGGAACTGGAAGAGTTAATGGCACTCCAAAGGAATCAACTGGCAGCACTCATGGGAGAGGGGCCGGACAGAGGTCTTGCCATTTCCCGGCCTGTTCTTGACATGAAAAAAGGATTTTCCTTGCCGCAAAAAATACAGCTGGATTTGCTGGGAAGAAGGCCTGATATCGTAGCAGCCAAAAAACGGGTGGAATCTGCTGCCAGTACTATTGAACAACGAAAAGCGGAATTTTATCCCAATGTCAATTTATCTGCCCTTATCGGTTTTCAGGCGTTAGGTATTAATCATCTGGGAAGTTCTGGCGCTGATTTTGGTGCTGTCGGACCTGCTGTTTCCCTGCCGATTTTTAACGGCGGCAGATTAAGATCGCAGCTTTTTGTTGCACAGGCCGAACTGGAAGAGGCTATTGGCAATTACAACATGACTGTCACGCAGGCTTTGCAGCAAGTCGCTGATGCTGCAACCAGCCAGAAAGCGCTTGGCAGGCAGTTAATCAGAATAAATGAAGCTGTTGAAGCTGCGCGGGAAGCGCATCGCATTGTGAACCAGCGGTATAACGGCGGGCTGTCCAATTATATTGAAGTATTGGCAGCTGAAGAGATCTTGCTGTCCAATCTTCGATTGCAAAGCGATCTCCGGTCACGCTCTTTTACACTGGATGTTGCCCTGGTAAAAGCGTTAGGCGGCGGATATACCGTTTTGCCTGGAGACAAGGAATGATATGACCTCATCTTCTGATTTGCCTGAGAAATTTGAAAAACCGGCCAATGTCCGCCGGAAAAAGGGATTTATTCTGCTGGGCTGTGCGATTGTGGTTTGTGCAATAGCCTGGGGATTGTACTGGTTTTTTTGGGGTTCCTATTTTGTTGAAACGGATAATGCCTATACAGCTGTAGAGGTTGTGCAGGTTACTCCCTCAACAGGCGGTACTATCCAGGAAGTCAGGGTAGTGGATACACAAAATGTAACGGCAGGGGAAATCCTGGTTGTTATCGACGAAGTGGATGCAAAACTGGCATTGGCGCAGGCCAAAGCGGATGCCGAACATGCTGTAGCACAGCTGGCTATGGCTGAATCTGATTATGCACGGGCAAAAATTGACCTGAAACGCCGCCGCGCACTGGTTGGGGATGGTTCCGTTTCAGGTGATGAATTGACTCGCGCACAAAATGCCTATACTTCGGGAAAGGCATCTGTCCAGGCGGCAAAAGCGGCTATTGAGCAGGCCAGAGCGCGTGTCAGGCAGGCGGAGGTTGATTTTGGCCGAACTGTGGTGCGTTCTCCGGTAAACGGCGTAATTGCCAAACGGACTGTGCAGGTGGGGCAACGGGTTCAGGCTGGTGATGTTTTGCTTTCTGTGGTTCCGCTTCACGAGATGCATGTAGATGCCAATTTCAAGGAAGGTCAGCTTGAGCGTGTCCATGTAGGACAAAAAGCAAAATTGCATGCTGACCTTTACGGCAGGTCAGTAGTGTATAACGGCGTAGTAGAAGGCTTATCCGGCGGGACCGGGTCAGCTTTTGCCATTATTCCGGCGCAAAATGCTACTGGCAACTGGATCAAGGTTGTTCAGCGCCTGCCTGTCCGTATTCGTCTTGATCCCCAGGAACTGAAAGCCAATCCGCTTTCAGTCGGGCTTTCCATGACAGTGACGATTGATACCCGCGATGTGAAGTAATGCCGGTTTACAGGGTATGCCATCTATGAATGCCAGCGCAGAACAGCCTTTTCAGGGAAAAATGCTATGGGTAATGGCTATTTTGCTCTCCATGTCCAATTTTATTGCGGTACTCGACATGACGATTGCCAATGTGTCGGTTACCAGTATATCCGGTGGTCTGGGTGCCAGTACCAGCCAGGGAACATGGGTTATTACTTCCTACGCGGTTGCAGAAGCGATTGTTGTTCCCCTGACAGGCTGGCTGGCCAGCCGGTTTGGCGCTGTACGGATGTTTGTGGGAGCCATGAGTTTTTTTGGCATTTTTTCTTTTTTATGCGGTTTGTCCAATACACTGGGAGTGCTGGTAGGGGCGAGGGTATTGCAAGGGCTGGCAGGCGGCCCCATGATGCCACTGACGCAAACGCTGCTTTTGCGAATTTTCCCCAGGGAAAAAGCCATGACGGCAACAACGCTCTGGGCCATGACAACCCTGGTTGCGCCGGTGCTTGGCCCTATCCTGGGAGGCTGGTTGTGCGATAACTATTCCTGGCACTGGATTTTCCTGATCAATGTGCCGATTGCCATCTGTTGCAGCTGGCTGGCCTGGCAAATGCTGAAAGATCTTCCTCAAAAAATCGAGAAGGCACCGATTGATGTCGTGGGATTAGGGCTTCTGATTATCTGGGTCGGCGCCTTGCAGCTGATGCTGGACGAAGGCAAGGATCTGGACTGGTTTTCTTCCAACTATATTGTTGCTCTGGCTGTTATTGCTGTCATCGGATTTTGCGCTTTCATGATATGGGAACTGACTGAGGAGCATCCTATTGTCAATATCCGGGTATTTCGTCACCGGGGGTATTCTGCCTGCCTTTTTACTATTGCCCTGGCTTTTGGCGGCTATTTTGCTGTTAATGTCTTAACGCCGCTATGGCTGCAATCCTATATGGGATATACCCCCACATGGTCCGGTAAAACTACTGCATGGAGCGGAGTCAGTGCCTTTCTTATTGCCCCGGCTGCGGCTATTCTTTCCCGTCGCGTAGATCCCAGAAAACTGATTTTCTGCGGTGTTATCTGGCTGGGTATCATGGCCTTTTGCCGTTCTTTTTTAAATACAGATGCCAATTACTGGTGGATTATCCTACCAATTATGCTTATGGGATTGGGCTCGCCTTTCTTTTTTGTTCCGTTAACAGGTTTGGCGTTAACCAGTGTGGAAGAACATGAAACTGCTTCAGCAGCCGGTTTGATGAGTTTTGTCCGGACATTGTCCGGTGCTATCGCTACTTCCATTGTTACCACTGCCTGGGAAGACAAGACAAACTACCTGCATGCCGAACTTTCCGGTCTGATTGATGCCTCGGGAGAGTATTTCCTGATGGCAGCCGAAGCGGGTATGCCGACAGAAATGGCAAGGGCACTGATAAACAACATGGCAACTACCCAAAGTGTTATGCTGGCAACCAATGAAATTATGCTGATTGTCAGCGTGCTTCTGGTTATTGCCGCCTTTGCCGTTTGCGTGGTTCCCCGGCCAGGTTCTGCAAAGCAGGAAAGAACATGACCAAGTAATAAAAAGGAATAGAGGTGTGAAAAAATATCTTGCATGCAGTTTGCTCTTGCTGGCAGTGCCGCTTATGGGAAAAGCTGCATGCACAGAAGAAGCATTGGCTTTTAAAAGAGAAAAGGCACTTTATTTCCGGGTATATGCTCTTCAGGGGCAGCACAGGCTGCCCGTTTATTCCCAACTTGCATCAGAATTGGGAAGGGAGTTTTCCACGCTTTATGCGTTATACCAAAAAGACAAATCTGCCGGGCAAACAGGCCTGGATCAGTTATGCTCAGTGATGGATCAGATGATTGCCATTGCAGATGATTTGCTTGCAGGAGGAAACGGCCTTGAAAAGCAGACGCCCTGGGTAAAATACTCACCTGAAGATTTTCTTAACGCATCTACTGCATTGACTGCACACTGTGCAGCAGCATCCTCTGCGTGCGAAACCGGAGAGGGCAGGGAAATCATGGAAGAACTGGCACAGCTTTCTCATATGTTAGTGGAAGAAAATAATATTCCGGCCAAGCTGGTTGATAAATATTATGAGCGCATTATGCTGTTTTTAAAAACAGAAAAACAACCGGAAACTCCACAAACAGATTGAAGGAAAATATTTACCCGCTTTCCTTGTATTCTATAGATCGGGGAGAGATTTCCCACCAAATAAAAACCCGTCTTTTCTGCAAAAAACGGGTAGATAATCGGCTATCCCGGCTTAACCTGCTTTGGGTTGGATATTTTTTCCTGGCAATGCATGCATACCCTGATTTTTCGGAGTATTTGCATTAGCGAGACGGGTTTCTTCCAGTGCTGTCATCAACATGGCATCCAGAAGAGAAAATTCCACCTGATCCATTTTGAAAAGTGATGGTACTCCGGATTGTGCTACTTCCTGTGTCGAGTCTGCTGAATTGTTCCGGGATGTACCGGCAGGTTTCAGGATGTTTCTCGTATAGTGCATTTCGGCTGCTTTCAGATCCTCCCTGATCTGTTTTAGCATGTCCTCAAAATCTGTTCCTGCGCTCCTGCTTTGATACGGAGGGGAGGCGACACCAAACTGAATCCTGTCTGTAATTTTGTCGATGCTCATGTTGACCCCCTGATATTTGAACACTTCTTCAAGTACTAGCCTAACAGAAAACGACGCAATCAAAAGCAGAAACAAAACGGTTTTTTTACCTTATTTTTAAAGAACTGTCTGTAGGTGGAACACCTCCTTTTCATGATTCCTTTATTAAACAAGCCATAAGCCCCAATTTGTTTGGGTGAAAGCAAATCTAGGTCTTATATTTTTATTATCAGGATTGCTTTCTTTTCCAGGAAATATACCCTATATTATTTTCGGAGGGCATTAAGCCAGGCATCCAGGGATTCACTGATAACAACCGGCGCTTTGCTTTGGGGTTTATAAATTTCATATCCATCCAATACGACGGCGTTTTTTGCCTGTTTTTTAAAATCGGCAAAAAAAGTACCCGGATTGCCGCCATGCGTGCAAAAAGCAGCTGTTTTTTTGCCGCTGAAATCAAGCTGATTTAACATACTCATTACCGGTGTGGAAATGGTATACCACCATACCGGGCTGCCAACCAGAATCAAATCATAAGAAGCTATTTTTCCCGGCAGCCCTTTTAGGGCAGGCAGGTTGCCTGTTTCCCGTTCTTTTTTTACGGCGTCAGTCATGGCCTGATATCCGGCAGGATAAGGTACTGCTGTTTCAATCCGGAAAATATCAGCACCTGTTTTCTTCTGTAATTCCCTGGCAATATAATCTGTATTGCCAGTTTGTGAAAAATAGACAATCAGGGTTTTAGGCGATGTGTTATTGCCAGCAAAAGTTATTGCCGGAATAAGTCCCAAGCATCCGAAGAACAAACTGCATAACCATTTTTTCATTACTTTTCTCCTTGATAGCTATTGCTGTGCCGGTTTTGAGCCATATTGAATATCGCTGACTTTTTCCATCCATTGGACATTTTTTCCACTGATTGTACCGGTAATTGCCATATGCACCATCCCGGTACGAGGAGAAGCTCCATGCCAATGTTTGACACCGGAAGGGCAATGAACCACATCCCCCGGCCGGATTTCCCGAATAGTGCCACCCCATTCCTGGGTAAGCCCGACGCCTGAAATAACTACGAGCGTTTGTCCTGCCGGGTGGGTATGCCATGCAGAACGGGCGCCAGGTTCAAAGGTGACATAAGCGCCGGAAACAGGGCTTTCCTCCGTTGCAGGGAACAGGGGATAAATCCTGACATTACCCGTAAACCAGTCTGCAGGGCCCGGTAAAGATGCTTGTGAACCATTTGGTGAAATAGTTTGTCTGGCAGAGAAACCGGCTGTTTCTGCAACAGCGTGATTTTCCCATGCCAGGAAAAATGGCAAAAGTGCCGCAAGAACAACATATTTTCTCATTTAAGCCTCTTTTGGGGAGTTATTATCGATCAATCATACGCTGCTGTTTTTCAGCGTATCGTTCTCCGACAAGGGTAATGGCAGCACTTGCCTGACTTATTTCTGCCAACTCGCTTTCGGAGAAGGAAACTTGTACCCCATCCAGGTTTTCTTTTAATCTTCCGGATTTTGTGGTACCAGGAATAGGCACAATCCAGGGTTTTTGCGCCAGAAGCCATCCGATGGCAATCTGTGCAGGCGTCACTCTTTTTTTGGCAGCAATGTTTTTGACAAGTTCAACCAGGGCAAAATTAGCTTTAAGCGCCTCAGGAGTAAAACGGGGAAGGGTACTTCTGAAATCCGTACTATCAAAAACTGTACTCGCGGGAAGCCGTCCGGTAAGCAGCCCCTTTCCCAAAGGGCTGAATGGGACAAAACCAATTCCCAATTCTTCCAACACAGGCAATATTTCTTTTTCGGGTTCACGCCAGAAAAGGGAATATTCACTTTGAAGTGCTGCAACTGGCTGGACGGCATGTGCACGTCTGATATTTTTTACGCCTGCCTCGGAAAGGCCGAAATACCGGACTTTGCCAGCATGAATTAAATCTTGCACCGCGCCTGCCACTTCTTCAATCGGTACCGCAGGATCAACGCGATGTTGGTAAAAAAGATCAATAGTTTCTGTTTTCAGACGTTTCAGGGAAGCTTCTGCTACCCGGCGGATATGGTCTGGACGGCTGTTTAGCGCTGTCCATTTTCCCCCGTCATTGGCATTTGCCTCAAAACCGAATTTGGTAGCAATAACCACCTTGTCCCGCAACGGGGCCAGTGCTTCCCCGACAAGCTCCTCATTAGTATGTGGGCCATATACTTCAGCTGTATCAAAAAAGGTAACGCCCATTTCCACGGATTTTCTGATCAGCGCAATCATTTCCTTCCTGTTAGCAGGCGGACCGTACCCAAAGCTCATTCCCATGCAGCCTAGTCCAATTGCAGAAACAGACAAGCCGCTTTTCCCCAATACTCGCTTTTGCATCATATTCTCCTTTTTCTATAACCCGGTGAATTTATTATTTCTTTTCAGGGAAAACACACTTAAATGCCAATTCTGCCCGATGGCCGCTTTCTAAATTAACGCGCTGCTTTAACGCAGCAATGATCCCGCGTAGTTGTGCCGGCGTTAAGCCGGTATTGGCCCCCATCCGCAAGTGTGCCTGGAGCTGGGAATCAAGCCCTTCCATATTAGCTAGCGCAGCAATAGTGGCGATTTCCCGGCTGAGCCAGTCAAGATTATCGCGTGCAAAAATATCGCCAAAAAGATGCGCCTTCAGAAAAACGTCAATAGCAGGAGCAAACTCAAACAAGGGACCTTTAACAGGGTTGCCTGCCAGTTTTGTCTGGTTTTCTTCACCCAGTACAAGGCTGTTTTTTTCCGTCCGGCAGTGGAGAGGGAAGCGGACCAGACTCATCTGTAATGCCTTGCTTTTCCCGTTTTTTCATAACTTCCATGAATGTGCCCAGCCCATTTAGGCTTCGGGGAAACCCTGTATAAGCGTATAGCTGAGTCAATATTTCCTTGATTTCATTGACACTTAATCCGGCATTCAGTCCCTCATTGAGGGCGCCGTCTAGTTTTTTCAGATCCCCGCTGGCAGTGAAAGCCGAGATGGTAACGATGCTTAGCTGCCTGTCATTTAGAACAGGAGATAAATTCATTGTTTGTGCTCCCGCAAAAATAGATGTGTTTACCAAAACAAGGAAAACAGCAGTCCAAAGGATGAGGATTTTCTTTTTCATCTGTTTCCTGAAAGGATATTTTTCCTAAAATTCCTGCGTTGTGGGGCGGATGACAATTTCGTTAATGCCCGTATCTTCCGGTTGGGAAATGGCGTACATAATGGCATCGGCAACTCGTTCTGCCGGAATGGCAAATTTTTTGTAGGCTGCCTGCATGGCATGCCGGGTTGAATCATGGGCGCTGTAATTTGGCAGCTCAGATTCAATAAAGCCAGGAGAAATAATGGTAGAGCGGAAGCGGCCAGCGGATTCCATACGAATGCCTTCCGCAATAGCCCGTACCGCAAATTTTGTTGCGGAATAAACCGTACCGCTCGGAGCCGCCACCTTAAGTCCGGCAACAGAAGCTACATTAACAAAGTGCCCAGACTGCTGTTTGTCAAAGACCGGCCAGGCTGCTGCTATGCCATACAGGATACCTTTGATGTTGACATCAATCATTTTTTCCCATTCGTCAACTTGCTGTGCTGCAAGCGGCGCACTCAGCATAACGCCGGCATTGCCGATTAACACATCCAGGCGCCCATACTGGGAAACAATAGCATTGACGGTATTTGTTATTTCCTGTTTGTTTGTAATGTCAACCTGATAGCAGGATGCCTTTCCGCCTGTTTCTGTAATTTCACGAACAATTTTTTCAAGCCGCTCTTTTCGCCGGGCAACCAGGGCGACCACAGCTCCGCCAGCAGCCAGCTTGCGCGCGGCAGCTTCCCCAATTCCGCTACTGGCACCGGTAATCAGAATAACTTTGTTTGCTACGTTGCTCATCAATTTCTCCTTATAGTCATGCGAACGGAAAGTAGAAAATAAATTCAATACGGATTGATTATTGGCCGATTCTCTCATGGGAAAGTATCCTTGCTGTTTATTCCAGTGTTTCCCACCAGGAGGAAAAGCGCTGTGTCTTGTCGCTTAAATTGACTGTATCGCCAATAATCGGAGTCAATAATCGGTAGGGCTGGTTTTTGCTGGCTGCTGAAAGCCTGGCAAGCGGATCATCCCAGGCATGATTTGAGAGGGCAAATTTGCCGGAATGGGCAGGAAGCAGGGCATTTGCCTTCAAATCAACAGCTGCCTGAGCAGTTTCTTCAGGCATCATATGAATATAGGCCCATAATTTATCATATTGGCCATTTTCAAGAATAGCCAGATCAAATCCGCCAAGACGTTTTCCTGCTTCGGCAAAGTGAGGACCATAACCACTGTCACCGCTGAAGAAAATTTTCCGGTTTGCTGTCTGAATGGCAAAACTGGCCCAAAGTGTTTTGTTACGTATCAGGCCTCGGCCTGAAAAATGGCGGGCTGGCAAAACATGGATACGGATACCTTCTTCAGGAGCGAGTTGGTCATACCAGTCAGCCTCGTGGATTTTTTTTGCAGGATATCCCCAGTAAGTCAGGTGGTTGCCTACGCCCAGTCCGGTAATAACAGATCTGACGCGAGGTTCCAGCGCTGTTACGGTTTCGTAATCCAGATGATCCCAGTGGTCATGAGAAATCAGCAGGTAATCAATAACCGGCATATCCTCAGGCGTATAGACATGACTGCCTTTAAAAGCGCTGTTCACAAAAGAAAATGGACCAGCATAAGGGTGCAGGACAGGATCAATCAAAAAACGTCTTCCTGAAAGCTGAATGTAATAGGAAGAATGTCCAAGCCAGACAACCAGATCTTTTTTCGGATCAAGCAAGTGCAAGTTTGTTTTGACAGAAGGTATTGTCCCTTCAGGAATACGGCGTTTTTGGGCGGTAAAGAGACTTTTCAACAGGACAGCGGCAACGCTGGTATCTTCAGTAAACAGAGGAGTAGGGGAAAGATTTTTGAATTCACCTTCCACATAATGAGGAGACTTCATGATGGCATTTAGGGAACCACCCTTCGGTTGCCTGCCGAACTGGCGTTGCCCTAAAATGACAAAGACAGCTATTGTCACAGACAAAATAGCAAGAAAGAGGCCTGCCAATATCATTTTTCCTGTTTTTTTCATGCCAGCCAGTAGCAGTTTTATGAATTAGCCAGCTTATCCAGCCATTTGTCCAGAGCAGCTTCAGTTGAAGCTGTTTTGCTTCTCGTAGGCTGGAAAAAATCAATACCTTCCAGCACGTTGGCATGGCGCGCCTGTGTTCTGAAATGGGGAAAATAGCGCCCCAGTCCACCCATGTGCGTGCAGAAAGCAGCTGTTTTCTTTCCTTTGAAGTCAGCAAGTTGCAAAAAACGCATGACTGGTGTGGAAACGGTATACCACCAAACCGGGCCGCCAACCAGAATCAGATCATAGGCAGACATATCAGGCGGTTCATGTTTGAGAGCGGGCAACTGGCCTGTTTCCAGCTCTTTTTTAGGTTCGTCATAAATGCCGGGCTGCTGTGTTGGATAAGTCCGGACGGTTTCAATTTCATACAGGTCAGCTTGTGTTTTGGATTGCAATATTTCAGCGATTCGTCTGGTTACGCCGGATTGTGAATAGAAAATGACCAGGACTTTTACTTGTTTGTGAGCAGTATCCATAGGTATAACCTCTTGTCTGTTTCTTTTCGTAATATGGCAAAATATCCTTCAGGATAAGATTGGCAGTAAGGCAAGAACAGATATATTTCTCTCTTTTTGTTGCCTGTTTCTCTCTGCCTGAAAAAGTGCAATAATCATTGTTCTAAATAACCTGTTAAAAATCTATGGCCATCAACTTTGCCGATACGCTGTCACACAGGCGAATAATTGAAAAACTGACGGGGCACATGGCTGCGCCGGGTAATTACCCGACATCTATAGATGGGTTATCGCTTCATCGAAGGGATGAGATCAATATCCCTGAAAACTGCTTTTTCAATCCGGCCATTACCGTGCTGGTGCAGGGGCGGAAACGTACCATGGTCGGAAACGAGGAGTACGATTATGGGGAAGGGCAGTGCCTGATAAACAACCTGGATTTGCCCAGTACCAACTATATTTATGAGGCTTCGCCGGAAAAACCTTTTTTGGTCATGGCGCTGAGTATTGATAAAAGGCTTGCCATGCAGCTGGCCGCCGAGATGCCGCCAAAGGCGAAGACAGAAATTTGCCACGAAAAAAATATTTGTATTGCCCATGCAGATCCTGATGTGCTTGACGCATTTTTTCGCCTGCTTGAATTGCTTGATAAACCGGAACAGATACCGGTTCTTGCCCCCATGATTATCCGTGAAATCCATTACCGCATACTGATTGGGCCGCAAGGCGGTTTCATGCGTATGGTTAATACGCTTGGCAGTCAGAGCAACCAGATTGCACGTGCCATCAATTGGTTAAAAGACAATTACAGGGAGCCTTTACAAATCAATGAGCTGGCCCGCCATGTTAATATGGCGACATCTACTTTCCACAGGCACTTTAAGCAGGTTACCACGTTAAGTCCGCTGCAATACCAAAAGCGTCTTCGCCTGTACGAGGCACAGCGCCTTATGTTGGTAGAAAATGAATATGCAGCCAGCGCTTGCGCAGCCGTGGGATATGAAAGCCCGGCCCAATTTAACCGTGAGTACAAGCGTCTCTTTGGCAAACCGCCAGCGAAGGATGTTAATTATATGCGCGCTGTAGCTACTGTACCTTAAATTTGCCCACTTCGCCAATATCTGAGATATTCGAAAAACAGAGCAGAGAAATAGCAATAGGAGTAGGATTCAGTTATTTCTATATTACAGTTTTTGTGTATTTCAGGGTGAGGGAAGTCGATGGCAGAGGCCATTTTATCCAAAGCGCCTATTATCTTTCTTTCGATTGACCTGATCGGCACTTTTGTTTTTGCCATGAGCGGAGCCGCAACAGGCATACGCAGGCATTTCGATATATTCGGTATTTTTGTTCTGGCGGCCGTTACCGGGATAGGCGGCGGTGTTCTCCGTGATATCTGTATTGGATCAACACCACCGCCAGGTTTGACCAATCCGCTTTATATGCTCGTCATCTTGCTTGCCGTTGCTGCAAGTATCTGTTTCAGAAAAATAATTAACCATTTTGAGCTGCCTTCGCTTTATCTGGATGCTGTGGGACTGGGATTCTTTGCCGCATTCGGTGCGAATAAAACCTATGTACTGACAGGTAACTGGCAACTGGCTATCCTGATGGGGTGTGTGAGCGCCGCAGGAGGCGGATGCATCAGGGATATCTTTTCTGGAAGCAGTCCGCATATATTTTCACGCGAGATATACGCAACGGCAGCTATAGCTGGAGCCGGTATCGAATTATTGGGTTTAACCGGAATCATTCATCCGGCCTATAGCACATGGATTGCGATTGTCACATGTTCTGCCATGCGCATCCTTGCGTTGCATTTTAAGATTCATTTGCCAAGAGTCTCTATGGGAGGGGAACAGGCATCCTGAACGAAAATTCGAGAAGAGATGTTTTTTTATTAGTAATTTAACATAATACGAATTATGCGAATTTTCTTTAGGAGGTTTTTCTTTTCCTGACACTTACCTATGCGCCGGAACATGAACCGGCAGACAGGTCTGTTTCTCCCAGAGAGCTACAGCTCTTTCTTAAGCGCTTGTACGAAATCGCCCAGCGTAAACTCTGTTAATTTTAGTAAAATCAGTTACTTGCAATGATAACTTAAAGTTAAATTCACTATTAACTCATAGTTGTAATGATGTATTTTTTAGGATATGGCTGGTTAAAGCCCCAGATCCTGATCAATAAAAATTACTTCGGATTCCATACCAAAAGGAGCGCGATCCATCACAATAGTCATCCTGCAAATCCTGTCAGGGGTATTGCAGTTATAACACTGGTCCCCTTCCCTGGCACAAGGCGTTTTCATTTTTAGCCGTTTGGCATTTCTGGGAGCCGCCACATTTTTAGCACGGTTCAGGGCATCCGCCAGAGTAGGCATAATTTTATTTTTCCCAATCACGTAATAACAGGCTTTAGGTCCAAAGGCTGTCATGGCGACCCGGTTGCCGGTTCCATCAATATTAACGATTTCACCTGTTTCGGAAACAGCATTGGCGCTGGTGATATAAATACTTGTGCTGTTGGCAAGCCGCCGGACATCTCTGGAGAGAACCTTGTTATGCCAGACAACAACATTTTTTTCCTGCAATACTTCATACAGACCCAGCTCGCGCAAGGTTACACTGCCGCCGAATCCGATAGTTTTGCGCTCCAGCTTTTGAGCAAAATAATTCCTTGCTTCTTCTCCGGTTGCGAAAAACTGGGTGGAGAATCCGTGGTTTTCGAAATTTTGCCTGATTGTTTGATAGTCCATGAGCCTTCTCCTGTGTTTCCTTCATAGTTAGGATAACGCAAGAATCTGGCTTGTGGACAGTTTGCGAAAATAAAAAAGCCGGAATTTTCCGGCTTTTTTATGACTACGATTTTTTCACAGCTTCACTTTTTGAGCGGCTGGAACCTGCTGAAGTATCCAGCTTGCTTTTTTTTGCGCTATCAGCGGATTTGGACGGGCTTTTGGATTGGCTGGATGCAGTATTTTTGTCCGAAGCCTGTTTGGGGGATGATTTCTTTTCCATAAGGTTCTCCTGTTAAAAGACACTGGTTTAGTGTCTTTTTTACTGAAAAGATTCTCTTGCTCTGCGTATTTTTTGAGCTATATCAAACTAGACTTTTCTTGCAGCCATGAAGAAGATAACTGATATACTTCTGATATCCCGTTCTTGATCAGGAGGTTATGATGCGTTTTGAAGGAAGTTCTCATTACATTGCCACTCCTGATTTGCAGCTGGCTGTTAATGCTGCCATAACGCTTCAGCGCCCTTTACTTATCAAGGGGGAACCCGGAACCGGGAAAACCATGTTGGCTGAAGAAGTTGCAGCCTCGCTGGATATGCCTTTGTTGCAATGGCACATTAAATCTACCACCAGGGCTCAACACGGTCTTTATGAATATGACGCTGTTTCCCGGTTGCGTGATTCCCAGCTTGGGGAAGAAAAGGTTGCTGATATAGCAAACTACATTATCAAGGGAGTGCTGTGGGAGGCTTTTGAGTCGGATAAGCCTGCTGTAGTGCTGATTGATGAAATTGACAAAGCAGATATCGAATTCCCTAATGATTTGCTGAGAGAGCTGGACAGGATGGAGTTTTATTGCCATGAAATTCGCCGCCTGGTAAAGGCCAGACATCGCCCACTTTTTATTATTACCTCAAATAATGAAAAAGAGTTGCCAGATGCTTTTCTTCGCCGGTGCTTTTTTCATTACATTGCTTTTCCTGACAGAGAAACCATGGCCAGGATTGTTGCAGTTCACTTTCCTGATCTTCCTGAAAAGCTGATGTTGGATGCATTGGAAGTATTTTATGAATTACGCAGGGTTGGCGGATTCAAAAAGAAGCCATCTACATCAGAATTGATTGACTGGCTAAAACTCCTGAAGGCGGAAGGCATTGATCCAGGGGTACTGGCCAAGGAGGAAAAACGCACCAGTATGCCGCCCCTGTTTGGTGCCCTTATTAAAAACGAACAGGATGTGGAAATGCTTTACCGCCTGGTGAGATCCAACAGTCAGCACCGTTGATTGCGCCCTCGCCTGCATCATCATGCTGACCAATCTTTTCTTTCATTTGAAGGAACGGCATCTTCCGGTGACAATTACGGAATATCTGGTGTTCCTGGAAGCCTTGCGGGCCGGATTGGCTAATTGCTCCCTGGATGATTTTTATACCCTTTCACGAATCTGCCTGGTCAAAAACGAGACGCACTACGACCGGTTTGATGTTGCTTTTGCTGAATATATTGAAAAAACCAGGAAAACAGGTTGGGATATCAGCAATATTTCAGCCTTTTTGTCCAAGGAAAGCAACATCATTTCGCTTGCCGGTGAGCCGGTCGTTCCGGATGTTCTTCTGCCTGAAGAAGCAGCTGAGCAAAAGCCGGTTTCTGATAGTGATAACAAGCCTGATGACGAGAACTACCCTGTCAGTGCGGCAAATACCGGCAGCCCTTTTGGCGATATGGATGAGATTCCCAGGCCACTTTACCAAATGGGAATGGGACAGGAAGAAAATGGCGTTAAAACTGTTCGTGCATGGAACAGCCGGGAATTTCAGGCAATAGATGACAGCATTGAACTGGGAACCCGGCATATCAAACTGGCTTTGAGGCGGCTTCGAAAATTTGCCCGGGAAGGAATGCCTACTGAGCTGGATATTGACGCTACCATACAAAGCACAGCGCATCATGCGGGATTGCTTGATTTGGTTATGCGTCCCGAGCGGAAAAACAAGGTTAAGGTATTACTGCTTTTTGATACAGGCGGTTCCATGGCTGCACATGTCAAATGTTGTGAAGAACTGTTTTCTGCCGCCCGGACAGAATTCAAGCAGATGGATCATTTTTATTTTCATAACTGTGTTTATGATACGGTATGGAAATATGATGGCCCCTCTTCCACTACGCATTATTCTCTCCAGAATCTCACGCACCGGTTTGGCAAGGATTACAAACTGGTTTTTGTCGGGGATGCCACCATGGGGCCAACAGAAATTACAGACCCGAACAGCAGTTTTTATTACACGCCATATCAGCAGTCAGGCGAAACTGCCATGAAAATATTGCTTGCGCACTTTCGTCATGCAGTCTGGCTGAATCCGGAACAGGAGCGTTTCTGGACGGGAATACAATCCATTGAAATTATTCGGAATATCATGGAAGACCGTATGTATCCCCTTACCTTGCATGGACTGGATGATGCTATGCGGGCTTTGGGAAAATAATTCCGCTAGATGATTACAACAGCACAAAATGCTGATGCTGCCACAATGAAAAAAATAGCCAGATACCAGATAAAGCGCTGGATCAGGCGTATTTCCCGGGGACGGTGGCGGAACAGGTATTCTACTATGACAAAATACAGGGTAATGAATATCAGGCAGGCACACCCCATCTGAATAACAGGAATAGCACGGCTAGCCTTGGCTTGTGGACGGCCCAGCAAATATGCCACTATACCGTAACCGGAAACGACAAAAAAGAGCGTTGTAACAAGCAGTGACTTGAGTGTCAAAAGTACACGATGCTTTTCAAGTTTTGCTCCCCATCGCTGAATTCGGGGGGAATGTTCAATAGGGTTAGGTGGTTGGCATGGCATTGGTCGGTTTGCCTGGTCATTGGGAAATAAACAGGCTCATATTGTATGTTATTTTCCAGCAGTCATAAAAAAACGGCATGCAAAAAAACAGGTGTCAACAAAAATTTCCGGCAGAAAAGCAAAGAAATTGCTGCTCTCTTTCCTTTTCCGGGGAGCTTGCCTATCTTGTTCTTGTTGCTTTTATTTTTTAAGTAAATTTATTTAATAAATCAACAAGATATATTCATTTTTTAAAGTAAAAATGAAATTGCCTTTCTGGATATTTATCTCAGTACCGGCAGCCATTCCTGAAAGCTGTATCTTACGGCGCCTTCTCCCATGGAGGCACCCAGTTTTTTGAGCACTCTGTCAGAGAGCTTTTCTTCCTCGGTATAATCCACAACAGATTGAACCTGAATCACTTCCCGTGCCACACTTTCTACTGTTCCCAGTCCATCGGCCAGGCCCAGTTCAATAGCACGGTTTCCGGTCCATATCAATCCGCTGAAAAGTTCATCATTTTCCTTCAGTCGTGCTCCACGACCGGTTTTTACAACCGCAATAAACTGTTCATGTACCTCGTCAATAAGATTCTGGGCAAATTTTCTTTGCTGCTCGCTTTGCGGACTGAACGGATCCATAAATCCCTTGTTTTTGCCTGCTGTCAGAAGACGGCGCTCAATGCCGACTTTATCAATCAGGCCGGTAAAGCCGAAACCATTTATCATGACACCGATTGAACCGACAATACTGGCTTTGTCCACATAAATATTATTGGCGGCTGCAGCAATGTAATAACCGCCGGAAGCACAAATGTCTTCTACGACAACATGCACAGGCTTATCGGGATAACGTTGTTTCAGGCGGAGGATTTCATCATGTATCCTGCCGGCCTGCACCGGGCTGCCGCCAGGACTGTTGATGCGCAGGATGATGCCGGCTGCACCCGGTTCTGCAAAGGCTTTCTGCAAGGCCTTGTTAACGTTTTCGGCAGATGCAGCACTGCCTGTTTCAATAACCCCGTTAATTTTAATCAGGGCAGCATGCGGCCCGACAGCAATGTTTTCGTTTTCGGAAAAGTCCATTGTTGTTGCCAGCCCCAAAATTGCCAATAGTATGGCAATCCAGACAAACCTGAAAAAGATGCCCCATCTCCTGCGGGCGCGTTGTTCCCTTAAAGATTCGAGCAATATGTTTTCAAGGATATCTTTTTTCCATCCTGTTTCTTCGGCAGAGGTTCCCGTATCAGGTAATCCAGTCGTGTCTTTGGTATTTTCCATAGTTTCTCAGGCATATTTTCCCAGCCAGTGATGAAGGCCGGCAACCGATTCTGCTATATACAATGGGTTAAGGCGTTTTAGCTCATCCGGCGGATGCGCCCCGTACTGAACAGCAATACCGGCACAACCTGCGTTAGATGCCATTAATAAATCATGCGTGGTATCGCCGATCATGAGAATATGCCGCATGTCTATACCCAGTTCTTCCGCAAGGTCACATAACATGGCAGGATGTGGCTTTGAAGGAGCTTCATCTATTGTCCTTGTCGCCTGGAAAAAGCGGCTGGTTCCTGTTTCTTTCATTGCGCGATTTAACCCCTGCCGGCTTTTTCCGGTGGCTACTGCCAACAGATATTCCCGTGAGACCAGGTCTTCAAGCATGGCTGTCACTCCGTCAAAAAGAGTGATTTCCCTGCTGAACTGAAAATACAGGTCGCGATAACGTGCCCCCATTTGCCGGCAGGTTGTCTGGTCAATACCGGGTACAACAGCTTCCATGGCTTCGTAAAGGCCCAGCCCGATAACATGTGAAGCGGCTTCCTTGTCTGGAACAGGCAATCCCAATTCGCTTGCTGCTACCTGGATACTTTTAACAATAGCAGCTGTGCTATCCATCAGGGTACCGTCCCAGTCAAAAACAATAAGCTTGAAATGGTGTTGTTTTTCTTCGTTATGGCACAAGATATCCCTCTTTTTCAAGGCGGCTTGCAACTGCCGGTTATCGCATGGAGGCGTCATTGTAGCCTTTTTTATCCGGTTCATTCGTTTTCCCGGCATAGAGATCAAGGCTTTCCAGGTAACGGGTGCATTCCTGCGGGAGTGGCGCCGTAACCGTCATCTTTTCCTGGGTATGCGGGTGGATAAAAGAAAGGCGCCATGCATGAAGAAACATTCTTTTCAGAGCAGCGCCGGTATTGACAGCTTTTTGCAGTTGCCGGTTCAATCCGAAATCCCCATATTTGTCGTCTCCGGCAATCACATGGCCGCTGGCTGCCAGGTGAACCCTTATCTGATGTGTCCGTCCTGTTTTCAGCTCTGCTTCTAGCAGGGTAAATCCCTCATATTTTTTCAGGATATTAAAAATAGTATGAGCTGCCATGCCACCCTGCTGGACACGTACCCGGCGTTCTCCTTCCGGTGTCAGGTACTTAAAGAGCGGTAATCTGACATGCTGGCGCTGTTGTGTCCAGTTTCCGCAAACCAGCGCCTGGTAACGTTTATCCATATTACCCTGACGCATTTGTTCATGCATGCCTCTCAAAGCAGACCGCTTTTTGGCCAGCATCAAAATTCCGGAAGTTTCCCTGTCCAGACGGTGAACCAGTTCCAGAAAGGCCATTTCAGGCCTAAAAGCGCGAAGCTGCTCAATAACGCCGGCAACCACACCGGATCCGCCATGGACAGCAATTCCGGCCGGCTTGTTGATTATCAGAAGATAATCATCCTCAAAAAGAATCTCGAAACGGGCCGGTGAAACCAGTTTTTGCGCCTGTGTGGCCAGCCTGACAGGTGGAATACGGATAATATCTCCTGCCGCAATCCGGTATGTCTGATTCACCCGGCGCTTGTTAACCCGGATTTCCCCGGAACGCAAAATTCTGTAAACATGGCTTTTCGGTACGCCTTTGCATTGCCTGAAAAGATAGTTGTCAATACGTTGCCCAGCCTCTTCTTCGCTGACCGTATGCAGCCGGACTTCAGCTGTATTTGATCCGGCAACAGTTTTCGGTTGTTTTTCCTCAGGTACGCCTGCTCTACCCCTGTTAGTTCTGCTCATTTAAATATATAATCCCGGAAACGGTTTGTGCGTTATGCGCGCAATTGTTTTTTGTGCATGCTGTGAATTTTAGCATTCTGCACAGGGGGCATATCCATTGGCCTCGCCAAAAGGCAAATTGAATGGAAAGCTGTGTGCGCCCTTTTTGAGCCGACAGGTGTTGCGCCCTGAAGCTGCAACCGGATCAGGCGGAAAAAAGACAGGATTGGCGCAGGAACTTGAAGAATGTAAGGCGGCAAGCTGCTTATAAGAACTGAAAAAATAGCTTGCAGGCTTGGTATTTGATAAACACGTTTTTTGATGAACAGCCTGTTCCAGACGAATGGGCAAATGGAAACATCAGCATGTATATGGCAGGCATTGTTGCCAACTGCGACAATTTATCATACCTTTTCCTTTCCGGCAGGAAACGGCATTTGCATGCCCCTGCCCTGTCACGTCGCTTTTTTCATTTTCCCCATCCTGGCGCACATCCGAATGAACAGCCGTATCCCGTAGCGTGATACTGTGTAACAGGCCTTGAAGGCTCGGAGTGTATGCATGAAACGTATGTTGTTTAACGCAACACAGCAGGAAGAACTGCGTGTTGCGATTGTCGATGGACAAAAACTTCTTGATCTTGATATTGAAACGACAGGAAGGGAGCAGCATAAATCCAATATTTATAAAGCGGTTATTACCCGGATTGAACCCTCTCTTGAGGCATGTTTTGTCAACTACGGTGAGGATCGCCACGGTTTTCTTCCCTTCAAGGAAGTCGTCCGCAGCCTTTTCAAGGAAGGCGTTGATGTCCGCCATGCCTCCATCAGGGATGCTCTGCATGAAGGACAGGAAATTATGGTACAGGTGGAAAAAGAAGAGCGAGGCAACAAAGGTGCTGCGCTCACCACTTTTATTTCCCTGGCAGGCCGTTATCTTGTCCTTATGCCGAACAACCCGAGAGGCGGCGGTGTTTCACGGCGTGTTGAAGGCGAGGAACGTCAGGAATTACGTGAGAATATTGATAAGCTGGATTTGCCCCAGGGCATGTCGGTTATCGCCCGCACGGCCGGCATTGGCAGAAGCGTGGAAGAACTGCAATGGGACTTGAACTACCTGCTTCAACTTTGGCGTGCTATCGACGGTGCCGGGGCATCTGCACCGGGCGCTTTCCTGATTTATCATGAATCCTCACTGGTTATCCGTGCTATTCGAGACTATTTCCAGCCGGATATTGGGGAAATCCTGATTGATACGGACGAAATTTATGAGCAGGCCCGCCAGTTCATGAGCCATGTTATGCCGGATATGGTCAATCGGGTCAAGCGTTACCGTGACGATGTCCCTCTCTTTTCACGATTCCAGATTGAGCATCAGATTGAAACGGCGTATTCGCGCGTTGTCCCTCTTCCGTCAGGCGGCTCAATCGTTATTGACCATACCGAAGCACTGGTTTCCATCGATGTTAACTCGGCCCGCTCCACGCGGGGAGGAGATATCGAGACAACTGCTTTCAATACCAATTGCGAAGCGGCGGAAGAAGTCGCTCGCCAGTTACGGTTGCGCGATCTGGGCGGCCTTATCGTGATTGATTTTATTGATATGGAGGTATCCAGAAACAGGCGTGAGATTGAAAACCGTCTCAAGGAAGCATTGCGCCATGACCGGGCACGTGTGCAGATGGACAAGATATCCCGCTTCGGCCTAGTCGAACTGTCACGTCAGCGGCTGCGTCCGGCTTTGTCTGAAGGCAGCCATATTACCTGTCCACGGTGCAATGGAACCGGTCATATTCGTGATGTGGAATCATTTGCCCTGCAAGTACTCCGCATTATCGAAGAAGAATCCATGAAAGAAAGTTCGGCAGCTATCCACATCCAGCTGCCGGTTGACGTTTCCGCTTTCCTGTTGAATGAAAAACGTGGCGAGGTAATGAAAATTGAGGCACGCCACCGTGTCACGGCCACTATTATTCCTAACAAATATCTGGAAACGCCGCACTATAAACTGGAACGTTTAAAACATGACGATCCTCGCCTGGATGAGCATAATCTGAGTTATGAGCTTGCAGAGGAATCCACAGAGGTTGATATGAGTTTTAACAAAACTTACAAGGAAGCCCCCAAGCCTCGCCAGGAAGCGCTTGTGAAAGGGATTTCTCCCGATATGCCGCCACCTCCCCCGCCTGCTCCTCGCGCCTCTGTACCTGAAAACAACGGGTTCTGGGACAAGCTGCTTTCTTTCTTCGGTATTGAAAAGGCCGATGAAGATACGGCATCCCCCTCAAAATCCTCACCTGAAACCCGTGCAAGACGTAACAGCGACCGTTCGCGCAACCGTAATCGACGTCGCCGTGACCGTAGCCGTGAAGAGAAAAATACAGAAACAACCAATGATACGAATGCAGTGAATGAAGAAACCACTGCGCCCAGGCAGGCCAGGTCGGCCAAACCGGCTGGAGAAACAACCAATGATACGGATGCAGTGAATGAAGAAACCACTGCGCCCAGGCAGGCCAGGTCGGCCAAACCGGCTGGAGAAACAACCAATGAAAGGAAGCGTGGCCGCCGCACGCCCAAAGCCGATCAAAAAGAAAAAACCGATAATGCAGATAACACAGAACTGCTTGATTCCAATAATGAAGTTATTCAGGAACAAACCGGCGCAGTTATTATTGACATGACCTCTTCTGCGGCGGAAACAATAGCGGAAGACAATACGGCAAATAGCGAAGAACCTCGCCGCCGCCGTCGCCGGGGTGGCCGTAACCGCAACCGTCGTGATCGTGACAACATGGCGGACAGTGCAGAAGTCGCTGAAATTGTCTCTGTTGAGGCTCGCAAAATGGAAGAAATGGGTGTGTCTGATAACGACACATTCAGCCGGGACAACGCAGAGCGCGATACTCTGGAAACTGTTCCCATGAAAACGTTAGAAACAGCTGAGGATGTTCCTTTTACGCCGGTTATCCATGAAGAGCCTGTAACAGAGCAGGAACCACATCAGACGCCGCTTGCTTTTTATGACCCCAATGATGAGGCTATTCTTGCAGCGGGGACAGAAGAAAACAGAGAAGAAACATCGCCTGCTACCACAAAACAGGCCGATCTTCATATGGATCAGGTTCTTCCCGGCAATGCCCCTGAAATTGCTGTACTGGAAGTTTCCGACTTCGTCACAGCTCCTGTTTTGGATGGCGAACAAGAGATGGCTGCTAAAGCAACAAAAGAAACTGATGCCAGTTTCCAGCCTGCCGACTTGGCGGATGCGCTGGCATCAGCCGGATTGACTATGACGGCAACTGATCCTGAAAAAATGCGGGCAGCACAGGAAAAAGCAGCGCAGGAAGCAGAAAAAATACCGCCCCGCCCTGTCAGACGCCGTCGTACCCCACCGCCCGTTGTAGATGAACCGCTGATACAGGTCGATACCCGTAAATAAAAACGCCTGCCAAGGCAAGAAAAAGAGGGAGAGTGTCATTACTCTCCCTCTTTTATTTATGGCAGACCTTTCCTGTACTTTTTGCAGCTTCATGTTATCTTTAGATATCAGGTAATTCCGGTTTCTGAACTTCTTTTGGCATGAAAAAAAAAATTATCCCTGTTTTTTGCAATCCTTTGCCAGTTACAACAGGCGACAAGCCTTCTTCCTGTTTTTCCTTACCGGTTTATGACAGGCTTTTCCGGCCACTGCGTGATTTGCGCATATCAGTGACAGACCGTTGTAATATGCGCTGTATCTACTGCATGCCCAAACAGGTTTTTGGAAGCCGTTTTCACTTTATTCCCCACGATGAAATGTTGTCATTTGAGGAAATCCGCCGTATTGCCGGTATTTTTGTCAGTATGGGAGTAGAAAAAATCCGGCTGACCGGCGGTGAGCCGCTTATGCGGCGTCATATTGAAAAACTGGTTGAGCAGCTTGCCAGCCTGAAAACACCTGGCGGTAAAAAAATTGACTTGACATTAACAACAAATGGTTCCTTGCTTTCACGAAAAGCAAAACAGTTGCATGATGCCGGACTTGACCGCATTACCGTTTCACTTGATGCGCTTGACGATGCTGTTTTCCGCCGTATGAATGATGTGGATTTCCCGGTTGCTCATGTGCTTGAGGGCATTGAAGCAGCGAAAAATGCAGGTTTCTCCCCTATCAAAATCAATATGGTTGTCAAAAAAGGAGTTAATGATGGGGAAATTTTGCCAATAGCCCGTTATTTCAGGCATACATCTATTATTCCGCGTTTTATTGAATATATGGACGTTGGCTCTTCCAATGGATGGAAACCGGATGAAATTATCCCTTCAAATGAACTGATTAACAAAATCCATGCCGAAATACCGCTGAAAAAACTGGCTTCCCATTATCCGGGGGAAACAGCGTTACGGTGGCGTTATCAGGATGGAAGCGGTGAAATCGGGGTAATTGCCAGCGTAACACGTCCCTTTTGTAGCGATTGTACCCGAATACGTATGTCAACCACAGGCAAGCTCTACCCTTGCCTGTTTGCAACAGATGGCATGGATCTTAAATCATTGCTTCGCAGTGGAAAATCGGATGAACAAATTGCACAAGCACTGGTTTTTTACTGGAAAAACCGGGAAAACCGTTATTCTGAATTACGTAACGCCAACTTGCCTGTATCCGGAGAAAAAATTGAGATGTCCTATATAGGCGGCTGACATGATCATTTCCCGAACAGATATCACCGGACTGGTTCTGGCAGGCGGGAAAGGAACAAGAATGGGGTCCATAGACAAAGGGCTTCAGCTTTTCTTTGGAAAGCCGCTTTTTCTGCATGCCATTGATCGATTAAAGCCGCAGGTTGCTTCCGTTTTTGTGAACGCCAACAGGAATGAGAAACAATATGCACAAGCAGGATTCACTGTCTTGCCGGATATGCAGCCGGATTTCGCTGGACCATTGGCCGGTTTTGCCGCTGGTCTGGCACGATGCCAGACACCTTATCTTCTGGTGGTGCCGTGTGACTCACCTTTTTTTCCTGACAACCTGGCCAGTAAGCTTGGTGCGGCACTGCAGGATGAGAAAACCGAGGCAGCGATAGCTGTAACCGGTCATGCTCCCTCTTTTTCCTTGCAGCCTGTTTTCTGCCTGATGAAGCGGGAAATCCTGCCGAATCTTCAAGCCTTTCTTGCCACAGGGCAGCGTAAAATTGCTTCCTGGTATGCCACACTTAGTGTGAGCAAAGTCTATTTTCCTGATGAATCAGCATTTGACAATATCAACACCTTGCAAGAATTGAAAAGGCAGGAAAATAAGCATAGAAATAACATTAAATATAAAACATAACTTGTTGTTTTTATTTTAAATAAAATGAAGAACTTTTCATCTTCCCTTTCGGTGGAAAAGGCCTTGGAATATATTCATAAATGGGTTCATCCGCTTGCTGTTACAGAGGAAATTCCTCTTGGAGAAGCGCTTTTTCGTGTTCTTTCCGAAAATATTATTGCGCCAGTCAATGTCCCTCCCTGGAACAATGCGGCTATGGACGGCTATGCTTTCTCAGCCACTGATCTTGACCTTAACCAGACACAAACCCTGCCTATCGCCGGTTCGGTCTTTGCCGGGCATCATTTCGCAGGAACGCTGCCGGCTCATGCCTGTGTGAGGATCATGACAGGCAGTGCCATGCCCTCCAGATGCGATACAGTCGTTCCGCAGGAAAATGTGCAAATAAAGGAAAATACAATTCTTATCCCAGCTGCCAGCGTTTCTGCTGGAGACAATGTTCGCCTTAAAGGTGAAGACATTCAAGCGAAAACAGTATGTCTGCCCAAAGGCACGCTTCTCAAACCGCCTCACTTTGGCATGCTGGCGTCTATTGGCATTGGGCAAATCAAGGTAATTAAACCCCCGACAGTCGCGCTCATTTCAACCGGCGATGAGCTTTGTCCTGTTGGCAAACCGCTTTCTGGCAGTGGCATTTACGACAGCAACCGGTATGTTTTGCACGGTATGTTGCAGCGCCTGGGATGCAAGACGATTGATATGGGCATTATCAGAGATAAACCTGAATTGATCCGCAAAGCCCTTACAGAGGCTATTAGCAAAGCCGATGCTGTCATTACAACAGGCGGTGTTTCTGTTGGTGCGGCAGACTATACCAGAACCATTATGGCTGAAATGGCTGATATAGCTTTCTGGAATGTGAATATGCGTCCAGGAAGGCCAATGGCATTTGGACGGGCGTTCTTTAAAGAAAAAGAAATTTTTTTGTTTGGCTTGCCGGGGAATCCGGTTGCAGTCATGATCACGTTCTGTTTTTTTGTGCGGGAAGCCCTGCTTTGCTTAATGGGTGCAATCCCATCCCCTCTTCCACGCCTGCGCGTGAAAACGTTTTCTACGCTTTCCAAACGTCCTGGCCGTACTGAATTCCAGCGTGGCATACTTTCCCCGGATAACCAGGGAAACTGGGTGGTACAAAGCACTGGCCCGCAAAGTTCCGGTATGCTCTCTTCCATGACTCAAGCCAACTGCATTATTGTATTGCCAGCTGACAGGGCAGCTGTTATGCCAGGGGAAGAAGTTGAAGTTGTCCTGCTTGAAGGGCTGATATGAAGTTTACCCTGTCAAGGTAGCTTTTTATCGCTTTTTTTTCTTGTGAGGATATAAAGTCCTGCCATGGAAGCGGCAAAAAGTCCGCACAGCATCAGCGCCTTGGTATCTGTTACGGGTTCAATACCTTCAGGAGGGGCAAGAGCAAAGGCAGCATACACGAAAAAACGGGCAGGAAAAAGACTTAGCAAAAGCCCAAGAAGGTGAGCGATCAGCGGCCGGGCGCTTTTTCGCATGACGTGCATATAAACACGCCGCCATCCCCACAGAAATATCAGGATAAAACCAGCCAGTACAACAATTTCTTCCACACTGCATTCCCCTTTGTATTCTCTTTCATGAGAGATTGAACGATATCAGAATCCGGGCAAGGGAGACAGTACACAATAATAGCCGGTCTACTTTTTTTCTTCACAGGCTGGCAATGACATCTATCAACAAGATCATTCTGATAGGTCAGGTCATGACCGTTCCCGTCTATCATTTCCTTCCATCGGGGAAGCGGGTTGCCAGATTAATACTGAAAACGTATTTTCCAGATGAAACAGCAGAAAAACACCGGATCTTGCTATATGGCAAACTGGGAGAATTTGCCCTGAAAAACCTGGCGGCCGGAATGCAACTATACGTTGAAGGACGTTTGCAATACAGGTACTACACCAACTGGAAAGGCTGGAAGCAGGAGCAAACCCATATTATTGCGCACCGCATACGGTTGCTTTCCCGCAAAAAAGATCTCCCTGATTTCCAAACAGGAATAAGCCAGGAAAGCCAACAACCAGCCTGAAAAGGTAACGGATCTACTGGGCTGTTTCCTTTTTGGAAACAAGTGGTTTATTCCCGGACTGTGTGGCTATATTATCCTTTCCGGGATAAGCAAAAAAGCCAATAGCCAGCTCCACATGCTCCTTCATCCTGGCTATTTTCCGGCTTTCCTGTTCATCTGCCGTCCCATCCCTGAGCACACTTTCCATGTGAATATTCAGGCTGCGCAATTCATGCAAACCATTGGAAACATTCATGCCAATTTTGGGGTCATACTGAACCGTTCCAAGAATTTCCTCCATTCTCTCATGCGATGTCCATTCGCTATAAAGCTTTTTCAGTCCGGCATACTGGATTTGCGCTTCTTTCATATCCTTTATAGGGCCTTTTTGTTCTTCGAGCCATGTCCGAAACGCTTCCAGCCGGATGCGCACTTCCTCCAGATTGCTCCAAAGTCTGGAGGCTGTCAGGCGCGCCTCTGTTTCCGTTGCTTTTTTCTTGCGGCGGGAAAAATGAAATCCGCCAAAAAGAAGTGCTGCCAGTAAAGAAAAAATCCCGCCGATAATGCTGACAGCCGGATGCAAAAGAAAAGCAACCAGGTTGAATTTTTTATTATTGCTGCCTGACCTTTTCTTGAGCATATTATCCTCGCGGCGGTTGGTAAGAGATTTTTCGTGGAACCCAGCCAACCGGCATTCGCATAAAAGCCGGATACGGCTGGAGAAATATCCTTTCAAGGATACAGGAATATAGGAGCAGATTCAAAAAGAAGACCGCCATTGCCTGATAAAAATTGGGAAATGCAAAAATTTCACTCTTATGGCTTTGCCTTATTGTCCTGTTTCACCTGACTAGGACTGTTACAGGTTGCCTCTTTGCATACGCCTGTTTTCCCGGAAAAATAGGCGTTACGTTTTTCGGCATCTTTTATCGTATCCAGTTCCATGCAAGCCTGGCGGGCATCAATAAAAATATAGCCCTGACGTTCATCCCGATTTAATACCTCAATACCGTCAATCCAGGCTTTTCCCCAACCTTTATCCGGATGAGCAAGAAGAACAGAACACGCCCCTTCCATGACAACCTTTTTATAAAATTCCGGCTCAATGGCCTGATGCGTTGCAACCAGTTTCAGGACACCTTTTTGCAAAGTGGCCTTCATGACGTGATGCCCTTTCAGGTTTCTCATCAACCTGGGGGGAACAGGATCTGCCCAGGCAGCACTTAAAGAAAAGGCGGCAATGACGCCTAACAAAAGCTTTTGCATATCCTTCTTTCATGCAGTCAAACATCATGAGATGATTTTACATGAAGAATATCTCACCTTTTATCCTGACTTTTGTCATCATCTATTATCTTTGGTTCTTTAGCTGACAGATTTTTTGATCCGTATCTGGTATCAGGCAACAATCCTGGAATTTTTACATCCAAAGAAACCTAACCTGCTTTCACCACCTGTTAAGGAGAACTGATATGGAACAGCGACAATCTGTCACAAACAAACCCTATGAAAAGAAAGGGGCGAAGGGAGACAAAACCCCTTCCTGCGAAACACTTGCTGAACAACGGCTTGATGAGGCGAAAGCAGTTCACAACCAAATTTACGGAAATCAGGCAAAAGAAGGCGATATAAGCAAAAACAAAGCTTCCTGATTTCAGGGCATAGCAAAAAAAGCGTTGCCGGCTTGCAACGCTTTTTCTTTTTTATTATTTAAGTCCGTCTCAAATGCTGCAAAAACGAACGGGATACCGTCCTGTTGGCAAATCATATTCTCTTCATCATGAAACCAGTATCAAGTTTTTAAGGAATCTGCCGTAAACAAGGCAGAAAACCGGAATCAGCAGGAAATTTTCCTGGCAGTATCCCTCTACCCTACAGGAGACGAAAATGAGCACAACTATTACCAGTATGCAGCAAAATGCTGTGACCGCTTCTACAACAAAAGATTCAACGGCAGCTTCCGAGGTCAAGGAACAAAAACCGACAGCGGCAAGCCTTCGTTCATCTTTTAATGCCCAGATTATTGAAGCCTCCCTTAAAGTTTCTATCCAGGTGGGCGACAATCCGCAAGGCCTTTTATTCCGCACCAGCCTGGAAAGTATCTATGAGTCCATCGGCGGCTTTAAATCCAATATCAATCCGGATTACAAAATGCCGTCAATGAACGACTCCAACAATCCCTATGCCACACCGGAAGGTACAGCCAACGTGATTCTTTCTTTCTCTCTGGGACTGTATGCACAATACTCCCAATCCCACCAGGGTGAAGATGAGGCGGAAATGGCAACCAATTTTATTGAGCTGATCCGCGGCGGCTTTGAAAAAGGCTATGGAGAAGCAGTCGATATCCTGGAGTCCCTGAGCGTTTTCAATGGCGATATCAAGACTGATATTGAAAAAACCTGGGAACTGGTGCAGAAAGGTTATGATGACTGGCTCTCGGCCAAAGTTAACCCGACGCCGTCTGAAACAGAAACGGCAAGTACCGGGAAAGTTGAAAGCTGACATTTTGTTTCTTTCTCTTTTCCCTAAAAACCAAACGGTAGGCCTGGTATCAGGCTTACCGTTTTTTATTCAATGTTTTTGCTGAAATAAAAAATTTTCCTAGACAGCAGTAAAGGGATTCAGCTTTTTTGCAACCAGGCGGTTTTTCAGCGTAACATATTGAGGCAGGCCATTTGTATAAACAGGATAATCTTCTCCCTCTATGAGAGGCAATAAATAACGGTGGCAGGCTTGTGTGATACCGAAGCCGTCCTCGCGGATAAAATTGGCAGGCATGGCTTTTTCCACATTGGCTACTTCCTTCAGATCAGCCATGCCAATCCGGTATTGATAAGGTTCATCGGCCAGCCGCTCGATAGTGGGCATGACAGCGTGATGCCCTTCCATTGCCAGCTTAACGGCAGCACATCCCAGCTCATAAGCCTGTTTGACATCCGTCGCTGAAGCCAGATGACGTGCTGAACGTTGCAAATAGTCGGCAACAGCCCAATGAAGAGGATGCCCCAGCCGGTTTCGGATAATATTGGCAATAACCGGCGCAGCTCCGCCCAGATGGGTATGTCCAAACGCATCGCGTTCCCCCTGCTCGGCAATAAAAGTGCCATCAGGATAGCGGCACCCTTCCGATACTACAACTGTGCAATAGCCAAACTGCCGGACATGCTCATCTACCTTTCCCAAAAATTTTTCTTCGTTAAAAGGCCTTTCGGGAAAAAGAATAACAACCGGAATACCATAACTTTCAGCCAGTCCGGCGGCGGAAGCAATCCATCCCGCATGGCGTCCCATGACTTCCAGCACAAAAACCCGGGTGGAAGTTTTCGACATGGCCCTCACATCGAAAGAAGCTTCTATGGCCGATACGGCGATATATTTGGCAACAGAGCCAAATCCCGGGCAATTATCAGTGAAAGGCAAATCATTATCAATTGTCTTTGGCACATGGATAGCCTGAACAGGATACCCCATCAGAGCAGAAATCTGGGAAACCTTGAAACAGGTATCGGCAGAATCCCCTCCCCCGTTATAGAAAAAATACCCGATATCATGCGCACGAAAGACCTCAATCAGGCGTTCAAATTTCTGCCGGTCAAGCCGGGGATCTGCCAGCTTCAGGCGGCATGATCCAAAAGCCCCGGCCGGAGTTTGGCGCAATCCGGCAATATCTGTCCGGTTTTCCATACCGGTATCAACCAGTTCTTCTTCCAATGCACCCAAAATACCGTTTAACCCGGCATAAACCGTGCCAATTCTTTCCGGATAGGTACGGGCTGTTTCAATAACGCCGCTGGCAGAAGCGTTGATTACTGCCGTTACCCCGCCGGATTGTGCATAAAAAGCATTTTTTCTTTCCATACTGGTCTTTCCTTTCCCCAAAAACGGCAATCTCCCAAACCATTCGGCATAGCCCGATTCAGCCTGTCCTTTTCTGTCTGATGCGAACCAGGGAATACAGTTTCACACCAGCGCATGCAATATGCAATAATCCGGCATGCAAAAAACAGACATTGCCGCACCTACATGACCAGCCCCAATAAGCCGCCCATGATTGACGGCGTCAGCCCAAGCCGGGTTTTTCTGCAAAAAGGCCCGTGGTTTACCTATGAAGACTTTCTCGCAGCACGTATTCCGGCTGTCAGCAAGACTGAATGGCAAACCCGGCTGGCAAAAGGGCAAGTGCTTGATGCGGAATGCCGCCCGATTGCGCCAGGCCGGCCCTGCCCTTTTTCAGGAATGCTTTACTATTACCGCAGCCTGCCTGCTGAACGCCCTATTCCTTTGATGGAAACAATCGTGTATCAGGATGAATGGCTGGTTGTCGCAGACAAGCCGCATTTTTTGCCGGTTATCCCAACCGGCCGTTATCTCCATGAAACGCTGCTTGTCCGCCTGAAAAAAAAATTAAATATCGATACCCTATCGCCCATTCACCGCATTGACCGTGAAACGGCGGGCCTGGTTGTTTTTTGCATCAAACCGGAAACGCGCGCCTGTTATCAAGCCCTTTTCCGGGATAAAGCAGTAGAAAAACATTATGAGGCCATTGCGCCATACCGGCCTGATCTTCCATTGCCTGCCTGTTACAGAAGCTGCCTTGCTCCCAGTGAAAAGCATTTCATGCAAATGAAGGAAATAACAGGCATTGCCAATGCCGAAACCCGAATACGGCTGATGGAATCAAAAGGCCAGCTGGCCCGATATGCCTTGCAACCTTTAACGGGAAAAAAACATCAATTACGGGTGCAGATGGCTGCTCTGGGTATTCCTATTCTTTATGACCGGATATATCCCCGCTTGTTCCCGGAGGAACAGGCATTTGCCGGCGAAGAGAAGGATTTTTCCCGGCCTCTGCAACTTTTGGCCAAAACCCTCTCCTTCACGGATCCGGTTACCCGGCAACCCCGTTTTTTTGAAAGCGCACAACAATTAAGGCTGTAGATGCAAAACAGAAAAAAAGAAAAACGGCAGCATAAAAATGCTTCTGCCAGCTTTCCGCCCGCTACTCTCTCGGAACAGAACGGCCTTCTGCTCATGCACCTGGGTACAGAATGGATACAGGGTGCCATGCTCATAAGCCGTCCCGTTGAAATAGCGCTGGAATATGTCCGGCAAATGATGAGCTGGATGCTTTTTAAAAAAGACCCGGCCCATATTGTCCAGCTGGGGCTGGGCAGTGCTGCACTGACCAAATTTTGCTACCACACCTTTCCTCACGCCACAGTAACAGCGATTGAGCTGAACCCCAATGTAATTGATATCTGCCGCACGGCATTTTATCTTCCTCCGGAAGACAAGCGTCTTCGCATTATTGAAGGAGACGCGATGGATTACCTCTCTTCCCGTGCAAAAAAGAACAGGATTGATATTTTGCAGGTGGATTTATATGATGAAGAGGCACGTGCGCCAGCGATTGATACGCTGGAATTTTACCAGGCATGTGCCGATTCTCTGTCAGCAGACGGCATAATGACTGTTAACATCTTTGGCGCTGAATCAGACAGGGGCCGCACGATTGAAGCGCTTTTCCGTGCTTTTGATGCGGTAGTCTGGCTTCCGGAAGTACATGGCGCCAATATCGTGGCGCTTGCCTTTAAAAAAGCGCCTGATATTCCCTTTTCCGAATTGTATGACCGGGCAGACATCATACGGCTTGAGACCGGACTCCAGGCAAAACGCTGGGTGGATGGCCTGAAAGAGTGGATGTACCAGCAAATTGAAAATGAGCAAACCGCCGGGGAAAGATCGTCCTTTTAAATACCGGATTTCCTGCAGGATAACCATAGAAGAAATTTGCCAAAGATTTTGCTGTTGACTTCGAGCCACGCCTGAAGGAAGATATCTGCAACTTCTCCCGTTTGAAATCGCGCAAGTTTCCTGGGAGAGGAAAATTCTATTTCGTTAAAGGGAAGAAGCATGCAAAATGATGCGATTGAACAGATTTATTTTAGTCCGTCCGGCACTACAAAAACCGTAGTGGAGGAAATCAGTAAAAACTTCTTCGGTAAAAAGAACGAATTTAACCTGATGTGGGATCCGCTGGATGAAACTACCATCATCCCGTCCGGCACCCTGGCTATTGTTGCCATGCCTGTTTTTTCCGGCCGTATCCCCGACCTTTGCGCGAAGAAGCTTGCCAATCTCAAAGGCGAAAACACTCCTGCTATTGCCATTGTTACTTACGGCAACCGCGAATATGAAGACGCTCTCTTGGAACTGAAAAACATCCTTGAAGGAAACGGCTTTGTCCTCCTGGGTGCGGCAGCTGTAGTTACACAGCACTCTATTTATCCGCAGGTTGGCGCTGGCCGTCCTGATGCACAGGATAAAAGGGCATTGACCACTTTTGCACGCCAGTGTGCGAAAAAGCTTCGTGCCTATCCGAAAGAGCTGCTTCCGCCCATTGAAGTTAAAGGCAACTTCCCTTACCGCGAATATAAAGTGCTGGCAATGAAGCCCACTGTTAATGATAATTGCACGCTTTGTGGTATTTGCTCCTCTGTTTGCCCGGTGGGAGCCATTCCACCCGGCAACCCGAAAACCAAAGATACCAGCTTGTGCATTACCTGCACTGCCTGTATTGCTGTCTGCCCTGAAAAGGCCCAGGGCTTTCACATGCCGGAATATGCAGAATATGGCGCAAAATTTGCTGCCCGAAACAGCGCAAGGAAAGAACCGGAATTTTTCGTGTAAAACCCAAAAACGTTATTCTTCCCTCATAAAAAAAGCCTCCCTTCACGGAGGCTTTTTTAGTTTTGCAAACAGCGAAATAAACAGATACCCTTTTGACGCACTCACATGGAGATGCGCTGATTAACAAGGTCTTCAAGTGTGATGCCGTCAAAATAATCCCAGGTAAGCCTGGCAAATTCACGCCACATAGGCAAAGTCTTGCAGGATGCCGCTCTGGGACAAGCTTCGGCATCCTTTGCCAGACAGGCAACCGGTACTAACTCCCCTTCTGTTACAGCCAGAATCTCGCTGATTTTATATTCGCAGGGTTTACGCGCCAGCCTGTAGCCTCCCCCCTTTCCCTGAACAGCCAAAACAAGCCCATTTTTTCGGAGCACAGGTAAAATCTGCTCAAGATATTTGAGGGAGATTTGCTGGCGGGCGGCAACTTCCCGAATAGGAACATAATCCGTTTTACCCTGCTCGGCCAAATCTATCAGCACCCTCAGGGCATAACGGCAACGGGTTGAAATAGTCATTTCAGGCGTCTTCAAACAACGCAGTGGAAAAATAGCGGCTGCCGCTGTCAGGCAAAAGCACCACAATGTTCTTGCCTGCATTTTCCGGCCTCAATGCCAGCTCAATCGCACACCAGGCTGCCGCGCCTGATGATATCCCCACGAGAAGCCCTTCTGCTTTGGCCAGCAGCCTGCCGGTTTTGAAAGCATCTTCATTGGAAACAGGCACTATCTCGTCAATAATCTGCGTATTGAGAATTTCCGGCACAAAACCGGCGCCGATGCCCTGAATCTGGTGGCTGCCGGGCTTGCCTCCGGAAAGCACCGCCGAACCCTGCGGTTCCACAGCCACAATACGGACGCCGGGCTTGCGTGATTTAAGATATTCCCCTGTGCCTGTAATGGTGCCGCCTGTGCCGACACCTGCCACGAAAATATCAACCTGGCCATTAGTATCCGCATAAATTTCCGGCCCGGTGCCATTTCTGTGCGCGGCAGGATTGGCCGGATTCACAAATTGCCCGGCAAGAAAACTTCCCGGAATTGAGGCCACCAGCTCCTCAGCCTTGGCAATTGCCCCTTTCATGCCCTCTGCGCCAGGCGTCAGCACAATTTCTGCACCGTAGGCAGCAATGAGTTTCCGGCGCTCGATACTCATCGTTTCCGGCATGGTCACCACCAGCTTGTAGCCTCTTGCTGCGGCAACAGCAGCAAGGCCAATCCCCGTATTGCCCGAAGTTGGCTCAATAATGATGCCGCCCGGCTTAAGCCGGCCGGATTTTTCCGCGTCATCCACAATAGAAGCTGCTACGCGGTCTTTTGATGAGCCGCCAGGATTAAAAAATTCGAGCTTGGCCAGAATGTTGGCATGCGTTGCCAACTGTTTTTCTATGCGGACAAGCTCCATTAACGGCGTGCGGCCGATAAGCTGATCCAAAGAGGTAAAAACTTTCTTTCCCATCATCTTTCCCCGTTTTTCACTGCATTAAATCCCTGTTCAAGATCCGCTAGAATATCATTAATATGCTCTGTACCGATAGAAAGCCTAATGGTATTGGGCTTGATACCCTGATCCAGCAATTCTGCCGGGGTCAGCTGGGAATGCGTTGTGCTGGCAGGATGAATGACCAGACTTTTGACATCTGCCACGTTGGCCAGAAGTGAAAACAGCGTCAGGTTATCTATAAACCGGCGGGCCGCTTTTTCATCCCCGTCTATTTCAAACGTAAAAATGCTTCCTCCCCCAAGCGGGAAATAACGCTGATAAAGCGCATGGTCAGGATGCGAGGCTATCGAGGGGTGATTGACCGCCTTCACCATGGGATGATGGTCAAGAAAATCGACAACCTTAAGCGCGTTTTGCACATGGCGTTCTACGCGCAGAGAGAGAGTTTCCAGGCCCTGCAAAAGAAGAAAGGCATTAAAAGGAGAAATGGCAGCGCCCGTATCCCGGAGCAGAATGGCACGCGCATACAAAGCAAACGGCGAAGGCAAATCAGCAAAGACTAACCCGTGATAGCTGGGATTTGCCTGGGAAAACTGGGGAAATTTGCCGGAGGCTTTCCAGTCAAATTTTCCGCCGTCAACCAGTATGCCGCCAAGGCTCGTGCCATGTCCGCCAATAAATTTGGTGGCCGAATGCACAACAATATCAGCGCCATGTTCCAGGGGACGAATGAGAAACGGCGTACCAAAGGTATTATCCACAATCACCGGGATATGATGCCGGTGGGCAATTTCCGAAAGTAAATCCATATCCGGGATATCGCTGTTGGGATTGCCAAGCGTTTCCAGAAAAAGCGCTTTGGTATTGGGTTGTATGGATTTTTCCACCCCTGCAGGGTCATGTGCATCCACAAAAGAAGCGCTGATACCATATCGTGGAAGCGTATGCGCCAAAAGATTATAGGTTCCTCCGTAAATCGTTTTCTGGGCAACAATATGGTCTCCTGAACCTGCAACAGCCTGAAGGGCATAACTGATGGCCGCCGCACCGGAAGCCAGCGCCAGGGCGCTGGCCCCGCCCTCCAGGGCAGCCATACGCTGTTCCAGCACGCCTTGGGTGGAATTGGTCAGCCTCCCGTAAATATTGCCTGTATCGGCAAGGCCAAACCTGGCGGCAGCATGGTCGCAATCTCGGAATACATAACTTGTTGTCTGGTAAATGGGCACAGCCCGTGCATCCGTAGCGGGATCCGGTTTTTCCTGGCCGACATGCAGCTGCAAGGTCTCAAATTGATAGCGGCTCATTATTTTGTCTCCTTTTGTTGAAATACAATGCCGCCACTTTATACCTACTAACTTACTATGTAAATAGGTAATTAATCATTTTTCCTTGCCAAACAAAAAAACAGGCATGTTGCAGGCTATCAAAAAACAGGTTCACGTGCTGCATGCCCTTGTCCACCTTGCCATCCCCCTATAAAATGGCACTCCTTTTGACATTTACGGCCAACAAGACCTATTACCGAAAGCATTCCATGAATATCTGGCACGACATTTCCGCAGACAGGGTAACCCCTGAATCCTTTTATGCCGTCATTGAAATATCACGCGGCGGCAAAGTTAAATATGAGCTGGACAAGGAAACGGGCCTCTTGCTGATGGATCGGATTCTGTACACCTCAACCCAGTATCCGGCTAATTATGGCTTCATCCCGCGTACTTATGCGGCAGATCACGATCCGCTTGACGTCCTGGTGCTCTGCTCCGAAGTCCTTGCGCCGCTTTCCCTGGTGCAGTGTTTCCCTATCGGCGTCATCAGCATGATTGACGGTGATGAAAGAGATGAAAAAATCATTGCCCTTCCTTACGGCGACCCCGTTTACAAGGAATATCAAAGCATTGAAGAACTTCCCCAGCATATTGCCAGCGAAATTTCTCACTTCTTCTCTGTCTATAAGGCACTTGAAGGAAAAAGCACCGTCATTGAAGACATACAGGGGCCGGAAGCGGCCAAACGCATCATCAGCGAATACATTGCCGTTTACAATAAAAAACGCCCCGGGCTGGTGAAATAAGAACAGGCCGGCAAAATGCCGGCCAGCCTTACCGGTAGCGGACAGACTGCGGGCTGTTGAGGAAATAATACCGGGAATGCAGCTTGTGTTTGCTTCTTGGGTTAATGGTGCCATCCTCGTTGATATATTCCAGGATAGTCCTTGTGGCTACTTCCATCTCATCAAAGGCAGCCTGCACTTTCGGCCGGTGCTTCTTCAGTTCTTCTTCCAGTTCCTCCTGCGTCCGTGCTGCTTCCCCTTCCCGGTAGTCCTTGTGGTTCTTCTTCGCCTCGCGCAGCCAGCGAAGCAGATTATTGTTCCACTTCATGGCTTCAATAAACCGGATCTGCACCGTATAGGCAAAAAGAATCTGCATACCCAGCTGCGCATCCTTCACCTTGCCGATATTGGAAGCGCAAATGGGGTAAATGTAATATCGTTCATGCTCCACAGGCACAATATGCTCAAGGTAGCCGTTCTCGTTTGCCTGCCGTAGCATCTCCCCTGCCCCTTCCCGGCAATTCATGTAAAAAAAGGCCAGCTCATGGCGGGCAGAACACAGCAGGCTGCGCATTTCTGCCTGCTCCTGCTCCTGTTCACGGGCTATCCGGCGCTTTTCCCGGTTTTCATCCAGCCTTTTCCGGCTCAGGTGCTGCCAGAGCATCACCACAGCCACAAGCACACTCGCCGCAACAATACCGGCAACCAGTATCCATACAGGCAAAACCGGCGCGGCCGCCATCTGCTGCATTCTCTGGGCATGTGCGACCGCCGGCAGGAAAAAAACTGCCGCAGAGCCCAAGCCCAACCAGGAAGAACAGGATCTTTTCATCAGTGCCATATTACGGGGCGAAACTATCAAAGCAACGCATCCGGCGATTCAGGCAAAATCTGCCCGCCATCAATAATGAGCGTTTGTCCGGTAATGAACTTTGCCTCGTCCGAGGCCAGAAAACATACCGCATAGCCAATATCCGCCGGTTCTCCCAGCGTATGCGTTGGTATCGTTGCCTTCATCTGTTCAAGATAAGCCTCGCCCTGCGCCTTCAGCCCTTCCGTCAACACATTGCCAGGCATCACCGCATTGACCGTAATGCCATGCCGGGCATATTCCAGCGCCGCGCTGCGCATGAAACCCAGCTGCCCCGCCTTGCTGGCCCCGTAATGGCTCCAGCCCGGATAACCTGTTACCGGCCCGGTAATGGAAGACGTAATAATAACGCGCCCGCTGCGCTGCTTTTCCATCACAGCCAGCGCCGGCTTGACCAGGAAAAACATTCCCTTGAGATTGACATTGTGCATGGTATCCCAGTCAGCCTCTGTCATCTCCTTTATGGCAGCCTGGGGAAAAATGCCGGTATTGGAACACAGCACATCCAGCCTGCCATATTGGGAAACCACCTCGCCAACCATACGCTCGCAGTCTTCCTTTCGGGTAACATCCAGATGCAGGAAACCGGCTCCCAGTTCCCCGGCCGAACGTGTTCCGGTTTCATCGTCAATATCGGCAATAACCACTTTTGCACCCGCCTGCCTCAACGTTTGGGCAATGCCCTTGCCAATACCCTTTGCACCGCCAGAGACCAGCGCAACTTTATTTTCCAGACTGAACATGCCCTTCTCCCCCAAAACGAATGAAGCCGGTTTTTCGCCATTGTAACCAAAAGCGCCGCCCCCGGTTTACCTTAAATAAGGCTTTCCGGCATTTTCTCAAGTTTCTCAAGCCAGCGACGATAAATAAGGCAGGCAGAAAAAGGGTTTGCCGGACACACTATAAAAAGGCATTTTCATGATATCGACAGGCATAGATACCGCTTATTACAACTACTACAACGTCAAAGGGCGTTACTCACCGGAAACACCCCAAACGCCTGAATGGAAAAAACTCTACACAGAAACAGACGATAAAATCCAGAGCAACAACCACAACCCGGAAAGCGAACTGTGCCAGGCCTTTCTCAAACTGGAAGAAACCTACTATGCCGCCTCTCTCAGCAACCGGGAAAAATACAAGACCGAAGATGCGCTGAAACAGGCGCTTGCCGAAAAATACCTCACAGGCAGCGCCTACAGCCAGTATAGCCGGACAGAAAGACAGGCCATGTACCAGAACGAACTGAACATGTCTCTCTTCGGCTGCGCCAGCTTCAACCTGAACGACCCTCACCTGAACGGCCCGGTTATGGGAGAAACCGATGAAGAACGGGCCGAATATAACCGGCAAAGGGTCAACACCCAAATCAACGCTATCCTGGCCAATGCCCAAACAGATACCGGCTCCCTGGAAAAAATCACTTTTTCCATTGAGCCTTACAACCATACCCTTTCCGTGGCAGGCGTGGAAAATCCGGATACGGCTGCCGCCATAGAAAGCCTGCTGAACGAGGGACGCAACGCCATAGAGCTTTTTCACCACCTCTTTAAAAGCAACTACTTCGGCATTGCTGAAGATATCAAAACAAAATACCGCTTAATCCAGGACTTCAAGAACATCACCGGCCTGGATTTGCGGCTGTTTCATCAGACCGAAAACGGCCTGTCAAACGAAAACGGACAGAACGCGCTTGACCTTTACCGGGAAGGGCTGAAAACAACCGGCAGTGTTCCTGCCGCCTACAAAGGTGTCGCCTACGACCTTTTTGCAGAAAAAATCACCCTGCTGGGTGAAAACTTTGCCGGCATCCCGGAAATGGCCCTTTCCATTGCCTTTGAAAACGGCCAGCTACAGGATACCGCCTTTGATGCCGCCATCATGAAAAAAGTGGATATTTTTGCTTAGCCTCATCAGAGAATTGAGGCATATCTTCTTCGGGCCAGTCACTGCTCAGCACATTGGGCATAGGTCAGCACCTTACTGTACAGGTCTCTGTAGGAAGCCTTGCTTTTCAGGTAGCAGATAATCAATTCTTCAAAATAAGTTCCCTTTTCCCGCGCTGTCTCGACTGCCAGCCTGAAAGAATCCAGTATTTTTTCCAATGGAGAGCTGTTTTCTGTTTCTGCCATTTTGCTGTCCTTTTGCTTTACGACGGTCAGGGTACTTTCGAGAAGGCGTCTAGACAAAAGCCGTTATAAATTCCTGCATCCAGGAAAGGCAATTTTGCCGGGAAAGCCGTTATTCCAGGTTTTCTGTTTTGTAAACGCTGTAACCCTCATAGCTGTAGCTGGCATCTATGCCTTTTATATACACTTCCCTGTCATTGATCCTGTCTGTCAGGGCATTTTTCAGTAACAATTTGATTTCTACATCCTTGACCGGGCTGTGTTCCATTGCTGGCAAGTAATCTGTTTTATCAATCCGGCTCCATTCCACAACCTGGCGAATCCCTTTTTTCAGCATCATATCCAGCCAAATCCGTGTGCTGCGCCCGTTGCCTTCCCTGAAAGGGTGCGCAATATTCATTTCAACATACTTTTCAATAATTTCATCGAATGTTGATTGTGGCATTTTGTCGATTTGCTCCAGCGCTTTTTCCAGATACATGACAGAAGCAAAACGGAAATGCCCCTTGGAAAGATTCACTGTGCGGATTTGCCCGGCAAAGTCATAGATATCCTCAAAAAGATATTGATGGATTTTTGCCAACCCGGAAAATTTTCCTACTTCAAAAGTATCCAGTATGCCTTCTTTGAAAAGGGCCAGCGCCCTGGTTTTGCTGATTTTTCTTCCACCCTGGCCAGCTCGAAAGCGTCGGTTATGCCTGAAATATTGTCCAGAACCATGTCTGCCCCTCTTATGTAACGAATCTTTTCCGGAAAAAAGCGTTTTGATGCAAACTACTGCTGCCAAGACAGGTTATTGCCTGAAACTTCAGCAAAGGAAAAATAAATCCTGATCGGTCCGTGACCGTTCTGCCATCCTTTTATTTCGTAGCGGTTAAGATCCCTCCGAGAAAATATCTGCATACAAAAAACGCCAAAATCTGCTTTTGGCGAATTAAATGCGGGCGGGATAAAGGTGTTCTGGCGGAAGGGGTGGGATTCGAACCCACGGATGCTTGCACATCGCCGGTTTTCAAGACCGGTGCAATCGACCACTCTGCCACCCTTCCGGAAACTGGCATTATACCCAAGCCGGGGCGGATTGCGTTCAGTTTTTCGGGGAAAATTCAGTCCGGCAAAAAAATCTGCTGGAGGTCGTTCAAAAACAGCCGGCCTTTTTCCGTAGGCCGGATAATGGTGGGGTCGCGGTAAAGCAGCCCCTGTTTTTCGGCCAGCTTGAGCTGTGGGCGAAGAAAATCCAGCGGCAAGGCTGTTCTTTCATGGAACAGTTCCGGGTAAAAGCCTTTGGTAAGGCGCAAGGCATTGAGCATGAATTCAAAGCCCATATCCTCGTGGGAAAGGGCAAATTCATCTTCAACCGCGTTGCCCTTCCCTGCCTCACGCATATAGGCATCAGGCTGGCTGTAACGGGCCTGGCGCATGACGATGCCGTCAACCGTCAGCTTGGAATGCGCGGCGGCCCCAATGCCGAGATAATCGCCGAAGAGCCAGTAATTGAGATTATGGCGGCAGGCGCTTTCCGGCCTGGCATAGGCGGAAACTTCGTAATGCTCGTAACCGGCAGCGGCTGTCGCTGCATCAATCATATCCTGCATGTCGGCAACGGTATCTTCATCCGGCAAGGGAGGCGGATGGCTGGCAAAAAAGGTATTTTGCTCAATGGTCAGCTGGTAAAGCGAAAGGTGGGCAGGCGCATAGGAAAGCGCCATGGTCAGGTCGGCATCCAGCTCATCCTTTGTTTGCATGGGAAGCGCATACATGAGATCCAGGTTAACGTTGCCCACCGTTTCCAGGGCAATTTCAACGGCTTTTTTTGCCTGGCCTGCATCATGGATGCGGCCCAGCCTTTCCAGGTGCGCCTGGTTAAAGCTCTGGATGCCCAAAGAAAGGCGGTTTATGCCGGCATCCCGGTATGCCCTGATTTTTTCCCCGCCAAAGGTGCCCGGGTTGGCTTCCAGGGTAATTTCCACATCCGGCGTCAGCAAAACCCGGCTGCGGATAATTTCTATCAATCGGGCAATGGCACTGCCTGAAAAAAGGCTGGGCGTCCCGCCGCCAATAAAAATGGTGGAAACCTGCCTTTCCCGAATAAGAGGAAGCGAGGCTTCCAGATCCTGCTTGAGCGCGGCAAGATAGGCTTCTTCCGGCACATCGGCAGCAATGGCATGGGAATAAAAGTCGCAATACGGGCATTTTCTTTTGCACCACGGTATATGAATATACAGCGAAAGCGGCGGCAGCAAATCAAAATGCAGCAGATCATCCCCCTGCTTTGGCTGTACCCGTGGCGGGATCAGCATCATCCGAGCTTCTCCAGCAAGGCCCTTAGCGCCTTGCCGCGATGGGAAAGGCTGTTTTTCTCTTCAGGAGAAAGCTGGGCAGCCGTTTTGCCCATTTCCGGCAACCAGAAATGGGGGTCATAACCAAAGCCGTTTTCTCCTGTTGGCTCCGGCACAATCTGCCCGCGCCATATTCCATCGGCAATAACCGGCTGCGGGTCGTCAGGATGACGCACATAGACCAGTACGCAATAAAAATTGGCTGATTTGTCGGAAAAAGGTTTCAGCGCTTCCACCAATTTCTTATTGTTAAGCTGGTCTGAACCGTGGCTTCCGGCATAACGGGCAGACAAAACGCCCGGTGCGCCGCCCAGGCTGTCTGCACAGATGCCTGAATCATCTGCCAGCGCGGGAAGCCCGGTCTGGCGCGAGGCATGGCGTGCCTTGTTCAGGGCATTTTCCACAAAAGTCAGGTAAGGCTCGGGAGCTTCGCTTACGCCAAACTCGGATTGAGGCACAATATCCCACCCTGCCGGAGCCAGCATTTCGCGCAGTTCCCGGAGTTTGCCGCTGTTGCCTGAAGCCAGTACGATTTTCCGGTTCATTCCTGGAGCCTAGTAACGGCCGTTTAAGCCCAAAATGGATTTTTGCAGCCCGATCAGTTCGGTAATGCCTTTATGGGCCATTTTCAACATACTGTCCAACGCGGCCTTGTCAAAAACTTCCCCTTCTGCCGTACCCTGCAATTCCACATACAGGCCAGCCTCTGTCATAACCACATTCATGTCGGTATCGCACATGCTGTCTTCCTGGTAATCCAGATCCAGCATAGGCGTGCCCTGCACCATGCCCACAGAAACTGCGCCCACAAAGTGGCGAAGCGGTACCTTTTCAATCAGACCATCGTCCACCATCTCGCTGAAGGCATCATAAGCGGCAATCATGGCACCGCAAATGGAGGCAGTTCGGGTACCGCCGTCAGCCTGTATCACATCACAATCCAGCTTCAGGGTACGCTCGCCAAAGGCGGCCAGATCAAATGCTGCGCGAAGCGAGCGGCCGATCAGCCGCTGGATTTCCTGTGTCCGGCCGGTCTGGCGTCCTCTTGCCGCTTCACGATCCGATCGGGTATGGGTAGCGCGAGGCAACATGCCGTATTCCGCTGTCAGCCATCCCCTGCCGCTTCCTGCAAGAAAGGAAGGCACCCGTTCTTCAATGCTGGCTGTGCAAATTACTTTGGTATCGCCAAAAGTAGTCAGAACCGAACCTTCTGCATGGCGGGTAAAACCGCGCTCGAAGTTGATGGGGCGCAGCTCATCCAGACTGCGGCCATACGAACGCTGAAACTCCGGCGGGGTCATGTCTTTTATTTCTGAGTCAGGCATTTTGCGTTCCGAAAAAGTTTGAGTTGCTGTTCATGATGCCATCGAAACACTGTTATGAAAACCTTTTTTAGGCAAAAAATCGCTGAAAAATACGGCCTCATTATCTAATAAACAACATTAGATTTTTATTTCAATAATTTGATTATAAATGTTTTCTTAACAGGTTCATTGAACCAAACAATTCTTGCATCCCGGCATGGCGGATAAAGGAAAGATTATAGGGATGCTCCGAGCAAATTTGTGGAAAACGGGAAAGCGCTGGCAAACCGGCCAGCCTCTCGGCCATTTTTCCCCACAGGATGAAAAGCGGAAGCGGCCTGCCGGAAGCAGCGGCATTATCAGCCAGCGCATCCATGACCGTGCCCAAAAAAGGCTGCCAGGCTTTGGATTCCTTCGCAGGCGGCACCTGTGGCCTGAATACCAGCGCGGCATTGAGAAGCAAAAAGCCCCTGTCAAGCAGGGCTTGCTGCAATTCATCCAGCCTGCGGATATAGGGTGAATCTGTTGCCTGGGTGATCCGGGCTACCTTAGCCATGGCATCAGCCCCGGTATGCTCAGGATGCAGGCTGTTCTCCGCTACCAGGAGCATTTTCAGGAAATTACGCAGGGAAGTTGCCCGGTTGACCTGTCGGGAAAACCCCTTGTCAGACCAGATGTCCTGCACAGCCCCATCCATAAAGCAATATCCTGAAGCGCTTTCTTCCCGGGGATATGGCCCTTCTCCCACCAGCACATAACGCACGGCAGGAAGCGGCTGGGAAAAAGCCGCAAAAAGGCGGTTATCTGTTGGCAGGAAGGGGGTTTCTTCCAATGCAGGCAGGTAGTTCTCATCTGCCCGGGCCACTGCCCTGATGGCATTTTCCAGAACCGGCCGCCAGCTTGGGTGGGCACGCAAAAGTGAATCAGCAATAAAGGAAGGGAAACTCATTTTTTGGGCTTTGCCTCAAGAATACGATCCACAATACCGGCACCAAACACCCGCTCCCGCAGCAGCCGAAGCTGGTCTCTCACCTGGGCGGCCTGCTCAAATTCCAGATTTTTCGCATGGTCGCTCATCTGTTTTTCCAGACGCTTGATTTCCTTGCCAAGCTGTTTTTCACCCATCACATCATAATGGGCGTTATCCTGCTGTATCAGCATTTCCTGGCGAGCCTGCTCGGAATGGAAAACGCCATCAATCAGGTCGCGCACTTCTTTCATGATGCCTGAAGGCGTAATATGGTGCGCTTCATTGTAGGATAGCTGTCTTGCCCGGCGGCGTTCGGTTTCCTCAATGGCTTGTTTCATGGAATCGGTTACCACATTGCCGTATAAAATCGCTGTCCCGTTCAGGTTGCGTGCTGCCCGGCCAATCGTCTGAATCAGGCTGCGGCTGGAACGCAGGAATCCTTCCTTGTCTGCATCCAGGATAGCCACCAGCGACACTTCCGGAATATCCAGCCCTTCCCTGAGCAGGTTGATGCCAACCAGCACATCAAAGGTCCCCAGCCGCAGATCGCGTACAATTTCCACCCGCTCAACGGTATCAATATCGCTATGGAGGTAACGCACCCGAATGCCGTTTTCTCCCAGGAAATCGGTCAACTGTTCCGCCATGCGCTTGGTCAGCGTGGTAACCAGCACCCGTTCGCTTTTTTCTACCCTGTCCCGGATTTCCGAAAGCAGGTCATCCACCTGGGTATCGGCAGGACGAACCATCACCGCCGGATCAACCAGCCCTGTCGGCCGCACAACCTGTTCTACCACCTGGCCGGAGTGGGAAAGCTCGTATTCTGCCGGTGTTGCCGAAACAAAAATCGTCTGCCCTATTTTGCTGACAAACTCCTCAAAACGCAAAGGACGGTTATCCAGCGCCGAGGGCAGCCTGAAGCCGTAATCCACCAGATTGGTCTTGCGCGAACGATCACCGTTGTACATGCCGTTTAGCTGCCCTATCATGACATGGGATTCATCCAGGAAAAAAAGCGTTTCCGAAGGCAGGTAATCCACCAGTGTCGGCGGCGGATCGCCGGGCCGGGCACCACTCAAATGCCGGGAATAGTTTTCAATCCCCTTGGTGAAACCCATTTCCTGGAGCATTTCCAGATCAAAACGGGTCCGCTGATCCAGCCGCTGCTCTTCCACCAGCTTGCCGCTTTCCCGAAAAAAGGCTTTTCTCTCGCGCAGTTCTTCCTTGATGGTCTCAATGGCGCGCAATACTGTCGCCCTGGGCGTGACATAGTGCGAACCGGGATAGATGGTAAAACGGGGAATGCGCTGGATGGTTTTCCCTGTCAGCGGATCGAAAAACTGCAAGGTTTCCACTTCATCATCAAACATTTCGATACGCAGCGCATATTCCGCATTCTCTGCAGGAAACACATCAATGGTATCTCCCCGTACGCGGAAAGTCCCCCGGGAAAAATCTGTCTCGTTCCGGCTGTATTGCATCTGGACAAGCCTGGCAATCACATCGCGCTGCGCTACCCTGTCCCTTTCCCTTAATGTCAGGATCATCTGATGATATTCATTGGGGTTTCCAATACCGTAAATAGCCGAAACCGTAGCAACAATCACCACATCCCGCCGTTCCATGATGGATTTGGTGCAGGAAAGGCGCATTTGTTCAATATGGTCGTTAATGGCGGAATCTTTTTCAATGAACAAATCGCGCTGCGGCACATAGGCTTCCGGCTGGTAATAATCGTAATAGCTGACAAAATACTCAACGGCATTTTTCGGGAAAAACTCCCTGAATTCGCTGTAAAGCTGCGCTGCCAACGTTTTGTTTGGCGCAAATACAATCGCCGGCCGGCCGGTTTTGGCAATTACATTTGCCATGGTATAGGTTTTGCCGGAGCCGGTAACCCCTAAAAGGGTCTGATAGGCCAGGCCGTTTTCCAGGCCGTCTATGAGGCTGTTTACCGCTTCCGGCTGGTCTCCGGAAGGCGGGAAAGGCTGGTAAAGCTGAAAAGGCGAATCAGGAAAAGTGACAAACTTCCCTTCTTCTTTTTTGCCTGAAAGCGGAGATGGACGCGTCATGAACTTCCCACCTTTAATAACATGACATCCAGTGCAGGAAAGAGTAAAATCCTGCTAACCCTGAATACCGGAAAACGATGCTGTGCCGGGCAAACCGCCAGGAAATCCTTTCGTTTTACCGGGCAAGATGAAATGGTAACACGATGAGCATATCTACACCGGACTCCCTTTTTTCCGCCATACCTATGGCTCCCCGTGATCCTATTTTGGGCATCACCGAAGCTTTTAACGCTGATTCCAATCCGGAAAAGGTCAATCTTGGCGTTGGCGTGTACTATGACGATAACGGTCATGTTCCCATGCTCAAATGCGTTCAGCAGGCCGAAGCCCTCATGCTGAAAAAGGCCCAGCCGCATACCTACCTGCCTATTAACGGCCTGCCTGCTTTCACTACGGCTGTCCAGAAAATGGTTTTTGGCGAGGATTGCCGCGCACTCCGGGAAAACCGCATTCTGACGGTGCAGGCACTGGGCGGCACAGGCGCGCTTCGTATCGGCGCTGATTTCATCAACCGCTTTTCCCACAGTAACCAGGTATGGATAAGCAATCCCAGCTGGGAAAACCACCGTGCCATTTTTGAGGCAGACGGCTTTACCGTCAATACTTATCCTTATTATGATGCCAACACCCGCGGCATCAACTTCAACGGCATGATGGCTGAATTCAGAACTATCCCGGCGGGATCGGCTGTTGTTCTGCATGCCTGTTGCCACAATCCCACCGGCCTGGATTTGTCCGATGCGCAGTGGGAAGAAATTGTTACGCTCTTTAAGGAACGCACCCTTATCCCCTTCCTGGATATGGCCTATCAGGGCTTTTCGCAAAGCCTTGAGGAAGATGGACGCATTATCCGGCGTTTTGTCGAAAGCTGCCCCTATGTGCTGGTTTCCAATTCCTATTCCAAATCCTTTGCCCTTTATGGAGAGCGCATCGGCGCGTTCAGCCTGGTAACGCCTTCAGCAGATGAAACAGCTCGTGCCCTTTCCCAGGTCAAGCGGATTATCCGGACCAATTATTCCAACCCCTCCCGCTATGGTGCAGAAATTGTCGCAAATGTGCTGACCTCCCCGGAGCTTTACGCTATGTGGGACAATGAACTTTCCGATATGCGCACCCGTATTCGCCAGATGAGGGAACGGTTCGTCCACGAATTGTCTGCCTTGCATAAAGATAGGGATTTCAGTTACATCACCCGCCAGAATGGCCTCTTTTCGTATTCCGGCCTTACCAAAGAGCAGGTTGCCATCTTACGCGACAAGTATGCCATTTATGCGGTGGATACCGGCCGGATTTGCGTAGCAGCCCTCAATTCACACAACATAGGATATGTTGTTCGCGCTATTTCCGATGTTCTCTAATACATTTTCTTAGCCCTGCTGCGATTACATACCGCAGTTAAGAAAACCTGAATACCCTGCCAGTTTTCCTTGGCGGGGTATTTTATTTTGGCATTCTTTGCCTGTTCGGGAACGGGATACAGACCCATCCGGCAGACTCACCCACCTGTTCCTAAAAAACGGTGCAGCTTCAATGAACATTCAGAAAAAACCGTTCGTTAATCTTGTATGCGCTTTATCAAATTGCCAGGCGGTATAACACTGAACCAACCCTTGCTTCACTCGTCAGAAAGAAATGACAAGCAAGCCGCAGGCAAGTCATGCCTGAGACTCCTTCATGAAAATTTTGGAAAAAAGCAGAAGGAACGGCTGCCCTTCCTATACTGTCACAAAATGGAGAATCCTATGCGCACAAAAATGACCGTTTCTGTAATTGCCGCAGCCATGGCTATCACTGGTTGCGCCAACATGACTGATACCCAGAAAAAGACAGGGACCGGCGCTGGAGTCGGCGCAGCAACAGGCGCCATCATCGGCGCACTTACAGGCCCTGGAGGATGGGGACGCGCGCTGGTTGGCGGTGGCATTGGAGCCCTGGTTGGCGGCGGAGCAACCTATCTATGGTCTAAAAACATGAACAAACAGAAAAATGAAATAAGCGCCTCAACCAAAGGCAGCGGTATTACAGTCACACAAACAAAAGATAACCTTATGCAAGTCAATATCCCGAGTGATATTTCCTTTGCTACCAACAGCGCCCAGTTAAATCCGGATTTTCGTCAGGTGCTGGATAAAGTTGCCGACAATTTAAAAGCTTATCCCAATACTAATATCATCATTGCAGGCTACACAGACAATACCGGAAATGATGCCATTAATACTCCGCTTTCCCGGGAACGTGCCGAACAGGTTCAGGCTTATCTGATCAGTCATGGCGTAGCAGCAAACCGCATTCGTACAGAGGGATTTGGTTCCAAATATCCGGTTGCCGATAATGCGACAGCAGAAGGCCGTGCAGAGAATCGCAGAGTAGAAATTTATGTAGGAGAACAAGCTTCCTGATATTTTCCAGGAGAATAATTTATCCCGTTTTATCCGGGAAAATAACCAACAAATTATCCTGCCGGCATGACGCTGGCAGGATAATTATTTTTTCAAAATACCACTACAAAAAAGCCAATTTCTCTTTTTCCAAAATCGCCCAATTACTATCAGAGATGCAGATTAGAAGATTCAATATATTTAAAACACTTTTATGCGGATATAAACCATAAGAACAAGGTAATGCGGCAAAACATTCCAGGCAAATAAAATAGACACCACACAGTATGGTTCCTATTTTTCTACATCCCGGGATCAGGAGAAAGAATACAATAATCCCCTGCCTTGATGCTATCTATCAGAAAAAACATTTTTGCCTATACCGGGCTGGATCGTCTCTCTATGCTGATCAGCTCGCTGGGATATTGTGTCCTGTCCTGATGAATACCGTTAATACACAAACATCCCTGGATGTGGCAGATTGCCATGCGCGGGCGGCATTTGTCATTCTGCTGGGAAAAGATGTAGAAAACATTGAGGAACTTTATCATCTCCCCAAGGAAGAACCTTCTGTCATAGTTTGCCACTGTTTCAGATTACTCTGCTATCCGGAAATCCCTGCCGACACATGATCCAATAGCCTCTGTCTTTTCCTGTATCAAACCGAAATAACCCATATACTGGATACCCTCTTCTCCTATTCCTGAAACGGATTACCAAGGGGTTGTCATAGTATTGGAAAGGGATAAATCAGAAAAAAGACCGGACAAAATTCAGTGGGAATTCTGTCCGGTTAAAATCAGGCCAGGCCACAGACAAGGCCAGACCTAAAAATAACTTTCTAAAAACGATGAATTTATTAAGTTTACCATTCCCTTTCTTCTGTCATTGGTGCATAGCATATTTATAACAAAATTTATATACTCATCCTGAAGAGAAATTTTTCCAAATAAAACAAATCTTCCTGATAAAACTATTCAAACAAATTTCGACTCAAACAGGAAAAAAGAAGAAACATACAATCTTTTTGTACACGGCTATTACGCCAAGCATGCTTGCCTGAAAAGATCCCATATTGTCCCGTACAGGAAGAAATTTCAAATCAACCGCATAAACAAAAGAGGATATGGGTTACCCTGCTCATCTCTCTGTGTTCTTTTATACACCTGAAATCCTGTACACTCATAAAATTTTCTTGCATACAGATTCTGTTCATTCACGGTTAATTCATTAACAGCATATTCTTTCATGGCATATTGCATCAGTTTTTTCCCCAGTCCCTGCTTTTGTTCGGAAGGATGAATAAAAAGCATTTCCAGTTTTTGTCCTGCTATGCCCATAAATGCAACCGGCATTTTCCTGTCATTTTCCGCAATAATCAGGTGTGGGACATCGTTTAAAGCCTGTGGCACATACTTTCCAATTTCCGCTATTTCCTGCGACGAGAGGAAAGAATGCGTTTCTCTTACCGATTTTTCCCATATCTCAATAAGCTGCTCAAGCAGTATCCTGCTTCTATTCTCAATTTTGATAATTTCCATACTGGTTTTCTGCGGTTTGCCGCATGGCAACCCGATACCAATCAGCAATCGCCTGACCGTCCTGATGTACAGCGACACCAGTCGGTAACGCCCTCTCCGCCACGAGCAGGGGAAATGTCGCCTGTCAATGTCCGTGTGTCAAGCACATCAATGGCTTTCCGGTTCCCTTTTTCCGCAGCACGGCATAACCAGATTACGGCTGCATTCCAGTCTTCCTGCATGCCTTTTCCTTCAGCATAAAGTAACCCAAGAAGATATTCCCCATCTGCATACCCCTGTTCTGCGGATTTCTTTGCCCACTTTTCCGCATGGCTGAAATTCTGATCAACACCTTGTCCATACAAATACATTTCAGCAACCCTGAACTGCGCCTCCGCATGATTTTGCTGTGCTGCTTTCATGAACCAGGAAAAAGCCTGCGCCATATCTGCCTTAACCATATCGCCCATAGCATAGACCTGCCCCATCATGAGCTGCGCGTCTGCCTCTCCCTGTTCAGCTCTTTCTCGATAAAGCGGCAAAATATCCTTCATGGAATAAACAACCCGTTCTCCTGTTGGGGAATGCTTTGTTTCATCTGCCCATCCTGCAGTGGCTATATTTACTCCCATAAACAGAATAACAGCCAATATCCCTTTCCATTTCATTTTCATTTTCACCTTCCTGCTCCTCTTTGCTTTCCTGAGGTTATCCTGTTTGAGCATAATGCCCCGTACCCTGCCGGATAATAACAATCAGTACCTAATATAACAGCCTTTCCCAGAAAAAATACGCTGCCAGGCAAGCACGCCTATCTGTTGCCTGCCGCATAAAAAACGGCCGATTTTAACGGCCGTTTTTTATTGCACACTGAATATTATTTCTTTCTGGGCCGGTCCACCAGAACGGGGATCTTGCACAACGAAAGCACTTTGGATGTTACGCTGCCCAAAATTAGCTGGCCCAAACCTGAACGGCCGTGCGACCCCATAAAAATCAGGTCACATTCCAATTCTTCTGCCGTTCGGGCCAGTGCCTGGGCTGCATTATCCGAAAAGGCAAACTGGCTGGAATAAACGAGGCCGGCCTTTTCAGCTGCATCCTGTATCGGTTTGAGATATTCCTGCCCCATTTTTTTCATCAAGCCGTGGTATTCCTCTTCCAGCGGATAAGTAGGCGGAACAATTTCAATATAAACCGGATACTGGTATTCAGGTGCAACATATATGCCAATTACTTCGGCATGGTTGTCAGCTGCAAAAGCCACTCCATCCAATGCGGCGGCCAGCGATGTTTCGGAACCATCTGTAGGAATGAGGATTTTCTTGAACATGCCATACCCTTTTATCTGACTACGGAATCACTCCTGCGCCTGTCAGGATTATTCTGATGGATAACCCTGCCTTTCTGCAAGACTTTTCATCAATGCTGCAACACTGCATCATCCTTCTGTCAGGGTTTACTCCAGTTCTTCAAGACGGATACGGGTAACCTTTCCCATAACAGTATCAATCTGCTGGATCCTGCCAATCGCGGCATCAATATTTTTTTCCTGAGTCTGATGTGTCAGAACAATAATATCAACCAGTGTTTCGCCTTCTATCGGCTCTTTCTGAAGGAAGGCATTGATAGAAATTCCCAGGTCAGCCAAAATACGGGTAATCTCGGCCAAAACGCCTGGCTGATCCTGAACCTTCATTCTAAGATAATAGCTTGTCGTGACTTCTGACATGGGCAGCACCGGCGTATTATTCATGGCATCCGGCTGGAAAGCCAGGTGAGGAACGCGATACTCCGGCTTAACCGCTTCAACACGCGCGATATCCACCAAATCCGCAATAACAGCAGAAGCGGTAGGTTCAGCCCCTGCGCCCTTGCCATAATACAGTGTTGCGCCAACCGCATCGCTATTGACCAGCACTGCGTTCATGGCTCCTTCCACATTGGCAATCAAACGGGAAGCAGGAATCAGCGCCGGGTGTACCCGTAACTCAATCCCGCCAGGCATACGTTTTGTAATGCCCAGGAGCTTGATGCGGTAGCCAAGCTGTTCTGCATAGCGGATATCCAGTGCATCCAGCCTGGTAATTCCCTCAACATAGGCTTTGTCAAACTGGACAGGAATGCCAAACGCAATGGCAGACATCAATGTTGCCTTGTGCGCCGCATCAATCCCTTCAATATCAAAGGTCGGGTCAGCTTCGGCATATCCAAGCGCCTGCGCCTCTTTTAAGACAACATCAAATTCCAGCCCTTTTTCCCTCATCTCGGAAAGGATAAAATTGGTTGTGCCATTGATAATGCCAGCTATCCACTCAATGCGATTGGCTGTCAACCCTTCACGAAGCGCCTTGATAATCGGGATACCGCCAGCCACAGCAGCTTCAAAAGCAACGGTTACGCCCTTTTCCTGGGCGGCCCGGAAAATTTCATTACCATGAACTGCCAAAAGCGCCTTGTTTGCTGTAACAACATGCTTGCCATTCTCAATAGCTTTCAGCACAAAATCACGAGCCGCATCATAACCGCCAATCAGCTCAATAACGATATCAATATCAGGATGGGTGACAATAAGGTTGCCGTCTTCCACTACCTCGCATTCGCCTCTGGTAATTTCTCTGGCACGCGCCGGATTACGATCCGCCACCATAGTAATCCGGATATCCCTTCCGGCCCGTCCCCGGATTTCCGCCTGATTGCGCTTTAATACCTCCCAGGTACCAGAACCTACGGTTCCGATACCCAGCAATCCTACTCTGAGTGGTTCCATATCTGCTGTTATAAGTGAAAAATGAATGGGCCAAGATAACCATTGGTTTTGCCTGTGTCAATACTCCCGATATTACCCGCTATCTTAAAATCCTTTCCTGAAATGAGTGTCTGACAGCAAATTAAAAAGCCGGGAGACCGTTAAAAACGATTCCATCCCGGCTGTTTTTCTGACTCCCCAAGCAATTATGCCAGTCTTAAATTGCTTTTCTCTTTTTTCTCTTTCCTATCTCCAGCAAGCAACCGATCCGTTCCGCAACGCTTGCGGTAATTTTCCAGGAAACGGGCAAGCCGTCGTATCGCTTCTTCAAGATCATCTGATGTAGGCAGGAAGACAACCCGGAAATGATCCGGTGCAATCCAGTTAAAACCGGTGCCTTGCACAATCAGCACCTTTTCCTCTTCCAGCAGCTCATAGGCAAATTGCTGGTCGTCCCTGATCGGATAAATCTCGGGATCAAGACGCGGGAAAATATAAAGCGAGGCCTTGGGTTTGACGCAACTTACCCCCGGTATGGCAGAAAGGAGGTTATAAGCCATATCACGCTGGCGTGACAGACGCCCGGTCGGCGCTACCAGATCATTAATGCTCTGGTAGCCGCCCAAAGCTGTCTGGATGGCAAACTGGCCGGGTACATTGGCACACAGCCGCATGGAAGCCAGCATATTCAGCCCGGCAATATAATCCCTAGCATGTCTTTTCTCGCCCGAGACGACCATCCACCCTGCCCGGTACCCGCAGGAACGATAATTTTTGGACAATCCGTTTAGTGTGATAAACAAAACATCATCGGCCAGCGAGGCAATCGAGGTATGTGTTGCGCCATCATACAGACACTTGTCATAAATCTCGTCTGCAAAAATGATAAGCTCATGTTCCCGCGCCAGATTGACAATCTGCTGAAGCGTTTCTACCGGATACAGCGCTCCTGTCGGATTATTCGGGTTAATCACAACAATCGCTTTGGTCCGGTCTGTTATTTTGCTGCGCATATCCTCAATATCCGGCAGCCATTCATTTTCTTCATCGCAAATATAATGAACCGGTTTGCCGCTGGAAAGCGAGACAGCTGCTGTCCAGAGCGGATAATCAGGCGCAGGTACCAGAACCTCGTCTCCACGATCCAGCAAACCCTGCATAGACATGACAATCAGCTCTGATGCGCCGTTGCCAAGATAGATATCCTCAATTTCCACGCCATTGATTTTTTTCTCCTGCGTGTATTGCATAATCGCCTTGCGGGGCGCAAACAAGCCCTTGGAATCCGTGTAGCCCGCCGCATTCTGAATATTGTTGATCATGTCCTGGACAATTTCTTCCGGTGGATCAAAACCGAATACGGCTACATTGCCAATATTCAGCTTCATAAGTTTTTGTCCTTCCGCTTCCATCTGACGCGCCCGCTCCAGAACCGGTCCACGGATGTCATAGCAAACCTCAAGCAGTTTCTCGGATTTTTTCACTGGTTTCATCTTTCTTCTCCTAACCTGCGATGCCGACACGGACAATATTGCCATGAAGCAATATTGATTACGACAGACGCCTACCTCAGTTAATACGGGGTAACCAGTTTACACCTTTATAGCCGTCATAGCGTTTTTCTTGCCGGTTTTGCTTTCTGCCTGTTGTCTTTTTGCTGTTTTTTCTTTAATACTGTCCTTCCAAAACCAATATTTGCTCTATTGAGCCAAAATTATATGGAATTGCATCCAGACTCGGCGCCGGTTCTCGGTGCTATCACGTCCTATGACGAACAAGGCATTGTCATTAACCATATCCGTTATACCCATAACCTGATTATTCTTCCAGATACCGCTCCTGCTCTATGGCCGGTATCTTCTCTGGATGAACTGGATATTCATGATTTCCGGGATATCCTCGCCACGCAGCCTGATTTGCTAATAGTAGGCACTGGTAACGGTTACCGCTTTCTCCCGCAAAAACTGCTCTTCAAACTGGCCTCGGAAAAAATAGGCGTTGAATCCATGACCACGCTGGCCGCTTGCCGCACATTTAATCTGCTTCTGTCGGAGGGCCGCCGTATTGCCCTGGCACTTTTTATGGAAAATCCCGCATGATTCACAGGACTTTTTATCTATGCCCCTATGCTTGCCTGACAGAAATAGGCATAATCTGAAATGACTCTAAAGAATCAGGAACAATTATGACCCAGCAATCGGTTATCCTTGACCAAAATGTACCGGACTTCCAGGCCGAAGCTACCGGGGGGCGTTTTTCGCTGTCAGACTATCGTGGGAAAATACTGGTAATTTATTTTTATCCCCGCGACAATACGCCAGGCTGTACCCAGCAAGGTATTGACTTCCGCGACCGATATGACGATTTCATCAAGGCAGGTGCCGCTATTGTTGGCGTCAGCCGGGACAGCATGCGTTCACACGAGGGATTCATACAAAAATATGACTTTCCTTTTCCGCTCGTTTCCGATACGGATGAATCCGTTTGTGAACTGTTTGGCGTCATGAAAACCAAGAAAAATTACGGCAAACTGGTGCGCGGCATAGAACGCAGCACCTTCCTGATTGATCCGAATGGCAAATTGATCGCAGAATGGCGTGGGCTCAGGGTAGAAGGCCACGTTGAAGAAGTGCTCCAGGCTGTCAAAAAAATTGCCGGACAAGGTTAACAGACCCAATATTGCCCTGACAGACTGGTCTGTTTGTTATTACCAAATTTCTGCAAGAGCGTCAGATATTTCCCTTGCAATCAATTAACTGAGGTTGCGATGTCCCTTCCCAAAATGCCGACAAAACCAGCTGACATGCTGACACCGGACGATGTAAAAGCCACAAAATCTCCAAAGAAACCAGGTCGCCGGACAACACAAGCCAAATCCAAAGCAGCCGTACCAGTGAAAAAAATGCCTCAACAGGTAGCATCAAAAGTTGTTTCAGCAACCTCTGCAGCAAATGTTATACCGTCAGTTGATGTAACAAAAACACCATATAAACAGCCAAAGAAAAAACTGACCGGCACAATGCTCCAATCTCCTTTAAGCCGCGCGGCAAGCAAATCGGGGGAATCCAAAATGTTTGTGCTGGATACCAATGTATTGATGCACGATCCGACAGCGCTTTTTCGTTTTGAGGAACATGACATTTTCCTTCCCATGATGGCACTGGAAGAAATGGATAATCACAAACGAGGCGCTTCTGACGAAGCACGCAATGTTCGTCAGGTAGCACGTTACCTTGATGCCTTGGTAGCAGATATTGATGAGTCGCGCCTGGACGAAGGTATCCCGCTTGATAAACTTGGCAACAAGGAAGCTGGCGGCCGTCTCTATTTCCAGACACGTTTGCAACCTGCCGAATTACCGAAAGGATTACCAAGCGACAAAGGAGATAACCAGATCTTAGGGATTGTCACGGCATTAACCGCAGCTTTTCCGAAACGCGCTGTCATTCTGGTTTCAAAAGATATCAATATGCGCATTAAGGCGCGCGCACTCGGCTTGGCTGCAGAAGACTATTTTAACGATCAGGTTCTTGAAGATTCTGATCTCCTTTATTCCGGAATTTTGGAATTGCCAGGCAATTTTTGGGAAACCCATGGCAAACACATTGAATCTTGGCAGGAAACCGGCCACCATGGCGCTAATCGAACCTTTTACCGTATTGCCGGGCCGTTGGTTTCTGCCATGAGCATAAACCAGTTTGTCTATCTGGAAGCAGAAAGCGGAGAAACGCCTTTTTATGCCCAGGTAAAAGAAATCAGCGGCAATACAGCCGTACTAAGAACGCTTTACGATTACTCTTCACAGAAAAATAATGTTTGGGGTATCCAGGCGCGCAACCGGGAACAGAATTTTGCTCTCAATGCACTGATGGATCCGGAATGCGATATCGTCACGCTTGTCGGCCAGGCAGGTACAGGCAAAACATTATTGACACTGGCAGCGGGTATTGCCCAGGTTCTTGATACCAAACGCTACAACGAAGTCATCATCACGCGCGTTACCATCCCGGTCGGCGAAGATATCGGTTTTTTGCCAGGGACAGAAGAAGAAAAAATGTCTCCATGGATGGGCGCATTTGACGACAATATGGAAGTGCTTAACAAGGCAAGCCATCAGGAAGGCGGCGAATGGGGACGGGCAGCCACGCAGGATCTGATTCGCTCCCGCATTTCAATCAAATCGCTGAATTTCATGCGTGGCAGAACCTTTATCGACAAGTTTCTTATTATTGACGAAGCACAAAACCTGACGCCAAAGCAAATGAAAACGCTGATTACGCGTGCCGGTCCAGGAACCAAAATTGTTTGCCTGGGCAATATTGCCCAGATTGATACGCCTTATCTGACAGAAGGCTCCAGCGGGCTTACCTATATTGTAGACCGCTTTCGCGGGTGGGCGCATGGCGGGCACATCATGCTGGCCAGAGGCGAGCGTTCGAGACTGGCAGACTATGCCAGCGATATCCTGTAATCCCTTCATATCCGAAAGGAAACCAATGGAAAGAGATTTGACAGTTCTGACTGCACGGCCCCAAGCTATGGAAATTATTCCATGTCAGTCAGAAAGAAAAACCATTTCCTTTCGCACAACAGAAGGATACTTTTCCCTGACCAATGCGGAAAGCATACCTGAGGACAAGCATTCCATCTATTATGAAATCAGCGATACGGCCTATGAAGATGAAAGCCTTTCTTTATATTTTGCTGAAAATGCCCGGTTTCAGGACGAATACGATGTCGTTGTATTATATTGGCCTATGGACGAAAAGCTTATCGATTTCCTGGCTGGCCATCTTTTCTTGGACACCCCCCTGAAACTGGCTTTACATACTGATGGAAGGAACCGCATACAATAAAGACTTGCGGAAAATGCGCTGTCACACTATTAAAGAAAGGGCACACACCTTCTTATACACTTTCCATGAAAAGCCAGGGCAAAACTCATTTTTTCCCCTCCCTGAAAACAGTTATTTATTCTGCCCTATTCCAGGCTTAAATAGGAAAGTGGCATTAACCAACAAATATCATGCCGGCAAATATGGACGCTGTCCTTCCCTGTGGTAAGCAGAGGCAAAGTATCTTCGCCATATCGTACACGATAAACAACGGACTTTTCTTGTATTTTTTCATGTGCGCTTCCTCCGTCTGACATAAAATGATGTTGTATTCGGATTTTTGCTGCATAAAACAGGAGAAAATTTCCATGCGCAAGCAATTCTTCACCTATTTACTGGCTTTCACAGCATCATTTCTGCTTTTGTCATGTGCTTCAAGAAACGATGTTTGCGAAACTTGTCTTGATAGGACAGATGAAAGATTGATGGATGCGGCTGCCGGATTATATCCGGATACCGTCAACCGTCTGCTGGGTGAAGGCGCATCTGTCAACGCACGGGATCAGTACGGTGAAACCCCATTGATGAAAGCACTCAGGCAACCGGCATCCCGCTCCTTTGAAAATATGCGCCCCATGAGTGAAACAATCCGTATCCTTCTTGATGCCGGTGCTGACAAGACAATCGTCAACACACGAGGCCAGGACACGTTAAAGCTTGTCCTGGAAACAGGTAATATCAATGTCATTGAACAATTTATAGGCGGCATGACGCAAACAGAAAAAGACGTTATGTTCATGCGTGCGCTTGAAAACAGCCAATACGATGTGGCCCTTTACCTGATTCAATACGGTGCCAATCCTGTTCAAATCAATAAAGAAAAACAATCTGCTCTGCATCTGGCTGTCAATAACGTACATCCTCATTTGCCATTGCTTCAGGCTCTGGTAGCAGCCAACGATGTTAATTTAGTTGATTATTACGGTATAACTCCCATCATGACAGCCTGTGCCAACGGCGCTCCTGTCGAAATTGTCAGCCTGCTTGTAGAAAATGGCTCACGGATTGACTCACGTTTTCAGGGAAAAAACCTGCTTTATCTTGCACTTACAGCCCCCAAAGAAAATGTGGAGCTGGTGCAATACTTGCTCAAAAAGGGATTGAGCGCTAATGAAACAACACCGGATGGACAACCTTTTATTGTATTAATGGCGCGAGCTGACCGTCTTCGTAGCGCAAAAGCGCTGGCTGATGCCGGCGCCGACCTGGAAGCACTGGATAAATATGGAGAAAAAGCCTATCGTGCACGCCTGAATATCCTGGCTTCCTGACAGTAGTTCCACTGATATTCCCTGCAATTGCACCTTATGTTCTGTTTTCTCTTACAGCTGTAACAGCCGTTATAACGGTTATTGATATATTCGGATAATGAACAACACTATGCTGCAGAAAAATCTTTGGCAAATATCAAGAAAATAAACGGTTATTTGCCATAATCAGGCATTTAGCCTGCCTGTTTCCGCCAGACTTTTCCCATAAAGTTATCAAACAACCTGGTTTTGCAGAAAAAGCAACCGCTGCTGGGCAATTTCATCCCCGGCATCTGCCGCTTTACCATACCAGTACCTTGACTGTTCCATATCCTGCGATGTACCACGGCCAGTTTCATACATCAGGCCCACATAAAACCAGGCATCCCGGACAACGTGCTGTCCACGCTTCATCATCTGCCCTGCTGTCCGGGTGTAAACTTCACCCGGCTCGGCAATTTCTCCCAGCACCTTTCCCAAAAGACGGGCTTCCTCAGGCTCATTCCTGCCCTCGGCTGCTTTCAGATACCAGGCAAGCGCCTCTTTATAATCCTGATCAACCAAACGGCCATCATAGTAAATCATGCCCAGCTGGAATGCTGCATGGGCATCGCCCTTTTCTGCCGCTGCAATCAGCCATTTAATTCCTTCTTTTGTATCCTGTAAAATACCTTTTCCTTCAAGATACAATGTGCCCAGCCTTTGTTCAGCACCGATCCCGGCATTGTTTTTGGCTACCTGACGATACCAATACACAGCCCTTTCCATATCCCGGCGAACTCCAGCGCCATCTTCCATAAAAATACCCATCAACAGCTGGGAAATAACATTACCCTGTACAGCCGAAAGCTGCGCCCATCTTGCCGCTTGCAAATAGCTGCGCCGTACACCTACTCCCTCAAGAAACATCATAGCAGCCAACATTTGTGCATCAGGTTCTCCCTGCTCCGCGGCTTTTCTGATCCAGAATATAGCGCTCCGGTAATCTGCCCTGCTGCCAACGCCTGCCGCATACATCACACCCAGCCTGAGTTGATCCTGTGGGTCACCTGCAACAGCTTTTTGTTTGAGATCCGTTATCCTTGCAGAAACAGCAGAAGCCCCCGCCAGCTGCGCTTTCACTTTTGCTGCAATTTTCCCGGAAAACCGCAGTAAAAAAAATGAGGCTACTCCGCCAGACAACAGCATGAAAAAGCGTGCCAATGCTGTGGAACAGCATTTTGCCGAAAAAACTGTCCCATTGCCGTCTCTGATCTGTCTATCCATCCGCTTTATTCCTTTTTCCATGAAACCGGCCTATCCCGGCGCTTATGCAGACCTTACCGATTTTACCTCACTCGCTCCTGAAACAGGATGCTGCCATATCGCATTACAGCTACAAAAAGAAAACAACGGCAAACCTTTGTCAGTCCTCTGCTACTTTCTGCTTTTTCCCGGGAACTTCATTTTCCCGTACAACCCGCTTGTCTCTTTTTGCCTGTGTTTCAGCTTTTCTGCGTACAACATCTTCCTGTCTTTTTTCTGCTTCCAACTGTTTTGATTCATAATCCCGTACATTTTTAGCACGTTCTGCTGGTGTTAAAACAGTATTCGGATTTTTCAGGCGGCTTGGCGGACTGACGGTATAACTTCCCTCTTCAATTTTAGGCGGAGAGGCTTCATCACGAGCATGGATATCAGCATAACGCGCAGTTTTCTCTGCCTTTTCCGCTGCTTCATCCTTTGTGTAGCGCGCCGCTTTTTCTTCATAACGCCTGCGCGATGCTTCCCTTTCCGATTTATTATTCTTCTCTTCCTGCTGTGCATCAACCAGTGCCTGATCGCGCAAACGCACCTTTTCACTTCGTTTAAAACGATCAGCCTCAATAGAAAGGGGATTTAAGGCTGCGCGGTTTTGCCTGAAACGTAAGCGTGCTTCATCATAGCAAGCAGACACCAGAAATTTCTGATGACACGCATCCATCTCCTGCCCCAGGCGATATTCCAGAACCTGATTCTCGTATGAAACGGCATCCAGCGCCTCATCCGCTTCTTCAACGGAATTAATTGTTCCGGCAGGAAACGCCTCCAGCAAAGCTTTTACCCCGGGAAACAATACCGTCTCCTTTTCAGAATGCGCGCACCCCTGCATGAAACCGAACAGCAGCATCCCGACAGAGATTGATAAACAATATAACCGTTTTTTCCCGGCTATCATGAGCTTATGCCTTTTATAAAATTATTTCTTTTCCTAATAATTCAGGCAACGGCCATGGGCTGCCATTGCGGCTTCGCGCACTGTCTCGGATAAAGTAGGATGAGCATGGCATATGCGCGAAATATCTTCAGAAGAAGCCCTAAAAGTCATGGCCAGCATCACTTCAGCCATCAATTCCGACACAAGGGGACCAATCATATGGACTCCCAGCACTTCATCCGTATAGGCATCAGATAAAATCTTTATCCATCCCTCTGTATCATTCATGGCACGTGCCCGCCCATTTGCACGGAATGGAAAAGTTCCTGCACAAAACTCACAGCCAGCTGCTTCAAGCTCCTGCTCCGTCTTGCCTACCCAGGCAATTTCAGGGTGGGTATAAACAACTGACGGAATCATCGTATAATCCACCGCTCCGTATTTTCCTGCAATCCGGTCTGCAACAGCTACACCTTCTTCCTGTGCCTTGTGTGCCAGCATAGGCCCTCTGACCACATCGCCAATAGCCCAGACATTTGGCAAATTTGTCCGGCACTGGCTATCCACTACAATAAATCCCTGCTGATCCAGCTCAAGGCCAATTCTGTCTGCGCCTAGCCCCGAAGTATAGGGGACACGGCCAATCGCGACAATTAATCGATCAAAAAACATTTTCCGGCGTGTGCCATCCGCATCATCATATTCGACAAGCACGCCATCTGCATCAGGCTGCACGGTTTGCACACCTACGTTTGTTCTGATATCCAGCCCGCCGCTACGCAAGTATTTGAGTGCTTCGCTGGCAATCTGCCGGTCAGCTGCCCCCAGTAGAGCCGGTTGCGATTCAAGCAAAGTAACATTTGCCCCCAGCCGGTGCCAGACAGATCCCAGCTCCAGCCCAACAATGCCCGCACCGATTATCCCCAGCCTTTGGGGAACAGATTCCATTGCCAGAGCGCCAGTATTGGAAAGAACACGTTTTTCATCAAACGCCAGTCCGGGAAAAGGACGGGGAAGAGAACCCGTCGCAATAATAATATGGCGGCATATCAGGTACTGCTCTTCCCGACCTGTAATTTTCAGCCTGTATCCCTCTGGCACTTTCTCTTCAAAAGCAGCAGTGCCATGATAGAAACTGACACCGTTTTTCCGGAAAAGAAAAAGGATCCCTTCATTTGTTTTGGCAACAATTTCATCTTTCCTTCCCATCATCCGGTTAAGATTCAGGGCGACACCTTTTACTTCAATTCCATGCAAATCCGCCCTGTTGCGAATCATGTCAAAATGAGCGGAAGAATCCAGAAGCGCCTTGGACGGGATACAGCCAACATTGCCGCATGTCCCCCCGGGAGCAGCCTCTCCTGTATAACGGCTCCATTTATCAATACAGGCAACATTCAGGCCAAGTTGTGCCGCCCGGATAGCGGCAGAATATCCTCCTGGCCCGGCACCGATAACACCAACATCAAACAGAATGCTCATAGCATCCTCCCATAACGGTTATGCCAGCTTATAAATCCAGAAGCAAGCGGGACGGTTCTTCCAGATTTTCCTTAATTGCTACCAATGCCTGCACAGCTTCGCTGCCATCAATAAGACGATGGTCATAGGAAAGCGCCAGATAATTCATCGGACGGATCACAATTTGCCCATCTTCCACAACCGGCCTGTCCCGTGTGGCGTGGATACCCAAAATAGCGGATTGCGGCGGATTGATAATCGGTGTGGACATCATGGAACCAAAGACCCCGCCATTTGAAATGGAAAAAGTGCCGCCAGTCAGATCTTCCAGCGTCAGCAACCCCTCTTTGGCACGTGCGCTGAACTCGGCTATTTTCTTTTCAATATCAGCCAGCGACATCAAGTCCACATCGCGCATAATGGGCACAACCAGACCACGTGGCGAACTGATGGCAATACCGATATCAAAATAACCGTGATAAACAATATCATTTCCGTCTATGGAAGCATTGATAACCGGAAACTTTTTGAGCGCTGCCACAGCAGCCTTCATAAAAAATGACATGAGGCCAAGGCGCACGCCATGCTCTTTTTCAAATTCCTTGCCAAGCTTTCGCCGGATATCCAGCACAGGTTGCATATTGACTTCATTGAAAGTCGTCAGCGTTGCATTAGTTAATTGTGACTGGATAAGACGTTCAGCAATGCGCGCACGCAACCGGCTCATGGGGACACGGTTCTCGGGACGATTGCCGGAAGAAGCACTGGGCATAAAACTGGATGGAGGCGAATATGGCACGGATTGTAATGACTGCGGAGAAGAAACCGTCCCTACATCTGGCCTTATTTCCATCGCCCGCAATACATCCTCTTTCAGAATGCGCCCACCTTTTCCGGTGCCTTTTACATCGGCACATTCCAAATCATTTTCCGCCATCAAGCGTGCAGCAGAAGGCATCACAATTCCTGCAGGATGAGCAGATTCATCAAAAAAAGACGGACTGGCTGAGGTGGCAGCAGATGAAGAAGACTCATGCCTGCTTTTTTTCTCGTTGCCCGTTTCGGGTGGATGCTCAACTGCCACCGCATCAGTATCAACACGTGCAATAACTTCCCCTCCCTTGACCATTGCGCCCGCCTCTTTCAATATCTCTGTCAGGACGCCTTTGCCGGGACAAGGCAACTCCAGCACAACCTTGTCTGTTTCTATATCTACCAGATTCTCATCCTGTTCTACCATCTCGCCTGTTTTTTTGTGCCATGTCAGCAAGGCAGCTTCCGTTACAGATTCGGACAGCTGCGGAACCTTTACGTCCAAAACAGCCATATATACTTCTCCCTTAATTGGATAACGACTGCAAATTAATAATATAAGTTACCGGATAATGCTCTCCTGCATCTGCGAAAACGCAGCATCAAGCAGCGCTCTTTGCTGTTCCAGATGCAGATCAAAATAACCAGCCGCCGGAGAAGAGCTGGCCGGCCTGCTGGAAACAGACAGTTTCTGCCCCGGCTGCATACCCGCCAGCAAACTGGGATGAATTTGCAGCCAGGCTCCCTGGTTTTTCGGCTCATCCTGCACCCACATCACTTCCGTACAGGCAGGAAACCCTTTCAATGTCTGCATAAACATATCATGCGGGAAAGGATAGAGTTCCTCTATGCGGATAATAGCCATATCCAGCCTGCCCCGCTTTTTGCGTTCATTAACCAGCTCATAATAAACTTTTCCCGAACAAACAAGAACTCTTACAACATCCTGGCTTTTAACAGCGCTATCGACCTCTCCTATCAAAGGCTGGAAATGTCCCTTGGCCAACTCGTCAATATGAGAAGAAGCCTCCTTGTTGCGTAACAGGGATTTCGGCGTCAACAAAACTAACGGTTTCCTGTACATCCTGAGCATCTGGCGGCGCAAAACATGGAATATCTGCGAAGCACAGGAAGGCTGCACAACCTGAATGTTTTCATCAGCACACAACTGGAGGTAACGCTCAAGTCGTGCAGAGGAATGTTCAGGCCCTTGTCCCTCGTAACCGTGCGGCAACATCATTACCAGACCGGATGCTCTCCCCCACTTGGCTTCCCCGGAGGTAATGAACTGGTCAATAACAACCTGAGCGCCATTGGCAAAATCGCCAAACTGCGCTTCCCAAATAGTCAGCGTATTGGGAGCAGCTGTTGAGTACCCATATTCGAAACCCAAAACAGCTTCTTCTGACAAAACCGAATCAATAACCGTGAATTCTGCCTGGTCACCAGACACATGCTGAAGCGGGATATAAGTTCCTGCATCCCATCGCTCACGATTTTGGTCATGAATAACGGCATGACGATGTACAAAAGTCCCACGCCCGGAATCCTCGCCGGATAAACGAACCGGAAACCCTGCTGCCAAAAGAGAAGCAAACGCAAGATGCTCTCCCATCCCCCAATCCACTTTTTCGTTACCCATTCCCATGGCGAGACGATCATGGAGAACCCTTTCGACCAAAGGATGCACCTTAAAACCATCTGGAACAGCCGTAATACGCTCAGCCAATCGTTTTAACTCTTCCAGCGGCAATGCTGTATCTACTTTATGCGTCCATTTCTTCTTCAGGTATGGCTGCCACTCTAAAGCAGATCTGCTGATAGCATTGGATATCACAGGATCAATAACCGGCTCGCCAGCATCCATCCTCTCGCGATACTTGACTGCCATAGCCTGGACACTCTGTTCAGTTACAATGCCTTGCGAAACCAGTTTTTCAGCATAAATATGACGAACTCCGGGATGCTGATCTACCTTTTTGTACATCAGCGGCTGCGTCATGGATGGGGTATCCTGCTCATTGTGTCCAAGTTTCCTGTAACACACCACATCCACTACGACATCTTTTCTGAATGTCATGCGAAAATCCAGCGCAATCTGTACTGCAAGGGAAACTGCTTCCGGATCATCTCCATTGACGTGCAGAACAGGCGCTTCAATCATTTTTACCACGTCTGTACAGTATAAAGTCGAACGGGAATCACGCGGATCTGATGTTGTAAAGCCAATCTGGTTGTTAATGACAATATGAAGTGTTCCGCCTGTGCTGTATCCTCTTGTTTGCGCCAGGTTCAGCGTTTCCATAACAACACCCTGGCCAACGAAAGCAGCATCGCCATGGATGAGAATAGGCAACACCTGAGAACCATCCTCATCCTTTCTGTGCTTCATCCTTGCTTTGGCGGAACCTTCTACAACCGGATTGACAATCTCAAGATGGGAAGGATTAAAAGCCAGCGAAATATGAACTGGCCCTCCTGGTGTTGGAACATCACGAACAAATCCCTGGTGATATTTCACATCGCCAGAACGGGTTTCCATCTCCTGGGTTCCCTCAAATTCCGCAAAAAGATCATGAGGCATTTTCCCCATGATATTCATCAGTACGTTTAATCTGCCGCGATGCGCCATCCCCAGCACCACTTCCTGGATACCTTGCTCTCCGGCACGCTGGATCGCTTCATCCAGTGCTACAATAAAACTTTCACTGCCTTCCAGAGAAAAACGTCGTTGCCCGACATACCGGGTATGCAAATAACGTTCCATTCCTTCTGCTGAAGTCAGTCTTTCGAGGATACGGCGTTTCTTGTCTGGTAAAAAATGCGGTGTGGACTGGATGGATTCCAGCCTTTCCTGCATCCATCGTTTTTGCGCATGATCGCTGATATACATAAATTCCGCGCCTATAGCCCGGCAATAAGTATTTCTTAACATCTGGAGCAGATCACGAAGCGATGCAGTTTCCGGACCAAAATACGTATTGCTGATATTAAATGCCAAATCCATATCTGCATCAGTGAAGCCATAAAAGGCCGGATCCAACTCGGGAATAGCAGGACGTTCTTGTCGTTGGAGCGGATCCAGGTTCGCCCACAGCGTTCCCTGAAAACGATAAGCTGCCGTCATTTGCTGTGCAGCGATACGTTTTTTTTCCAGCTCGGCACTGGTTGAAGGCTGCAGTGCACGGTAAGGTTGCCTCGCTCGTTCCGAAAATGCCGAAATAATGGGAGCATGCCGGACATCTGTCCGCTCGCTGCCGTCCACCGCCGGCATATTCTGCATAGAATTAAAATAATCTCGCCAGTTTTCCGGCACAGAGCCCGGATTATCAAGGTATGCCTCATAAAGCTCCTCAATATAAGGCGCATTGCCTGCAAACAGGTAAGTATTTTCTTCGTAACTTGGTTTCATCACGTGACCTGACCCTTTCCGCCTCTGCCATCTGAAGAATCTGTGCATTAGAAACCCCAGACAGAATCAGCCCGTATTAAAGGTATCTGCCGGCACTTTCATTTCTGCCAGTACAAAACAGCATTTATGCCTTTTTACAGCATGCTGCAAGTGACTCCCCGGCTATGGAAATTATACACGCACACACATAAATTGCAGGCTGTCTGCCTTCATGTACACATTTTTGCATATTCGTATTAATCTGCTTTGAAAGCAAACAAAAAGCAGCCACCCATTTTTGAGTATTGGTATGTTTGAATGAAAAATTAATAGCCTGGTTACATTTACCAGTAGAAAAACGACATATATGGATAGGTATTGATGCAATTCGGCATAACCATATATTTTCTGCTAATTAAAAATCAAACTATCATGACCAGTTTATTTTTTACTTCGTCAGGTTAAGTACCATGCCACACTCAGTCAAGACAAGGCAGCGTTTTGGCAAGATGCTATATTTTCTGGAGGTGTTATAGTAGCGGACAGGAAGTAATCATGTGGAATTATACAGAAAAGGGGCATGATCATTTTTTGCATCTGCTCAATGCCGAATCACTACCTGATGCCAACGCTATAGGCGAAGTGGGTAGCTTGGCTTGTGGAGATGCGCTTAAATTATATCTTAAAAATCAACACAAAAGGCATTATTGAAAACGCCAGTACCTCATGTCAACGAGAGCGGCAAGCTGATCTGCAAATGCTTTGATATAACAGATGAACAAATCAAAAAGACTATCCGCGAAAATGGTTGATAAACAGTAGAAGAAGTTACCAACTATACCAAAGCTGGCAGAGCATGCGGTTCTTGTTTGAACCAGATAGCCGAAATTTTCAAACTAAATTAAAACAGAATGCACAGAGTACACTTATAGCTGGACAAAAGATAACCAATATGCAAAAAATCAAGATTAGCGATAAAAAATCCGGCCATTGCTTGTTGCAGATAGCGGAGATATCGAATTGATGACGTTGAAAGAAAAAGAGTAATTGCAACTCTGCGTGGACGCTGCTCTCAATGCTGCTCCAGCCAAGCAAGCACAACCTTGTAGAGAAACTTTTGCGTGAGCATGTAGATCCAGAGATCGTTGTGGAGGCCGCATGAAACCAAAAACGGTTTATCTAGAGAACTACCACCACGGCCGTAGCACCGGAAGTGCTGGAAACCATGGTTCTGCCTGTACATCGGGCATTCTGGAACCTTCGCACATGCTCAGGGCAATGAATATACCTTTTAATTATGCACACAGTTCAATAAGATTTTCTCTTTCGCGTACAACACAGAAGAAGAAATTGACTATGTTACCGAAAAGTTCCCGGATGTAATTGAAACCCTGCAGAAGCTTTCACCATTTAAATAAGAATATGGCTGGAACCTTTATACTCTTCAAGATAAAGGCAACTCTTTTATTATAATAAAAGAGTTGCCTTCTGCTTCTTCCTGAATTAAGCCATAAACCTATTGGCAACCGCATCCTGATGAACAACTATAATTGCTTGCAGATAAATCCGCCTGCTCAGATTCACCTAATATCAACCACTCTCTAAGCGCCTCCCTGCTAGGAACAGCTCCAGCAATCATCACCTTACCATCAATAACTACAGCGGGAGTCGCCATAATGCCCAAAGAGATCATTTCGATACCTTTTCTACTGTCGCATTACTTTCTGTTTCCTGTATAACTGATTTCACCAGATTTTCAGCTTCCTTGCATCTTGCGCATCCTGGCCCAAAAACCTTAATCTCCATCGTTCACTCCTTTTATTAAACAACAAACTGAAAAACATATCCTGCACAAATAGCCATCGCTATGATGACTGCCAGAAAGGCGATAATCATTGGTATTTTGAACATGGACTTGAGTAGAATAACCTCCGTGAGGCTCGCTCCACCGCCACCTATAATCAGAGCCATTACTGCTCCAAGGCTCATGCCTTTTTCTACCAGTACAGCAGTAAGGGGAATTAAAGCCTCAACCCGTACATACAGAGGAATACCTATTACAGCTGCAATTGGAACTGCAAAAATATTATCACCGCTGGCATATTTGGTGATAAGCTCCTCTGGCACAAAGCCATAAATGAAAGCTCCAAGGGCAATACCCAATAAAAGATAAGGTAAAACCTGCAAAAATTGTTTCCATCCGTCACGAAATGCCTTCTTGAGCTTTTGGGAAAATAACTCAGGAACCACCTTTTGTTCTTCGCAGCAACTTGAAGAGCCAACTGCTTCATTAGGTGTGCCGCAGCCGCAGGGGGAAGGCTTCTGCACCACACTGCAGCAGTCTGACTGTATAGCTGGTTTGGGTGTTATGGTGCAGCCACATGATGGCGCCTTTTTCTCTTCCACGACATCAGCATGGGGCCGCAACGGTTCGAGGTGCTTCTTGGCACCGCAACATAAGTTGCCACCGCCGGCGTTTATAGAATTATCTCTTTCCGGTATAACATATCGTTCAAAATGAAGGCCCTGAAGCACTATGCCGGCAATTATAGATACAATCAGGGCCATGCCAGCGTATATCGAGGTCACTTTCAAGCCAAATGTAGCGATGAAAAGACCCAGGATGATAGGGTTTAGCAACGGAGATGTGAACAAGAATGTTAAAGTCGGGCCAAAACCTGCCTTCGCTTTTAACAATCCGCGAAGCATGGGTATAGTGGAGCAGCTGCAAAAGGGAGTTATGGCTCCGATAAGTGCCGCGAGGATATATCCACGACCATGGGCTCCTCCCAGGAGTGCCTGTATTCTGGTATCAGGTATATATTGCTGCGCCAGGCTAACTCCGGCGCTGATCAAAATAAAAAGTACTGAAAGTTCTATGCCAAGAAACAAGAACATTTCAAGTGCATTTTTAAGCATAGGCCACCAGCTTTCCATAAACAGACCCTAGAGAAATTAATTGTTGACGATGTAAGGGCCAACGAAATTAAACAGCCACCCAACCAGAGAAAATATTACCCACAAATATGTGATGAATACGGCCTGCAGCTTGATCGTCATAATCTGTCTGAGCAGCATTACTTCTGGAATACTGGCCGCGACGGCACTCATGCAAAATGCTAGAGTTGTGCCTATAGGCAAACCTTTCATGAGCAAACTTTCCATTATGGGGACAATGCCTGTTACGTTGGAATATAACGGAATAGCCACTAATACAGCTGCTGGCACAGTCCACCCTTCCCCGGCCCCCAAATGCTGTGCAAACCAGTTGTCAGGTACGAAACCATGCAAGGCAGCCCCAATGCCAACGCCCACAATGACCCACTTCCATACTCTGCTAAAAATTGTGCGCATTTCGCCATAGGCAAAATTATGGCGCTGGCTTACAGTCATTTTCTGAACATCCCCACGTTCATTTATTGTCTGTCGGGGGGGATTACGCATCACGTCCAGAAAGAAAGGCTGCAACCAGCGCTCCGCATTAATGGCGTCCATAAAAGCACCACCAATAATGCCAGCCAACATGCCAACGGCCACATAAATGACAGTAAATTTCCAGCCAAGAAGTCCCCAGAGCAAAACGACTGCTATTTCATTAATTAATGGCGAGGTAATCAAAAATGACATCGTTATTCCAAATGGAATCCTGGCTGTGGTAAATCCAAGAAATAGCGGAATTGAGGAGCAGGAACAAAACGGTGTTACAGAGCCGAACAGCGAACCGAGGAAATAGCCGATCCCTCTGCGCTTGCCCATGAGATACTCCCGCACTCGCTCAACATTGAGCGATGCGCGGATCCAGGCGATGACATAGATGAGCGCCACAAGAAGCAGCAGAATTTTTACAGTATCATAAATAAAAAATTCAATTGATGAGCCAAGCTTTGAGGTCGGATCAAGATGCAGAGGAACAGATACCACCCAGGTAGAAAAAGGCAGAATATACCAGTAAGCAGCCAACCAGATTGCAGCCAAAACGGCGATGATAAAGAAATAGCGTCGATTCCAGCTCATTAATATTTCTCCTGTTATTTTCCTTTTCCTTCACAACAGGCTGGCAAAAATACAGGTTCTATACCGCTTTCTGCACGATACGTCCGGCATACCTCGGGTTTACCCGAACAACACTCAGCTGTCAGGTAAGCAATCGTTTCCAGCATTAGAGGAATATTGGCTTTATACCGAATATGGCGGCCTTCACGTTCCATGCTGGCAAGTCCGCTATGAACAATGTTTTTCAAATGAAAAGACAGATTAGTCTTGGGGATATCCAGCATCTGGGCAATTTCCCCTGCCACCAGACCATTAGGCGCATATTTGACCAGTAACCGAAAGACAGTCAGCCGTATTTCGGAAGTAAGCACCTCAAAAATAGCTACTGCAGTTTTTGTTTCCATAGTACAATTATTCAATAAGTTTTAAATAATTGTACTATGCTGTATAACTTCATGCAAGACTGACTGTATCAAATTGGCAATATATATGCTTTCTGCTGCCCTTGCATCTTTGCCCCAAGCCCTGTGTTGGATACCTTGTTGTGCTATCGCATAATCCTGCCCGTAGTGCCGGATAAAATGGAACGTTCCATTGACTCTGATAGGTAAATAGTATGAATTCTTTCTTTCTCGAAAAGATAACAGGCAAATTGCTGTTTCTTGCTATAGCAAGCCTGATATCAGTCGCCCATGCTCAGAATAATGCTGCAAAGGCGATGAGAACAACTTATGAACGCTTAAAACCAGAACTGGAGCAAAACACTTACCATAATCCTATTTGGCTTTCCTCTCTGGAAAACCAAAACAGCATAACAGGAGAAATTTACGGGAAGCTGGATCATCCTTTTTCAGCTGTCAGGCAGAACCTTCGGGATCCGGTGAGCTGGTGCGAAATCCTGTTTTTGCACCTGAATATAAAATACTGCAAAGTAACAGATGGCCAGACCATCGAAATTTATGCCGGCACAAAGAAACCTCAATCTCTGGAAACAGCGACACGCATGCAATACCATTTCAGTAAAATTGCCGATAATGGAAATTACATGAATGTTGCCATGAATGCAGAAAAAGGACCGTATGGTACATCCCATGTGAGCATTACCATGCAGGCTATTCCCATAAATACCAGACAGAGCTTTATTCGGGTAGATTACGGTTACCGTTATGGCACAGCAGCTAAATTGGCCATGAAAACTTACTTGGCCACAACCGGGAAAAATAAGGCTGGTATAAGTGTAACCGGAAAAAAAGCAGACGGAACCCCGGAGTATGCATCAGGCATGCGTGGAATAATCGAACGCAACGCATTGCGTTATTATCTGGCTGTCAATGCCTACCTGGATTCGCTTTCCCTGCCAGTCAACAAGCAACGTGACTACCGTCTTACTGCCTGGTTTGATGCCACAGCACGCTATCCGCAATTGCATGAAATCAGCAAAGATGCCTATCTGAAAATGAAAAAAGAGGAATATCGCCGGAGCAAAGAAAATATACAAACAATATACCTGCCGCAATAGGAAAAAAGCTATTCCAGATTTTGTACCTGCTCTCGTATCTGCTCAATCAATAATTTCAGGTCAACAGAAGCATCAGATACTTCCCGTACAGTTGCCTTTGATCCAAGCGTATTAGCTTCACGGTTCAGTTCCTGAAGCATGAAATCCAGCCGCTTTCCAACCATTCCCCCTTTTTCCAGAATACGGCGAATTTCTTCGAGGTGAATGGTCATTCTGGACAGCTCTTCAGCCACATCAATTTTTGTGCCATAAAGCAGCACTTCCTGCCGAATGCGCTCATATGCCTCCTGCTCGGACACAACCGGCGTACCAACCTGTGAAGCAGCCAATCCAAGAGCCTCCTGCATCCGCTCAATCGACCGCTGTTGAAACTGTAAAAGAACCTGCGGAATTAGCGGAACTACCTTTTGCACAATCACTTCCATGCCTGCCACTTTCTCAAGCAAAGTAGCTGCCAGCGCCTCCCCCTCACGATGGCGAGCCGCAATGAAAGACTCTATTGCAGAAAGCATAGCTGCCATTACCTGATTTTTCAGCGTGTCCGGTTCAACATTCGCTTCCTCCACTACACCAGGCCAGCGCAGCAATTCATTTACCGTAAAGGGCGCAGCATCCGGAAATTGGCAACGGGCAGCATCCTGAAGCCGGGCAAGCTCCACTAATACGGCATGATTAAGCGCATAAGACAAACCAGCCCTTTTTTCACGCGACAACGCCAAGCGGCATTCGACCTTCCCACGCGAAACACGCTGCATAATAGCTTCGCGCAAAACAGGCTCAAATACGCGCAACTCGTCATTCATACGAAACTGCAAATCCAGGTAACGCGAATTGACACTTTTAATCTCAATCGTTAGCGTCCCGGCATCCGTTTCTTCCGAAATGCTTGCATATCCCGTCATGCTCCTGACAGACATCATGAAATTCCGTTTCCAATCCAATCAGATTGCCAAATCTGTAGTCCGAGCGGGGAAAACAGTAAAATTTGCCTTTCCCCAGAATCAAAATTAATCAATATTCCGACTGCCAATCCGTACCTTTATCCCAGCGAGATTGCCAGTGCTTGAGATACTGTTGCGCAATTTCCGGATTATCGCGGATAACAACAACATTTTCACTGTTGCCTTCTGCAGCTGACTTGCTGTAATTATAGCTGCCAGTTTCCACTGTTTTATTGTCTATCACGATATATTTGTCGTGATGGATTCGGTATGCAGAAATCACTCTCAACGGAATGCCTGCATTGACTGCCAAATTCATGGCTGCCTTGCTTGCTTTGGAACGGTTTCCCTTTTCGTCAATCACAATCTTCACATCCACGCCCCGCTTCTTGGCATTCAACAATTCGCGCATTACTTTTGGGCAGGTAAAGGAATAAGCAGCCATCCTGATACTGCTTTGCGCGGATTGGATAGTTTCAAGAATAAGCTCCTGCGCACCGTTATCTGGCGAAAAAGCAACATTTACCTCTGTTGCAAAACAGGAGAAACAGGCAAAAAACAGCAAAAATAATAATCTCTTCATTTTATTCTTGTATCCGCTTTGTTTGACAATCTGCTGCCTCTCTTCAGAAAAGAGGCCGGGACTTTCAAAAACAGAGGGGACAGGCATGCAACCCGTCCCCTTTTTCCTTCCATCCGAATAATACAACCAAAGCCAATTATTTATTGGCCCTGCTACGGTACTCGTTGGTCCGAGTATCAATCTCGATTTTGTCGCCAATCTCGACAAAGAGCGGAACTTGCAACGTATAACCGGAAGCAATCTGGGCTGATTTGGTCACTTTGCCGGAAGAAGTATCCCCTTTCACTGCCGGTTCCGTATAAGTTACTTCACGAATGATTGTATTGGGCATTTCTACTGAAATAGCCTTACCTTCGTAGAAAACGGCATCGGCTTCCATGCCATCCTCAAGATAATTGAGGACATCTCCCATATTTTCCGCCTCAATTTCATACTGGTGATACTCTGCATCCATCCAGACATAAAGCGGTTCAGCAAAATAAGAATAGGTAACGGGCTTTCTCTCAAGTACAACCGTATTAAACTTGTCATCAGCCCGATATACCGATTCCATATTGGATCCCGTCAGCAAATTTTTTAATTTCATCTTGCAGACAGAGGCATTGCGGCCGGATTTGGAAAACTCTGATTTAAGAACCACCATAGGTTCATCGTTGACCATGATGACATTACCGGTGCGTATTTCCTGTGCTTGTTTCATAACATAACAATCAAATTAAAACTGAAAAATCCCTGCACATAGCAAGGCAACGTGAAAGTAAACTTGTTTATTTTAGCGCATTCTGAGGATAAATCGGAAAAGCGATGAGGCAAAATCTTTCTTTTCAGCTATTTTCCTTTCCCAAGCTGTTGCATGTCGTGCCACATCAGGCCACGCTGTAAAAAACATGCTTCTCAAAACAGCGGCATACTCCTCTTCTGCGATTCCTATCCTGTTCCATACCATCCATGCCTTTTGGACAACTTCCGATGCAGATGCAGAAAGACCTGCAAGATAGCGATCAAGAAAAGCGCAAAGTTTGGGAACATGCGCCGCCTCTTTCTGGGGATAAATATGCCAGATAAATGGCTTGGCCGCCCATTGCGCTCTGACGAAGGAATCTTCTCCCCTGACAATATTCAAATCACATGACCAAAGCAACCTGTCATATTCATCCTGATCCACAAACGGGATTACCCGAACGGTCAGTCTCCCCTTTGTCCGCACCGAGCCAGCCTTTGGCGCCATACCCAAAAAAAGACTGACATGCCTAGAGGCAACCCCCTCTGGCACCACACAACATATATGCTGCCTGTCTTGTTGTGCCAACATTTCAAACAAAGACGAAACAGGCGCATGATCATAACAAAAAAGTGACAGGAAACATGCCGCATTTTCTTTGATGCCGAGGCGATTAAACAAAGCTGATCGCGCTGTACTATCCTGCTGAAACTGTTGACGGGCCCTGGCCAATTGGCTCTCTCGTATCAGTCCTCCCGTTTTTTCTGTAAATCCCGGGAAAAAAAAATACTTTTTCAGAGAGAACATGGGGTGCATGGAAAGCATTTCATGACACGCCTCCACCCATGATTCAGCACTCAGGTATTCCATATTGATCCACACCGGCTGAACCTGTCTGTTTGCCATGGCAGAAACATAACTGTCAGGCAAACGGCAACCAAACCCCTCAACCACAACATCAGGAATGGCTATCGTTTCTTCCACAGGAAAAGGTTCACTCCACTCTCGAACCTCTATCCCGCAAACCAGCCTCTCATTTGGCTGCCAGTCCGATTCGGAAACTATTCTTTTCAGGACAAATATTTGGTCTATCCATAACCGAACTTTTACAGGATATTCCCGGGCAAGCTGCCGGGCCAGACGCCAACAAACCCCGGCATCACCATAATTGTCAATTACCTTGCAAAAAAGGTCGAGGCGAATATCTGCTGGCATGCCATAAAATGGGATTAGGCAAAAGATTGCAAAAGATGCAACATTTGCGCAAAAACACGCGGATTGCCCGCAATAATATTACCTTTTTCCAGATAGGCCGCTTCTCCTGAGAAATCACTGACCAAACCGCCTGCCTCCGTTATCATCAGTGAACCGGCGGCAATATCCCAAATATTCAGATATTTTTCAAAAAAACCGTCATACCTCCCTGCTGCAACATAAGCCAGATCAAGCGCCGCAGCACCAGGCCGTCTCAGGCCGTGGCAATTCATGGTCATCACCTCAAACATTTTCAGGAATTGACGCAATAATTCGGGGTCCTTGTCTCGCGCAGCAAAACCGGTACCAACAAGTGCTTGTGATAACCTGTCTGTTCTTGAAACCCGCAGCCTTTTATTATTGAGAAAAGCCCCAGCCCCTTTGCTGGCAGTAAACAGGTCATTATGCACCGGATCGTAAATAACAGCCTGAGTCACCACCCCTTTTTGCTGCAAAGCAATAGAAACAGCATACTGCGGGAAACCGTGAATAAAGTTGGTTGTTCCGTCAAGTGGATCAATAATCCAGACAAACTCGCTCTCATCGTTCAGGTTGGCAGACGCCCCGGATTCCTCAGCCAGCACAGCATGATTGGGATAAGCTGTTAACAAGACTTCAATGATTGCCTGTTCAGCAGCCTTATCCACTTCTGTGACAAAGTCATTTTGTCTTTTGGCTGTAACAACCAACTGATCCAGGTCGAATGTAGCACGATTGATAATTGAGGCGGCACGGCGGGCTGCCTTTACCGCCGTGTTGAGCATAGGGTGCATAGCGCTTCCGTTAAAATAAAAGGAACCGTGCATTCAAAATTGACACGGCACACAAATAAAAAATTAAAGAACAGCTTGCCCTGCATCAGGACATCAGCTGTTCCTTGCAACATCTGAAAGAAGGCATTATTGTAAATGAACACATCGCAAACGGATATATCCATTTTTTCAAACCTTCGTTTTATTCTGGTTGAAACCAGTCATCCTGGCAATGTCGGCATGGCAGCCCGTGCCATGAAGACCATGGGATTCAATAACCTGATACTCGTCCGGCCACGATTGCCAGATGCCTTAAAACATGAAGCAGCCATCCGTTTTGCCAGCAATGCCCTGGATATCCTGGAAAATGCCCATATCACCGATTCAATTGACGAAGCACTAAAAGGGTGCCATTTTGCAGGGGCTGTTACCAGCCGCTTCCGCGAATTTGCTCCGCCGCTTCTTCAGGCACGTGAGGCAGCCTCCCGCATGGCCGCTTCTCCAGAATTGTATCCAGCCCTGGTTTTCGGAAGCGAAAAATTTGGCCTGCCAAATGAAATTGTCGAAAAATGCCATGCCTTAATCAGCATCCCAGCAAACCCGCAGTATGCTTCTCTGAACCTGGCACAAGCTGTGCAGATCCTGGCCTATGAATGCCGCATGGCGATTCCTCAAACCCTCTTGCCAAACCAGAACGTTGAATCAGCCGGATTCACAGACAAACCTGCAACTGTCACCCAAATCAACGGCATGGTAGATCACCTGGAAAAAGCGCTGGTTGCCATCCAGTTTCTGGACAAAAATCACCCCAAGAAACTGATGCCCCGTCTGAGGCGGCTTTTTTCAAGAAGTCGGCTGGAAGTAGAAGAAGTTAATATTCTGCGTGGTATTGCCAAACAAATCCTATACAAAACCGGGGAAAACTGATCAAAAAAACGGGCCGATCTATTACACACTCCTGACAAGACCAACAACCACCCCTTCCAGCGAAAAATCATCCCCGCCATGTATCACAATAGGTTTAAAATCCGGATTCTCGGAATGCAGTTCTATATCATGTCCTGCCTTTCTGAAACGCTTAACTGTCACCTCATCGCCAATACGCGCCACGACAATTTGCCCATCGCACACGCGATCCGTCTTCTTTACAGCTATCAAATCCCCTTCCAAGATGCCGATATCCCTCATGGAAAGTCCACGAACTTTTAAAAGAAAATCCGGCTTGTCAGAAAACAGCGCCGAATCCAGGCGAAATTCCGCTTCAACATGTTCCTGTGCGAGAATAGGAGAACCGGCAGCTACACGGCCTACCAACGGCACAAGATAATGTTGTAAAACATCTGCCGTGATTTTCCTGTCTGCCTGGGGAAGACGGATACCCCTGGCAATGCCTGGCGTCATTTCAATAACCCCTTTTCGAGCCAGTGCCTGCAAATGCTCTTCTGCTGCATTGACAGATCGAAAACCCAGTTTACTGGCTATTTCAGCACGCGTAGGCGGAAATCCCGTCTGTTCAATTGCGCCGCTAATCAGCTCAAGAATCTGCTGTTGGCGTGCAGTCAGCTTTTTCATCGCATCCCTTTCTTATCAAACCGGAAAATATGGCACCGACAAACTGTACATTTTAACAGTATCATATATATTCATCCCATAAAATGCAAAACAGCCGTTCCTTTTTAAATGGTCTTTTGCTCGCAACCAGTGGAAATCTTGCAAAATACTGAATACACGGGTAAAATTTTTGATTTTCTTCTTCCCGCACCCTACTTGACGCTGGGGCGGGCTGTTTTCAATGTCCATAAGGAGTTCCAATGCGTCACTATGAAATAGTATTTATCGTTCATCCGGATCAAAGCGAACAGGTTCCGGCCATGATCGAGCGTTACAAAAACACCATTACCTCTAAAGGTGGCCTGATTCACCGTGTCGAAGACTGGGGTCGCCGTCAGTTGGCTTATCTTATTAACAAATTTGCCAAGGCCCACTACGTTTGCATGAATATTGAATGCAGTCATGAAACACTGCAGGAACTGGAAACAGCTTTCAAATTCAATGATGCCATTCTCAGGCATCTGACCGTCAGAATGAAAAAAGCTGAAACTGCGCCTTCTCCAATGATGAAATCTGCGCAAAAAGAAGAATCATCCAAAAACCGTAATGAATCAGATGCTTCTTCCAGGCCTGCCACGCCGGCAACTGCAGAAGCAACAGCTGGAAACGGAACTGCATCAGCATAATGACAGCATAAAAAAGGAGGAGCAAAGCGCTTTTGGAAAACCGTCTTCAGCTTATTGCCTGTCTTATTGAACGCGACATTGTCCGTTTTACCCCTGCAGGCATACCAATAGTAACAGCCCTGTTGCAACATTGTTCGAGACAGACTGAAGCAGAAACTGAAAGACTGGTTGAACTGGAAATTCCCGTTATGGCTATCGGAAAAATAGCAAATGAGCTTGATAAGCTGGAAACAGGGAAAATTCAGTGTTTTACAGGATTTCTTGCAAAAAAAAGCAGGAACAGCAAAAGCCTCGTGTTCCATATTACTGATATCACATCCATAACGGATCAGAACAAATTACTTATACAGGAGCCTCAACATGGCAAACGGTAGAAAATCCGACAAAGGAAAAATGAAAGAAAGACGCAAACAGCAAAATCCTCTGTTTAAACGTAAAAAATTCTGCCGCTTTACAGCAGCTAAAGTGGAACAGGTCGATTACAAAGATATTGAAACCCTGAAAGATTTTATCCAGGAAAATGCCAAGATCATGCCTGCCCGCCTGACAGGCACACGCGCAATCTATCAACGTCAGGTTGATACGGCCATCAAGCGTGCCCGCTTTCTGGCACTGTTGCCGTACACCTCATTGCACCAATCCTAATTACAGCGCGTTTACCGGATATTGGAGAGAATTATGCAAGTTATTTTGTTGGAAAAAATCACCAATCTTGGCAATCTGGGAGATATCGTCCGCGTCAAGGATGGTTATGCCCGTAATTACCTCATTCCGCAGCGTATGGCACGCCGTGCAACGGCATTGGCTATTGAGGAATTCGAAAAACGTCGTGCCGAACTGGAAAAAACGGCAGCTGAAAAACTTGCCGCCGCTCAGGCTCAAGGCGAAAAACTGGATGGTATGATTGTCCAGATTCAGCAAAAATCCGGGGTGGACGGCCGTCTTTTTGGCTCAGTAACCAACGCGGATATTGCTGAAGCCCTTTCCAAACAAGGGTTCGATATACAAAAATCCCAGGTTCGTCTGCCGACTGGTCCCCTTAAAACTGTAGGGGATTTTCCTGTTGCAGTCTCCCTGCATACAGATGTAGTAGTAAATGTTACAGTATCCGTACTGGGCGAGCATGTATAAATTGCCTCTTAAGGATCATTCATTGTAAAAAATTGAAAAGAGCCCGAGGGCTGTATTTCCTCTTCGGGCTCTTTTCATATTATCTTTATATAAAATTTATCTTTTAGTTATCTTTCAGCAAGAGTTTAATTAACATCTAATCGTTGCCATCTTGCATACTGTACTCCCGCCTTATAGAAACAGACGTACCATTAAATTCACCGGCAAAAAAATTGAAGCGATTTCATTTCAATAATCGTCTCATCAATATTTTCTCTGCTTAGTCTTCCCCGATTCAGATAACGTGCAAAATGACGCATCATATGCTCATTTGTATATTTTCCCACCTCAAAACTTCTTGATTCCACACCTTTATGGGTAGTTTCTTTGCAAAGAAGATAGCTGACATTTCTTCCTTCCCTGATTTCTCGAACCAAAATACAATATTTCTTTTCAAGATAGCTCAGGATAATCGCACGTTCTGTTCTATGGCTTATCGGCCTTCTCCTTATTTTCTCTGAAACATCAGCATGCCATAGCGGCAGAATTACTCTGGAAACAACAGATGAGCTCAATTCAGCATGATCCATATATCGTTATACCTCAATAATTCATCAACCTAAAAACGAAAACTATGATTGCTTTCCTGCCTCCGCTCATCTGTAGGAACAAGAGATGGAGGGGAAATAAAAAGCGTGTTACCAAAACTGCTTATTTTCCCCTACCCTATCTGCTCTGATTTGATAAATATCACTCTGCCACCAAAAATACAGTAAACTTTTTGTTTTATTTTCCCTTTAAAAAGTCATAATCAATAAGATTACCCTTTCCTTCCTGACAAGCGGAAAAGAAACTATCCAAAATAAAATATAGAATAAAGCAGATGCTTAAACCTGTTAGACCCGCCATGCAATCTGCCACAACCCAACAATATACCTTCAAAAATCATGAAAAGGCAGCTGGCTAATATTAAAAATACCAATTCTCATATAGAAAAAGCTCTTCTATATGAGAATAAAATATAATCATATGAATCAGAACAGGTTACAAACAGAAACAGGCAATCTTTACCAGATAATCTTTATTTCCAGTCTATGATATTCTGCCGATATGCCTTTTTACACAATGAAAAGAAACGGGCCGTTTCTCATAGATAACAAAACCAGATCTCCTTTAGGCAGATTCTTCTTTCCCTTCCTCTGCCAGCCGCCACACAGCCGATCCCTTTAGTTTCTTTTCGATATCATCAAGACAAGCCTCATGCTCGGCAACTTCTTGGGCAGTGGCAAAACGCACAATAATATCCAAAGGAAAATCACTGGTTATATCTTCATGGATCACCTTATCATGCTGGAGCTCGGAATCCATAATCAACGATTCCTGCCCGCGCGTCATGGCGAGGTACACTTCTGCCAACAAGGCGGCATCAATCAACGCACCATGAAGATCGCGATGCGTATTATCAATTTCGTAACGTTCACACAATGCGTCCAGGGAATTACGTCTTCCGGGAAAAATTTCCCGAGCCATGAGAAGGGTATCTGTTACCTGACTGCTCAAATCTTTCACATGTGGCAAATTAAGACGGGAAAGCTCTGCATCCAGAAACCCCACGTCAAAAGCAGCATTATGGATAATGAGTTCCGCCCCCCTGATATAGTCGCAAAACGCATCTGCGATTTCGGCAAATTTAGGTTTGTCGCTTAAAAATTCCGTTGTCAGACCATGAACAGCAAGCGCATCCGGATGGGAATCCCGCTCCGGATTAATATAATGATGAAAGTGATGGGACGTAATGCGGCGGTTTTTCAGCTCAACACAACCAATCTCAATAATACGATCTCCTGCGCTGGCAGATAGCCCCGTGGTTTCCGTATCCAGTACAATTTGCCGCATAATGATCAGTATCCTTTAAAGCAAACGCGCCAGTAATGCTTTATCCCATTGCGGCTCAAACGGAATTCGAACCGTATGGCCGCTGCCAGGAGCAACAGATAGCGGAGTACCTTCCATATCCGTCATGACTTCCAGCAAAATAACCCTATTGCCAGACGGATGCAGCACCTCAATCTGATCACCCACTGAAAAACGGTTCCTGACTGTCACCGTAGCCCAGCCATTTTCCACACTTTCCACATCGCCTACATAATGGCTGTTGTTCAGTTCAGACGCACCACTAAGATAGTTCTGGTACTCCTGTGTATGGTGACGCTTGTAAAAGCCGTCAGTATATCCCCGATTAGCCAATCCCTGTAACGCTCCCAGAAGACGCGTATCAAACGGACGGCCTGCCACAGCATCATCAATAGCCTGACGGTACACCTGTGCTGTACGTGCAACATAATAAATGGATTTTGTGCGCCCCTCAATTTTCAGGGAATCCACGCCTATTTTTACCAGGCGCGCCACATGCTCAACAGCACGCAAATCTTTGGAGTTCAGAATATAAGTCCCATGTTCATCCTCCACAATGGGCATAAACTGCCCCTTACGTTTTCCCTCCTCCAGCAGATAAACCTGATCTGACAACGGATGGCGCGGCACCTCACCCGATGAAGAAAAAGAAAAGGGAGTGTCATTCATATCCGATGTGTAATGAAGAACATCCCCCTCCTCATTTTCTTTGGCAGGATGCACTGCATAGCTCCAGCGGCAGGAATTGGTACAGGTACCCTGATTGGAGTCGCGGTGATTAAAATAGCCGGAAAGCAGGCAGCGTCCGGAATAGGCGACACACAGTGCGCCATGCACAAATACTTCCAGCTCCATATCAGGGCATTGCTGGCGAATCTCTTCCACTTCGTCGAGAGAAAGTTCGCGTGACAGAATAATACGTGTCAACCCCATACGCTGCCAGAAGCGGACATCCGCCCAATTAATGGCATTAGCCTGGACAGAAAGATGAATCGGCATATCAGGCCATTGATCCCTTACCATCATGATAAGCCCAGGATCCGCCATAATAAGGGCATCAGGCTTCATGGCAACAACCGGTGCCATATCTGCCATATAGGTACGTAATTTTGCGTTATGTGCGTAAATATTACTGGCAACATAAAAGCGCTTGCCGAGTGCATGAGCTTCGGCAATACCCCTTCCCAGCATCTCATGGGTAGAAAAATCATTGTTACGCGCGCGTAAACTATAGCGCGGCTGCCCTGCATATACGGCATCTGCGCCAAAATCAAATGCTTTATGCATCTTGGCGACCGATCCGGCAGGAAGAAGCAACTCAGGTGCGACTGACATCGGAATACTATCCTGTTGCGGCAAAAGGAAATTATACCGAATAGAAATTCCAGCGGAAAAAACATTTCGCCCGCTCACTTAAACGGCAAGAAACACCCCTGAAAAACAGGAGTAAACAGATAAAATAGAACCCTTCGCTATAACAGGAGTAATCCCTATGCCGCTAAACCAATACAATCAACCCGTAGGAGAAAGCCTGCCGGATTGGCGCCCAGCCATCACACCTGTACCCTGTACAATCAGCGGCCGCTTTTGCTGCCTGAAGCCACTGGAACCGGACAACCACTTCCAGGCACTCTATAAGGCATATCAAACCGAAAAGAGCAGCCGCTCCTGGACCTATCTGCCTTATGAAAAACCGGAATCTCCCGAAATCATGCATGCTTTACTGTCTATGTTGAAAAGAGATACCAGCCTTCTCCCCTTTGCTGTTATTCCTGCTCAAACCGGCACTCCTGCCGGTTTCGTAACACTAATGCGGATTGACACTGCCTCCGGTGTGCTGGAAATCGGGCATGTAAACTGGTCGCCGCTCATGCAACGGACAACAGCTGCGACTGAAGCCATCTTCCTTTTACTGCAACATACTTTTAATAAATGGGGATTCCGGCGTTGCGAATGGAAATGCGACAGTCTTAATGCGCCTTCACGAAATGCTGCAATGCGTATGGGATTTGAATACGAAGGCACCTTCCGGCAAGCTGTCGTCACCAAAGGCCGCAATCGTGATACGGACTGGTTTTCCATCACAGATAAAACCTGGCCCCGCTTACAAAGTGCTATCCTTTCATGGCTGAACGCCAGCAACTTTGATAACAACGGCAAGCAAATCCGCCGGCTTCAAGATTATTTACTGCCGGAAGAAGCCTGACACAATATTACCCTTTACCAGGGCAAAATATGCTCACGGTAAAAATAGCCGCCTGTCGGCTCATCATCAGCCAGCAAAGCCAGCTCAACTGCTGTTTTCGCGCCTTCTTCCAAACTAAGCTCTCCTCTGGGATTCATGTCGGAACGAACATTGCCTGGATGAGCCGAATTAACCTTGATATTCGTATCCTGCAAAATATCTGCCAGGTGAACAGTAAAAGCATTCAATGCTGTTTTGCTTGCATTATAAGAAAACGCCTTTCCGCCTTTAATAGGCGAATCTGGCATACTGTGATATGTGAGCGACCCCAAAATACTTGATTGGTTTACAATGCGTCCAGCAGGACTCTTCTTTATCAGCGGCAAAAGCAGCTGTGTCAGTTCAATCAGATTAAAAAAATTGGCCTCAAACGTATCCCGAATAATACTAACCGGCACAGTATCCACTTTGCGTTGCCCATCAATTGAAATGGCGGCATTATTCACTAGGATATCCAGACGGCCATAATCCCTTGCAATTTCATCACGGGTAATGATAAACGTTTCAGGATCATTCATATCCACATGCATAAAGCGCACATTGTCATAACCGGCATTCCTGAGTTCAGCTACCGCCTCTTTTCCCCTAACCGGCACACGGGAACCCAAAATGACCATACACCCCTTCTCAGCTAACTGCCGGCAAATTTCAAAACCAATTCCCCTGTTACCGCCAGTGACCAAAGCTATTTTCTGTCCTGACATGGCATGCCCCTTTCTGCATTGGATAGAATCAACATATCCTAATTATGCCAGCATCTACCTCCAACGGCGCAACATGCCGAACAACTTGCCTGACAAACGGCAACAGACACATGAAAACAGCTGTATCCTTTGAAAAGGATAGTAGAGAAAGCGCAATAAATCGTTATAATATTGAATTGTTGCAATTTGAAAATTTGTATTCCCCGCCCGGGTGGTGAAATTGGTAGACACAAGAGACTTAAAATCTCTCGCCAGAAATGGCGTACCGGTTCGATTCCGGTTCCGGGCACCACAAGCCTGTTTTTTTACCGTCCGATAACGTTCAATAATCCGTGTAAAACCAAGTGCTTACGCGGTTTTTATTTTTTAACGTCCAATAACGTGCATTGATAACCAGAAAATATGTGGGACATATGCCAATCCAACAAAAAATGGATGCTTCATAGGTGCTGATATAGCAAAAATCATCCAGCTGCTTACTGATGCACAACTGCGCAGTTCAAACCAAAAGAAAAGCCTTGCAAGCCAGCAGACATCAGCTTTTATCTGCGTGTCAGCCCGGATGTGAAAAATACTAGCGCATGAAATACCGCCTTTGGTATAAGGAAAAAACTTGGTATTTGACAAATATCCCTATATTTTCCACACTGCAAATCAGGATATACCCCCTTTTAAACATTTCCGTAACCAGATAAATAAAAGGTGGGATATGCGACGATTTGATGAGCAACGTAGATCAGCTATCTTCCTGTTTTCTCTATGAAAGATGGGAAAAAGTGCTAGAAGGTGAGATTTGAGGAAACCGGTAGTGGTGCGAGGGAGGGGAAACTGCACCATGCAGTGCAATAATGAACATTATATTGCTTTACGTTGTTTTCATAGGTAAATAAGAAAATTCCCGCGTTGCCTAATTGCGCTTTTTGTGTCATTGTGTTGCCGGAAATATTTTGGCATTACACCATTTTTACACCATTGCACCAATGGCAAGTTATGAAAAACGCGGGAATAAGTGGCGGGCTTTTGTCAGAAAACTAGGGGTTAGCCGAACAGCCACTTTCCCTACAAAATCGGATGCCGTTTCCTGGGCAACCAGGATGGAAGCTGAAATATTGTCCAACAGATCAGGAGAAATTCCAAATAAAAATTTTGCTGATCTGCTGGATCGGTACGCATCTGATGTATCTGTAAACAAAAAAGGGGAACGCTGGGAACAAATAAGGCTGAAAAAACTGGCCTCAATGCCAATAGGCACAATCCCGCTTCGTGACTTGAAACCCACTGACTTTGTAAAGTGGAGGGATGAACGATTGAAAGAAATCTCCCCTGCCAGTGTATCCCGTGAAATGTCCCTCCTCTCCCATGCCTGCACCATTGCCATAAACGAATGGAACTGGCTCCGGGAACATCCCATGCAAAAAGTAAGAAGACCAACTTCATCAAAGTCACGGGATCGGCGTATTACGACAGACGAGATCGCGCGGATTCTATTCGCTTGCGGCTATGAGAATGATAGCAGCCTTGACACTGCACAATCCCGAGTTGGCGCAGCTTTTCTGTTTGCAATTGAAACAGCCATGCGTGCTGGAGAAATTGTCAGGCTGGCATGGAAAAATGTTGATCTGGAAAAGCGCGTGGCGCAACTTACCGAAACAAAAAATGGCACCAGCCGAAACGTGCCCCTTTCATCTGAAGCAATTCGCATTTTGAAACAATTGCCACCGGAAGGAGCTACCTGCTTCGGCCTCACCTCACCGAACCTGGACACCCTTTTCAGAAAAGCCAAAGCACGCGCAATGATAGAAGGCCTGCATTTTCACGACACCCGGCACGAAGCCATTACGCGACTTGCAAAAAAGCTGGATGTCCTGGATCTTGCGCGGATGGTGGGACATAAAGACCTCCGGATGCTCATGATCTATTACAACGCTACAGCAGAAGAACTTGCTCAGAGGCTGGATTGATTATCCCCAATTTCTGTGTATAACCCTGTGCATTGCCAGTAGCAAGACACGGAAGATACTGGTATCAGTCGGCAGTGATTAAGGGATGTTCTAGATACAGCAATATTCTTGCTAGTTGACAACATATTGCTTTTGTGATTTAATTAGCATAACAAATTTTGTGAATAATTGGAGGGGAACATGAGACTTTCGACTTATGGTCTGTGCGTGAGGAAACTCCGTTTGGAAAACGGGCTATCCTTGCGTGACATGGCTCAAGGGCTAGGAATAAGTTCTCCATATTTGAGCGCCATCGAGCTTGGAGAAAGGGGACTGACTGAAAAAATCTCCAAGGCAACGCTGGATTATTTTTCCAGAATAATCACTGTTGATCAACAATCCGAACTGTGGGAAGCATGCAGGAAAACGATGGACAGTAAGCCAGTGTCAAAATTGAATAAAAGCGAAAAGGACTTGGTTGCAGCATTCGCTCGACGTCTGACAGATGGGCAAGGCGTACCTGATGATATCGTAAATTGGATTAACGGCGGGAGGTTAAATAATGATAACAATAAATGAAAGAGCCATTTATAACCGCTCGCAACCTATAGGATTCAAAGTCGCACCGACAAGTAAAGCCAAACTGCGAAACATCAGCCAAGGAGTATGCAGTTTATTGAGAAGTCATGGATGTTATAAGAACGACTATTTCATTGATGCTGTGTTTCTTCTCGAAAATGTGCTTCAGAGAGCTAAATATAACTATCATATTATAGAAGATGCCGACCTACCAGATACGGCAGCTTTTACCATACCAGAGAAGAATCTTGTCGTTGTACGTGACAGTATTTATCGAGGCTTGTTCACAGATCGTCCTTTTTCGCGTTATACCGTAGTTCATGAATTTAGCCATATAGTGCTTGGACATGCTGTAACCCTACATCGAGGAGCACAGCTTGGTGAACACCGTTTTTACGAAGATAGCGAATGGCAAGCGAACAACTTGGCCGCAGAAATACTGATGCCTGTCGATGTTGTCATTGCCCTACAAGGCAAACCAACTATGATAATGTCGGCCTGTGGTGTCAGCGAACAAGCTGCAAACTTGCGCCTTACAAATTTACGTAAGGAGCAGTTGATATGATGAGTCCCTGAGAGTTAGCCCTCTCAGGGACTCTGGTAAAAGGCATTTGGTAGGCCCGAAGTGCCTCTTGAGACCTTCACACAAAGGGGCTTTGAGTATATCTCAAAGGTGCTGAAAATTCAAGTTCTCCGTCTGGGCCTCTCTTCTTTCTTAAAAGAAAGGAGGTCTCTTATGGTTTTTTATACGAAGCCATACTATGAAGAGGTCATCTTTCGCATGACAATCCGTCTGAGGAATGGTCGTGTGATTCGCCGTCCTAACGGCAGACCCTTCAAGATAGTTATCAGGAAGTAACGACAAACACCGGAGTTCAAGAGGATTCCGGTGTTCCCCCAAAAAACCTTTAATAGGAGAATAAAATGTCCGCTAATAATTCTAGCAACAACACCAGAAGTAGAAGTGCAATAACCGGTCAATTTGTAACCCAAAAATTTGCCCAGGCAAATAAAAAAACCACAGTTACAGAACGTATCAGGAAAGCATCTTCTTCCACAAAACAAAAGTAAGGTCTTTCGCCCCGCCTTGTGCGGGGCTATTCTTTCCCCCACTTATTTGAGAAGAGTTGGAAAGCTCCCTATCCCGGAGTCTTTTAGCTTCCCCCTGCCCCATACGCATCCACACACAAATTTAATTCCCTGATAGCCTCGTCCCCTTCTGCTGCGATGGCGACAAGAGCATCAGCAGTCTCTGGGTCAAGTTCGGCTCGCGTTTCTGTATGTTCAGCGCCGGAACCCGCACGGGTTCCGGGGCAGCTTGTTGGGACTGACAGGCGCAACCTGCCAGCAGCAATGTCAGCGCGAAGGCTGTTAATGTATTTCTGTGCATGGTCTCTCTCCTCTCTATAAGCCGCATTCAGGTTGTCTATTTTTTCCTGTAGCGCTTTTTCTTTTTTTCTTGCCTCTTCGCTGGATGCCTGGATGGCCTGTGCCTGTTCTGCCTGCATCCGGCTGATGCGGCTTTGAAGCCGCCAGCCATTTATCAGCCACCCTGCCGCAAAAGCCAGCGCCAGAACGGCAAGGCTGATGATGTTTTTGTCTCTCATTTCCCCCCTTTTTTGAGGTACAAGTGGTTTTGTGTTGAACGAATGCCGGACAAGGACATGTAAAGTTTTTCAGGGTTTCTATACATGTCCGTGGGAACGTGTAAGTTTTCTTTACAGGTTCACTTTCCTATGCAGGTGGCATACTCCCCCTGCCTGCGCCTGATCAGCCCAGGCAACGTTTTTCCGGCCTGCCTGTCCCACCTGAGAATTTCTTTACACGCCCCGGCGTAATCTTCTGCATTGAGTTTTTTTACAAGGGTGGACTTGCAGAAATTGCCTGTCCCGATGTTGTAGGCCAATGAAACATACGCGTCCCATTCATGCTGGTACAGGGGTACGCTAATGCAGGAGCGGATAGCCTCTGCATGCGCTTGGGTACTTTTCAAGAGCTGTACCAGCGCCCTCTCTGGGGTGGTTTTGTCTCCCATCCTGACGCCTTTTGTCTCGCCAAAGCCAATGGTCGGCCTGTCGTTGGGTGTGGGCATATAGGCTTGTCCCCGGTAGCCTTCATACCCTGCTATGCCTACCAGGCAGGCTGCGGAGATATACAGCGCCGCAAGGGATATTCTTTTTTTGTTGCTCTTCACCTTCAGCCTCCCTGGTTCGGCCAGCTGGTGATGGCATACCAGATGGCACTCAGAGCCCCAGCAAGACCGCCAATCCAGCCAATGGCTTTGCCGATAAAGCGCAGACCGGAAGTTGCTTCAACGATAGAAGCCGTGTTTTTTTCTATTCGGTCAACCTTGGTTTCTATGCTTTGCAAGCGCCCATTCTGTTTTTCGTTTTCTTCCCTAACTTCCCGAAGCGCTGTAGTGTGCTCATTGAGTTTTTGCTGTAATAGCGCGTGCGCCACATCAGGATTATTTGGCAGATTATTCAACATAAAATTTCTCGTCTGTTATTCCGTTATAAACATTTTAGAATTGCCAATATCAGGATCAGTCTGTGATTTTCCTGAAAAATGAAGTACCTCCAGTTCATTTGTACCCTCTGCAAAACAATTACACTAGCTGCAAACGCATGGTGAAATGACCCTGTGCAAAAACAACAGGAGACACCCATGCTCGCCAAAATCCTTACCCGGATCGCCCCTGGTCTTACCCTCGTTTCCGACTGGTGCGGTGAATTTGAGAGACTGCTTGCCCTGAGGAATCTACATCCCAAAACCATAAACAAACGCAAGGGAAATCTAGCCCATCTGAAACGCGCTATCGGTCAGCTGCGGCTGGGGTCAATCCGGCCAATACACATTGCAGAAGCGGTGCATCAGATATGGCAATCTGGGCGCCAGAATACGGCCCGGCGTGTTTTGCTTGAGGCCAGGGAGCTTTTTGCGGAAGCGGTTGCTGCCGGTTTGATTGGTTCTAATCCCGCTGCATCAATCAAACCTCTGCCTGTGCAGATACGCAGACAAAGGATGCGGCTTGAGGAATGGCAAGCCTTATATGATGCCTCTCTGAAATCTGAACCTGCATGGGTAAGCAAAATGCTGTTACTGGCTCTGGTAACTGGACAACGTCGGGCTGATTTGCAAAAGATGGCTTTTGCTGATGTAAGAGACGGATATTTGTTTATTGAACAGCAAAAAACAGGTGAACGGGTTGCTTTGCCGCTGAAGCTCAAGTTAAAGCCTGTCGGTGTGTCTCTTGGCCAGGTGATTAGGTCTTGCCGGGATTACACCACACCAGGAGAAACTCTCCTGCGTAAGGATAATGGACAACCGCTTTGCGCAAATTATATGACGGCACGTTTTCGTAATTTGTTTGTCCGTGTGCTTAATCGTCCTGATTCGGGTTACAGGCCAACGCTGCATGAGTGCCGCTCGCTTTCGGAGCGTTTGTACCGCCAACAGGGTATCAATACGCAAGTTCTGCTTGGGCACAGGAGCCAGGCTATGACGGACAAATACAATGATGATCGCGGGCTTGATAAAAACGAGTATAAGTTTCTAGCTGCGTAAAGCAAAAGCCCAACCGAGGCAGGGCTTTCTGAACTGCCTATTCGGTAGCATAAACTTTTACAGTTATTACCAAGCATTATACTTGTTAGAGAACCAAATCGTACTTCATGTTCCTACGAAATTTTATTGACAAAGTTATAATTATTCTCTATTTCGACAAGCTGCTCAAGGTAAGAGCTTGGTATAGCCATGCCATATCCAAACTTATCGTAATCCCCTTCTGAATTTTGCATTTCGGTAATAATGCCAACAACTTTACCGTTATTATTCAGTACCGGGCCACCACTATTTCCGCCTTTGATTTTTCCTGTTAATAGCATAAGGTTATACTTAGCTAAATACGGTTTCTCTATGGCAGCTATTTCGCCTGTTGTTGCTGTTAAGAACCTGTCAAAACCACTATGATTTGGATATCCCATTACCATAATTTCATCAAGAACCGCGCCATCGGCAGTTATAAACTTATTGCTCCAGCGATAGTCACTTTGTGGCTGAATTAATACCAAATCTATCTCCTCTGAACCAAAAATTTTTGCCGATTTCAACACATCTGCATCTATACTATCTATTTGAATTTCGTCACAATCATCTATGCAATGCTTGGCGGTAACTATACCGAGGATGCTATTGAAGCATGTTCCATTACTCAACTGACCATTTTTTTTGACCCAAATTGGTCGTACATTTTTTTTATTGTTTTCATAAATATACGGAAAACCGTAGACTAAATTATTAAGATACCTAGATAATAATTCCTTATCTCCTATAATTTCACTTTTCGGTTTTTTTAGCATTGTTTGATAAAAATTCACATGCTCATCAAAACCATTTAAGCTACCAATCTTCACTTTACTCATGAGATTATTTTCACACAGCCTATCGCATATTTTTGATATTGTTCTCGGCTGAATCGCATCAGTCGTGCCAATTTCTTTGTATTTATTTTTAAGATGTTTAGAGCAATCTAGAGTACACTTGGGAGCAAAATCTGGATTCCATCTATTTTTCTTTAGTTCATTAATAAATAAACTCTTAATAGGATTATGTAATTCAAAGAATAGCCAAATGTCCCATACCAAGTCAGGATATGTCTTACCATATTCATCTAAACGTGTCATACCTTCTCTCATATAAACAGGGCTTTAATGAAACGCTGTGCGATATTTGAAGTGCGTTTTCGTCTGTATTCTCTGCAACATAACAAAATTTTGGGATGTTCAGGCATATTGTATAACTTTTACCGATAATCATGATCATGTTTGGATATCAACTGATCTACCAAGCTGGCAACGGAAGATGTAGCCGGAATTGCACGGATAGCCACGGCAGAAGAAGCCGAAGCCGGGGAAAATGACTCGGCCATCATAACGCCTGCAAAACTGGCGA